>JAIEQI010000058.1 GCA_019747875.1 Candidatus Obscuribacterales bacterium
AGCGCGGACATCCTGTCCGCCTATTAGTATGGGGAGCGGACATCCTGTCCGCCTATAAGTATGGGGAGCGGACATCCTGTCCGCTTCGTTTAGATCGCGTCAAGGCAGGAACCTGATTTCGTTGATCTAACAAAGATCGCCGAAGGGACTTGTCAGGTGTCTGTTCGGAGCGAAGTGATAAAGAGAACGCGCTTGTGAACGCTCCTTCTTTGGGAGCAATTTGACAACTGAGGAGTGTGTAGTATATACTCCACGGTATAACCAGTTCTAGAACAAGGGGACCACAACTTTCCTTGTCGAATCCGCAAAACTAAATCACAACCAGGCATATGAGCGAATTTGGAGAGTACGTTAGACAACGCCGAGAGGAACTGCAAAAGGTAGATCCTGGCAGCTTTTCCGTGAGGAAAATCGCAGCGCTGGCAGGAATCGAGCCGTCCTATCTCAGCAAGATCGAACGCGGGCAGCAACCACCGCCGGGAGAGCGGACCATAATTGCCCTCGCCAATATTCTCAGTGAAGATCCCGACGCATTGCTTGCTATGGCGGGCAAAGTATCAGAAGACCTTCAGAAGATCATCAGAAGGCGTCCGCGCCTATTTGCAGATGTAATTCGCCAGTTGAAGGACATGCCGGACCACGCATTGCTCCGGATAGTTCGAGAAGTTCGCGACGGAGACTGGTAGCCAAATAACTAGCGAAGGAGTGGAAGGTCGATAGCCCGAAACTCAAGAGCGTTCGAATCAAATAGGAAGGAAAGCGCCTATTCACATTTTTGGAGTTTCTCATGATCGAACTAGAATCAGACCAACTTGTCTTTTCATTCCCCGAAGTCCATCCGGACGCCGTGCTTCGCATCAACTTTCAGCGTACATTGCGACTCCCGGATGATGGGCGCACCTATCCATTGCCTCCGGGACTTGGACGTTTTCCGATTGTGCACGTTGATGATTATGCTCAAAATGTGCCTGAACGATGGTCAGACCATGGTGGCGTCATCATTCCAATGTTTCAAGCAGAAGCGATGTGGGTTTACTTCGATCCACAGTATAGTCAGGCTCGTAATGCCAGTTATCCATTTGCGGTGAAAATATACACCGGCAAAATCAATGCAGTGACAGGCGAAAGATTCAAGAATGGCTTGCACGACGATGATCAAGATTATCTTGCGGTTCCCGGTCAGCCCTGGCTTGACGGTTATTGCGTAAGTAAGGGAACTATCCGCCAATTCGTTGCGGCTCCGCTTGGTCAGGGCTTCACTGCCGAAGAGCAGATCACAGGTGAAGCCGAATGGGGCGGAATGCAAATAGTTGTCTATCCGATGAAAGCCAGCGAATACGAAGCTCGCTTTCCTGTAATTGCCAGAAAACGCGCTGAAATGCCAGGCGGCTCATGGGGGGCTGCAAGTCCGATGATGGCGCAGATGGTCACCGGCGGATTTCTGTCTATGGAGATGGGTCTGGCGCCTGGTGGCAAAATGCACCAGGAAATCTTCGAGGACAAGTTCCCCTTGAAGGTTTACGATCGATCGGAGCGGAGCCGCTGTTTTGTGCACATCACAAATTCGATTATGTGGAAGGCTGTCACGGGCAAGAACCCGCCCTCTAAACCGCCAACGGCTGCACAGTACACACAGTACGGATTGCCCTGGTTTGACTATTACGATGATGACCTCGAGGCGCTTTCTGGCAGCCCGATCCTAAAAAGCCTCAAGAGTCTTTTCAGCCAGAAGCATGGCAAGAATGTCGTTCGCAGCAAAAGAATTGAAGATGATGACGAGGATGACTATGAAGATGACGAGTTTCCGCGCAATCGAAAAATCGTTGTCAAAAAGCTAACAAAGCACAATCTCCATAAGACAGTCCGAGAGGGCGACTTTTGGGAGGAAAGTGTCTAATCTCCAGAATTTAGTCATGATTCTTTGACTTGCCAAGATGTCGGATGACTGCACCGCCCTGGGTACATCTAGTTGAGATCATGATTATGTCTTGGAGATCACAATGCGAATTGGCGACCTTTTGCTGCAATCGGGCTTTCTCACAGAGGAAGAACTTACTGCAGCCTTGAGCCAGCAACGTTTGGCAAAGAACGTTCCAATTGGGCAGCTGCTCAAAGTATTGAACTATCTAAGTGATGAGGATCTGGAGCTTGTTCTGCAGGCTCAGCGGCAGATCCTTTTTGCTTCACTTAACGGAGATATGGCAGTCGAAAGCCTGCGATATGCACGTCAACAGAAGGTGTCTCTGCAGATTGCTCTTGAGCGTGTGCAGGACAAAGTTATCTCTGAGCTGAAGGACGAAACTTTCGATGCGTCACCAGTTGGCCACTCATTGAATCCCGGTGCAGAAGGTGTAGAGCCAGGCAGTTCATTCTCTAATTCACAAATTGTGGAAGCGAAAATTGCCCGCACCTCAATGCGCGCTGATGAGCTCTTGCGTTCTAGCGAGGAAGCAGCCGCGAAAAATGATTGGAGCAAGTCCATTGAACTGCTTGAGAAAGCGAAAAAGATTTTTGAACAAGCAGCGGCGCATTCTCCTGAAGCAGCATTACCTGTTCTTTGTAAGCTCGCCCTCGCTTATGCAAAAGCAAATGATCGTGGTCAGTTAAAAGAGCAACTCACAAAAATTCTCGAACAATTGGAAGGAAAGAACAAATCTTTCTCTGCTGATACTGTGTTGACTCTTTCAGCGGTAGCGGCGCTCAGTTCAAAATATCAGATGCATTCTTACGCAGACCGCCTTTATAGAAGGGCTCTGCCTTTGTGGCATAAGCTGTTGCCGTTGCATGCACCGCAGTTTATTTTGTGCTTGCGCGATGCAATCACATGCTCTCGTGTTGTTGTGCCGCCTGCTCGAACCAATGTGCGCATTGGTGAGCTTTTGATTTCATCAGGTTTGATCGATGCAGATCAGTTTGCAGAAGCATTGCAAGCAGCCAAGCGGGATCGCCTCCCCCTGGGACGTGTTGTGTCTGAGCAAGGCTGTATCACTCAACATGATTTGCGAAACGCTGTTCGTGTTCAGCTCCTTTGTCGTTCTGCAATTCTGCCTTCATATTATGCTGGAATGGTCTTGCGTGCGGCTTCCTTATCAAAACTAATTCCGGACGAATTCTTCGCCAAGATGAATCTCGATAAGGATGCCGTGTCCAAAGGCAATGAACTTCATGATCTTGTAGCAAAGATGGACAATCTTCTGTTGCTCGAAGAAACGCTCGGGCTTAATCATCCTGAGGTGGCTTCGCTCGCTGCTGAACTTGCTGACATATGTTTACGCAGAGGTGAGCCGGATGAAGCAGAAGTATTGTTGCGCCGTGCGCACGCTGTTATGGCGGTTGCCGGAGAGGCTTATGAGTTGCAGTTGGCAGACATCTGCGCAAAGATTGCACGTCTGATGATTGTAAAAAAGAAGTATCCGGAATCAGAATTGCTGCTTTTACAGTCGATGGAAATCAAAAACCGCCTGCTTGGCGAAAGTCATAATGATGTAGCAGAAGTTTTGGTTGATCTGGGATATTTGCATTATTGCCAGACTAACTATGCGCCCGCTATTGGTTTCTTGCGATCGGCTTGGCTTTTGCAACAAGAACAAACGGTGACGAATCAGCAAGAGCTGCGATATCTATTAGAACTATTGATCAAATGCTTCGATGAATCTGGACAGCCTTTGGAGAGTGAGCACTACAGGCAGTGCTTGCGGTCGCTATCTACGGGAACTTAGTTCGAGCGAACATGGAAAAACAGCAAGAGCAACTGCAACAGGAACAAGAGAGCAAGGTCTTGAAAGCCTTTAAGGATTCGTGCCCGCATTGTGGCAGCAATCCTGATGCATTTTCGGAAACGCTTTCACAATCTATAACGCAATCCTTTCAAGCGATTTCACAAAGTCTAGCGGCTCAAGCTAATCCTCCAAAAGAGGAAAAGCCAAACGAAATAGGCATGAGCAAGTGGGAACAAGACACGTTTCGGGACGTTATTAACAACGTGAATAATACTTTGCGTTTCCAAATTCAACTTGGGGTGCCACTGCTGGCTGGTTGTATAACAGCACTAAATGTAGTACCACCGCAAGAGCACCAGGCATTGCTGAATGAGATTGACCGATTCGTTTTCCTGCCGGTTCTTGCATCCATGGGTGTTTCTTACATAGGCCTTGAATGGCACTGGGGATTTACTAAGGATGGTTCCCAACCAACAAGCAAAGCCTCCGATCTGGCACTCCTTGTCAAACGCAAGTACATGATGGTACACCTGGCAATTCTCCTACAAGCGGCCGGACTAGTCCTCCTAATGGTCTTCGTGCTCCTCGAATTCAAGTAATACTGTTTGGGTCGCGACGACGCATTCATCGCACCGGAATAGCGATATGAAGATCGAAGCCGGCAAGATGCCGGCGCTCCCGGAGCGAATCGAACTGACACAACGAATCTCTCTTTAAGATCGAAGCCGACAATATGCAGTTTTTTCACTTTGTTACCTCGGCAAGATGCCGGCGCTCTCGGATCGAACCGAACTGAATCTACCAAAATCCGCCATGGTTAAACAGTTCATCCCGACGCGCGAACAGGCAAATCCGTATGGAGCGCGGACGTCCCGTCCGCCCATAGGCAGATTCTACTATCTACGCTACAGCTTTAGGGAGACTCTACCTCTTGCGAAACTCCGAATGCGTAGCTGCAACGCGCTTCGCGCTTATGGGCGGACAAGATGTCCGCGCTCCATACTAGCTGCAAAAATCTGCACTAGACCAAGCTGAGATGAGATCGCCAGCAGCATCGTCCCGTCCGCCCATGAGTATGGGCAGCGGGCATCCTGCCCGCTATAGCCATCTCTCGAGGAAGGTACGAGTAATTGATCCTCGCTCGATAGTAAATCTTGGTTTCTCGGCCATTTTATACCCCGAAGATACAGTTAGAGGAACGTTGTGAAATGCACGAATATACTCGTCGCTAGAGTCTTTTGAAATGCTTGGAGCATTTCAGTTCTTTTTCAGCTACCTTTTAGTATTTTTCGAATGATCTACATTCTGATTACGAACTAGATTCTTCAGACCTATCAGTCCTGGAACACTGTAGTGGAGACTCGCTCTACTACCAAGCAAATGGTTTATTCGTATGGCAAATATGCAGTCTCGTGCACTCAATCGATTGAACTCGGTGTTTTCAGCACCCAAGTTACTGCTTGCGCGCATTCTGCGTATTAACCAACTCGCGAGCGCGCTCGGCAGCCTTCACAACGGCTTTGACGAGGGTGACTCGCAATTTCCCCTCCTCCAACTCCATGAGACCATCGATGGTGCACCCCGCAGGCGTTGTCACGGAATCTTTCAGGAGCGCTGGATGAGCCTTGCTTTCCAAAACCATTCGGGAAGCACCATACATAGTCTGGGCCGCAAGTAAGGTCGAAACTTCGCGCGGAATTCCAAGCTTTACGCCTGCTTCTGCAAGAGACTCGATGATTACATAAAGGTATGCCGGACCGCTGGCGGACAGCGCTGTCACACCATCCATCAGTGATTCGTCAACGAACACTGTTTCGCCAACACATTTGAAAATCGCTTCCGCCATTTTCTTGTGATCTTCTTTGGCGTGAAGTCCGACACAAAGTCCAGTCATTCCGGCGTTAATAATGCTAGGTGTGTTTGGCATGGCTCGCACTACGGGAACCGCTTCTTTTAACCGCTCTTGTACAAAGCGTGTGGTAACCGATGCTGCCACCGACACAACAAGTTGATCTGGTGTGAGCACATCTGTAATTTCAGATAAAACTGCATCCATGTTCTGAGGTTTAACAGCAAGCAAGACAATATCTTTGTCTTTTACGACGTATCTATTGTCCAACGAGCCTTCAATGCCCAGCCGCTCCTTAAGGCGAGCGATCGAGCTTTCCTGGCCGACACTACCTACAATATCAGAGCTTTTGAGATCGCCTTGCTTCAACAAACCTGATATCAGTGCTTCGCCGAGTTTGCCAACTCCGACAACTGCGAGTTTCTTTCCCTTCATGGAGAAGTTCCTTTACTGACTAATGACTCGAATATCTCAATCTGTTCTCTACCAAGCCAAAATGATAGTCGCCGCGTTAAAAAAGCACATGAATATTAGCCTTGAGGCGTTCCGATGTTTACAAACCTGCAAACTTGGAAAGTAGATAGTGATAGGTTGCCACGAGAGTGTTTTATGCCTAATGATGATGTTCCTTTTACTGACCTTTTCAAACAAGGAGCAATGATATACAAGGACAACCTTTTCATTTCGATCGGCGGAGCAGCTCTGCTTAGTTACGTGCCAGCATTGCTCGTTGTTTTACCAGCATGCCTTATAGCTTTCGCGGTTGCCGGTGGAACAGCCATGATGACAAAGGGCAATCAGACTGCTGCCTTTATAGCCGTTCTTCCAGTGGCACTGATTAGCGCGGTAATATTTGCTGCTGTTTACAATGTGATTCGAGTCGGTTGGACTCGCATTACGTTGAAGTTGAATAAAGGTGAGACTGCCACGTTCGGAGATTTCGCCGAATCGATGCCATGGTTCGTGAATTTCCTGATTTGCTGCGTCATTATCGGTGTTGCTACAAGTTTAGGAGCTCTTTGTCTTGTTGTGCCTGGAATTTTTATCGCGGTCCGAACCGCATTTGCACCATATTTGGTGGTAGAGCGGAATATGAGTGCCATCGAAGCAATAATGAAGAGCAACGAACTTGTTACGGGTTATTCCTGGCAGATTCTCGGTTATCTCGTCGCATTGTTCGTGGCGAACTCAGTGGCATACAATGTTCCCATCTTGCAGTTCGTTCTGGGCCCGGCGATCATGGCCTACTTCGATATCGTACTTGCAAGGATCTATTTGATGAGAACTGGCGAATTGTTCGAGTATGAGGATGCCTAATATTGATGCCTGTTGTCACCGAGTAGTCAAAAGATTTTGAGCAACTCGGGTGTTTCACGTCTCTGCGATCCAGCTCGACGCTTAGATTCAACGTTCTCCAAGACTTAACTGCGCTTAAGATTCGTCCTGCAGATGATGAGTTCTGACTTATCAAACTGCGAAAATTGATTCTTCTGAAACTCTCTTGGGCTGTCCGATCACGCAAGTTTTGCTTAACTAGCATTCATATTGTTTGACTTCTCTCATTCCGCCGAGTAGCTGGGAAATCCGATGCAAACAATGCTTCTCAAGTTTTTCTGCGCTTTTCTGTCTGCGAGTCACAGATCCGCACAAGATTAGCACTCGCTCACAATTGAGTTGTAAAGATGGTTTTCGAAAATAGTTTAGTTCTCACTCATAAAGTTGCTGAGAAAAATCTGAACTTGCTAGCCGCGCGAACGCTGTCCAGAAGGGCGTTTGGTGGGATAAACACCATTGTCCTGTTCGAGATTTATAAATACTCTAGATACAGGAACCGCTATGCACCCCCTCCTACTGAGCCTCTTCTTGTCGATGTTCGATTACTCCAATGAAAGCAATGCTAAATCGAATACGAGTCCAACTGCTGTCGAGCGCAGTTTAAGCGGTTTTTCGCCGACGCCTCCAAAACTTTTGTCAGAAAAAAACGCAAACTCTGTCAGTGATAACAATGGCGGTGCGGTCACCGACAAAGAGGTTGCCGAACGCACATTGCAAATCTTACTAGCTCAATCTTCGCAGGAAATGAAAGCAGCTTCGGCTCAGGCGAGCAAGGAACATGCTCGTCCATCGATTTTGAAAACAGGACTCGATGCCGTCACGTCAAAAATCGTAAAAAGCGACGAGCTAAGAGAGCAAGTCAATCACTATGGCGCGGAGCTCGTGAAGACTGCGTCTCTTTTTGCAGGTGGGAAGGTTGGATTCGTTTCCACCATAGTCAGCTATGGACTAGACCAGGCTAAGTATGGCGATTCGCTTAAAGATCAAGCTATCGATTTCACACTTGGCGGTGCTAAAGGCACGGCGATGAAGGGAATATTTGCCGCGGTCGGGTCAGGCGGACAAATTGCGCCGGTAAAAGGCGTCATGATGGGCTTGGGTTCTGGTGCGGCTGATGTCGTATTCTCGCGCGAAAGTTTGAACAATCCAGCCGCTATCAGCGACCGATTGAAGTCGGACGTATTTACTGCTCAATCTATACTGTTCAACGCTGCAACCTTCACTGTAGGTCAAGGTGTCTTCTCGGGAGTGAATCATCTCAGCAAGGGAGCGCTCGCAAGCAACAAATTGCTTTCAGGTATGGTCACCGGCGGATCGTTCGGATTCGTCAACGGATCATCGGCGGAAGCCCTGCGCCAGGTAGCAGAGAAAGAAGACATCAGTTTCTCGAAGATGTTGTTGAAAGGCGGACTCGAAGCGAGCGTCGGAGCCGCCGGTGCAGGCATCGGCATCAAAGCGTCGGATCCGGCATTCCATGCAAGCTTGAGAAAAAATGTGTATAGCGCGTTGGATGTTGTTGGTTTGAATCCGGCTCCTAACGCCAGAGAATTTGTCGTTACCAGAGGAATGACAGATGTAAGCAAGTTTGCGAATGAGCAAACATCGACTGCGCTCACTACTGTCAGAGAAGTGCGCAATATTCTTGGCTGGGAAAGAATTGGTCCCGAGAAACAATTGCTGCTCCATCACAATGAGCAGACTAACGGCAGAATTCCTGTTCCGAAACTTGCTGATCTTCTTGCCACATGCAATCCCGAGAATCTCACGAGTGCACAAAAGGCTGCGCACTTGTTTCCTGATGCGAAAGGACCAGTTTTCCTAGAGCAAGGGCAAGGGAATCGAATTCGTTTGGCAACCAGTGATGCCGTTCCGCAATGGAAAAATTCCATTGGCGGAAACAGAGTCATGCTCGGTGGCTACGAATCTCCGATTAATGTTATGGCACCGCTTCTGGTCGGCGATCCCTTCAATCCAAACGGCGACAAGTCGCGTCCTGCATGGGACGAATTTGTCGGGCAGTTGAACAAAGCAAAGAAACTTGGAGTTAATGGCGTTTCGACGGATGTTTGGTGGGGTGTCATCGAACCGAAGCAAGGTCAATTCGACTGGCGCTATTACGATAAGTTGAGTTCTTCGATTATTAACTCAGGGCTCAAGTGGGTTCCGATTTTGTCTTTCCACCAACTCGGTGGAAACGTTGGTGACACACATACAGTTCCAATCCCATTCTGGACTTGGAATAAGATCTCCAGTCAGATTCCAGGATCAAATGCTGACGTTGGAAAGTTCAAGAGCGAGAACGGAAATATGAGCAGCGAATATATTCAATTCGCCGCAGACAAGTACGCAATTCCGCTCTACAAAAATGTGATGAATGCGTTCCAACAGCAATACGCTTCGAAGGCTCCTCATATCGCCGAAATTAATATCAGTTTGGGACCGGCTGGGGAAGCTCGATATCCATCGTATAACCAGCATGATCCTGGTGCCGACTACCCAAGTCGCGGCGCGCTTCAGGCATATTCTGATTTGCAAAAAGCAGACTTCGTGAATTTCGTTATGAAGAAGTATGGCAATATGGAGGGTGTGGAAAAAGCGTGGGGCACCAAGGTCGGTAAGATCGAACCTCCAGTTGATGCATCAGCTTTTTACAGAGACCAGATCCATACAAAGACTCAGTATGGTCGTGATTTCTTTGATTGGTACAGCGGTTCACTGGTTAATCACATCAAGGGTGTGCTCGGCGAATCGTTCAGTGTCTTCTCCAATCCGAATGCTCCGTTCAAAGATGTCGAGATTGGAGCCAAGATTCCGGGAGTTCACTGGCGGATTGGCACGAAGCATGCCGATGGACGTATCGAGCTAGGCGACAGATTGGCTGAACTCAATGCCGGGCTGATTCGTACCAGTACAAACGATTGGGGAAGCGATGCACTTGGCCGTGGCTATCGACCACTCCTTTCAGGTATCAAGGAAGCCGCCACCGCACCTGGTGCCGGTCGCTTCACGCTACATTTTACCTGCTTAGAAATGTTAGATGGCCAAGGCGGACCAGAAGTTAAGGCATTGCCAAATACGTTAGCGAATTGGGTCGGAAGAGAAGCTAAACATCAGGGGCTGCTCCTCAAAGGCGAGAATGCGCTCAACTACACCCTACACGACTGGGCAGCATGGAACTCCATAAGAGACCACATGCAATTACACAACAAACCCGGTCTCTACAAGGGTCTGACTATCCTCCGAATCAACGACGTGATCAACACCGCCGCCGAGCCCCAGCTGAAAGCGCTAATCGAAGCAACCAAAGGTCCACAACCCCCTGCCGGCGCCCCAGCCCTTAAGCCAGCAGGTTAATTCGAAAGGTTACGTGTTCTTGCCGGAGACCTTATGGATGACGATCAAATCAGAGAGCTGATTTTCGAAGTGCTGGATAAATCCAAGCTTACGGAATTGATTCTTGAGTTCACTGAGTTAGCGAAAATGGGAACCTGTTCTCTGGAACGTGCCCGTTTCCCGGGTTGCTGTGGGATTATTTTGGGAAGCGCAGCGATTAACTACATTGGCAAATCACTAGCTTTGCCGAGATGATCGACGAGCGCTTTGATGTTTTGAAAACGATCAACTACGTCCTGTTCTGTGCATTTTTGCACGAGTGCATCTAGTTCTTCTGAGATCTCTTGTACCTCAAGTTTCGGTTGCGACTGGGTGATGGGTTCTGGATCATTTCCTGTAAGTAAGAAATGAAGTGTGCAACCGAGCGCGTAAATATCGCTGCGTTCGTCGAACTGACCGCGGAATTGTTCGGCGGGAATGTAGGCGTGCTTTCCGACTACTGTAGCGGTTTTGGTAGAAAGCATTTCTCTGGCAACGTTGAAGTCGATGAGAACAAGTCTGCCAGTCTTATCTAGTATCAGATTGTCAGGCGTGAAATCGCGGTGAACTACAGGTGGTGATAACCCGTGCAAGTAAGACATGATTTCTGTCATCTGCTTAAGTAAATTGCGCACAGTTTCCTCATCCATCCGACTCTCTTTCTGTACCTTCTTCCGCAGGGAATCTCCATCAATCAAATCGAGTACAAGATAGCCTCGGTGAGGTGATTGAAATGAATCTAGCAAGCGCACAACGGATGGATGATCGAATCGCTGCAAGAGCTCCACTTCTCTTTCGAAGCGGTGACTATATTCTTCCCTGACATTTGTATCGACGTAAACTGGAAAGAGGGATTCTTTAATGACGACATCGCTATCATTTGTGAGATCCTTCGCAAGATAAGCAGTACCTTGTCCACCGACACCGATTCGTCCGATTATTTCGTACCGGTCATTGTTCAACCTGTCTCCCGGTGTGAGCGGCAGAAGTTGCTCTTCCTGTGGAGCTTGGCTTATCGATTTCATCCACAATTCTGTTCGGCTGTCGGCAATGGCAGGCTCGAAGATCTCAATTAGATCAGGATCGATTGAAATCCATGGTGCCTTCTTTTTGAGTACGGCGAGTAATTCACGACCAATAGGCGTGACGACATCAATCTTGACGTTGATTGGGCGGGTCGCTGAGCAGCCAAAGCCGACAAGCCATTTGCGTGGTAGCATCGTGCTCTCTGGTCGAAAAAGAAAAATGGATGTGAGATCGCCCCACGGTATCAGTTCCTGTGGTGTGCTTTGCCAACCTAGAACAATTCCGTCGTCTGCAATGTCGATTCGATTGGTTTGAGAGAATTCGTTGAACCATTTCAAAAGGGTGCGCAGACCGATGATTATGGCAACTGGATAGAGGAGCAGAAGTAAACCCAACTGAACCTTTACTATTTCCAACACTAGAAGGATAAAACGATCTGCCAGGTTGAAGGCACCATGTAATATAGGCTGGACTGCTGTGAAAACGGCCTGCGCACTTACCAGAGCGATCAGCACGATTGCAACAACGATCCAGATCTCACGTTTTCTACAATCGATGAAACCTCCGGTCAGCTGATCTTGATTTAGCGTCGTGGTTTCTGCATGTGTTGGATCTACAGGAATTTCAAATTCCCGGTGCATTATCAGGGACTGTTCAGCGAAATCCTTCTCAAGATCTGAATCGGCAACGACGAGATGATCCGAGCAACGGCTGGCGTTGCCCTTTCGAAATCGGGAATCACTCGCTGTCGTTTCCTCGATGGTTTCTGCAATAATGTCGATTTCTGTGCTCATGCTTCCTCTTACGAAATCAGGCTGGCATCGGCACGAAGATATCTCATGATCTCATTTACGCTAGAAGGACGCTTGGCGGCTTCAAGCTGAGTCAATGCAACAACAAGATCGTTCATTTCCTTGCTTATCGCTGGGTTGATTGTTGCTGGTGATGAAGAGCTAAGAGGAACAGGGTCCACACCAGTAAGAAGGAAGTGAAGGGTACCGCCAAACGAGAAATAATCACTTTTGAGATTGGCTTTGCCTCTAAACTGCTCCGGTGCTATGTAACAGTGTTTACCGACTAGAGTTCCAGTGGCAGTCTGTAGAAAATTGTTTGCTGCTCCGAAATCTATGAGGACCACCTTTCCATTGTCGTTCAACACGAGATTCTCTGGCGTGATGTCGCGATGCAAAATCGGTGGCGCTTGCGAATGCATGTATTCCAATATTTGTGCGATCTCCGCTGCAAGTTCTCTCACACGCTCTTCTTTCAGTGCGCCATTTTCTTGGACCAACTGACGTAGGTCCTCACCATGGACATACTCCAACAGTAGATAATGCCTACCTTGCTCCACGAAGTGATCATAGACCTTCGCAATTTGTGGATGATCCAATCGAGCCAAGATAAGTGATTCACGTTCGAAGTGTTCGGCGGCTTTTGCACGCAACTCCTCATCAACGTCAGCAGGCAGCGCCGATTCCTTCAGTACATACAAATCCTTCTTGGAACGTTGAACCAGATACACGGCCGACAGTCCACCGAAGCCAAGTTGTCTTACAATTCGCAGCTCACCATCTAAGAGCTGTTTTCCGGGAGCGAGCGGAATGAATGTCGTGGCTGAGTACCTGTAGCTAAGTTCGTCCTTCCAGATGTTCGTATAGCTTTTAATTCCTTTGATTTTTAGCTGTTCAGCTATTTCCGCCTTGAGTGGCTCAAGCTCATGTTTTGCCAGTTCAACCGGAGCGAAAGTTTCGATGCCCAAGACTAGTTGTTCGATCTCTTCTGGCGAGAGAAACATCAAGTTGATGCGAGCGCTGCCACCAGAACGAAATTGAAGTTTCATAACCTTTGTCTGTTCAGGACCATTACCTGATAGTGCTACGTGGTGCAAGTCGTACCATGATCGATTTCGACGGAGGAACAATTGCGCAAGAAAGCTGGGTGGAAAGCAGAGTCCATGTTGTGATATCACAAGCTGCCTGTTTCTTATGGTTGCAAAAGCTGCTGTGCAGGTTATTAACAGAGGGATGGCACAAATGGATAGCCCCTCGTAAGCGGCGATATTCGTCGATATCAGGCGAGAGAAAATTGCCATGACAAGAATTGCCGCTGGCAGGATGAACCAGAGTGGAGACAAGATAAGCATGAGCCAGTAAGCAAGCTTGCTGGCATTCGTTTGGTACTTGATGGTTAGTTCTAGTGTCGCCATTATCTTGCTGCTGCGGAACCGCTGAGCCACTTCTGCAAAGGTGCTCAAGAGGATTAACCTTATTAATCGTTCCCTGAAAATGACCTGGCTAGCATTATTTGCTGTTAAACTACTAGCTGCCTGTATCCCGCTGTGGACAAGAGATCGACGTCATGAGCAATAAACCAGAACTGAGCCTGGCGCAGATTTGGAACATGAACTTCGGCTTCCTTGGCATTCAGTTTGGCTGGGGCTTGCAGCTTGCCAATATGAGTGCCATCTACACGAAGTTGGGAGCAGATCCGGAAAGTATTCCGATCCTATGGCTTGCGGGGCCTGTGACCGGGCTTTTAGTTCAGCCAATTATTGGTGCGATGAGTGATCGCACGTGGAATAAATTGGGGCGGCGGCGCCCGTACTTTTTGTTCGGCGCGCTTTTCGCGAGCACAGCACTTTTCTTCATGCCGGACTCGCCGGCACTCTGGTTTGCAGCGAGTTTGCTTTGGATTTTAGATGCCAGCATCAATATCAGCATGGAACCATTCCGCGCGTTCGTGGCGGATAAGTTGCCTCCGTCTCAAACTACAAAAGGCTTTATCATGCAAAGCTTTTTTATTGGCATAGGCGCGACGCTGGCAAATGCGTTGCCAATGATTCTCAGGTATTTCGGCGTTCAGGGATCTGCGGACAACGGTGTTCCGCTGACGGTTCTGTATTCGTTTCGCGCTGGTGCGATCATGTTTTTGCTCTGCGTTCTATGGACGGTTTTCACGACCAGCGAATACCCTCCCGATGACATGGAAGAGTTTGAGAAAAAGCGAAAAGAGAAGCCAGGAATTGGTGGCTTGTTCTCGGAAGTTTTCTCGGAAATTCCGCACGCAGTTAAAGAAATGCCAAAAACAATGAAGCAGCTAGCGCTTGTTCAAATCGCGACTTGGCTAGGTTTGTTTTGCATGTGGATGTTTTTCAACCTCACCACCGCGTATCATGTTTTCGGCGCTCCCAATGCTAAGTCCGAGTTGTTCGATCGCGGTGTCGAGTGGTCTGGCTGGTGTTTCGCAATTTATTCTATCGTGTGTTTCCTGGTTGCGTTTATGCTTCCAAGGCTGTGTCAGATTATTGGCCGAAAACAATTGCATTCGACCGCGCTCGCGCTTGCGGGGCTGAGTTTGCTTTCAATCTATTTTATACACGATCCCAATATTCTGCAGCTCACGATGATCGGAGTTGGGATAGCGTGGGCGTCGATCCTTTCGATCCCTTACGCAATTCTTTCCAGCGTAGTTCCTGCTAATCGCACGGGTATCTACATGGGCGTGTTCAACTTTTTCATTGTCATCCCGGAAATAGTTGCTTCTATAGGATTGCAGCCACTGGTAAAATATGTCTTCAACGGAAATCCATTATACGTAGTAATGATGGGTGGAGCATCACTGCTGGTGGCAGCGCTGTTGGTTTTCCAAGTCGACGATCCCGGCGAACAACCAGGCGCAGTAACAGTGGTCGGCGCCGGCCACTAGTGTAAAATGCCCTCATAAGTATGGAGCGCGGACGTCCCGTCCGCCAATGAAATTACTCGAGCCGGGGGATTTAGGATTTTTCTTCCATTTTGTAATTCTACTAGCATTAATGGAAAGATGCGGACGGGACGTCCGCAAGCCATACTTATGGGCGGACGGGACGTCCGCGCTCCATACTTAGGGCAGATCCGAGTGTTCGATTAGATGGCGATTCGCTCTTTCGCGCTCGTTTGATCCCGGGAGCGCCGGCATCTTGCCGGCTTCGATCTCGCTTCATATGCCGCCCCGAATAGATGAATCATGTATTTGACGGGCGACGCAGGGGCATCTACAGAAGACATTGACAGGAAACAGGGAAACTCCATACTAGCTGCGCTATGCTCGCCTAGTCTTGATGATTTGCTTGATCTTGTTCTGCTGCGTGATTGTCGTACGGCTGCGTGGCTAATCGTTTGGATCCACGTGAAGGAAATGAGCCTTGTCTCGTAATATCTGACCGTTGCTTGTGACTTCGCCAGAGATCAGCGCTTCTCCGCTAGCTTCAATCACCGCAGCGGGCGCAAGCAGATGGCAATCTAGTTTGGACTTGCCAGTCATAACTATGTTGGCTTGGCTCACATAATAAACATCAAAATTGTGCGGATCCTTATCTGCCAGAATTCCGGCGGTTCCCGAAACGTCCAGTACGCTGTCTTGCATCTTCTCAGGTTTAATCCACAACTTGACGTTATCCTCGGCGGTGATGCGCTTGTTTCCATCAAGAGTGATTTTATTGCAAAAATAGTCGCCCGACTTAAGATGAACACTGTCCGAGATGCTTCCTAAGTTAATTGCATTTGCGGGAACAGGGGGCAATGTATTGAGCAAGGCCGTTATACTATCCGCAGGCGGACTTGGTATCAAATCGTCTGGTCTCTCTCCAAAAGGATCAGGATCGTGTGGCGCATGGGACGCCTGATAGGAGCTAATTATTCCTTGTATGGGATCCACTAGCGCATAGGAAGCCCATCCAAACAGGATCAAAAACAACGATATACAGACGCCTGAGTAAATTCTATGTATCTTCGCTTCTTTTGGAGCAACGAATTTCTGCAAAGCGAATCTGAAGTCGAGTAAGCTGCGATAGCGCTTTGACGGATCCTTTTCCAGCGCTTTTGTAATGATTGCTTCCAAAGCTGGATCAAAGAACAGGTCGGGTCTGCTGTCATGAAGGCGGGGTGGAGGCGAACATAACTGTTGACTTTGCAGATCAACTAGCTCATCCGATCTGAAGGGCGGCCTCCCAGTTATGAGCTGATAGAAAATGCATGCAAGAGTATAGATTTGAGATCGCGCATCTATCTTTGTCAACCGAATTGAATCAGGCGGAAGATATTTTGTCCGCTCTAATTCTGATGGAATGCTTGGAAATAGCGAATCTTCTGGTACAAACTCAAGCATATCGCACCACGGCGCGAGTTTGACTGAGTAATTCAGTAGTGCTCCCTTTCTTGTGCCATCTTGATGGGGTCGGCTCGATATTCCGGAACTCAGTTTTTGAATTTTCTTTTGTAGAAAGATTCGGTGTGGCAACGGCAAACTGGCTTGAATGCCTTTGTGTTCGAGGTAGATCAAGCCATCTATAATGTCGGTTATTAGTTGGGAAGCTGAACTGACTTGATAGGTTTCGCCCTGCTCTAGCAAATTTGCCAAGCCTATTTCGCCTGGCTCCGAACTTAGAAATGGTTCTCCTTCGCTAGTTTTGTTCAAATCGTACAGTGTGGCTAAAGCCTCGTGTTTAAGCTTGCTTGCCTTTTTGCATGCTTGTTCGAACTGCTCGATATTCTTGATAGACGCATTCTCAAGAATGGTAAGCTGAACCAATTTGTTCGAATCAAGCTTCGTGGCCTCACAAAGCACGCTGTGCTCTGACCAGTGAACGACTTTCGTTACTCTGTAGTTTTCGTTTAGGCGTTTGCCTTCTAAATTGTCTACCTGAGTGTTTGTCATTTAGGAGCGGGTCCAACTTATCCGTAAACCAAGACCTTCTTCGGGCATCTTCCCATTATAGGCGCGAAGCTGCCTTCAGCTCGTCTATGAATGCCCGGACCTTTTTTCAGTAAAAACCCGCTTGTCCGAACTTCAGGCGGACCCGAGCCGCTGTGTCGTTGTTACTAAGAGTGGAGTTCTAGTCGCCTTGAACTATGATTCGACTAGCTCGAAATAGTGACCACGGCATGACCTCGGTGGGATTTGCTTTTGCTTCTGTTGCCGTAATACTATGAAAAGGGTGAGGGCTTACCCGACTTTTTATTGCCTGCCGGGGTGGGGATGGCAACGAAGAAGATCCAAAACTCCAAGAAGAAAAAATCGCTTGCCAAAACGATCTTTGTTTGGGCTTTTGATTTGTCATATCTGATTGCTCTTGTGTGGTTCTTCCACGTTCCCGCCAACCAGTCTGTGTTTTGGAATACTATTGGTTCATGGGCATGCAAGGGTGTTACGGCTTACGTTGATTGGCAATTACAGCAGCGCCCAGCTCTGTCGGCGCCTGCGGTCCAGACCACAAATGCAGCACCGATTGATCCGGCAACTGCGCCAAGTTCCGATGTTAATACGTCGACTGATCAACAAGCACTTATCGCACATACTGGCCAGCCTTCCGACGAGTATGCCCCGCAACCTGAGTTCTTTCAGCCTCCGCCGCTGATGTTCGATCCCCAAGAGCATGATGTAAAGCCAGCTCCTCCGTTTTTCGATCCCCGCCCGCTCGACGATGAAGGCAAACGGATTAGCAGAATCAAAAAGGGTCCAGGTAAAGCTATAAAGTTCGAGAAGAAAAAACTCAAGGGCGTGCCATTCTATCTGGTGACGGTCGACCTGACTGATCCCAATGCATTCTTGCAAATGGTTTTGCCGAAGGATGCTCCATATGCTAATAGCAGAGAGATTAGCTTTGGGCACGAGAACTTTGATGTGACGCTCAAGAAGCACCCTTGTGCTGTAGCTATTAATGGCACCTTCTTCAGCAAGGACGATGAAGAACGCGTAATGGGAAATATGGTATCAGAGGGAAAAATTCTAAAGTATAGCCAGTGGGAAGATTATGGAACCACACTTGGATTGCGAACAGATAATGTACCGGAAATGATCACTGCGCGTGCTGAAGGACAACCAGATTGGAGCAAGCACTGGTTTTCACTAACATGTGGGCCGAGGCTATTGAAGCAAGGCGAGCTGTGGGTGAACCCTGATCAAGAGGGCTTTATGGATTCACATGTTCTAGGTGTAGGTCCGCGGGCGGCGATTGGATACGATAAAGCTGGAGAGAAGTTATTTATCGTGAACTTCTTACGAGGACTAACTCTTACTGAAGAAGCAAAGCTTATGAAGGCAATTGGGTGCCACGAAGCGATGAATCTCGATGGTGGTGCTTCAAAAGCTCTCGCATACGATGGCAAGATAATTATGAAAGCTGGTCGTGGTCTCACGAATGTTTTAGTTGTGTACGACAGCAAACACATGGCGCCACCGCATGTGGTTAAGTCATGGAAGGACTTTCAAGAGTCTGGCACCGCAAGGGAATACATACCAGTACAATCTTCGGAAGTGAAATCTGGACAGACTCGACCAAAAACCTAATAGGTCGCTCTCTACCTTTCTGCTCGTGGACCGTCGGATTTACTCAAGCACTTACTTCGAGTCGAGGTTCTTCAGGGTATGAACCGGACCTAAATCGTCGATCCGTTCCGAGCGCGTCTAAGTATTTGCAGGAGCTCCGACAGGTAGACATCCATTTCACTGATACACGCTTTGAGATCCGAGAGCATCGCTGCGCGCGCATCCAGCAGATCAATTGAAATAACAACTTTCGGCGAGTTTCCAGCTAAGTGCGCTAAATGATCTTTTCTGCCGCGCATTTTTGCTTTCTCAATCATCCCAGACTTTGCCCAGTGTTCTACCAAAACCTGCTTTCGGGTTTGAGTATGATTAGGTGCAGCTGTGTTCAAAAACTTCCAAACATTTTCTGGATAGTCAGAGCTTGGGCTCAGGTCTAGTACTTTTGCTAGTTTGTTGGGCATACCTTCCATCAGCTTGCGCTCACCATTCTGCTGTTTCAAAGCGAGCAATGCGATCGATGTTTGGACGATACCTTCTCCGGTATCAATCGAAATTGGTGCATATCTGTTGACGTCCGCCATGTCCAAGCTACCGCCAATTATGCCAGTGATACCACCACTTAAAAAGTTTGCGATGGTGTTAAGCCGTATCGCTTTGTCCCGCCTGCGTTCCAGGTAAGCCCGAAGATCATCTGCTTCCGCCATTTCTTGATCTAGTTCAGCGATAACCCTGCGAATCTCAAAACTCTGAGTTAGCAGATCTTCCATCATTGTCTGCCTGATGTTTAGCCGCTTCAGTTGTCCCTCAACGTTGGAGGGGTCTATGTCTCGAAGTTGCCGCAGAGCCTCCAGGTCATCTCCGATGCCCACGATCTGCGAGACCTGTTCAGCTCCGGCAGAGAGATCTCTCACGCGCCGGTGATATTTCGATACTGATTCGGGCGATTCCACCGAAGCTGCCTTTGAAGAAGGCGGAACAAGAAGGATGATAAGAAATAAATAAAACGCCCGAAACATTAGCCCCATAATCGTAATAACCACATAGCCGCTCATCGGCGTCCACAATACCATAGGGTTCCCACCCGCCATTGGAGCACTGTATATGCCTGAAGTAGACCTCAAAGAGTTCAAAAAGGCCGCTGAAGAAGGTCAGGGATGTAAGCTACGGGATATGCTTACTGATATTCCGAATGAAGAACACCTGTCTATTATCAGAGAGTTCAAGCGTAATGAGGCGAACAATCCAAAGATTGAGATTCAAATCAAGGACGGCAGCAAGGAAAATGACTTCGAGTTCGCCATCTACAAAAAGGGTGCAGTCAAGAAATCGTTTGATATAGACAATGTCGGCAAGCTGACCGACAGGCACAATGACCAGTTTCGTAGCAAATTCGACGACATCTTGGATCAGATAAACAACGGAAAGAATCCGAACGGTGATCCGATATTCAAAGAGAAGTATGTGAACAAGGGCGGATTCGTCGCCATTAATAACAAGCGAATAGAGTGCAGCGAGAAACCCGAAAAGTAGCTCGGGCTTTGACCGTCTGCGTCTCGCCATTTAATTAGTTTGGCATCGAATGTCTGGAAATTTGGAAGCCGGCAAGATGCCGGCGCTCCCGGGATCGGACCGAACTCCAAAGCGGGAATCGGACGCACAAAAAACGCCAACGAATTGGTTCGCTGGCGTTTTTGCTGGTGTATTTCGAACTCTTACTTTCGCAGAGCTAGAACCTTGTTTTCAACAGCTACCGGCTGATGAACAGGACGTCCTTCAACGGTGACCTTCGTTCGTCTGTGGCGACTGGACATATCGAACCGCTCATTCATGCTGTAGACAAGACCAATGCTCTTTAGAAGCTTGATTGTCAACCACGAAATGTCGACCTCGTACCAGCGGAAGCCAGCTCGTGCTGAGCCAGGAAACGCATGGTGATTGTTGTGCCAGTTGTCGCCCATAGTGATGAAAGTTAGCCACCAGATATTGACGCTGTCATCTGAGTTCAAGAAGTTCTTGTAACCCAGTTTAGGCTTGTGGCAAACCAGATTGACCAGAAACGGAACTTGCTGGACCAGTAGTCCGGCAATAACGCTAGCCAGTGCAATTTTCCAGCCGAACAACGCCCAGAGAACAACGCGGAATCCGAAACCAACAAAGGTATTCGTCAAATGCGATGTGTGCCAGTTGTTATTGCGTTCAAGAAGTTTGTACAGTGGGTCATTCACCAGATCCGAAGCTTGTGTGCGTGGATCTAGGTGAGCTGGATACTTGTGTCCAAAGATCCAACCCCAGTACGCATGGTTATTACCAAAGCGCGGGCTGTGGGGATCCTTTTCAGTATCTGTGAAGCGGTGATGTGCTCGATGCAATGTGGCCCACCAAATCGGTGAACTTTCGAACGCCATATATCCGCCCATGACGAAAAAGTATTCCACGAGCTTCGGGCATCGGAAGCTGCGATGTGCGAGCAGCCGATGGTAACCGACCGTTATGCCTAGCACGTGCCAGACATAGAACACGAGGAACCAAATACAGAACTCCGTCATTAATAATCCTCTGCGTAAACGTTGGCGCGCGGCTGATATTCGAGCACTAGTTGTTGTTGAAGCTTAATTCGCTGCTGCTTCGTTGACCCTTTCATTGGGCAAACAAATACAAACAACTCGTTAGAATGACCACCCTCGCGATTCCATGCATCGCACACTTGGTGCTTGATGGTTGTTTGCTGTTGAGCCAGATCTTCACTTTCACCGAAGAAAAGAACGGTGTGTGATTTTGGCTTGTTCAGTGGATCTTTTTGATATGTGACTGCGTAGACAGCTGGAGTTGGTTCAGCTACCCATTGATCCAACGCACCGCAGTTTGAAAAAGTTACTTTTTCTGCGCGTCCCCAAGAAATTGGCATTGTCCCCTCGCTTTTGTGAATGGAAACAAAACAGTTGTTCTTAGTAGCGGCTGCTAGCTTTAGGACGAGGCTGCGATATCGAGACCGATATCTGGCGGCCACCGAGGGTGGTGCCATTTAGCCCTTTTATTGCGCTTTCAGCTTCTTGTTGCGATTGCATATCGACGAAGCCAAATCCACGTGAGCGTCCTGATTCGCGATCGGTGGCGATGTTGCATGAAACAACATCTCCGAACTGCTTGAAGAGATCACGCAAGGTGGCGTCATCGACGGAGTAGGCAAGATTGCCTACGAAAAGTTTGTTATTCATTTTGGATTCTCAACCTTCGACCGAAGCACTCATCGACAAGGATTGAGAACGTTAGGCCAGTTACTATGTTGGAACATTATGGCACGTTTTGGGGGGTGCGCGCTTGTCATTCAAGTAAGCGTGTATTAATAAAGCGCTGTACACCTTATGAGCCAACACTAACGGGAACTGTTACTGTTTGTGCACTTTTTTCCATTACGAAAATGAAATTCGGGCATTCGCCTTTGCGCAGGTCGAAGACGTGATATCGCCTGCGGTGGCGAATATATACCGATAGTTCATATGACGGGGAGCAATTTGTCATCAAAGCACTACGCCAGGCTTCTGTCAGGTCCAAGACCGATAATATTTAATCTGGAAGTTAACCCTGCGCCGAGGAATGGAGGTCCCTACGGGGATTAATTGTTATATGCCGGTAATGTGGGGGTACTGTGTCCACCGACGGGCAAGAGCGCTCAGGGGCGGATTTCACAGAAATACCACATTTAGGTTCTTTAATGAGGGAATCCGAATCTCCCGTCATCGGATCGCCTTCTTGGTCTAGTTAGCTATTGGAGTTTCCCATTTTGGCAAGCTGGAAGAGATTTGCAAGAGCGAACGCAGATAAAAGGCTGTCAGCTCAGGCTTTTGTTGCGTTTATGGCCATTTCGGCATTCGGAAACGGTCTTGCCGCTCCAGTCTATGCGAATGAGGTGGGGCGAGTCTCATATGCTCCTGATGCGCCGAAGATGCCCGCGGGATCAGGACCGAACGGGGTCAGTCCTGGAGGAACCTTCCTACAAGGTGGAGTGAGTGCCACTGACAGGTTGCCTCCTCCCTCAGGTCTTTGCCAGGCACGAGGTTTTTCTGCCTATCAGCAAGGTTGGTACGCTCTGGGCCATCAGCAATTTCAAGTTGCTGCCGATTACTTCCAAATTGCAGGCGACCAGCTTGAAGCCGGCACTGGACAAAGCCGTTTCGTTGCTGAGGCTCGATTTGCGGAAGCACAATGCCGAAGGATGATGGGACAGTACGACCGCAGTGCTGATCTTTACAAACGAGCGATAGCGATATTCCAACAGGTCGACCCAACTAGTTTCTACCTGCGCGCAGCTCATCAAGCTTTGACGGAGATGGGCAAGGCTGCATATGCTCCGGTGCCAACCAACAAACCGCTCAAAGGGCAAGTGAAGAAGCAAGCTCCACCTAGTGAGCTCAAGCCTTTGTTTCCAAATCAGGACACCATGCATGTAGCACAAGATGTAGTGCTTTCCAGTAGAGTTACCAAATTGGATAATGGTACGTCCATTTTGAATCTTGCCGATGGTGCATTCTTCAATCGTTCGCGCGGTATGCTAACGCAAACAGCAGCGGTTGATGTTTCCGAAAACTATGTCAACGATTGCGTCAAGAAGGCATTCTTGAAAATGAATTGCTTGGAGATGACTACTCTCGGTGCAACACATTACAGCGCTGCGTCATCTTACAAAGCCATCAAATCTGGTGGCGTTCCAATCGCAGTAGGTGGTGGCAATGATCTGACTTGTCCGGTTGCCGAATTGAAGTTGAACGGAAAGATGCACAAGGTACCAATGGACCTTCCGCACATCTCGCCTAACAGTAAGAACGTGCTCCTGGTCACCGATGGCAGGCATGTGCTTGCAGTAGATCCGCGCACCAATGATACATGGAAACTATGCGCGAATTTCTCGAGAAAAATCCCAGACTTCAATTGGTGGAAACTCGGTCGCCAAAAAGGCCGCAAGTTCTCGTAACGCGAATCCTCTTCAGATAAGATGCTGCAATGCGCAGCGGACGGCACACAAAAACAATCCTTATCCCAGCCGAAGGCTGGCTAAGAAGGCGGCGCAAAGCTTCTCCATTCGAGCATCTGTCTTCTCAGCTGCTAGTGATACCACCTTGTAGCAAAAACCGTCCCAGCCAAAGTAATAATGTTTCTGATGGTATTGATGACCGCCCTTGCTATCGTTGTTGAAATCCTCAAGAATAGACTGGATCGCGTTATCTTTTCCTATCTGCACATTTTGAAGTTCTGCATTTGCGATGTAGTTTTTCGCTCTTCTATGTGCTCTAACAGCGCGCCTGGCAACAGCCGACACAGTGTAGCCTTCTGACTTAACCAGTCTGATTTCTAGTCGACTACCACCGCCACCGATTATTACTGAATTAGCGCGTGTATCTGTTGAGATCTTATATCGTTTCGGCAGTTTGAAATAAATTCCGGGTTTTCCAGCCTGTCCTGCCAGATGATATTCGACTATCTTGCCGTCGGAGCTTAGTTCCGTCACATGCAGTTGCTTCTCAGCTGGGATCACCTTTTTCTTTATTGTCGCAGACGCTTCATCTGCCTTAACTGGCGTGGCTCCATCTGGAGAGGCATCGGCTTCTAGAGGATTATCAGCACTCTCTGATTCTGCTCCCGTTTCTGTTCCCGTTTCTGCCTCGGGCTTAGCACCTTTTTTTTCGGTTGTGGGGGTAGGCACCGCAACCGGTGCTAAAGCAATCACAAGCTTCTGTTGTGAATCTTTGGCGATTGCTTTGTTTGTGGCAAATTTACGTGCGTTTTCGCTAGGAGCTGGTTTGTCCGTACTTGCGCTTCCAGCTAGTTTGCCCGTGCTTGCGCTTCTAGCTAGTTTTGATGTCGCTGATGGGTCCAGTGGACTTCCAAGTTTCTGGGAGTCATTTTTCGAAGTATTTTCGTTGGAGCCTAGCTCGCTGTTGGAAGCATTGACGGTGCCTGATTTCTGTTTTTTTGGTTCGCTACCCGCGCTTGAGGGCGGAGTACCGGTTTGTGCGCGCGGAGTATCGGTCCGTGGGGACCGAGTATCGGTTTGTGTGAGTTTCGTACTTGTTGTGGCAGGCTTAACGCCTGAATCGGATAAGTTTATTTTGTGCCCTTTAGAGGAAATCGATTCGATGTGGTGCGTATCTTGAGCTATCTTCTTGCCGCCACCAGGTGCAGTTGTACTTGCCTCTGGAGTCTTCTTTGGAGCTTCTACCTGCGAGACCTTATGCGATTCGTCTTTTGAGATTATGTTCGTCGATGCAAGCTGGTTCTTGTTTCCTGTCGCAGCACTTATCAGAGGCATTATTACCGGCTCCTTCAAGAGGAGCAATAGCAATGTACAGGCTGATACTGCTGCCGATACCAGCAACGTTTTCTTGAGTGCAACGTTAGACTTATTCTCGGCAAGGACGATAACCGGGCGACGTCCAGTCTTTATCTTCATTAGGTCCGATCTTAGCGCCGAACTAGATTGATAACGGTGATCCGGATTTTTCTGCAAGCACTTAAAAATCACATTCTCCAGCGCTGCAGGAAAACGTGCCGCTGGATTGCGATCGGCAATACGGTCTGGTGTTTCGTCCAGGTGTTTGCTCAGGTAATCCAGTCCGTATTTTGCTGTAAAGAGGGGCGTACCGGAAATTACTTCGTACATAATGCAGCCAAAGGAATATATGTCAGCTCGATGATCACATGTTCCGCGCCATTGTTCAGGCGACATGTATCCCGGGCTTCCGAGAATTTCCCCAGTCGCGGTTAGCCGTTCTTCTGTCGTATCGCGCTCGTTCATGAGCTTAGCAAGCCCGAGATCGACGATCTTTGCTTTGAGCGCTCGATTGTCTGATTTTAGAAGTATGTTGGCTGGCTTTAGATCTCTATGTACAAGTCCAAACGACTGAGCCGCTGACAGACCTTCGCTGATTTGGAGGAAGAGTTCCATCGCCAGCTCATAGCTCATCGCGCCGTTCTCTCTGAGCCACTGGCTGAGCTGAATTCCGTCGAAGTATTCCATCACGATGTAGTGCGCAGGGGCTGAACCATAATCTATGATGCGAACAATGGATGGGCTATCCAATTTGTTCAGGACTTTTGCTTCCTGCTCCAGTCGCTTGAGGCTTCCCATATTTTGAGCATGATGGTTATGTATGACTTTAATCGCGACGTCGGAATCAAGAGCCAAGTGAGTGGCTCTGTACACATTTCCCCAGCCCCCGGATCCGATAAGTTCGATAATTTTGTAACGATTGGCTAGCGTGAAGCCGATAAGGGGATCCTTTAGCACAGGAGTCTCCTCACCCTGGTATATTGGGCTGCCTTCATTTTCGTTTGAAAACGGCATCAAAGCTCCAAATCACGGCTCTTTTAATTTTTTATACCCCCTACGTAGTTTCCCTCTCATTTCAACCCCCTGACCACGCTATTATGGAGTGGGCTGGCTGTGCGATAATAAGCCAGAGCAGGGAGACCTCCACAATTTATGAAAACACCGATGAGTTGGGAAACCATTTCTTCAGAGCAGTTAGTAGACTGTCGGGTTTTTTCGGTAAACAGAAACCTCGCCTCTCGCAGTAGTGAGGAGCGGACACACGATTTCTATGTGCTTCACCCGAATAATTGGGTAAATGTGATTGCTATCGACCGCAATGATCAAGTGATATTGATCGAGCAGTTCAGGCATGGAACCAGTCAATTGACCCTTGAGATTCCAGGTGGCATGGTCGATCCCGAAGATCCCTCAGCCAAGCACGCCGCCTCGCGCGAGCTGTTGGAAGAAACAGGATATGCGGCAAATGACCTGATTCATATCGGTCGGAATCACCCCAATCCTGCCATGCAGAGTAACTATTGCGACACTTTTCTCGCCCTGAACGTAGAAAAACTGTTCGAGCCGAAATTTCATACCACCGAATATATTGAAGTCAGACTCACTCCATTGGCTGAGATTCCTGAGCTGATTGCTTCCGGCGGTATCACTCACTCGCTCGTGATCGTGGCGTTCTATTACATGCAACTGTTCGAAAAAACGAAGAGAGAGTTCGTGGTACCAGATATGGCACCATAGCAGCGCTAACTTGAGTTCAATCGTAAAAGAAAATTGCGAAGCCTGCAGCAAGCCCGGTTTAGGCGGCTGCACGTTCGTTTTCATTTTGCTTCGCTGACGTTAAACTCTGGCTCGCTTCACCAAGAAAAAGGGAGCGGCGATTGCCGTTCCCCCTCTTTAATATCCCTCGATTTAAACCTTGTACTATTTTTCAACCACGAATTGCAGCTCGATTTTGTTAGCTGTGCCGCTGCTCGGATTGCTTGTGCTGCTGATCAACTGGTGAGCACGTTTCTTGGCTACAACGTTGACAGCACGTGTGGTGTACGAACCGCATTCATTGACCATCTTGCGATATTGGTCGACTGTCATTTCCGTGCTGCGGAATGGCGTGCCTTGAATTGGGTTCATTGCGATTGTCTGGATAGCCGATGGCTTTTCAGCACCGCTCGGGTAGGCGTAAACGAAGATTTTCTCCGAGCCGCCTTGACCGGCAATTTGATAGTCGAACTCAGAATTCGTTCCACCAATCTCAACACTGTCACCAGCCTTTACGTAACCGTTTTGCTGATAATCGTTCGGGAAGATTTGTGTGAGCGTGCCGGTAGAATCGTAGTTGAAGATAACCACGTTGCAATCTTGGTGCGCCTTGACGTTGATCACCATCTTGTCGCCGACCTTGTACTTCGGTGAAGTACCGGAATGGTCGAGGCTTGCGGTGACTACCGGACCTTCGCCATTGAATTTGACGAGTGCCGTGCTGCTAATCGGAGCATCTTCCTTGCTGCCATTGGAGATTGCTGTTTGCTGCTTGGGCTGGTTGTTCACCTTAGCCACAGCTGGGCTTGCCTTCTTCACTTTGGCGACGAAGCTTGCAGGCTTGGTGCTTGTGCGGGCGACGTTTTTAACCGCCGGAGTGACAGGCGTCTTTTTCACTACTGGATGTGTCACGGTTTGAATAGCGGCGCGCACTTCTGGCTTAGTAATCGGCACGGAAACTGCAGCTGGCGCTGTCCCGGCACTGGGGCTGCCCATCGGGACGAACATAACGCCGCGGTCGTGACTCTTTGTCTCATCAATTTGCGGCTTCGCATCTTCCGCGTTAGCCAGAGGAGCCAACACGAGGCTCAGAGCGAGGCTGGCCAGCAAGAAGTGAGTACGTTTTCCGTTCATAATTTGGTCCTCGAAAGAGAAATGTTACCTGCGGGTCCTAAAATCAGTGTATTTCCTATGCACTGGTCTTTTACGAATCGATAGATAAAAATTAGGGAGTTGAAAGAAAAATTTTTGAAGATTTTTTTTCGTGTACTGAGGTCACTTCGAATCAACAGAGTGCGGACCTATGAATTGAGTCATGGAAAGCTTGTCTCCATCTGATTCCAGCAGGTGCTTGATTCGCTCTATTAATACTGATCCTTTCACAACCAAAGGTTTTCCCTCTCGGTCACCTGGCGGATAGTCTTCAGGTTTTAATACTTCACTTGAAAGGGCCTGCGCATCTGATGCTTGCCCATTGATGACTACAAGATAACAAGGGTCTGCATCGGGGGTGGCGACAAGCTTCTGATTGCCAAAGAATGTGATGAGTGGCTCCTCGCCCTTGCGGAGTGAGGCGTTGTATTCCTTTTGAGGATAGAGGAGGCAAACGTTGTCGCTCTTATCTACCGCAAACAAATAGACGATGCATGTCCCCTGAGGGGCAATTGATATCTTCACCTGCTCCATGAACTTATATCCACTAATAGGTTCATTGAAGCTGAGTTTTACCGCCGGAATCTTAGATTCGGACCAGTTCCAGGTTCGCTTAGCCTGTTCGCCGAAGAATAAGCTAGTGCCGTAAGCAACGGCTCCTGCAGTCAATATGAATGCGATAAGAGCTGGGAAAATCCAGCCTTTGTTATCTGACTGGACTCCAGTCGTTTCGCTAATTCCCAGCTCCCTGAGAGCATCGACCCAAAGTGCAAGACGAATCGAAGTGGTAGGTAAACCCAATCCAGGCAAAGTAGCTGTGTCGCCGCAATGGACTGCCACGATTGTGTTTCCGTCTGAAATCGGTGCGCCCGAATCACCAGGGGAAAGTGGTAAATCATGCAACAAATGGAATTGGTCATGCACTCGCAATGGACCCAAGAATCGTCCATCCTGGGTTAATGGGCGCGGGTGTGCGGAAAGCTGTCCCAAGTGCGCCGGGTAGCGAATCGCCCAAAGTGTTTGGTTTGTTTTGATTTCCTGCTCGTAGGAAAAAGGAAGCGGCGACGTCAAGGACTCCGGCGCTTGAAGCTTCGCCTCAAGCAGCGCCACGTCAAACTTTACGAGCTGATCTGGTTGACGGACAAAGCTGGGGTGCAGACCGATTCGGTCGATTGGGTAGCGATTGCCCGATCCTGGGAAACGCAAAGCCAATTGCTGTGGGTTGTTGAGGTATCGCTCGATGACGTGCCCGCACGTAATCAAGCGCCCAGGAGCCGCCAACCAGGCCTGTCCCAGAACCATTTCCCGACCACCTTCTTGCGCAATTACATGGGCAAGCGCGTTTCCGACTTGTTCAGGATTCTGGACTAACCACTCTTTTGTACGCGATTTCTGGCTTGTTGCCACTTAAAAACCCGACCTTACCCATAAGTGCGCACAGAGTGCATTTTCTCACAAGGCTCTAATTTTCTGGAGCTAAGAGTAATGATTTACAGTTCTTAATTTATAAGCTTCCGTTTGGAGGTGCAAGTCCCAAGCTCTCCTGAGATTACCCAGCTACCTTGCCACGGCTTTAGCCGCGGCTATTCACGCTGATTTTGACAGTTGTTTACTACAAAAAACCATCTTCATCAGCGAAAGTCCGGCATTCTGCTGTGGTTTAATATTTCCGGGGCGTATACTCTGCCAAGGTGGGGTCTACCAATAGCTCACTACAGGATGTCCAATGCTGTCCAGCTCAACTGAATTGCGTGAAGTGTTCGAGTTCGCCCCCGAATGGGAAGCTCTGCTTCGAAATTGGGAGGGTGGCAGCAGACCGAATTCTGCTGACTTCTTGGGCCGAGTTGGCGCAAAGGCTATGTTTATCAAGGCGCAGAAACTTGACAAGCAGCGCGACGCTTTCGTACGAGTTTTGCGCGACCATTACTACCAGCCCGTTCTTCAAAAAATGCTGGGCTCAAATCAAAATCTTCGCCGCTTTTTGAGTCAGCGTTACATGAGCACTGAAGATCAACGCGGGCAAAGCATTTCGCTATCAGTTGAAATTTCGCAAAAGCTCGAATCGGTTCTGATCAAACATCTCAACGGCGCAACAGAGGACGGCTTCAAAGTCCTGTTGCCGGCGTATATTCAGCGGACGGTGCACAACTCCGTGATCGATTACATTCGCGTCGAGGCAAACTGGGAGCGCACCACTCTACAAGATGTGTATCTTGATCCCGAGCAGGACGATCCGCGCAGTTCTGTTGCTGACGATTTGAGCGTCACGCCCGAAAACCAGATCCTCAATGGGGAGCAAGTCGGTCAATTGAACGTCCTGCGCACACATCTGATGCACATGCTTCAGGAGCCAGGTGCGGCACACGATGCGCTAACGGTAGTCGATTGCATGTTTGGAATGGGTTTGACGCCAAGCTCGGTCGCGGGTCAGGAAATGACAATGCGCGAGGTATGTGATCGCCTCAACATTCAGGCTGAGACGATGGCACGTCGAATCGCCCGCTGTCAGGTCCTTCTCGACAAAGGGTTGGATCTAATCCGCCAGCGAATCTACAAACAACTTCCGGGAATTGCAGAATGCTGGCAGCGCGGATTAAACGTCAACACCGCGTCCAGACGCGAACTTTCGCAACAGTTAGGAATGACGGAGGGTGAAATCGAGCGCCTTATAAAAGGAAGGCAATTCACCACACTCGATGAGTTGGTTCAGCAATCGATCGTCAAGCCAAATCGTTTGCCAGAGCTGAAAAACAAGGGTGCCACCGCGGCATTTGTGCCGGTCGAAATCAATTCGGCTACGGCTCGCGATATTACCGACATCCTCGGTTTATCAAAAGACCTTTCACAGAAGCTCGTCTCAGAGCGCCCCTTCAAAGATTTTTCCGAACTCGTCAAAAAGGGATTGATCGGTCAAAAGGATTTGGACCTACTCACCAGGCGCGGTGCAGTGTTGAAGAACAAAGCCGCTGATTCAAAACGCATCGATCTCAACCGGGGTAGCCTTGAGGAAATCACCGGAGCGGGCATCGACTCGGAGCTAGCTGGGTACATTTTGAAAGTGCGCCCCTTCATGACATGGTCTGAGCTAGAGGAAGCAATTGGGGCCGAGTGTCCTGCTTGGAATGCACTCAGGCAAAGGTTCTACCTTGGAATCGCGGGATCTTGAGAAATTCCTATTTTTTCCATTTAGTCCGGCTAATTTTTTCTGAGCCATCGTAAGACTTGAGGTAACTGAAAGTACACCCTATGCAAATTTTGTGACGACGCTAGGAGATGCGCAATGACAAACGGAATTCCCATCACAGCTGAAATGGTAAAGCTGGCTCAACTGCGAAGCCGAGCTACCGGTTGTGATGTAAAACAGGAAATCGCGCGAATCGTCGCTCAGGAATCGATTATGAATCTTGATCCTGAGATGGACCTTTTGGTCGACGAAGATTCGGCGTACAGCAGGGATGACCGTCTGGTTGCCACATTCGATGCAAACGATGTAGTCGTCAATGGTTGCCGTTTTGACGTGCGCCTGGTTGGTGAAGATGGAAGGGTCTCTGTACCCCGATTCTTAGTTGGCACTTCTTATATGAGCGCGGGTACCCTGGCTGTTTCAATGCCTGGAGACCGCACAGCAACAGTAGTTGGGTTCATTCCTCGCAGCGACTGGGAGCTTCAAGACAAGCATGCCGGTCCGAAGGAAGAACGCCTGATTATGCGCATTAACGGACAATTTGACCTTGGCACTACAGTGGCGACGGCGGCATCAGCTCAGGCTCCTGCACCGGTAAAAACTCACACGACACATGCAAATGAGATTCATGCGTTCATGGGCAACCGCCAGGAAATGAAGATTGCAAATCAAAGACAACTGGTTGAATCAGTTCTCCAGAACGAAGAATGCTGGAAAGACCTTCAATCAGGATTGTCGAAAGCTTTTGTTCGTAAGACTCTTTCCCACGCAGCTGTGTGGAATAGCAAAGTCGAGAAAATTTCCGAAGCTGTTCAACCAAAGTTCAGCAAATTGAATAAGGATGAAGTCAAAGCTTTGATTGCACGTCTGGGCGAGCAAATGGGAGGGCAGGCGGAATCGCCTCACTTTCGCAGAGAAATGCTTGTCAGACTTACAAGAGAAGAACTCGGAAGATCGCTAACCGGCGACGCCTTGAAGAAAGCACAAAACGTTGTTGATCAGGTATTTGCTGGACGCTCGGTTCTCGATGTTGTGAAAGATTCCGTCAAGAACAAAGCCGCAATCGATCTCGCAGTCACGATCAAAAGATCGCGTCAGAAAGTTGCTAACTTCATCGAAGCATCAACTGACGAAATCAGCTTCGCATTCCGACAACTGGCGCTGCAACCTGTATACGCAACGCACAGCCAAAGTGATGAAGGCGTTGAAGCCGTTAACGAAGCTCTCAAGATTCTCGACGCTTGCGAACTGGCAGAAAGCCTAGCCGCAATCGACAAAGAACTCTCATCCATCTAATTCGATCCCGCTTCGATCCCACTTCGATCCCGATTCGATCCCGGTTCGATCCCGATTCGATCCCGGTTCGATCCCGGTTCGATCCCGGGAGCGCCGGCATCCTGCCGGCTTCTAAATGGATCTGCAGCAGCGCCGCAAGGCAACCTCTTCCATAGAAACAAAGTTTTGGTAACCCTAGTGCTCGCCTTTCTCCAGAAGGGCGAGCATTTAGGTTTAAAGTCGAAGAGGAATCGGCTGAAATCGTTTGACACGAATCTGAAACAAAGTCGCGACAATCGTGAAACAGGCTCTTGGTACTTTAACAGTAACAAGAGGAGATTCACCAATGGTTAACACACTAAATCAAATGGGTCCTGCTGAGAGCTTCATAAAAGCAGAATCCTCAACGTTGAAGTGCAAGCAAGATTCTGTGCGCTCGAAGAGGGGCAGTGCGATTGCGGAGTTTGGACCAGCACTGGCAATATTGCTGCTCATGTTCTTCTTTCCATTGGTGGACTGCCTGGCGCTCGGTATTACATACGCATCATGCATGGTGCTAAATTACTGCCAGCTTCGAGAAGCGGCATTTTGCTCCAAAGCAGAGTCGCAGAGCGTAGCTGGTCCAGTCAAAAAGTCCATACCGCAAACATGGTCCGAGCAAGGACTTGGGCGTTTCGTAAACGTTGCAAACCCTGTCGAAACAGAAGTCACCTATATGAATGTGAGCGGAGAGTTGGTTGGTGGCGTTCAAGATCAATTTGTACAAGTCAAAACAAAAGTGGTGGCAACTCCGTTTTTGACGATTCCTTTCTTTCCAGGAGTGCCGGGACTGGGGGCGCCTGTAACTTTGACCGTCGCTGGCGAACGCTTGCTGGAAACTTCTGGCAGCACACAGCAAGGCGGCTAAGTAGAAGATCAGATCCCGGGGCGTTCAAAAACATCGAAGCCGGCAGGATGCCGGCGCTCCCGGGATCGAACCAAGAGGCGATCCCGGGATCGAACCAAGAGGCGCTCCCGGGATCGAACCAAGAGGCGCTCCCGGGATCGAACCAAGAGGCGCTCCCGGGATCGAACCAAGAGGCGCTCACGGGATCGAACCAAGAAGCGCTCACGGGATCGAACCAAGAAGCGCTCCGGGATCGAACCAAGAGACACCAGTTCTCTCAATGTGTAATTAAACCAAAGTAGAGCAGCAGACCAATCGGCGTGCTCGCAGCTCTCTCAAAAAATGACCAAACCAAAACGTGGAGTAAAGATCATGAAATCTGTTAGAAGAGACCGCAAAGGACATTGTTTTATCGAAATGGCATGCGGTGGCATCATGCTCGTACCGTTGATGCTATTCGGATTGGACGTACTCACAATCAGCTTGAGCTGTTCAATCAACGATCACCTAGCTAAAGAAGCAGCACGCGTTGCGGCAAATCAATTAAGCGGTGGAGCCGCCCGCAGCGCCGCCAGCAAAGTTGTGGATCGCTTGAGGAAGTCGCCCATCATCACGAACGCGAACGTCAACAAGTTCGAGTACGACAACAAAAACCGGGTGGCAGTTCAAACCGAGTTATCCGTGCGCATGCCTGCACCGTTTCCTTTCTTCGAAGGCACAAAAATCTATGCTCGTGCTGTCGAACCCATCGTTGGACATCCAGTCGAATACGCCGAGCAAATGGACTGAAACAATTCTGAAACATCCTTGTGGCAAGCCTTTAACAAGTTGTCCCTATGATGAAACAGTCAGCTAAATGAGGGATTTGAAAATGAAAAGGAATGCGAGAGGAGCGGTGTTGGGACTCGCGGTGGTACTGAGTGTAGTGATGCTCATTTTGATCGGTGCGTTTTTCAAGCTCAGCCTGTTCTTCGGAGTAGCAGATGAGACGCGCAATGCAACTGATGCCGGTGCGCTCAATGTAGGAAAACACACTTTTGATCTAAACGTTTCGGCCTCGTCAGGTGATGAACACCAGTTCGACGACGTCGCTGACGCCAACAAGAAATTCAATCTGACCAACATAAATAGAGTATGGGCAAAGGCGATGCTTGCAAACGCAAATGTTGCAGCCATGATTGCCGATAATCAGAGCAGCCCGCTGGCTTTACTGCATGCTCAACAGCTGTACCAGGGCGCTGAATCAATCAGCGGCAAGCTTGCAGGCGAATTGAAGAAGCCAGAGAACTTCTACTCAAGCTTCGATTCCATCAGCTCCGGAAATAACGTCCGGCTTGCAGCAACCCCGACCTCAGTTGCCTCTTCGAAGAATAAAGATTGGCAAACTTCATATGTCGATCGCGGTGAAGCTAGCAACATCGATTTCGACCCAGAGCAATTGCCGATCCCAGTGCCCTTCACCAATCCGGCAAAGAGCGCATCGTTTAAGATTCCTGGCTATCAAGCAATTCCTGTCCTCGACAAAAAGTTTTATTTGGTCTCTATGAAGGATAACGATCGCACTCACCTGATCAATCCTGAAAACTTCAATGCAAACAAACTAGAGAACAAAGGATTTGACGGATGGAAAAATCCTGTGCCAAATGCATTTAGCGTTCATGGCGAAAGCGCAAATAACAATCTTGCAATGTCCTGGGTGCAAGTCAACCCGCAATACAAATTCAACTTGGGTATACCGCATGCCTACGTCAAGATCAAAATCGATCGAAACAAGGCTCGCTACACGTTCGCCCAACAGCCACTCGGCGAAGAGAACTACGAATTCCGCCCCAGCGTCACTTCAACAAGTTTCACGACTCCAGCGCAACTCAAGGTGACATTTGTTCCAGTAAATCTAGGAAACGAATATGCCGCTGCCAACTCTCTGTATGATGTGATGTTCCCGACGGCATTGAACGCAAAGAATGAGCATTCAAAAGTTCTCAGTACACTTCTACAGCGTTGCCGCGAAATTCGTAAAGGTTACACCCTCGATCAGTTGGTCAAAGTCTTGAAGAGCACGGCCGTCGATCCGACAGGTTTGCAAAATGAGTTCTATATCTTCCCCAGCAAGAATGAACTGACTGCAGCACTTGCCTCACAAGCTCTTTCACAAGCAAGATGGATCAATCCGCTCACGCAAGCTGATGGCAGCAAGAAGGAAATCGCTCACGAAGATTCAATCGGACAACCAAATACCGCAATGTTTACCGTGACCGAACCAATTACCGGAGCCTCAATCGGACCAATCCCTGCAGTTACTCAAGAGCACGGTACATTCAACTGGATACCCGGTTCTGGATTTGATGGATGCCTGGGCGAGCTCTCAATATCACGAACCACACAATTCCCGGCAGCTGGCGTTCCTCAACCGAAGGAGACCGAGCAATAGTTTCAAAAGACCGGGTGAATGGTCGACGGATATCAGTGAATCAAACGGCCCCACGGGGCCGTTTTTTATTACCGTCACGCTAAGTCTTGCGAACATCTTTGTTAAAGGCGCCAAGCTTGGTCGTCAAGCGCGGTACTATTTTCGCAGTAAGCAGAGGGGACGGAGCGATGCCGGAAAAAAATGGCGAGAAGAAAGATGCACAGGACGCCACGGTGTCGGGCGCGTCGGTAACTGAGTGCCCATTCAGCAGTAGTAAAGACCCATATTACAACGAGTATCTTGAAGTCCATAAGCTGATTGCGCTCGGCAATTTGGCGACCGACAAGCATGACGAGCAGCTGTTCATAACCATTCACCAGGCTTACGAACTTTGGTTCAAACAGGTTTTGATTGAACTCAAGAGCGTCGTGGACATGTTCATTGATGCGAAGACAGGAAAGCCGCGAAAGATTGATGACAATTCCGGCGAAATGGTTCTGATCGTGTCCAGGCTTGGGCGCATCGTAGAGATTTGGAAAGTATTGGTTGCCCAGGTTGATATTCTCGAAACCATGACACCGATGGACTTCCTGGAGTTTCGCAAAGGCTTGGGATCGGCCTCCGGATTTCAAAGCAGGCAGTTCCGCATCATCGAAGCAATGATGGGACTGACCCCAGCAGGAAGATATAAGTCAACTGATGCCGTGGATCGCGGTGGGTCTGATTACTACAAGCGAGTCGGTGTAAAAGAGGGCGGATTCAACGAGGAAGACCGCAAAGCGATCGATGAAATTGAAATCGGTGCCAACTTGCGGCACGGAGTTATTGCCTGGCTTGATAGGTTTGCAGGAAGCTTTGGATTCACAGAACAAAAATACAAAGAACTTTGGACAGCGTATTTAGGTGAGTACGTGCAATCGCTTCCCGAACGCGATCGCGATAACCTCTCGGAGAAATTCTCCGCAAACTTTCTTGCTGATGAGAAGAAAGATCGCGGCTCGGCGGAATTCACAATCGCTGCTCGTCGCGCCGCGCTCATAATCTCGCTATTGCGTGATTATCCTGTATTGCGCGCACCATTCCAGGTGATGCTGCGCTTGATCGATATTGATGAATACATGGCAATTTGGAGATTCCGCCATTTAAACATGGCAGTGCGGATGATTGGAAAACGTTCCGGTACCGGCGGACATAGTGCCACGTATCTGGAAGGCGCCGTGCGCGAAAACCGCGTATTCCCAGAATTACTCGAACTACCAACTTACTTGCTCGATACTAGCTCGGTGAACAAAGTAATCGAGCCTTACAAATCCATTCTTGAAAACGAATTCTGCTTGCAGAAAAACGGCTGACAGAATTAATGAGATTTACCGAGATTGGAACGATTCTGGTACTTCATTGCGTATACAAAGTTTAGCCCTGAATTTGTGCGGCTATATGCTTCGTGTTGGTTTGCATACTGCACTTTTGCATTGATGATATTTCTGAAATATCGCCGAAAACTGGCCATTGAGTTAAAGGATTATCCGGCCTTTCTAATTATTCCTTGGAAGCTCTATTTGTTTGTTCCGGCGCTATTGTTTGTTACTTTCGCCGGCTCATATACGGATGATGAAACATGGGATGTTTTTTCGGGCGGGGGGATGTCAGTCCTCACATTCCTGACTGCACCATGGTCTATAGGGGTTCTTTACAAAGTACTTCGAAGAGAGAAGCCGTTTGAGTATGCCATTATTGCTACTGCGTTCTGGCTGTTCTCCAGTAGTTGGTTCTATGACGGGTACTTGTTTTTGAGAGATGGGCACTATTCGCATCGTTGGTTCAGCAACCTTTTCTTGTCTCCCGTGATCTATCTATGTGCTGGTTTTCTTTGGAATCTCGAATCCAAACCGCCCCGTGGATTTTCATTTTCGTTTCTTCGCCCCAATTGGCCTACTCCACCCGAGAACAAAAGTTTCGTGTCAATTTGGTTGATATCAATTCCCCTGGTGATTCTGGCAGCTTATGTTTTGGTCGGTTTCGTTCATTGGCATTTCTAAGAGTATCTAAAAAGGGAGACAAGTGAACTCACGCCAGCTTCTTATTTTGGATTTGGACGAAACATTGATTAGTGCATCAGAATCAAAACCTGATGCTGAGTGTGATTTTACAGTCTATGGATATGACGTGAAGCAAAGACCTTTCGTGAGCGAATTTCTTAAGAACATAGAAGGCCACTTCGACATAGCGATTTGGTCTTCTGGCACGACTGATTATGTTCAGGCGATTCTAGAGAAAATTCTTCCTGTTGGAATTATTCCTGTATTCGTTTGGTGCCGCGACCGATGCACTGCTCGAAAAAATTTTGAAACCGATGAAATTGTTTATCTCAAGGATTTGAAGAAAGTTGAGAAGCGCGGGTATTCACTGTCGAAGGTTTTGATCGTAGAAGACAATCGTGCAAATGTGCAAAGATATTACGGTAATGCGATTTATGTTGCACCATTTCATGGTGATCACTCTGATATAGAGCTGCAGAAGCTACTTCCTTTTTTGATTGATATCTCCCAGGCAGAAGATTTTCGAAGTTTGGAGAAGAGAAATTGGCGGGCACATAATGAAAAGAACTCTGCACACAGCTAACGATGAAGAAAGAATCCCTGGCTCTATTTTTGCTTCTAATTCTCGCAAGCTCCGTAAAGCTGGCTGCAGCGAAAGATACAAGCGTTTTTGTGGGTGACGAATTGTTGAAGGGGCGCGTAGCCGTTTCTGAGAGCAAATTCCCGCTGAAATCAATGAGTGATTTGCAAGTCCTCATTGATAAGGCTAATCAACTTTACGCCAGAGACCAATATTTGGAAGCAGAGCCCCTTTTTAAGCAGGGAATCGATTACTTGAAGGCTAACAAAGCTAGTGGTGAATCACTTGCTCTACTGTGTTGCAATCTGGGTGCTTGTTACCGCCAAGAGAAGAGGTTTGATGAGGCAACAAAATTTTTTCAAGAAGCCGTTACGACATGCAAGTCGTCTAAACTCAAGCCTGAAACCTGCGAGTACGTTGCTAAACAATATGCTGTTTTACTCCGAAAACAAGGAAAAGAGTTCGAGGCAGCTGCCTTATTGACCGGCGCTCGTGCTAGTTTCGCGGCTGTCGCCGTAAACTCTGCCAGAGCTACATCGGAGAACTCGCGAAACGAAGGACTTAGCTCTAATCGACAATCAATGAGCTCTCCGTCTTCGGGTGGGGGGATTTCTGGGTACAAACCGGCTGATAACACGCCTGCTGTTATGACTGGAATGGAGCAACGTGATGTCCAAAGTTTGGTCAAGAAGGATGCTGCCGAACAATTGGCTCGAAGCGCACAGCGCGAGCCAGGCGAAACGTCATGGCATGTGGATGAGCCAAACGTGACTAAAAGCTCGAACGACAAGTTCTTTGCTACCGTCCGAGTAGAATTCACTACAATGCCGGTGAATGAAAAAGGAAAATTCAAAATTAACATGATTGGCTACTGGTTCTACGAAATCCGCATGGAGCCAGACAAATCATTTAAGATCTTGGATAAGAAGATGCCATTTGATACTAATGCATCGACCATTCAAAAGCTCAATTGACGCATCAGTCTAAACTGGTTGAATTTGGCGACCAGACTTTTTTGCCTTTGGTGGTTTTGCGGTCTTCCGTAGTTGCAGTACCAGGTTTCGGATTTCGGAATCTTTCATTTCCGCATGCCCACTCAACTCTTTGGCAAACATCTGCCGGCGCTCGTCGGTCCTTCCGAGTTCGAACCAATCCAGGGCCAGCTGTAGTCCTATTAGGGTTGTATCTGTTCGAGTAGGTGCATACGCTGTTCCTACGCCCCAATAGCGTGAGCTGAACGAAATGCTTGCTTTGTGGGCAGACCAACTTCCGAGATAGACGAGAAATTTTGATGTTACTGAGGTGTTCTTAATTGCATTGATGTCTAGGAGGTTTCTGCATTTTCCCTCCTGATGCCAGCGGTAGGCATTGGGGCTAGCCTTTTGGCGTCCCACAATACCGAGTATTCTGATCTCGCTTCTTACTTGTTTCCAGTCGAGACCGAGGCTATCGCTCCAGTTTTCATAGAATGTGATCAGATCATAAAATGTAGATCCTGAGTCAGCAATGTCAACAAACGCAATGCAGCGCTTCCTTTTTAGAATCGTTTTTGGATCTAGCTGGATTGCAATCAGATACTTCTTTAACGCTAATACTGCTCTTTTCCAATCTATAACTTCGTTTATGTACCTTGCATTCGAGTAGTGAAATAGGGTGAGACGACTCTTATAAGTGGTATCGTACAGTAAGCCACTTAAATGATCGAAAATAGGTTCTGGTGAACGACCTACGAAGACCAGATCACAGTGACCCATTAGTGAGATGATGCGGGCACAACACTTTAGTAGGTCTTGAGAATGGCGATGCGCTTCCTTTTGCGCCTTAGCCATTTCGGTTCTAAATTTGTCTGTTTGTAATTTTTGTAGGTGCTGCTTGCTCAAAGCAGCGCCATAAGTTTGCTGATATTGCTTTGGAATTGTGATCTTTGTTAGCGCCGGATCCAATGCGCGAGCTAGCATTGCTCTCAATGCGCGCTGTTCACGCAAATTCCATCTAAAAGGTTTGTCGTCCATTTTTCATAGTTGTAATCAAGCAACTATCAATGTAGCATTTTTCTCTTTCAGCGGAAACCAGAGTTCTGTTTGGAACATGATCGATTGCGGCATGATGAATTTGAGCACTGTTGGGTGATGAGAATGATCGTTTGGAGCTATGGTACAGAATTGAAGCGTGTTTGGAATGGTAAACGCGTGAGCCTCAAATGCTCTAGTTGTGATCGCCAAGCTACGTTCTATGAATCGACTGCGGATGAGTCCTTCAAAGTGTTCCTGGTGGTTGATCTTTACAAGAAAAGCAGGCGAGTAATGCAGTGCGGTGAGTGCCAGGGAGTTTGCGATTACTTCGAGATGTTTCCGCATGAAAAAGAGGCTTTTGAGGCGGCTCAAGCCAAAGCGGCCAAGGAAGCTCATGATCGCCAGAAAGCGGAGGAGCAAAGGAAGAGGGAAGCGACCGAACGCGAGTTGAAACGGCAAGAGGAAGAAGCACATAAACGCCGAGAACAGGAACAGAAGCGCAAGGACCAAGAAGTGAATAGTGAACTGGAAGCGCTAAAAAAGAAGCTGGGTAAATAGTTATTCGTCTAATCCACCGTTAGTAGTCTTTTAGTCTGCGGATATCTGCCGTCGACTAGTGTTCCTTATTGAGCTGCTTGAGTTCACGCACGTAATCTTGAGGATACTTATAGGCGCTTGGTGGCGTGCGTAGCTTCAGCGCCTTGGACACGGTATATACAAGCGTCACGCAGTCTCTCTTTCCAACTTGAAAAGACGAGCATTTCCAGTCCTTACAGATTGCTCTCGTGCGTTCGTAGTCCTCATGCGAGCAGATTACAACCAGTCGGGTTAAGTTGCGAGCGTTGCCGGAGCTGCCTGTCGATCGCACCAAAATTCCAGGAACTGATCGAACTAATGACGGAATTTGATCTCTGGAAAATCTCGGACAGTAACCAGCTGTTTCCATCGACTCGATACTTTCCTTGGCGCCTTTCTCCGTCCATCCAATGTAGGCATGACCCGGGTAACCATGCGTATTCGACGCTAAACCGGCGCAGATATTCACAAAATATGGTGTGGTTTCTTTTGAGGAGCGCAGATCGATGACCTGATCCGGCGCGCAGGGGATGCGATAGATGGCTCCCCATGCTCCCAAATATACGGTTAATAGTATCGTGCTTGTTGATATGGTTCGTAAAAGACCAAACACTTCTTTCACCACTTAGAGTGTTATCAGATTATCAGTGAGTGGCCGCGTTAATTCCAGGTGCAAAACTCTTTATCAAGTGTTCTGTTCGCGGACAAGATGTCCGCTACCCATACTCATAGGCGGACGTGACGCCGATTCAATACGATCTTCGCGCACTCTCAGATCGCATTGAATCGGTTCGATCCCGGGAGCGCTTACTATGTTATTTTGTGGTGGCAGATTTCGATCCCGTTTTTTCTTCTGAAACTACTGATTTGTTTGCATAGTAATTGCGCTGTAGCCCCAATAACATGTCTCGTCCAAAACCATCTCTCCGTACTTGAGAAAACGGAATCGTCTCCACCGGATCATACGGCGCTCCTGCTTTTTTGGGAAGATCATCAAGCAATGCTAAGTTGTCGGCGGTATGCGCTTCAGCACTGACACCGATTTGCATCATTGTAATGAACATGCTGTTTGGAAAACGACGGCAACCTTCCATAATTGTTTGCTCTGAAGAACGGATATCAATTTCTGCATCTGTGATAACCACTATCAATAGCGGTTGCTTCGGATGTCCGGAGTGAACGCGGTATGCTTCATTCAAGGCTGCAGCAAGATCCGTTCCACCGCCTCCGTCAAGTTTATTCAGAACGTCACGCAGCTGAAATGCCGTACGAATCGGATAAACATCCGGCTTCGAATCGAAGGTTATTAGCGTGAATCCGTGCGGCAATGCTGAGATAAGTTTGTCTGCAAATGCCTCTAGTTCCTCTACGCACCAGGATAGGCGAGACTGCACTGCCGATGCAATCGCTCCTGGTGATCCGGCGGGGCAATCTGCATGAGACATGGAACCGGAATGATCTAAAACGAACACTATGTCGCTCGCGATCAATGTATTGCGTTCACCCTCACTGAGCGCACCGGCAAAGTGAGCCGGTCCTCGGGTGATTGCTGCCGCGAAGTCGAGTGCCGTGCGCCGACCATAGAGCGGATTGCCAACTGCCATATTCGGAAGTGCCCATCTTGTGTTTCGTGCCAGGGCATCTAGCTGCTGGTTTCCGGAAGCTAGCTTGTTCTTCAGGTCGGCGCTAACCTTCAAATCCCATTCGAGCTTTTTGCTGGATAACTTGAAGATCTTATCCCCAGACTTCAGAATCGGGACACCATCAACGTCGCTTATCTTACGTTCTGACTTGCTTGTGCCCGCGCTTGCTGAACTCGATTCTTTTCCACTCAGGCGAGTTGGAGCGCTGATAGACATTTCTGTTGCACTTTTATCCTGTTGTGTTGCCAGATCTCCAAGCGCAGATCCGGCTGGTGCCGGCACATTTAGTTTGTTCAATTCAGCTTTGCAATCAGCCTTGACTTTGGAGTCGGCAGAAAGCAGCATTGCAACTTTGTATTCACCGATTGCTTCCTTTTCTCTGCCTAGTTCGGCAAGACAGCGTCCCCTCCAGTAATGGTAGGTTCCATTTGTGGGCTCAGCGTCGACACCTCTGTCGAATAATGTAAGTGCTTCTGCAAACTTTGCACTTCCGAACAATTTCGCGGCTTCTTCGAAGTCCGACGCAGCTGAGGCGTACGCCCAAGAGCTTTTGAATGATAGTAATGCTGTGAGCCCTATGGTGGAGATAGCGCAAGTCAGAACAGCTAGTGACTGATGCCCCTTCGCCTTCACTTAGTTGCCTGCCCTATGTTTCTTTGAATATTTTGATTTCTTCTTATGAGCCTTGGCGCTTTCACGTTGCTCCGCTTGAATTAGTTCCGGCAATTTTTGCGCCGACGCTTGCATTGGTACGGGAGGCTCTGGAACGACGGGATCGAAGTGAGCGTAATTCCGAACATATAGATTCGTTCCATTCGGCACCATGTAAATGCCACTGAATTCGGACGGCTTTTGAAGCATTTGACTTTGCAATCCTTCGGCTGATTCTTTCAGCGCAACAGCCTTCGACTGAGCTTCCTTCTTTCGCAATTCATAATCGTGCCGTGCATAGTTCAGCCGGGATTGCGACCTGGCGGTGAGTTCAGCTTGAAGGGTCATAGCATCTGGAGACATGATTCTATGCCCGCGACGAGTAATTATGCTCATTTCTTCTACTTGCCGTTTGATATTCTCTAAGGCTTTGAAGTGGGCTGCGTTACTGCTCTTATAAATGCTGCTCGCGTAATTCTCAGAATCTTTGTGGATGGCTTTGATGCGCTCTTCGGATTGCCGCATGATATCGCCCATGCTTTTCTCAACTTCATTCTTGCCAATGCTTGGCTGCGGCAGTTCGACTTTACGAGCATCCGCCGCAGAGCGCTCCATCGCGCTAATGTCTTCGTTGCATTTTCGCGCCACTTGCTCACTCGGATTCAACTGGAGTGTTAGGCGGTATTCCTTTAATGCTTCTTCCGGGCGAGACAGAAAGCGTAAAGCGCAGGCTCGACCCAGGTGTGCATCGGGCAGGTCCGGTTTTTCGCGAGCAGTCTGATTGAAGAAGTCCAGCGCCTTATCCGGCTGACCTGACATTATTAGTTGGAATCCCGGTTTGACAGACGGATCGAAATCGTAAGCCAACACTGGTTGACCAGCTAATCCGCAAATAAAGGCGAAACCGAGTGTCGCAAGCACTCGCGGGCAGGCTAAAGGATGGATGCGATCAACGAATCGACCACCCCTCCGGAAATTCAAGTTCTCGAACGGATTAACCAAGTTCTATCCCCACGGAATCCGTATCCATCCATCAAAGCAGGAATAACTTACTTAGACAATAGCTAAAAATACGGACAAGCACCGCATTATCTTCTAAACTATTAAAATCATGAGCTTGGCAGGAATCCAGTAACCCCATCCCAGTCTTACCGGAGCGCTCATTTGCTATGAAGATTCGATTAGTAAACAGGCTGATAGCTTTCACGTTTCCGATTTTACTGATTGCACCCGTCTGTGCGGCAGAGTCGGGTGAGCAAATCAAGGCTGACACTCCAATTCGAGACAAATGGGCGCTCGTGGTTGGAATCGGCAAATTCCAAGATGCGAAGATTCCTGAATTAAAGTACGCAGCCAAGGATGCGCGGGATTTCAGGGATTTCTTGGTTAAGGAGGCGAATTTCGCGCCGGATCACGTCCGTTTGCTAGTTGACGAGCAGGCAACCCAGCGCCGCGTCTTATCTGAGTTGGGAAACAAGTTTTTGGCGCGGGTAGCTAAACCCGATGACCTTGTTGTAATTTACTGCTCCTCCCACGGGAGCCCTGCACAAGCTGACATTCGGGGAGATAACTTCGTTGTTGCTCACGACAGCGATCCCGAGGATCTGTTTAGCACCGGTATCGAGATGGATAAAATTCTCGATTCGATCGACGCGCGTGTACTCAGTCAACGAGTTCTTTTGGTGCTTGATGCATGTCACAGCGGAGTGGTGACTAAAGGTGCCAAAGGGATAAGGCGCAGTGGCAACTTCGATGCACAGGAACTTGCTCAAGGGTCGGGGCAGTTAGTAATTACTTCCAGCGCCCCCGATCAAATCTCCTGGGAATCGAAACGGTATCAGAATGGAATTTTTACGCGCAAACTATTGGAAGCTTTGCGTGTAAATGGAACGAAGACCACTCTTGGAGATGCTTTCCCTTACGTGGAGAAGGCTGTTTCTGCCGAAGTTCAAGAAGACTATGCCAGTCGACAAAATCCGATTATGAAAAGCAAGTGGAACGGTAATGCACTGGTATTGGCAATGGTGCCTGCCGCACCACAAGCGCTACCCGTTGCCGTAAAACAAATATTAGAGCCTGACTCCACGATAGCTCGAAAGGCCGCTGCGAAGCCTGGTCTAGCTGCCAACACGTTAGGTTCACTGCCAGCAAGTAACGCAGGTTTAGCGCTTACTGCGGTGCTGCCGTCTAATGCGGTTAGCGGTGGGAATAGCTACGAAAAAGGAATAGCGATGTACAACAAGGGCGATTATGCTTCAAGCATAACGACTTTGAAGGCTGCCATTCAGACTGGAGGGCAAGGTAATCGGGCTGATGCTCATTTTACGCTGGCAAACGCATACGTTAAGTTGAACAAGATTTCCGACGCTCTAACTCATTATCGGGAATCGTTCCGCCTGAGTCCGCACGGAAAGAAGGCAGATTACTGTTTGCAGATGATCACCTATTACTCAAAACAACCTTCAGCCGGGGGGCGCGCAACATCTTCCCTTCCGGCTGCTAGTGCTACAACTTCCGTTCCGTCTGCAACTAGCGGTTCGCTTACGAGTACGAATTCAAACTTGACCTCATCCACACAAAGTAATTCAGCTGTGAGTGGAGCCAGCTCGTATTCAGTTCCGGCTGGAGATATCAACAGAGTTCGGGCCTCGCTGCCTCGCATTAAACAGGGTCGCCCCGCTACCCCGTTTCTTAGTGAGATATTGAATTGGAGTTTGCAGGAGCGTGCCAATTATCTTGGTGAGGCGGCCAATCGGGTTGAGGACGCGCAACAGAATTACCGTGATTCGGAAGAGCTTTTGAGGAAAGCTAAGTCTCTATGCTACTCACTTATTCCAAATGGTAGAGCCTACGGTGAAACTGAGGATGCCTTCAAAGTGCGACGGGAAGCTCAGGAGTCTGTCTTTAAGGAACTTCTAGTTCCTTACCAGAAGGACATCGACTTGCGGAACAAGTATTTAACGGACGAGTCCGCAATACTACAAGCGTGCCAAGCCGCGCAACGAGAGTTAGCGCCGGTAGGAGTGGTTAAAAGCGGCAGTAGTGGCGGAACAACAACCACAAGCACCACTCCATGCAAATAGCCAGTCATGAACAATCACCACCAATCCCCACATCCTTTCACTCTATTAGTTTGTCGTGCAAGAACGCAGTGGGAAGTAAAAAGTGGAACTTATAAGTTCCAAATAACAGAAAAAAGTGGAAGGTATAAGTTCCACGAAGTTTGGTTGATGACTTTGCACTTGCTTGAATTTTCGCCCTAAGAATAAGATCTGATGAGGCGGGTGAAATCGGCGCAACTTTTTGCGCTAGAAAGAGTATTAAAACTTACGTAGTGAAATAAGGAGTCTTTCTGATGAGCGGGTCCATAATCTCAAGGATGCCGGTTTCAGTCAGAGACGATTCCTCTGCCCCTTATAGCTTCACAGCAGATGCTTTCAAAAACTCGTTGACAACAATTCTCAAGCCCCTTAGAGCATTTTTTGACTTGAGGAACGGTCTAATTGATTGCTTTAGTCTTGATGTTATATGAGTTCTCAAAAGCAGCTGCTGTGAAGAGGCATTAGAAAGGCATCCCATTATGCAAATGATTTTGATAGCAATTGGTAGCGCAGGAGACGTTAATCCATTTGTCGTCATCGGCTCGCATCTCAAAAGTCTTGGGCACGAGGTTTTGCTCATCGCCAATCCACATTTCGAAGACAAAGCACAACGGGCTGGGCTCGAGCTACTCCCTCTCGGCACCGAGGCGGATTATCAACGAGCAGTTAGCAATCCCGATGTATGGAAAGCCAGCAAGGGATTCGCTGCCGTCTGGAAGGAAATGCCGGAATCAATGAAGATCGCATATGAACTAATTCGAACGTATCACAAAGGTAGTAAAACGCGGCTCATTGGATCGACGCTTGCATTCGGCGGCCGCCTTGCACAGGAAAAGTTCGATATTCCAATGGCGACTATCCACCTTGCACCGGCTTGTATTTTGTCATGTCACGGCACTCCTCAATCTGTTACTCATCCTATGCCTCCGTGGATGCCCTCATGGATGAAGCGATGGTTCTTTCAAGCACTCGAATTCGCAGTGTTGGATCGCGTGTCTGCGAATGATTTCAATCAATATCGGCATCAGCTCGGTCTTCCGCCTACAAAGAACATAGTCAGTAAGTATATTCATTCGCCAGATCTGGTAATTGGAGCATTCCCGGAATGGTTCGCCAGCGTGCAGGAAGATTGGCCAAAGAACTCTTATACCACTGGATTTCCACTTTACACTGGTGGAATGGACAAGCCTTTTACTCCTAAGCTAGAGGAGTTTATCAAAAGCGGGGCACCTCCTGTGGTGTTCACTGCCGGTAGTGCAATGGCGTTCTCTCGGAGATACTTCGAACGTGCCATTGAAATTATTCTGAGATCGGGAAGGCGTGGAATTCTCGTTTCTTCGTTTCCGGACCAGATTCCCGATTCACTGCCACAGGAAATCATTCATATTGAATACGCGAACTTTAATGAACTCTTCCTTCGCGCTGCTACTGTTGTACATCATGGTGGTATCGGCACTAGCGCGATGGCGTTAGCGAGCGGGTGTCCGCAGGTGATAGTGCCATATGCGCATGACCAGTTCGATAATGGAATGAGGATGCAGAGACTAGGGGTTGGAAAAATGCAAAGTATCCACGCAGATCTAAAAGAATGGCAAGCGACGCTCGATGATATGGTGGCGAGCAAAGTTAAGGAAACTTGTTTGAACTATCAGCGCAAAATCATCGATGCTCCGCCAGCAGAGCGTCAAATCGCAGAGCTGGTTCTGGAGAAGCTTTCATAATTTTCTGGTTCCGCCGCGCAAAACTCAAGTGCGATAATTGCCTTCCCGCTCTGTGCAAATCAACAGTGGGGAAAATACGAAGGTACGTTCCTCCACATATCAGCGGCCCGAATAAATCGATATTCTCAAATTGTTCCGCATTTTGAACAATTACTATGGGCGCTGAAAAACCTGAATCATCTGTAAAACAATCGCCTGAGCGTGGCGGGCTTAGTGAAAGCCATGCATCCTCTGAAAGAATGAGCCAAGAAGCTTTCAGTGGCGAAGGACGCGGACTCGACAAGTCCGGACAGTCTGGAGCAGACAAGCCCACCATTGGCGAGAAGCCCATGGGCGCTGGATTGGCCGCAAGTTCCGACGCGGCTTCGAAAAACTTACCAGGATTAGATCTTCAAGATTCGAGCGGTAACGTTATTAAGAACGCTGCCGATGCGAAGATTGCCGAAGAGAAAAAGGCGGCTGAGGCGAAGGATGCAAAGCCGGAAGCTAAGCCAGAAGAAAGGGGCGAAGCAGGTCCGGACAAGAATAAGAAACCAGATCTTGCTGGTCAAAAACCTGAAATGAAGGCCGCATTGCCTCCTGCAGAGAAGAAAGCGGACGCAACGGGCGAAAAGCCCGAAACGAAACCCGAAGTGAAAAATGATCCGGAAAAACCGGGCGAACCAGAGAAGAAGCCAGAGGACCCGGAGAAAAAGCCGGAGCCGCCTGCTGAGCCACCGAAAGAACCAGAGAAACCCGGGGAAAAACCAGGCGAGAAACCGCCTGAAAAGCCACCAGAAAAGCCGGAGAAGCCCCCTGAGAAACAAACCCGTCGGCGCAAGCCAGCTGCCAAAAAGAAACGCAAGAAAAGACGTAAAGGCGGCAAGGGCAAGAAAGGCGGACGTAAAAAAGGTGGCAAGAAGAAGGGCGGCAAGAAAAAAGGAGGCCGCGGAAAAGGAGGAGGAGGAGCCAAGAAGAAAGGTGGCGGCCGCAAACACGGCAAGAAACCCAGTACCAAGGGTAAAAAGCCAGGCTCCGGAGAAGAGGAAGAAGAGGAAGAAAAACCAGCCGATCCAGCTGGAACTACACCTGCACCAGCAGGTGGCTAAGATCATCAATCCTTGCCAAACCACACAGCGCGTGCTTAAATACGCCGCTTAGCGATATCAAACCGAAGCGCGAACTTCACGAGGGGCTCGCGTTTCGGTTTTGCGTATTTGTCTATGCCACGGCATCTTGCTCTACGGGTTCGCTATTTGCAGTCGACTCCCGGGAGCGCCGCATCCTGCCGGCTTCTAAGTGTTTCGCCATTTGCAGTTCGGTTCGATCCGGGAGCGCCGGCATCTTGCCGGCTTCTAAGTGTTTCGCCATTTGCAGATCGGTTCGATCCGGGAGCGCCGGCATCTTGCCGGCTTCGATCTTACCTATCGCTTCGGGATAATTATAGAAGCGATGAGATCCCAAACGCGGGATCCGGACACTGTTCTTTTATGCACAAGCACCTGCAATTACTTGCCACCTTACACAGTCAATTCTCCCGCCTGATTGGATACTCTAATAACGGGTTGCAATGTTCGGGGGGAGCAGCCGAGATATGGGTTTGGAAAAACCAGTTACTATTGTACGCGCTGAGCGTGTAGAGTCCGAAACACCGAGACCGTTAGGCTTGGTCGATGTAGTAGGCAATCATAGTCGTGTGTCTGATACGACTCAGCGTCGAGACGATGTTCGCGCGGGCGCAACAGATGGAAAAGGGACCGCCAATGCGGTCTCTGGAATTTCGAAAGCCGTTGACTCTCAATCTGACAACAGGAAGGGTACAACGCTTCCAACGTTAGAACTGACTGAAGCCAGGAAAATGAGTCACACAGTCAAAAAGAACGACAGCTTGTGGAAGATTGCGGCTGACAATTTAAAGGATAAGACGAAACACGGATCGGATATCGATTCTTATGTGAAACAGATCGTAGAAGCAAACAAAGAGAAGCACCCGACCCTAGCCAAACGTCCTGACCGAATTCAAATTGGCATGAATTTGCAATTGCCTGAGTTCAAACAGAGAAGCAGCGCCGATGCTCGGAAGCAATCAAAATCTGAAGGGAAACTAGCTCCCGAAGCAGACAAAAATGGGAAGCCCGAAGCAAGGATAAGTCCCGAAGCGGAAAGACAAGAGGAGCTGGAAGAAAAGTTAGCTCCTGCAGAGAAGCAAGAGAAGCCCGAAGCGAAGGTAGCTCCGGAAGCAGATAAGCAGCAAGAGAAACCGGAGGCGAAGGTAGCTCCGGAAGCAGAGAAGAAGCAAGAGAAACCGGAGGCGAAGGTAGCTCCGGAAGCTGAGAAGCAAGAACAGAAGCCGGAAGCGAAGGTAGCTGCGGAAGCAGAGAAGCAAGAACAGAAGCCGGAAGCGAAGGT
>JAIEQI010000059.1 GCA_019747875.1 Candidatus Obscuribacterales bacterium
CTTCTCTTCTCTTCTCTTCTCTTCTCTTCTCTTCTCTTCTCTTCTCTTCTCTTCTCTTCTCTTCTCTTCTCTTCTTCCTTAATTTGATGAACCGGTCTGTATTTCGCAGCAGCTTTTTTGGACTGGGTTGAGGTGAAAAAAGTTTCCCATCGATTATAGGCGACCATGACCCTGGGGTGAATCTGGAAAGGTTGCTGCAACAGGGCTCTTGGTCCATTGTGGAGTCCCGGGTCGAGATGTTGTCAGTGAGAAAGAAGTTTCACGTCAACCCTATGCGAAGAATGCTTATGCATCAACAAAGTGTAAATTTGGCCAGATTCCGGCCAGAATTCGCTGTTAATGTTCTCGTATTGAAGGTTCATTCACAGCGCTGCAAATCCCGCAATTATCGCAGCGAGCCGGTATCCGCTTCCGGCTATCTCCCGGGATTTGCAGCCTGTAGCTAGGGAGGAAGGTTCATGAGCAAAGATGGCGAAGAGATAAAACCAGCAGATTCAAACGCTGGAGATTCAAATGCCGGCGATCGTGCTGTGGCAGAATCAACTTCGACCGGACTGCAGGATTTTGCCGCAAAGGAAGTTTGGAACAAGGATGCTAACAATATGCGCCAGGGCAGTGGCGCCGCATCGGAATTCGCCAAGCAATTCCCCGAAGTGAACAATATGCTCAATAACTTTCAGCTAACCGATGAAAAAGGTAGCTCTAAGAAAAATGGTGATGCCTCAACTTCGCCCAAAGACGCTGAAGCAAATGGTGGGCAGAACCCTTCAAGCGAAAGAGGTCCCCGCAATGAAGATGCTCAGACAAGAGGCCTGAAGAAACCTTCTTCAACGGCAGCCGAGTCAGAAGATAAAGCTGAATCGAAAACCGAAAATCCAAATTCAGATAAGAAAGAATCCGTCGTCGACAGGGGCGGTAGCAAAATTTCTCTTGATGCTAACGGGGAAATAACGAAGGTGACAACCCCGAATGGAGTTGAAATTCAAAAAGACGGAAATGGCTGGAAGTCCAATAATGAAGCCGTTGACAATGTCTCGTTCGATAAGCAAGGAAACGTTCAGATTGATTGGGCGGTGAATAAAGACGGTGTGACCGAAACCACTACTATCAGACAATCCGGCCTAGAGAGCGTCTACAATCCGCCACAGAAGATATCAGAGAAAACCTCGATCCGGTCGCAAGAATTGAATCCTACAAAAGATGGCGGGTATGAAACTATCGCAAGAACGGATACCAATCGAGTCATAAAGGGAGAGCTTGACGCAAAGGGGCAGCCCACAGGAAAGAAGGAAACAATAGATTCATTGTCACAAGCCACACCGGACCAGATGGATAAAGTCGCTGCTGAGGTAGCCCGGCAGATTGATAAGAACGGCGGTAAATTCGGCAACGCATATGACAAGAACTATTTCTCTGAAGCCGCCAAGGCTCATCAAAAGAATCAAAAAGGTTTGGAGTTTTTCGAGGACAAAGTTAACCAGGCCTTGAAGGATCGCAACTCGCCTTATCAGGTCAGCAATTTTTCAACTCGCAGTTCACAAACCGATGACTACACGATTGCTAAGCGCGGGGAGCGAAGTTCCGACACACTCAGATTGCCCCGCCGCTGAGCTAACATGAGCTTTTGGTCTCATTCTGGAACTCGCACTGCCAACCATGATCATGCTTGGTGACATCGCCAAGAAGCACTATCCTAGAAGCGTCAAACTGTCGCCTGCGAAATTAGCCAAGTGATCATTGTCGGCGAATCTATTAGCACGTCGCAAGAGAAGATGTGTTTTCGACAATCCGAGCGGCGATTGATTGAAAACGGGTCTCGGTCCTTCGCATCCGGTATACTCTCTTCATAAAGTGAAGGCGTGCGGGCAATGAAATACTCGTTCAACATAAAAATCAGCGACGACAAGCAAGAGCACATAGACAAACTCATTATTGGCGCTTTCTCCAATGAATCAGGATCAAACATTGCATTGAAGTTTCTGGCATACCTTCTTTTTATCGAAAAACGCCCTAAGCTCGATGAAGATGTAGGTTGGCAGGTAACGCCGGATTTGACAGCCAGGGACGAATCCGGAGAACTATGTCTCTGGGTAAGTTGCGGAAGCCTCTCAGTGAAGAAAGTAGACTTAATTACAACAAAAGGACGAGATAGAATGCCAGTATTTGTCTTTCGAAAGAACCAGCGTGAAATGGAAGAGTTTCACCACTCGATTAAAGACAAAATAAAACATATGGATTACGTCAATTGCATCAGCTTTGACGACGGATTTATTGACGGATTAGGCGATGCGCTAGATCGAACCAATAATGTCGAAGGCTATATAGGGGAAGACATGATCACTTTGACCATAGACAATTCACTTGGTCGTCACGAAGCTTTTTCCGCGCTGCATCGAGTCGGATTCCCCTCTGCCGAATAGGCTAACCTAAAAGATCAGGTCTGCGAAATGTCCATGACTCTTTCATTTTGCGGCGCGCCAAATAAGAATGATTCTGACCTGGCGCGTTGTTCATTCCCTCGTTGGGGCCGGCATCTTCTTTATGGTTTCTCTGAATTCGGCGATCACTGGATCCTTCGAATAGGGCTCTAAGATTTCCAACAGTAGTTGCTTGTGTTGAGCAAACGACAATTGTCTGTGAAAATCTAACTTAGCGGCATAAAGTTGAATCTTGCTCTCGGCAATGACCATGATCTTTTTTGCTTGCTCGGTAAATCCGTGTTTGAGCAGAGTAACTATCAATGGCAACGGATTGTGCAAAGCATATTCACCCTTGGAACCATCTTTATTCAGTGCTAGCCATTCGGCAGATAAGTTCAATAAGTAGGCATCAGCCTCCGCCTTTGCGCCTTTTCTGTACAACGCTTTGGATTTTTCGACGCCGATTAGCCATTTAGCGCCGACACCACCGATTCGAAGTGGTCCTGTTGCACTGTTTATTTGATTTGCTCTTTCCAATGCTGCCAGTGCTAGGTCGCCTCTAAAAAATTCACTGCAAGTAATTCCAACCTCGATGAGCTGTTCAACAGCCATGGTCGAAGTGTATTCTTCAAATGGACCACTGTTATTGTTTGCATTTATAGAGGCAATCAACTTTGCGACGTCTTTGTCTCGCTTAAGCTTGAGCAGTAACTTTGCTGTCTGTGCGCTATTGTTCATATCGCCAAAGTCATCCGCTACTATTTTGTTGGCCATTTGAGTGGCTGTTTTTAAATCGTGGTTACTCAGAGCTAATTCGCTTCTAGCTATTCTCAGTTGGTGAGTGTTTGGCGATGCGACTATATTTCCAAGTCGCGACCCGCCATATCCTACACTCTTTTCCACGCTTAAGAGTTTGTCCAAAACTGCTTCGGCTTCTTTATTGCGGCCTGCAAAAATAAGTGCTCTTTGAAGCGCCATGCCGGCGGCGAAAAACAGATGATTGCTATCAGTATCATCTCCCTTTGCTAGCTCTTTATCAGCCAAGTCAAAAGCTTTGGACGCGCTAGATAGAATCTCGTCAGTACGAGGAGATAGTTCTGATTTTGCCAGCAGCATAAGAATTCGCGGACGTGTTTTTAGCTTAGGAGAACTCAAATGCTCATCTAGTATTTTTATGCCATCGGCGGTATTACCAAGCTCAGCCGCATGCCGAGCTTCGGTAATTATCGGTTTGCTTGCCGAAGCGCCAAGAGTTTGGTAGTTGACAGTTTTGACCGATCCCGATGCAGTTGCTGCGTGCTCCGCCGCTTTGCGTTCATTAAGCTTTGGAGTGATTAGCATCGCTACAGCAGTGAGCAAAACCAATACGAAAATACCAGTCCAGGCAACCTTTTCGCTGCGAACTTCCTTAGGTGCTTTAGACAAAACTTTGACTATTTTGTCTTGAAGAGCTTCCATATTTTGAAACCGAGACGACGGTTCTTTTGCAAGGCACTTTGACAATAGACGATTGAGTTCCGAACTTCGATCGGTGTCAGCTGCTTTTAATGGGGGCAGCGGATGATGCCGGTGCAAATAAAGAGTTCCCAGAGGCGTGTCGCTGGAAAATGGCGGATTTCCTGTAAGGCATTCGTAGAGAATTATTCCTAATGCGTAGATATCAGAAAGGGGAGTCGCTGCCAGACCCGCACAAGCTTCGGGACTCATGTAATGCACCGAGCCAATCAAGATGCCTGTTGCGGTCAGCTTTTGGACTTCTTGATCTGATCGAATATCGCGGCATAAACCAAAGTCCAATATCTTCACAACGCCAGCTTGCGTTATGAAAATGTTGGCCGGCTTCAGATCTCGATGGACAATTCCCGCCCGGTGCGCGACTGCCAGTCCGGAAGCAATTTCGGCTGCCAACTCAAGCGCACTGGTGGAGGACATTTTTCCGGAGTTTCTTAAGCGCGCCTCGAGTGATTCTCCATCCAATTGTTCCATAGCGACATAGCTTGAATCTCTCCAATTCCCCATCCGGTAGACGGCAACTATGTTCTGATGCGTTAGCTGGCTTAGGACCTGGGCTTCACGCTCGAATCGGCTGTACATCTCAGTATCGAGATCGAGATTTGGATGAAGTACCTTTACTGCAACTTTTCGATTGAGTGCAGACTCGACGGTTGCATACACCGTGCCCATCGCGCCTTTACCCAAGACGTCCTGGACCAGGTATCGATTGTCGATCAGCGTGCCTTTTGGATACATAACGATTTGATTAGCGGAGGAGTTGAGAGGGGCATAGCCCGGCGAAACTCCAGAGCGTCTCTTGATGTAACCGCCTAATTATCCACTAGTCCATCTTCGAAGTCATGTTACGAAGAGCCTTAAGATCAGCTGCCTTTTCGTCAGCGCTTTGTTTCTTCACTGAGCGAGCTCTGCGCTTCAACACTTCGTTGGCGATGTGGCTGTTCCAATCGGCGTCAGGTGTTGTACCTGCAGTCTTGGCTGTATTGCTGTCATTTCCGCCGGCGGCTGGATTCGAAGAGCGAGCTCTCGATTGTGGCGCCGCATTGTTTGGAGTCGATGACGGCGGTGTATTGCTCGATGTAGCTGTCTTAACAAGTCCGGTCAGGAAATTCGTGGTGCGATTGTCAGCTACACCTTTGGAGGACATGCGTACAGATTGCGCTGACATGTCGCTGGATCTTCCGCTTGGCGCCGCAGCTTGAGCTTGGTCGCGAGCTTCGATCTGCTTTTGTTCAGCAGCGTACTGTCTTTCACTCTGGATGCTTTGTGCTTGGTTGGCTGCAGCTGATTCACTTCTTGCGTAAGCGGATGCATATGTTTGCTCGTAAGCGGTTGCATATGTTTGCTCGTAGAATGCGTGTGATTGAGCGGACGATGAAGATGCGCCATCGATTGTGAGGCTCGGGTATGCATAGTCATTGCTGATTGCTGAAGATGCGCTGCTGTCGATCGAATAGCGGAACTGATAGTCGGCGCTGCTGGAATCATAACCGGAGTTGCCGATCGAGTTGCTGCTGCTGTAATCGATACCGGCAACCGCAGTATCAGAGTTAACTGTGTCCTTGGAGAGGTACAGATTGTCAGCTGGGGTCATTGTTGAATTGCTTACAGTCACATCGGCGGCCACTGGGCCAAGATTACCGGAGCCAACGGAGACTGCATTGGCTGCATCCAAAGCAGCTTTGTTTGCTGCATCGAGTGAACCCATAGCGATTGCGCTATTTGCATCGAACGAATCTCGCGACAGATTGGCTACTGGGTCCATGCTGGTTTGTCCTGGGACTACGGCTTGAGCGTTGCCATTGAGGTCGGCGGATGCACGAGCGAAGAATTCTGCTTTTTGCTGACTTTCCAATTCGTTCTTGTGCTCTTTGGACTTTTGCTCTTGGGTATTGCGATCTTGAGCTTGAATGCTGCTGAGTTGGCTGATTTGTTCAGCTCTCTTGTTGTCTTGCTCGCTCTTGGCTGCATCAGCGAGCAGTTGCTTCTTCGCGTCAACGGCGGCGTCTTTGGCATCGGCCTTGTTGGCGTCGCCAGCTTTAGCGTCAGCACCATTGGCGCCATTGTTTCCGTTTGAACCGCCAACTGCAACTGCTGTCAGTGGTGGTTTGTTCGTATCACCCATCTCCGGGCTGCCCTCAAATGGTTTTGCGTTAGCATTGAAAGCGCCAAGTTGGGTGAGGTGGGTAGCCTCTTCGTTAAATTCCATGCTCGGAATTTCAACTGCAGCGTTGGCTCCATCACCAGCTTTGTTGAAATCGTTGAGAGCCTTCATGATGTCTTGATGTCCGAATCCGTGGGCTCCGGCGTTCCAACCGGCATGAGCAAAGTCTCTCGAAACAAAGGATGGAGGCAGGTGCGTTGTGTGATTGGCTTTGTAGTCACCGTGTGCATTGCCGGCGGACAAATGCCCTTGCGAGCTGCTATGTCCTGCCGAAACAAAGTCGAAGGAGTTGTTCGAACCGAGGCTGCTTACGTCCGGACCGCTCGGTGCTGTGCCACCTTCGCCGCCGCCGCTTTGGCTGCTGTTGCCGCCGCTGGAGTTTCCTTCTCCGCCTTTGTTGCAGCCGCCGCCGCCGCCGCCGCCACCGCCGCCTTCGCTCTTCTTGGAAGCTGCTGCGGCCGCTTGTGCTGCTTTCTGCGCCATGCTCATTGCTTCGCGTCCGGCGTCTTTGACCAATCCGGTGAAGTCGAATGCAAACTTTGCAGATCCGATAGCGAGGAAGTTGAGGGCTGTGAACATGATCGTGCCGGTGTCGTCAACTCCACGGAAGCAGGCCATCAAAAGGATGGTTACGTTCCAGAACAAGCTCCAGAAGCAAATTGTGACAACGCCTTCGATCCAGCTAGGAAATGCATCGCGCAGTTGCTTGGATGGGAACACCCACAGTGCCGCTACTACTGGACCGACGAAATAGAGGTAGTACAGGTAACCTTGCTGAACTGCGCAGAGGATAACCCATGCCATGCTGAATGCAGCGTTAGCTTGGTTGTATGCGAGTCTTTGTTCGTTCACCATATAAGGAACGTTGTCGTTATTTCTATCTGGAGGAACGATGTAGAGTCCAGAGCAAGGATCTTCGTACTTGATTGCCAGGGTCTTGCCTTCGAGGCGGGCAAGTGGAGTGTTGCCGAAATAATTGAACATAACTGTTTTTTGGTCTGTGATCATGCCAGGATTTTCATCGGGCTCGCGAACTGGGAAGGCGCGAATATGACCGCAGAAAGCATCGGCGTACATATCGCTGCCGAATTGCTGTCTATATTGATTGGCTATTGTGAAAGTGATGGAGTTGGCGACGTCGATTCCGTAATTAACAACCAGGTAGGTGGCTGGAATCAAGAAGATGCCGACGATGCTGCGGAAGATGCCTTCGAACGGGCTTACTTCGCCTAGAACTGCCAGACCTTGGGAAGCGATCGATTTGACTTGGCAAACCAGAGCGCCCGGAAGGAGTAGGAGCAGTGCCATTGGTACGAAGAGTCGGTCGCGAACCTGATTCCACTTGTTGCCGCCATCTGTTGTGAAGTTAACGAGGAAACTGCGGACCCAGTCGATAGCTGCGGCTGCGTGGTAACGCTCCATAGCGGCTAGATTGTCTGCACCTTGTTCTTTTTGGGCGTTTTGATTAGCTTTTGACTGACCAGCATTGGCACCGGGGGCATTCCCCATTGTGATGCCTTTGACAATACCGGCTGCGCTGATAGCCCCCATAGCTGCACTGCCGACGGGTTTGTTTGCGCAGGCACCGGAGGAGCCGGTGTCTTTGCCTACATCTTCACTGATAGCGTGAGATACTGATGGTGCGGTAGCCTTGTCGCCGCCAGGGTATATGTGAGGATTAATCAACGGCTCCATATTTTTCGATTTCATCTCGATAGAGCCAGGGCTAAAGGAGCCACCGCCGCCTCCAGTGTTGCCTGTGCCAAAGAGTTGGACCATATCGTCAAATGATTCGCTCTCTTGGTCTGCATCAGCAACGGAGGCTTTAACTGTTTCGTTGGTTTTTGCGGCTTCGATCGATTCTTTAGAAGGCACTCCGCGTGATCCGCTACCACCACCGGCGAAGGAACCGAGTGCTTCTGTCAGTCCTCCGAACATGTGGAAGGAGTTGTTGAGCATTCTGTTTGGGTTATTCTGGTTTACACCTTGGGCTTGTTCAGTTTGACGCAGCTCCTGCCGAGGACCTTGTGCACCGGATTCACGTGATCCGCTGCCACTACCAGTGCCACCGCCACCACCGCCTCCGCCTCCGCTGCTGGCGCCACCGCACATTCCTCCGAAACTAGTGTCGAGCATGCGATTCGGGTGTCCACCACCTTGGTACTGACCGGTCTGGTTGAGGTAGTTTTGTTCGAGAGCTGCTTGTCCGCCCGTTGGGTTGCCACCGAGTTGCGCATCCCATGACCAGGCAGCAGTTGTTGATGCTGCAAGGGAGAGGAGAACACCGAGTTTGCTCATCAAAGCTTTCATTCAAGAAATCCTCATTAACGACACGGCGGCACCGGGATGCATCATGCATCCAGGGTTCGAAAAAGATGAAGCGGGAATCGAATGAACTCATTATGGGATCCATTTGTGTCAATTGTGTTAGTTCTGACAGACCCAGCTGCCAATATTGGCAGTGCCAACTGTGGGCATCAGCAAATACTGCTAGAGCTTTGCCCGTTCCGTGTTTTGCGCCTTCCGCTTAGTATTGACTGATGGAGGGAGCAGATAGGCTCCCAGCGTTCTAACGGCGCGACTGAGAGATTTAATATGGCGAACGACAATGCCGAAAAGGCTCCGGAAGAAAAATCGAAAGATGTCGGTGAGTCCAAGTCGGCAGAATCCTGCACGCGGGAGTGCTTGCAGTTCGAGTGGCTGAACAATATGGGCACCAAGCTGCCTGGAGCGCGTGATGCTAAACAGCCGCCTGGGCTGTCGGATCTGACTATTACGCCGGATGCTGATCGGCGCGCCGAAAGGTCGGCCGACCAGCTCGCGGCACCGCGTAGGGCTGCAGACCAAAGCTCAAGCAAGGTGCCCGGTGAGCAGAACCCGGATAAGGACGACGGCGATCAGTCGGGAGACAAGCCAGCTAGCGGCAAGCAGGCGGTCGACGCTGCCGCGCTCAGGGACGTTCGAAAAGAAATAATCCATCTGGCCGAATATGGTCACTGTTCATTTGCTAGTCGGGAGGAATATCGCGAGACGCTTGACCAGGTGATGAAAGAGTTTACTGAGAAGCCCGATGTTAGTGATCGAAACAAGTTGCTGCAGTCGATGGTGGCCGATTTTCTCAAAAATCCTAATCAGGAAACATACGCTGACTTTCACAAGAAGTTCAATGCATTTTTCATGCAATCGAGCAGGCTCGCCCGCGAGACTTTGAGAGAATTAGACGCAGAAAAGACCAAGAACCTGACACCTGAACGGATAAAAGCTGAGCAGGATGTCGAGCAAAAGAGTGATGCATTTTTCAAAGAGCTGGACAAGCTGCCTAAAGAAGAGAAAGATCGCATCTTGTGTACGATGGACTGGCAAGATGAGGTTTCAAAAGAAGAACGCAACGCGCGAACGAGGGAAGCTTTAGCCGGTAATCCGAAACTGCTGGAAGCATTTAATGCCTCGCAAGCCTCCATCGATAAGCGAGATTCAATGCGTTCGCCGCGTGAAGCGCAACTTGCCGAATTGCATCGTCAGAACGTTCGCGACAATGTATTGGCCCGTTCGATAAGCACTCTCTTGTTGCACCGATCCCGCATTTCATAGCGCACACGCGAAAAAAAATCTCCTTCGGAATCGGCGAAATTATCTGGAAGTTCGAGACGGCGAGACGCGCGCGATTCGCTTAAATTGGGTCCGATCCCGGGAGCGCCGGCATCTTGCCGGCTTCGATCTTCAAGAGTGATTCGCTCTTTATCTTTTGTCGTGCTTAAATGCGGACGGGACGTCGACGGGACGTCCGTGCTTCCATGCTTCCATACTTAGGACAGATTCCAGTTGTCAAAGTGATTCAAATCGGCAGATTTTGATGCAGGCACTTATGCCTCTTTTGCATTTTACGTTCTAGTCTAATTTAGATTAGAACGTAAAAGAGAAATGGAGGCTACACCGCCCGAGCGGATTTGCTGAAATCATTGCTAATCAGCCGATTTGGGATTTTATTCGGGAATGAAAGATAAACCAACCTAATAGTTAGCCAAGCTAACTATTAGGTTATAATAGTCTTGTCTCGCCACTTGGGTGAATTTCGGAATCTCTCAATGGGACTTGGTTTTAAGTCAGGTGCTTGCGAAAAACGCAATGCAGACTAAAAGTAATGTCAGCCCGGCCGACTTCATCGAAATATTCAGGTCAAAAACAATGGTGTCTACTGAGATTAATGCGGATATTTGCGCTTCTGAAATCATGGAAAGCATTCCCGTTGTGATGTATTTCATACGGAAGCGAATGCGCGAGCGGAAAGGTCACATCGTTTCTGTTCCGCAGGTTCGTGCGCTCGCTTATTTGAGTCGCCATAGCGATTCGACGCTCAACCAGCTTGCCGATTATCTTGCTGTTAGCAATGCCACCACTTGTTCGCTAGTCGACCGCCTGGTTCAGCGTGGATTTATCGATCGCCGAGAAGACCCTCGGGAACGGCGTTGTGTCAAGCTGAATCTCACTAAAGAAGGGCAGGAACAGTACCGAGAATTGCACGATCTAGCTGTCGCTGAATTAGCTGAGATGCTCACTGATCTCGCACCACATCAGCTGAAACAAGTCAATGAAGGCTTGTCCATTCTCCGAAATGTTTTGACGGAGGCTGCGCAGTAATGCTAACCAACCATCAAAACCACGAATTGAAAGAGGGCAATGATCCAGAGAACTTGGACGGTGTAGATCACCGTGGCGGATCTTCTCGAATGCTGGCAGCCATTCTTGCTTTGATTACTATCGTTGCGATTCCGGCCTGCTTTGTTTACTTCGGCGAAAAGCGCGACGATAACAAAAAGCAGCATAAGAAATTGCCGGTAATGGTAACGAGTGCATTCGCAAAACGCGAAGACGTACCGCTCACCATAAATGCTGTCGGAAACGTAGAGTCAATGGAAAGTGTTTCCGTCCGCTCCCGCGTTGATGGTGAGTTGACGGATGTGTTTTTCAAAGAAGGTGATGACGTCAGAAAAGGGCAATTGCTTTTTAAGATCGACCCTCGCACTTCGAAGGAAGCTGTTCAACAGGCTGCAGCCAATCTTGCCCAATGTCACTCGGATGTCCTCCAGCAGTCTGCAATGATCAACCACGATATTGCTGAGCTTCGTCGTCTGCATGCGAGCTTTGAAAGTACGGCATCAAAAGAGCGTCTTGCTAAAAGACAATGGGATCGCTATTCCGATCTGGTGAAACAAGGTGCTGTTTCTCTCGAACAAGAAGATCAGATGCGCACTAATTTTGAATCGATGGCCGCAACCCTGAAGATGGAACAAGCTGCTATCGATAATCAAAAAGCGGTAATCGAATCGGATAAGTCGAAGCTTTTGAGTCTTCAATCAAAGGAACACTCAGCCAGATCGTCTCTGGAGCAAGCCAAAATTCAGTTGAGTTACTCTACGATTACGAGTCCTGTTGATGGCAGAACTGGAAGCCTTTTGGTGCATAGAGGCAACATGATCAAGGCTAATGATCCACAAGCTCTTGTTGTGATCAATCGGCTGAAGCCTATCTATGTAACGTTTGCGCTTCCTGAATCAGACTTTGCACAAGTCAAACAGTATGAAGCCAACGGTAGTTTGAAGGTGGATGTGTTACTTCCAACTCAGGGATCTGGAGGAACCGGATTCGGACGTGCAGATACCTTGCCAGGCTCTTCCGAACCGTCGTTGGATAAATCGAAGCTTCCCTCCAACGTTCGCAAAGTCAGTGGACGTTTGTCCTTCGTAGATAATGCGGTGCAAACCACAACTGGTACGATCAAACTGAAAGGTACGTTCGACAATGAGGACGCGCACCTGTGGCCTGGTCAATTCGTGAATGTTTCTTTGCACCTGACGACTCTGAAAAATGTTGTTGTGGTACCAAAAGAAGCGGTGCAAGTGGGTCAGCAAGGTCAGTATGTCTTTGTTATTAAACCTGATAATGGAGTTGAGGTTCGGCCTGTTTCCGTCAACCGAACCTATGAGAAGCTCGCTTTAATAACTGCTGGTCTGCTTGGTTCTGAGCAGGTTGTGACGGACGGCCAAGTCCAACTGTCTCCTACTAGTACAGTGACAGTGCAGAACGGACCGAGCTCCTTAAGCACGGATACGCCCGAAGGTAATTCACACTAGATGAACATATCAAGGTTATTCATCCTGCGCCCGGTAATGACCACCCTGGTCATGGTGGCTATTCTTTTCTTCGGCATTTTTGCTTATCGATTTCTGCCAGTTAACCACTTGCCGAATGTTGATTTCCCGACCTTGATGGTGACCGCGAATTTGCCCGGCGCTAATCCTGAAACCATGGCTGCCGCAGTTGCAACTCCGCTCGAACGGTCGTTTTCGCAAATCGCTGGACTCGATTCAATGACCAGCACAAATGCGCTTGGACTAACGCAGGTAACTCTTCAGTTCAACCTTGCGCGAGATATTGATGCATGTGCGCAGGATGTTCAAGCTGCTATATCTGCAGCCCAGGCTCAGTTGCCACCGGGGATGCCTACCCCTCCTACTTTCAAGAAAGTAAATCCGGCAGATCAACCGATTCTGTTTTTGGCGTTGGGATCGAAAACACTGCCGATTTGGTCTGTTGACGAATATGCACAGACTTTAGTTGCGCAGCGGCTTTCGATGATCAATGGTGTGGCTCAGGTGCAAGTCTTCGCTCCGCAGAAATATGCTGTGCGTATTCGTTTGAATCCAAACAATCTCACCGCCCGTGGTATCGGCATCGACGAAGTGGCTTCCGCCGTTCAAAAAGCTAACGTCAATCTTCCCGCCGGAACGCTCTATGGAGAGCACCAGGCTTTTACTGTTCAACCTGACGGGCAGCTCTTCTCGGCTAAGTCTTATGACCCTGTAATTGTTGCTTATAAAAACGGTGCTCCTGTTAGAGTACAAGATGTCGGGTTCGCTGTAGATAGTGTCGAAAATGACAAAACTGCAAGCTGGTTCAATGGACATCGTGCGATTGTTTTGGCTATTCAGCGACAGCCTGGCAGCAACACGATCGACATCGTTGATCAAATCAATAACGTCCTTCCAGGTCTACGTGCACAAATTCCGTCTTCGGTTACGCTGGAGACTCTGTACGATCGGTCAAGTACGATTCGTGAGTCCGTCAGGGACGTCCAACTGACATTGCTGCTGACTGTCGGCTTAGTTGTTGGTGTCATTTTTGTCTTCTTGCGTAACGTATCGGCAACTATTATTTCCAGTCTCGCCCTGCCCTTCTCCTTGATCGGTACTGCCGCTGCAATGTACTTATTCGGGTTCAGCATTAACAATCTTACCTTAATGGCTCTTACTCTCTGCGTGGGCTTCGTCGTTGACGACGCGATTGTCGTGCTGGAAAATATCGTGCGCCACCAAGAAATGGGTGAGCCTCCGATGCAGGCTGCATTGAAGGGGTCATCCGAAATTGTTTTCACCATTGTTTCTATGACAATTTCTCTGGTGGCAGTTTTTATTCCTATTCTATTTATGGGCGGAATTGTCGGGCGTCTCTTCAATGAGTTCGCTCTGACAATCACCGTTGCCATTCTTATTTCCGGCTTTGTTTCAATAACCTTGACGCCAATGTTATGCAGCAAGTTCTTGAGAATGAGCCCGCATGATACCCAGAAGAATTGGTTCTATAAGGCAACGGAGAAGTTTTTCAATGGAATGACTTCAGTGTATGACCACACGTTGAGAGTTGTCCTGGCGCACAAGTTTCATACTGTAGTTGCCTTTATAGCCATGTTATTTTTGACTGGATATTTGTTTGGAAAAGTGCCAAAAGGATTTATGCCGAATGAAGACATAGATCAAATCTTCGGTATGACCGAGGGGGCTCAAGGCATCTCGTTCAACGATATGGTGAAACATCAACGGCAACTTGCTGCAATAGCTATGGCCGATCCCAATGTAATGTGCACGATGTCATCTGTTGGAGCTGGTGGTCCAAACGTTTCAGGGAATACAGGTCGACTATTTATGAGGCTGAAGCCTCGTTCTGAGAGACAACTTTCAGCCGAGCAAATCATAGAGAAATTGCGACCACAGTTTGCACGTGTTCCGGGAATTAAAATCTTCCTACAGAATCCACCCTCTATCCGTCTTGGCGGACAGCTGACAAAGAGCCTTTTCCAGGTCACTTTGCAAAGTTCCGATACCAAGCTTCTCTACGCAAAGACCTTCGAGTTCGAAAAGCATTTGCGCGAGAATCCGTTGCTGCAAGACGTAACAACCGACCTGCAGATTTCCAGTCCACAGATTAACGTACATATTGATAGAGATAAAGCGGCAGCACTTGGAATCAGCGCTGAAAAAATCGAAGATGCGCTTAGCAGTTCTTACGGAAACCGTATGATTTCGACTATTTACTCGCCGTCGAATCAGTACCGGGTTATCGTCGAGTTGATGCCGGAATTTAAGGCGGACCCGGACCATATGCCGCTCTTGTATGTGCGCAGCGATAAAGGGAATTTGGTGCCACTGCGGACCGTTGCGGAGCTGAAACCAGGATCTGCACCGTTGCTGGTTAATCACTTCATGCAGTTGCCGTCGGCGACAGTTTCATTCAATCTGAAACCGGGTCGCTCGCTTGGGGATGCTGTTGGAGAAGTTGAAAAGGTTGCACGCGAGATTTTGCCGGCTTCGGTCACGCACAAGTTTCAGGGCACCGCTGAGGCTTTTCAGTCTTCATTGTCGAGCCTTTGGACCCTGCTCGGTGTTTCCATCGTTGTCATCTATCTGGTTTTGGGGATATTGTACGAAAGTTTCATCCATCCTCTAACCATCCTGAGTGGACTGCCACCGGCTGGATTAGGAGCGCTTCTTACGCTCTACCTGTTCCATCTGGATCTGAATCTGTATGGTTTCCTTGGATTGATCATGTTGATCGGTATCGTCAAAAAGAACGCGATCATGATGATCGATTATGCTTTAGACCTGCAACGAAACGAACTGAAGCCGCCGGGCGAAGCCATCTATCGAGCTTGTCTTGTGCGGTTTCGCCCGATCATGATGACGACCATGGCAGCGATTATGGGGGCAATTCCACTAGCGGCCGGCTGGGGCGCGGGTGGGGAAGCCCGCCAGCCCTTGGGTCTCGCCGTTCTCGGCGGACTTCTTGTGTCGCAAGTGCTGACGCTCTACATTACGCCAGTGTTTTATATCTTGTTTGAAAGAATGACTTCATTCTTCAAAACAAAGAAAGTACGGAGAACGCTCGTAGCCGCAACGCCACAAAAGTAAATTACCCTCGTATCGAGGCGGACATCCGGTCGCCCATACCTCGCTGCATAGATTACTTTCTTACGAACAATTTGTCAGCTGCCGATTCTTATCTGCCGGCTTTAGTACTCGTAAGGACGAGTCGAGCGTTCCGGTAAACTAAGCGACTCTAGGAAAGACTCCTTATCCGCGTTTCTGAGCGCATCCAGGTGGTTGAACTTTCCACGATACGTTTGACTGCCGATTGAGTAGCTTGCCTCGTCCTCTTGAAATTTCGTTGACTTGTCCGTAAGGCTTAGCTTGCAGTCGCGGCGAAACGCCACTGTTGGCGGTTCGTGCCTAAAGCGAAGAACCGCTAGTTCCCCGGCGTTTTCCTCGACAATTCGACTTGGTGTTGTGTGTGTCACCAATGGTGCTTCTGATGCGCCGATGCGTAGCGGCGACCCGGCCTTCTGAAGACCTTCATTTACTTTCTTCTCTAGCTCTTCAGCGGAATTGAATTCACTGGCTTTTCTGAACTCGTCGATGATTTGTTGTTTCTGAAAATCGTTGCCGAAGCTACCTGACTTTTTAATGTAGTGAATAACCTTAGCGGCGGACTTGTCTAGCTCTTGCTCGCTCAACTTGGCTCGGTCGACCTTCAGAAAGTCATCTTTTGACTCTTTGAGTGTCTGCTCGTCAACATGGTTTGCGTTTTCACCATCCTTGCTTTTGTCAGTCAATGTGATCGAGCCAAGAATCTTGTCTAGATCATCCTTCTGACGATCCGGATCCGGCTCAAACACGTGTGGCTTGCTCTCAGATTTTGTCTTGTGTTCAGACAGGAAATCTGTGATCAGTTTGCTCGCATCCGATTCCAAAGAATTTTTCGCAATATCTGGTTTGTTAAGGGCGTTATCCATGCGCGTGTTCTCCTATGAACAGCCCGCACACCATCCCTCTCGCCAAAGATATCTATCCGGCTTGTCGCATCCTTGGACAAGCTTTTTCAAAAAAACGCCTATTTAATTTTCTGGCATCTATATAATGCAATTTCTGCAATGCCTTAACCGTTGTCCTTAAAATCATTGCTATAGTCGTCTGCTTCATTCTTCTTGCGCTCGTCGACGCTACTCTCGTCCATTTGCAGCAGCATTTCGGTACCAGCAGCAGTGCCGCCGTGCTTAGTCTGATTGGCTTTGTGGTCGTTAGCAGACCCGGGGGTGAGCTCGCCATCCATACCGTCTTCTGAGTGCAAGACTTTCTGATCGTGTTCTTGTTCGTTCGTTTCATTTTCCTTGGCCATCTTTCTTATCCTCATGAATGGACTTATCGAAGACGGCAAAGTGACCTTGCAGTTCCGTATAGCCCGCTTAGTGTTTTCTGCTCTTTTCCTTGAAAGGGTGGCATTTTCGATGTGGGTTGCAATTAGGTTTAAGGTTCAGAAAAAGTCGGCATGTACCATATGTGCTACAAATCATTGACCATTTATGCGATCTCGAATTCTAAAATTTCGAACCGTCTTATCTTGGCTATTTTTGTCCTTGGTGTTTATGGACTCACCAGGATTGGGGCAAGAGAATGCAGCTAATTCTGGCCCAAGTGCTACAGCTATCAGGTCGTTTGATAGCCTTGTGGCTGATGGAATCAAAGAGTTTCGCGCCAAGAATTACGAACGCGCTGAGAATCTTTTTGAAACTGCTATTACAGTTGCAGAGAAACGGTCGGATGCTCAGGAGTGCAAGTTAATCGCATTGCAAAACCTCACTGTGCTCTACCAAGCTCAGAACAAAGCTGAGAAAGTCAGTGAGTGCGAGAAAAAGAAACAGGAGTTGGTCAAGGAGTCTAATGCAAAAACTTCGGCTGTCATTAAAGCTGACAAGTTAGCCCTGCTAGAGTTGCATACATCCGGCAAGGTTACAAAAAGAGCTAGCTTGGGAGGAGCGGGGACGCCGGATCTTGTAGTAAGTTCGAATAATGAAGGTGTTGATGCATTAAAGCGGGGAGATTCAGGTACTGCAATCAAAAGGTTCTTTTATGCCCTTGAACTGAAGCCGGATTACAATCTTGCGCGAGAGAACATTGCCATCGCTTATAACAATCTCGGAATTGAGCTTCAGGATGATCCACGTGTTGCGGTCCAATGCTTTCATCGCGCTAATTACTTCAATCCCGGCAACAAGGACGTAATGGCAAATCTGCGTGTTTGCGTGGAGAATCTAGAACGCAAACCGGACAACTACAACGATAGGCTCGCTTTGGCCAAACAGTGTTTAGACCGAAAGGAATATGTTGGAGCCATAGTTGAATATAGGGCGGCTCAGAAGTTGCGACCTGAGACTAGCTTGGATGCTGACATACGAAATGTGCCAGCACCGTTTCCGTATTTACCGGTCTTTGACGGCAAGCCTATTATCACAACGGGTGTTGCGGGACCTCGCGATATTCGGCTTAGCAATGAAAAAGCCATGGAGATCTATATGGTTGATCTCCAGAAAGCAATTACGAGCAAATGGAAGGCCCCTGCTAATATGCGTGGGCATAAAGCTGTAATAAATTTTTCAATTAGTCGTTCAGGCGAAGTGAGCGAAGTTTCTGTCGGTGAGACTTCTAACGATCAACGAATTGATGGACTCGCGTTAGCTGCAATAAAGGGACTGGGGAAGCAATCTGCACTGCCCGATTGTGGGCCTTACCAGTTTCTCAATTTCCAATTCGTTTTTACTGAGCCGCTATCATATGGAAGCAACAATCTCTCGATTTTGGGTCTCGATTACACTCCATATATGACAGGAGTTCAAAATCAACTTAGAAAGGTGTGGTACTCGACGCAGAGCAGGCGCTGGACACGCTCACTCCACTGTACCGCTCTTTTCAAAATAGATCGCTCTGGTGCCATATCTGGTGCGCGCATCAGTCGTTCATCCGGTGTTCCAGACTACGATCAGGATGCATTAGGATCTCTCAAGAATGTTCGACTTGGCAAGCCGCCAACAGGCTCTCCTGCCTCGATCGACATTGAATTCACCTTCGATTACAATGTTGGCCGTTAGTTTGCGGGTAGAGAAGCTAGAGCTAAGCACTTTCACACTAACGAGGACAGTCATTTGCGCCAGAGCACATGCAAGAAATCTCCGTAAAGGCAAAATATCAGTGACCGGCGACGGACTCCAAAGGCTCGCCATTGTCCACTAAAGGTTTCTGAGGTGTGGGAGCTTCCCTCAGATCTCAAGTCGTGCTAACCTTCATTTTGGATATCTGCTTACTAGAGACATGAAACTGACTGCTGACAACTTGCCCAGCTATAAGCACCCACCTGTTGTAGAGGTAGTCTTGTCGTCTCAATTTGCTGCGATAGAACGCCTAACTGCGGCCCATCTTGGATTGCTTTGGGAAAAGTTTCGGGGTGAGTTTCCTGAGACTGAACAACATCCACCAGCCCCCCATCAAGTAGAAACATTTGGGCAATTGCGGTCTTTGCGCAATGAGTTATCTATGCGACTCATCAATGAGTTTCCTATTCCTCGCTTCTGGTTTAAGGATCAGAATGGTAACCAGCTAGTTCAGGTGCAGTCGGATAGGTTTATGCATAACTGGCGAAAGAAAGAAGAGTGCGACAACTACCCGCGATATCCAGAAATCAGAAGAAAATTCATAGATGAATTGCGTTTGTTCGAGAAGTTCTTGTCCAGTGAGAAGTTAGGCTCCTTGGTTTTTGATCAGTGTGAAATCACGTATTTCAACCATATTGTGCCGCTTAGCCATCCAAGCAAATCAACCCCGAACCCCGAAGACGTTGTGACCTTTTTGTCGAACGTGATCGGGAAGGAACTAAATTGCGTTCCCGATGACGTTAAATCCGTTCAGAAATTCCCGATAACTGAAAATGGGGCTCAAATAGGCCGGCTTCATATCGAATTTCAGTCTGGTGTCAGGTTGACTGATAACATACCGATTTTCATATTGAATCTGACGGCGAGAATGGCGCCTAGGGAATCAACAATCGATGGTGTTCTGGAAAGACTGGATCTGGGTAGAATATGGATCATAAAAGCTTTCCAGGCTTGTAGCACTGAAACAATGAGAGTCGCATGGGGAGAGTATTATGAACCCGACAATTGATAAAGACGATACCGCTACTGGTGCATTGTCTGACAAGGTCGCAACCCCAGCTTATGAAGGTGCTAGCGCTTTGGCGAACGAAGTCTTATCGTGGGAAGAAACGAAAAGAAGTCTCCGCCTAGAGCTGACAGGCGCTGCTTGCAAACCTGTTAATAGCCTCGTTGACAGGCTAGATTCACTTATTCAATTGCCGCCGAATTGGGATTCACACGGCGCCAGAGCTGTCGCTTTCAACGCAGCCATGAACACTATTCGGTTGTTCTGTGAGGTTATGTTTGTTTCTACACCGCAACCTCAGGTAGTGCCAACAAACAAAGGAAACCTACAGCTTGAATGGCATCAATGTGGTATCGATTTGGAAATAGAGGTATCAAATACGGGTGAAGTTCACGCGTTTTTTGAAGATTTGACGTCAGGTGCGGACCCTGATGAATGGACAGAAAGCTTCAACTTCGCTGCACACAAAATTCGCTCGTATCTACAGATTCTAACAGAGCGTGGAGTCGTTGCCCCTAGTTGATAAATGGTGGAATCTGAGCAAGCTGTTTATACTGACGCGTCAGATGTAAAATCTGAACATACGCTTTGGCGCCGAATCATGCCAGACCAGTTTGTTTTTGACCAGAATCTGGGACGCTTTCGGCCAACCAGTGCAGCCTTTGAAGATTGCCCAGACGGCGATCCCATGTCTTCCTTCTGGGCTGAGCTTCATTTAAGCAAAGGACTTAAACCTGAGGATTGTCTGTACAAGCACGACGGCTTCTACTTAGCTGCGATAGGTGTTGGATTCGTTAGAAGCTTGAAACAAAAAATTCATCTTGACCCAATTGAGGGAAAAGAGGATCCCCGGGAGAATCAACCGGCGCATGTGTTAGTTGTTGGTCTGAAGCCCAGTAAGTCATTTGGTAGAGCTGTCGCAAAAGCCTGCTCCTGGCAGATTGCTCCAACGAAACAGCTTGGCAGTCAAGTGCCCGAATAAAGTGAAAACTCGTGGGGATTAATTCGGTATGAGGTTTCGCGCAACCCCAATGTCCGTTTATACTATGAGCTATCCACGAGCAGCGTTCCAATGGCAACCACGCAATCAGGCGACCTCACCGGCGCCCCGACTAGCAATTTTTGGATGTTGGCCTCCTATGCTCCCGAGCTAGCCAAGCTGGGGTTCCGGGCGGAGCAGTATTTTTCCGATCCGAACACATGCCTGTTGAAAATTCGGCAGTATGCTGAATTCTTGGCGCAGACCGTGGCGGCGAACGTCGGCATATACACGAATAGCAACGAAACGCAGATGGATCTCCTCCGGCGTCTTGAGTCAATGGGGCACATTAGCGCCGAGGTTGCGCGTTTTTTTCATAACATTCGCAGAGTTGGCAATGACGCCAACCATAGCCGTTCTGGAAGCTCTGGTGATGCTCTCACTGGGCTTAAGCTGGCCTGGGCGTTGGCAGTTTGGTATCATCGAGCCTACAAAGATCCTTCTTTCAAAAGTGGTGCCTTTATACCGCCGAAGCGCCCAGAGGAGGCCACGTCCGAGGTAGCAAAAGAATTGGACCGGCTGAAGTCGGAACTTGAAAAAGCCCTCAGTGAGGCGCAAGCATCAAAAGGATCGCTCGAACACGCGCATTCCTTGCTGCTGCAAACTCAGGAAGAAAAAGATGTTTGGGAGAAGCTCGCTCTCGAATCGGAGAAGGCAAAGACCGAGCTTGATGCGCAGCTGCAGTTGATTCAGTCTCAAGCAGAAGCCAATCCACAGGCGACTGCAGAAATAACCGAGCGATTGTCCTCGCAGCCGCTGAAGTGGTTCGAAATGGATGAGGCGGCCACCCGCACCATTATCGACCAGCAACTGCGCGATGCTGGATGGGATGCTGATACGACAACGCTGCGTCATGGCATGGGAACGCGCCCCGAACGTGGGCGGAATATGGCGATAGCAGAGTGGCCTACGAAAACAGGGCGTGCGGACTATGTTCTCTTCATTGGACTCACGCCGGTCGCGACTGTGGAGGCCAAAAGGGGAAACAAAAACGTTTCAGAAGACATTAAACAGGCAAAACGGTACAGTCGAGAATTTATTCTTGACGACGACGTTCAGGTGCCAGAAGGCTCTCCGTGGGCTGACGGACAATACCGAATTCCTTTCGGCTTCTCTACAAATGGCCGTCCGTATTTGAAACAGCTCGAAACAGAAAGTGGCGTGTGGTTCGTGGATATGCGACGGTCCACAAACTTGGCGCGAGCGCTACAAGGGTGGCACAGCCCTGATGGACTCCTGGAGATGCTTCGCCAGAACCAGGAAGAAGCGGAGCGGAAGCTTGAGCAAGAAGGATTTGATTACGATTTAAAGCTTCGAGGATATCAAAAACGCGCGATAGAGAAGGTCGAAGAGGCGCTACGCCAGGGGCAAAGAATTTGCATGTTGGCCATGGCGACTGGCACTGGCAAGACAAAGACTGCTATTGCGCTCATGTATCGATTGCTGAAAACCAAAATGTACCGGCGCATTTTGTTCGTGGTGGACAGGTTTGCGCTTGGAGAGCAGGCTGCGCGCGCATTCGATTCTACACGCATGGAAGACCTTCAGAACTTTTCTGATGTTTTCGCGGTAAAGGAAATTCAGGACAAGGATGCAGAGAAAGACACTTGCGTTCACATCGCCACCGTTCAAGGCTTGATTAGGAGGGTATTCTATTCCGATGCACCACCGCCGGTGGATCAATACGATTGCATTATCGTAGACGAATGCCACCGAGGCTATTTGCTCGATAAGGATCTTTCCTTGACAGAGCTGTATTTCCGAAACGAGGAAGACTATATTTCAAACTATCGGCGAGTGCTGGAATACTTCGACGCCGTGAAGATCGGGCTCACGGCAACCCCAGCGTTGCATACAACACAAATTTTCGGCGAGCCGGTAGACAGATACACATACCGCGAAGCAGTAATCGACGAGGTGCTTATAGATCACGAACCGCCGATCAACATCAAGACGATTCTTTCGGAAGAAGGAATCAAGTGGAAAGCAGGCGAGAAAGTTGCGGTCCTGAATAAGAAAACAAACACGATCGATCATTTCACAACGCCCGACGAAATCAACATTGAAGTAGAAGATTTCAACCGCAAAGTGATCACGGAAAATTTCAATCGCGTTGTCTGTAAAGAATTGGCTCGCCAGATTGATGTGCCGTCACACGAGAAGACGCTGATCTTCTGCGCAACAGATGCTCATGCGGATATTGTTGTGAAACTTCTGAAAGAGGAGTTGGAAGCGCAGTATGGCGAGATTGATGACGATGCTGTCGCAAAAATTACCAGCCAGGCTCACAAGCCTATGGACTTGATTCGGAAATACAAAAACGAATCTTTGCCGCAGATTGCCGTGACTGTAGATTTGCTCACCACCGGAATCGATGTTCCTGCCATAACAAACTTGGTTTTTATACGGAGAGTGAATAGCCGAATCCTTTATGAGCAAATGCTCGGGCGCGCGACACGTCGTTGCGACGAAATAGGAAAAGAAGTTTTTCGCATTTACGATGCTGTAGGCATCTACGAAGCACTAAAAGAAGTTTGCGACATGAAGCCGGTGGTGGTGAATCCGTACATAAGCTTTACCGCCCTCGGAGAAGAATTGCAGAAGGTCAAAGATCAAACACATTTGAGTTTAGCCAAAGATCAATTCATCGCGAAACTACAGCGGAAGAAACGGGCAATGACGGAGGAGCAATCTGCATCTTTCGAAACTGTAGTCGGACAAAGCATCGAAGACTTCGTGAAGGAAATGCGCAGCCAAACGATTGATGCTATCGGCCAATGGTTCAGCAGTTATTCCAAAGTTGTTGAGGTTCTCGACGGAAAGTTCGAGAGAGCACCAGAGGCAGTCTTGCTTTCAGAACACCCTGATGGACTCTTGGCTGTCACTCGCGGCTACGGACGACATGAAAGACCTGAAGACTATTTAGAAGAGTTCACAAACTTCATCAAACAGAGCGGAAATAACCTTCCTGCAATGCAGGCAGTGTTGCAGCGTCCGAGGGATCTTAAGCGCAAGGACTTGAAAGCACTGTTGATAGCGCTCAGCGAAAACGGCTACGATGAGAAGAGTCTGGAAAGTGCTTGGAGGGAGAAGACGAATCAAGAGATCGCGGCAGGTATCATCGGGTACATCAGGCAAGCCGCTCTTGGTGATCCGTTGAGACCGTGGACTGAACGGGTCGATAATGCGCTACGCAAGCTACTTAGTGCGCGAAGCTGGACAACTCCGCAGAGACAATGGCTCGAAAAAATAGCCTCTCAGACAAAGGTGAATCTAATAGTTGATAGAGAGATCATCGATAATCCCGACCAATTATTCAAACGCGAAGCAGGCGGATTTAACGCTCTGAATCGCAAGTTTGATGGCAATTTGGAAGAAGTACTTCACGAGTTCAATGAACTCATTTGGAATAACGAAACAGCCTGACAATACGCCGAAGGATAGCAATGACCACACAAGATATCGTCGCAAAGCTCTGGAATCTCTGTAACATCCTTAAGGATGATGGCGTAACCTATCATCAATACGTTACGGAATTGACCTACTTGCTTTTTCTGAAGATGGTTCAGGAAACGGAAAAGGACAACATGCTTCCAGCAGGTTTCAGGTGGGCTGACTTAGTTAAAGCTTCGGCGCCTGACCGACTGCGTTTCTATGAGGACATTCTTCGTGAACTTGCGCGACATGGTCGCGGAATTGTTCAGGAGATTTTTGCGAATAGCTCAACATTCATCAAGAAGCCAGTTACGCTCACAACCTTGGTGAAGGAAATTGACGGGCTAGATTGGTACGACGCAAAACGCGAAGGACTCGGCGACTTATACGAAGGTTTGCTTGAAAAGAACGCTAATGAGAAGAAGTCCGGGGCGGGACAGTATTTCACTCCGCGACCGCTTATCGACGCAATGATCCAGGTGATGAAACCAACTTCGGCCGACATTATCCAAGACCCGGCCGCAGGAACGGGCGGGTTTTTGATCGCGGCGCACCACTATATACAACACCACGAAGATGTATCTGCTTGGAACGAACGCTTGCAGAAGAAGTATTACACTAAAACGTTCTATGGTATGGAACATGTGCAAGATACGCATCGCTTAGCGTTGATGAATTTGATGTTGCATGGCATCGAGAGCGATGCTGACGGGGAGCATGCCGGTATCAGATACGGTGACACGCTTAGCCCGCAAGGCAAAGCACTTCCAAAGGCGACATTGATTTTGACGAACCCTCCTTTTGGCACCAAGAAGGGCGGAGGATTACCCGACCGGGATGACTTCACCTTTCCCACGAGTAATAAACAATTCGCATTTCTCCAACACATTTACAGGGGATTAGCTCCTGGTGGACGAGCGGCAGTAGTGTTGCCAGACAACGTACTCTTCGAAGGCAACGTCGGCAAACAAATCCGCACAGATCTGATGGACAAGTGCAACCTGCATACCATACTGCGACTTCCAACCGGGATCTTTTATGCCCAAGGTGTCAAAACCAACGTCCTCTTCTTCACGCGAAGCGCGACTGACAAGGGCAACACCAAGGAAGTATGGGTCTACGATCTTCGAGCAAACATGCCCCAATTCGGCAAGCGCACCGCGCTCACAAAACAACACTTCGATGAATTTAGAACCGCTTTCGGAAACGATCCCTCATGCGGGAACAAGAGCTTAGCCGCACGTAAAGATACGGGCGAATCAGGACGTTTCCGCCGATTTACCCGGGAGTGGATTGCTGAGCGCGTAGAAAGCCTCGACATAGGCTGGCTGAAAGATGCCAGCCTTGAAGATGCAGCGGATCTGCCAGAACCCTCAGAGTTGGCTGAGCTCGCGCTCGGCGAGCTTGACGCGGCGGTGTCCGAACTTCGAGCTATCCTCGCCGAGTTAGAGGAGTCCATCACTGTATGATTGACGATTTACCCCGGAGCTGGTTAAAACTAAAACTCGGAGATGTGGTCGATTACGGAAGAACGGAAAAAGTTGAACCTTCCGAAATTTCTGGCGACCCATGGATATTGGAACTAGAAGACATCGAAAAAGGCACTTCCAAAGTTTTACAACGACTGACTTTGTCGAAAAGGAAATCGAAGAGCACCAAGAATAAGTTCGCCAAAGGTGATCTTCTATACGGCAAACTGCGGCCTTACCTCAACAAAGTTTTGATTGCTACAGAAGATGGCTATTGTTCAACGGAGATTGTCCCTATTAGGGCGCCTCAGTCTGTGGATAGTCGTTATCTTTTTTATTGGCTGAAGCACCCTGCTTTTCTACATTACGTGGATGGAGTTAGTCACGGCATCAACATGCCAAGGCTGGGAACGGATGCCGGAAAAAATGCCCCGTTCATATTGGCTCCTTGGAATGAACAAAAACGCATCGCAGATAAACTGGACATCCTACTGAGTCGCGTGGATGCCTGCCGCGAACGCCTCGAACGCGTCCCTCAAATCCTAAAACGCTTCCGCCAGTCAGTTCTCTCCGCTGCGGTTAATGGAAAATTGACCGCAGAATGGCGTGAGGAGCACTTGCTAAGCGATGTTCAGTGGCGGCAATGCAAGCTTGCTGACATTCTTACCGATATTAGGTACGGTACCGCGCAGAAATGCACGTATGACAATAGAGGAAAACCTGTACTTCGTATCCCGAATATCGGTGATGGTTGTATTGATTTAACTGATCTGAAATATGCCGAGTTCTCCAACGAGGACGCAAAGCGTTACGCTCTTCGGGACGGAGATCTGCTAGTAATTAGATCGAATGGTAGTGTTGACCTGGTTGGTAAAGCTGCTCTAGTCAAAAAGGAAGCTGTAGATTTTCTTTTTGCCGGATACCTCATTCGCTTAAGGCTTCATTTAGAGGTTGCTGATCCAAAATACATTCTTGCCGTCTTGAACAGCCCGCAATGCCGAGCATTAATTGAATTGACATCCCGATCAACGTCTGGCGTCAACAACATCAACTCTGATGAACTCAAATCAATCGCAGTCTCCTTACCCTGCTTAGAGGAACAGAAAGAAATTGTTCGAAGGTTAGACGCGATCAACTCGCGGTACAATGAGATTGAGTCCCATTTTCAGGCTGCTTTTTTGACTCAGGAACGTTTAACTTCGTCTCTTCTTGCGAAAGCTTTTCGAGGTGAACTTCTTGCTCAGGACTCGAGTGATGAGGCCGCCTCGGACTTACTTTCGCGCCTGCAAATTCCAGAGAATGGTGGAACTGGAGTCTTGAGAGGGTCTCAGTCTTTGAAGGCTGTCCGCGTTTGAGGCCTCGTCCCTCTGGTTGATTCGAATGATGGTTGTTGTGCGCACGACAACCTTATGGGGCACAAAAAAGATTTTGGAAGGGGATTTCAAACAATTTTCAGAATCGGTCGTCATGATGGTGCGAGGTTCCGGGGAATAGAGGATTTATGAGAAAGACTCTTGTATCAGCTTTGGTTTCGGCTTTGCTAATTGCCTCGACTACCGTCGGTGTGATGGCATACGATGGACACGCTTTTCCTGGCAAAGGAAGCCGTGCTGATTGGAATCGGGCCGCTCAATTCAATAGCGCGGGGAACAGACTTTCAGATAAAGGTAAATACACCGAGGCCTTAGTCAGCTATAACAAAGCGATTGCTATCTATCCATACGATGCCAGCACGCACTACAACAAAGGTATTACACTTTTCAGCTTGTCCAATAACCAAGCTGCTATAGCCGAGTATCGTAAATCCATTGAACTTGCACCAAGTTGGCCAGACCCTTACAACAACCTTGCTGATGGCTTAAAAGCATTAAAGAACTTCAAAGAAGCTGAATCGGTTTGCCGTAAGGGGATGTTCCTGAAGCCGAGTGATCCAGCATTCCTAATCACTCTCGCCGAAATCTTCATGGAGACAAATCGCTTGTCAGAAGCGAAAAAGCTACTCACAACTGCTTCAAAAATGAAACCCATGCCTGGGGATGAAGAAGCCGTGGCCGATGCTCTCAAATGCGATTTCAACAAACTCTCCGGTAAATAGCCATGCATAAAAAGGCAAAGGCTGAATCAGAGAAAAAAGACGAAGTTAAGCCGCAAGTTCACCCTAGTCCTGAATTGTCTCGGGAAACGCAGCCACAGCAAAGTGGCAAGTCTCAAACAGATCAGGCAACTGTAACCGCTCACGGTCGCCAGTTCATCACGACCCCTCACGACATGTCTTTTAATACCAGCGAAGGCGTTTTGGTGGGCAAGGAATCACGTCAGAACGGCACTCCAGTTTTTGTTGGCGATAACGGGCAGCATTACAAAGGCACACTTACTCCTGATGGAAGAAACATTGCATCGTGGCAGCCAGTTAACGAACGAGGCGAATCAACTGGCGGCGCGGAAATTAAAGTGTTTAACGAAAAATCGGGTCGGCCGCCTGAAGGTGTGTCACCTGAAAAATATGTTGGAGAAGCACCAAAGCGTTCCCAGGGAGAGATGTCTAAATCTGCTGAGCCACTTGAGCAAAAAAAATCGCCCGATGATGTTAAGCCTGCAAAAACCGAACTAGCAAAGTCTGAATTATTCGAGCCAGCAAATTCAAAGGACGAGGCTAAGCAATCTGAATTTCGTCAAATCACGCCGGTGCTGGCTTTCACCGCTGAGAAAGAAACACCGAAGGTGGCAAAGTTCGATCATATTTCAGTTGCTCCGGCACAACAAGAGTTCCAGCGTACAAGAATCCCAGAGTCGCCGGCTCAACGTGCAACCGGTGAGCCACTAATCAAAGCGGACAGAAACACGGCTGAATATGCCCGCGAGTTAATAAACCACAGAGCCTCTGGCACTCTACGGATGCCCCAGGTAGAGAACATTTCCGAGGAGAAGCCTCCGAAGCACACAAATTCGGCTTCTATTAAACTAGAAATGATTGAGCCGAAATCATCAGCGGATCCCAGGGTTGAACGACTTCAAGGAAAAGCTGAAAGTCTCTCTGATCTCTTCGAAGGGCTCAGACAAATATTCAAGCCTCGTGAAACAATCAGGCATGCCGATGTCATTGAAAAGTTCAGCGACTTCAAGGGAGCCAAGCAGCTAAGGATTCAAGACCTGCTGCCTCTAATTCTAATCGCTAGAAAACTTGAACCAAAACAGCCAGTCCACACCGACAAGCCACGGACTGATGTGAAGCTTCAGCCGGAACTGCAAGCAAAGGTTCAGTTAATGCGAGAACCGCAGAAGCAAAAGTTGCTTGAAGTCGCCCAAAAGATCAAAGAAGGAATCAAACCTGAAAAGTTTGAACAGGCCGATCAGAGAATCGCTAAACGCGTCAACCAGCTTGAGCCGAAGCAACTTGACTCTTTGATCGGGTGGGCAAAAGGCTTACCAGTGAATGCCGAATGGAAATCGAGGGATTTTCAAGAAAAACTCAGCTCTTTGTTCCACACTATCCTCAAGGTTGTTAAACCACAGGACGCACCTGTGAAGACAAAGGGCGATCAAATGATTTCAACACCAGAGAAACCAAAGGCATTTGACGTTGAGAAAACAGAAAAAATCGACAAGAATGTCACTTCCAAAACGGAGATTGTCAGAGCGGAAAAAGAATCTGGCGAAAGGACTGTGCTTGTAAAAGGAGAGACTTCAAAAGGATTCGAACCCCCCGCGGGATTTCTGGACGAAAACGATGGTGCCATCGACGAAGCTGGCGATGAGCGAACTCAGCCGATGGAGAAAAGTTTGATTGGTGATGATACTTTGACTAGTACCATCTTGAGTAGCGGCAAGAAGAAAATCCAAGAGTTTTTCGACGAGTTAGAACAAACAATCGAACAGAAGAATCCAAAACTCTCAGAACCGGACACCGATCATTACAAAATCACAGAGTTGAATGCTTACTCCAGAAGGTTAGAACTTGGTTCGCTTGATGGAGAGAGATATCACGTAATCCTTGAAACGAAGTTCAATGGACAATGGCGCGCCGTTATCGAAGCCAAAGTACAGGAAGAACGCAGCAACTATTTAATTCATTCGTGGCGACGCCAATCCGTTAACAGATCGATGACAAGCTTACACATCATTAGAGAAGTCATCCGCAACAATTTTTTCGAACAATGGGCTGCCAGAATCCAAGACTTCTTAGGGGACAATTAGTATGCATCTCAACGAACTGTCCGCTTTAACCAAACGCATAAAATCTGAGATCTTTGAATGGGCTCACAACGAGAGCGTGCATACCCAGCGGGCTGTCGGAAAAACGAGTCGCATTGCACAAACCAACCTCAACGTAGGAACTAATTTTCTTTCTTCGTTTGATCTAAGTACTCCAGAGTGGCAATACGACAAGATTTTTGAGACGCAAACTGATTCGCTTCATTTCCGCTGGATTAGAATTAACGGAATTCGCTTATTTGTCGGCAGCAGTATCTGTGAGGGTGATGCTAATCAATCACTCGAAGGTCCAGTCTATGTTGACCTTGAGAATGCAGCAAAAGGCGACAAGAATATAGAACTCACTCCAGGTCTTGTAGCCTGGATGCTTGCCGGCGGCATATGGGTTGTTCCTCATTTGCCCTGGCAATATCCGGAAGATGTTGAGCATACCTTAGCCTGCGCGCTTGATCGCATCGAATACCTGGACAATGGCTACAAATGTGCGATCGCCCCCAAGATTTTTGTGGGAGCCGCTGAAGGTCTGATCAATCTCGCTCTTGGACTTGCCAGCGAGAATCGCAACATTGATACCATTTTTCTAAAGAACGGTACCTATGACGTGGACAGTCTCAATCCGTCCGAAATACAAAATATCTCCAATCTCTTTTACTTGGTAGACAGTGAGCATGCTAAGGAAGTCTACGGAATCGGTGTCCAAAACAACCACTTCCTTTCCGTTTTCTACGAAAACAAGATTTCGATTCTTGACCATAAGGAATCGCTAGCGTTCGCTCTGAAAAGATCTCTGCATTGATTGGGGCGTTCATTCGCCGGGATATTTGCGATGCCTGATGAAGAACAAGAGAATTGGTTTTCTCGCCTACAAGAAAGGCTGGCTGGCAACTCGTTCATCGATGACATTGCACGCACCCCACTCTGCACTCTAGAAGACTGTTACGATTTCCTTGATGCAGGATGGCCACCTCCACATCCGCCGCCGACTTTTGCCGAGGTTCAGCGCGCCTATAGGTCAAAACTCTGGAGGTACAACCCGAATAAACCTGATCTTGAAGAGACCGCTGTACAGTATCGAACATTAATGACGGCAAAAATAATCGAAGCTTACAAGATCATTTGCTCCGAGCTAAAGAAAGATCCTGAAGACGGTTTAGAAGAGACCGAAGAAGGCTTGCTTGCCGAATGCGAAAGGCTGGTCGCCGGATGGGATGGACACTGGTGCGGAACTCCCGCGTTAATGATTACACAAGAATACACGGAACGAATCGCGGCATTAAAAGATAGAATTCAAGGAACTCTACCTTGAGATTCGCTATGTAATTCTAACCCCAAGGATTTTGATATCCCCGAGGTTGATGATAGGACCTGTCCGTTTCTTAAGAGGACCAGGGATGCCAAATTCAAAAATACTCAATGTGAAGCCATTTCCTCCATTAACGCTCAAAAGCTTGGGCGATTGGGACAATGGCAGCTGGGAGGGCGAGGTGACTATGTCGTTTTGGCAGCGGTTCCAAAACAGGTCGGGACCATACTGCTCCCAGGAAACTGATGATGCTGAGTCCTTCACGATTTCGATAGAAGCCGCTGGGAAACAGGTGCCTCCTACTCTTGAGCAAGCTGCAGCCTTTGAATTTCTGATGCTTAATCATCTTCGCGTTCAGGAAGTAGTGATGGACGCTGCTTTCACGAGCTATCCGAATAATCGTCAGGACTATCGAGACGGTTATGGGCTCACCGGAGCGACAGGGAAGCTGCTCGAAGTACTGGAGCGCGATTATGGTTCTACTGTACCTGAACTCGCATCAGCAGCCGAATTGGACAAAGTTATGGGGCTGAATCAAATTCACATTCTTTCCTATGCAAAAGATGGGGTGGCATACATTGGTTTTGAATTCGGATGCAATTGGGATGAGGAACACGGATTCGGAATACTGATGCACAAAGAGCGAATAGTCGAAATTGGTTCAGCGCACGTAAGCTTTGAGAGTGTGGATGAGGAAGGCTGCGTCGACCTAGATGAAGAAAGGCGAAATGCGCCTGAACCGCTATTGAATTGAAATGGTTTCTCGATGTTGAAATCACCAAGCCTATCTCTAAACAAAGCCGTCAAGCGCTCACAGTATGCGTCACTGAACTTGCTCATTTTGATCTTCGTTCAGAACTTTGAAGGAGTATTTGCCGCACCTAGCGAACCAGCCCAAACCAACGCAGCTGTCGCTGAATTAGTCATGCAAATTGATCCTTTGATGCAACAAAAACGCTATTCGGAGGCAGAAATTTTGCTGAAGAAGGCTCTGATCATCTCGCCTGATAATCCTTCGATACACGCATCCTACGGTTACGCCATACAAAAACAAGGGCGGTTTGAAGAGTCTGTAGAGCATTATGAAGCGGCATTGAAAGGTCTTCCCGACGCAACACTTGTGCGAATGAGCTTTGGTCATGTACTCAAGAATCTTGGCAGATACGAGGAAGCTTTGACGCAATACAAACAAGTCTTGGCGCAAGACCCGTCGTATCCCATGGCTCTTCGAATGACTGCCGCAGTTCTTATTCTCATGCAACGTTCTCAGGATTCTGTGCAATATGCCAACAAACTTCTTGAAGTGGAGCCGACGCTTGCAGATAAACTGTTTCTGGCAGACATTCTGGAGCAGTCTCGAAACTACGATGCGGCTTTGTCAAAGTACAAAGAAATACTTGTGTCTGATCCTAAGTTTCTAGATGCTGTTAATGGATGTGCCGCTTGCTTATGGTCAATGGGGCAGCAATCTGAGGCCGTGTCATACTATGAACGCGCAACGGAGATCGATCCTGCGCGCCAACGCTCATGGCTGAAATTGTTGCATTACTATCTGCGAACTGGTCGGTTGAAAGATTGGATTACATGCGAAGAAAAGGTTGCGGAACGTTTTCCAGACTCACCAGAGTTGAAGCGCCTTACAAATTACAAGAAAGAGGTTGCGGCCGATGTGGAACTGAATACGCTTTGTCAGCACAATTCTGTCGATTATCTAAATCGCGCGTCACACAGGTCCGGAAAAAAGACTTGGAACGAGCGGATCATTCCTGTCTACATCGAACCCACGCAGTCATCCACAGTAGGTGGGAACCCTAAGTTCAATGAGATTCTGCGTGAAGCGTTTAAAGACTGGGCGGAGGCATCAGCCGGGCGTGTCTCATTCAAATTCGTTGAAATGCCAACACAGTCGCTCATCACTTGCAGATGGATCTCAAATCCGGATCAGCTTCCCATCACTGGTACAAACGCGTGTTGCACTGCTAAGTCCGATGGTGCTCGCATAACTAAAGCCGACATAGTCCTGCTTACTACAAATTCTACGTTTCCTGATACGGCTCTACCGCTGGATTATGTCAAAGCAATTACCAGGCACGAGGTCGGGCATGCTCTTGGTTTGGAAGGGCACAGCGATGATGTCAAAGACGTGATGTTCACGTATCCAGGAAGCAGTAAGTTAACACAGCGCGACGTGAATACAATCAGGCGCCTCTATGCCAAGAAAAGTTGAGCATCGAATTTCCATCTTGTCTAACTGTCTAATTGACAAAGTAAAGAACCATAGCCATGACGTGCGGTCTGACGATTTCGCTATCCTGCCGAAGCTGCGAAGGCGGCGCGTGCTTTGACTCTTGCTAAGTAATGGTTGCGCACGTCAACTGCACGGGGATGAATTGTTCGTCCTGATTTGATCAGGTGTTCGAATCCGAGATCGTTTGCAACAACGATCGCCTTGTCGAAGTTTATCTCACCATCAATATCCAGTGCCTTCCAAATTGGGTCGGTGTAATCCTTGGGACGGCTTTCTTCCAGGCAATCGGCCAGAAAAAGTATTTCGGAGAGTTGTGTCATCGGAGCATTACCTAATGTATGCTCGGCGATGGCTGCTAAAAGTTCTTTGTGCGTAATGCCTAAATCTCGTCGCGCCACTGCTGCGGCGACCGGACCGTGCAGGAGATGTCCGTTTTGCGCTTCGATCGAGCTGAAAGGAACATGCAGGTCGCGCGCCATTTGTACAAGGATAGTATCCTTTGTTTCTTTGCAAGCATCATGCAACCATCCACCCAACTCAGCAAGAAATGGATCGCAATGTGATTTGATCGCCAACTCTTTTGCTATCTTCGCGACACCTTCTGTGTGACGATAACGCTTTTCAGAGTTGCGTGGGCGCACCCACTCCTTAACAAAGTCCAAAGTAATTGATTCAGGAATGCCTTCGTACTCACCGTCATCGTCCGGCGAGCAGGGATCGTCATGGACCTCTTGTTCCGTTTTCAGATAGTGTCCTTTTGTCTCGATGATTTGTCGGGCGGCTATCGGAACCAAGTATCGAAGCGTTTTTCCTTGTCTAATTCTTTCCCGAATGAGGGAACTCGAAATAGGAAGTTGCAAGAAATCGATAATTTCAAAAGATGCGCCTGCCGGCAACTCCTCTTGCAACTCCTGGCGTGTGACTTGATGGTGGCGCGTTGCGACTAGAATGCGTGCTATTGCAAAAATTCCGTCAGCTTCGTGCCAATTACGCAGCTCGGGCAAGTTGTCTTGGCCGACTAGAAGATTGAGCCTGCAATCGGGTCCTTCCAACTCTTTTAGTTGTCTAAGTGTATCAACTGTGTAAGATGGTCCGTCGCGATCTAATTCGATTCTCGAAGTTTGAAAAAACGGATTTTCTTTGCATGCGGCTTCGACTAGTTCAAATCTATCGTCCGAGTCTAGAAGGTCATAGCTGCGATGTGGCGGATTTGGGCTCGTTACAACTATAACCTTTTCCATTTTGAACTGGTCTCGTGCAAATTCCGCCAGCATGAGATGTCCCCAATGAATTGGGTTGAAAGTTCCGCAGAAGACTCCGATTTCTCGCATATTTACCTGAGCGAATTGTTTAAGTTCCCTGCTCTTGCTCCGATTCAGCCCTTTCGTTCTGCCGATCTCTGGCGGCTGCGTTTTGCTTTGGTCCTGCCGGTTCCGGCAGATTCAAGTTGCGCGTGTACATGCGTGGCATGCGGGCGCGTAAGCGGCAAGCAAGTTCATAGGTAATGGTATCAAGTAAGTTGGCCCAAGTCGCCAAGAAAAGCTGATTCTTATCGTCGCTTGCTTCCGATTCGCCATGATCAAGCCCGAGCAGTGTGACGACATCGCCCTCCTGTGCTTGTGGGACATCGGTAATATCAAACAACATTTGGTCCATTGAAATGAGACCGACTTGAGAAATCTGTTTTCCCATTAGCAGTCCGGTCAGCTTGTTGGATAATCGCCGGTCGATGCCGTCGGCATAACCAATTGGAATGGAAGCTATGCGCGATTTGCGAGAGCTGGCCCAGGTCAAACTGTAGCCCAATGATTCGCCTTCAGCTATTTCTTGAATGTGATTGATTCTTCCTTTAACCGACATCACTGGAATCACCACATCTGATACCACGCTCGCTTCAAGCCCATACATATAGAGACCGACACGAACCATGTCAAAATGGGTGAAAGGAAAGCGACGCGCTGCTTCTCCGGATGCCAGGTGTATCAGGTCCGGCTTTAACCCTGCAGCTTTGACCTTTTCTATTGCCTTATTAAAGGTTTCAGTTTGCTTTCTGGTGAATTCCTCTTCGTCGGCTTTGGCAAAGTGTGAGAAAAGCCCTGTCAAGCGCAGTTCCGGGTTCTTCTTGAGTGCTTCGATCACGTCGTCAATATGCTCAAGTGCTACACCAAGTCGGTGCATTCCCGTATCTATCTTTAAATGTATGCTCGCGCTTCGATTTTGACGCCGACAACTTTCCGCGATGTCGGCTATTTGACTACTGCTTGTAACCGTAATATTGAGATCTGCGTCAAGGGCTGCGGCCACCGCCCACGAGGGACACGGGCTTAAAACCAGAATTGGTTGCCGAACGCCTGCTACGCGCAATTGACAACCTTCGTCAATTGAAGCCACTCCAAGCCAGTCGGCACCACATGCAGTCAAAACATTAGCAACTCCGACAGCTCCGTGACCGTACGCGTCGCTCTTAACAACTGCCATTAGACGGGTTCCGGGGTTTAACCAAGAACGGATTACGGCAATGTTACGCTCGATTGCGTTGAGGTCAACTTCGACCCAAGCGTCGCGCCGGAGCGAGGAAATCATCGATTGGCGATTCGCAAGCATTAGTAAACTCTCTCAAACTCTCTGGTTGAAAAGCTTTGTCTCACCGAAGTTTATGCTAGCATAAGGCTTCGAGAACACACTTGAAAGCTAAAGTGGAAATCTTCTTGTAAGGTTTCCTACACTAAGTTTTCACTGGTCCATCCGGAATGATCAAAAGCGATCTAAGTGAGTTCGAATTCCGTAGGTGTCCCGTTAGCATGGGTAAATTGTGGGGTTAAAGCCTTGAATAAAGCTGATTTGGTTGATGTAGTTGCTAAAGAAGCTGGTACCACCAAGAAAGATGCTGAAACAGTAATCAACATTATGATGGAAACCATCATCAAGACTGTTGCAACTGGCGATAAGGTAACTCTTGTCGGATTCGGTACTTTCGAAGCCCGCCAGCGTAAAGCTCGCACCGGTCGCAATCCTAAGACCAACGAGCCGATTCAGATTCCAGCAAAGAGAGTTGCTGGCTTCCGTGTCGGTAAAGAATTCGGCGAAGCAGTGAACAAGAAACGCTAATAAGGCGTTTTTTGAAATCACTCTAAGCTGAACCTCGCTTACACTGTCGTCTGCTTCCAGCTTTTAGTCGAGTGCTAAACTATCAGGGCCAAGTATTTGGCACTTGTGGTGAGCCCTCTCAAGGAGCGACTGAATTTTGGAATCCGCGAAAGTAGCTGTAATTGGGGTTGGTAACTGGGGAAAGAACCTGGTCAGGAATTTTGCCAACCTTGGCGCCCTGTCCATGGTCTGCGATCTGGACAGCAATAGGCTTGCCACCGTTGAGAAGGATTTTCCTTCTGTGCGAGTGACAAATAGTCTAGATGCTGTGCTTAAAGATACAGAAGTGAAGGCTGTCGTTGTGGCTACGCCCAGCGACAGCCATTTTCCTGTGGCAAAACAAGCACTTCTGGCCGGTAAGCATGTCTATGTCGAAAAGCCGCTAGCAAGAGATGTCAGGCATGCTGAAGAGCTCGATCAACTTGCAACCGAACGCAATTTGATTTTGATGGTTGGGCACCTGCTTCTTTATCATCCTGCGGTGAACCTTCTCAAAGATTTGATTGCCTCGGGAGAATTGGGCGAGCTTCGTTTTATTCGCTCCGACAGAATGAATTTCAATCCCAACCGACGCGATCATTGGAGCGTTCTTTGGGATTTGGCTCCGCACGATATATCAATGATGGCCTATTTACTCGATTGTCAGGACGTAGAGGCCGATCGTGTCGGCGGCTGGGACGCTGATGGGCATGGCGTTATCGACGTGGCTTATCTTGATCTTGAATTCAACACGAAGGGACGAGTGATTCCCGGGCAGGTAAGAAACAGTTGGATCGATCCGCAAAAGCTAGTTAGGTTGACGGTTAATGGCAGTCTCAAAACCGCCGTTCTCAACGATCATCAAGCTGACAATAAATTGGCGCTGCATAGTTTGACTCCGGCAGGGCGTATGGTTGTTGAGTATCCGGAATATTCGGACATGGAACCGTTGCATCTTGAGTGCGAGCATTTCCTAAAATGCGTAAGCACCGGACAGCGACCTCGCACCGATGCCAATAATGCATATGCCGTTCTTCGCGTTTTGTCTGATGTTGAGGAGCGCTTGTCGCGCCGTCCTGCCGTCAAAGCCGCAGCAGCAGCCGCTGCTAATTCATGAAGTCTGCTCACTTCACCTATTTATTGGGTACGCCCAGTTGAGTTGACCAAAGATGAAATTGGTCAGTTGCTTATGTGATTCGGCTATTGAGATCTCGAAGATCGCAATTGTTAACACAAGGCGATCAAGTTGTACGCCTTTTTCGTCGTGCAATATAATGATAGGACTGAATGCGGGAGTAATTCAGTGGTAGAATGTCTCCTTGCCAAGGAGAATGTCGCGAGTTCGAATCTCGTCTCCCGCTCCATTTTTCACAAGTCTAGAATTCACTGCGGCAATTGCGCGGTGAATTTTTTTGTTCCAAATTTTCTTTTGCTCGGTTAAAGTAATATGGATTACTAGCGACCTTCCATTTGTTTTGCCAGGAATTCTGCCGAGGAGGCATTAGATGAGCGAGCCAGAGCCTAAGCCTGGAGATGATAAGCCTGACACGCAAAAGGATACGGCAAAACTTCAAACGCACGATGTAGGTCAGCGCCGCTCTCGCTGGCTTAGCAGTTTGGCTGCCCTGCGCTATGTCAGCGGAGTGCAAAAAGATAACGAAATCAAAGTGCGCGATAGCGACAAAGCAACTGCCATCTCGCTTCTTCTTTGCTGCGCCGCTGCACTGGTTTGTCTTGTGGTGCCCGGATTTGAGGCGTATCGTGTTACCTTCGTTCTGGCGGCCGATGTCTTAGTCGGCATTTCGCTGCTGGCTTATGTAGCCAATAGATTTGGTATCGTAACAACATTTCTACCTCGTCAAGCGCTTCTAACATGGCAACTCATGCTTGGTTCGAGCTTGCTAGGAATTTTCCTCACAATAAATCTGGCGATGATCATTGCAAGTGTCATTCAGAATACAAAGATCATCATTCCGCCATAAGCTTCGGCGAGGGATCCAAAAACTAAACAAATTCCCTTCAAGTCCTGAGCCGGTGAGCCCTGCGTGCTAAAATCGGTTGTTTTATTATGCGCAGAGCCATGAAGATTTCGGCTCGCATTGCGCCCCCGGATCCTCATCTTAATTAGAATCCGAAGCAGGCATAAATCCTGCGCTCCCAACCGAAACTTGAAGGAAAACAGGTCATGAAGAAAACTCTCGAAAAGGAAGGCAACAACATAATCAAGGTTGGCCTGGAAATCGAGGCGGATAGAGCTATGAAGGCTTACGAAGTCGCTTGCAGGCAAATGAGCCATCGTCTGAATATCCCCGGATTCCGCCGTGGTAAGGCGCCTCGCAATATTGTCGAGAGAGCAGTCGGCGTTGACTATCTCAAGAGAGAAGCCCTAGAGAACCTGGTGCCGGAAGTTCTCGGACAAGTCATTCAGGACGAAAAACTGGATATCATCACGGAGCCGCAGCTCGAGTCGTATGAGTTCGAACTCGGTTCGCCGCTAAAACTGAATGCCAGCTTTGAGGTCAGACCAGAAGTCAATCTCGGCAACTATCGCGGACTGAAAGTTGATGTCCCGGAAGCGAAATTGCCTGGTGATGCGATTGACCGTGCACTAAACAACTTGGCTGAAGCTCGTTCAACGCTGCAAGCTGTTGATCCTCGTCCTATACAACAGGGTGATACCGCATTACTCGATTTTGAGTGCTTCGTAGATGGTCAATTGGTGCCGGACGGCAAAGCCGAAGGTGTTTTGCTCGAAGTGAAGGAAGGTAATTTCTTGCCTGGCTTCTGCGATCAATTGGTCGGCAAAGAGCCCGGAAAAGAAGCCAACATCACAGCCCGTTTCCCCGATAACTACCGGAAGACAGAACTTGCCGGCAAGGAAGCTGTTTTCAAAGTAAACGTCAAGGAAATTCGCACCCGCGTTCTTCCTGAAATCAACGAAGATTTCGCCAAGTCCATCAACCAGGAGTCTCTCGAAACATTGAAAAATGCGTTAACAGAGCGTATGGAGATGGAAATCAAACAAGAAAACGAAGCGCGCAGCCAAAAGGCGATTGTTGATGCTGTCGTTGCCAACGCCAATGTGCAAATTCCAGATTCAATGATCGAACGTGAAACGAATCTACTGCTCCAACACCTCAAGCGTATGGTTGAGGACAACGGTCGTAGCTGGGAAGCGTTCGTGAACGCCAAAGAATACGTTGATATCTTCAAAGAGAAGAAGGAAGAAGCGAAAACCCGAGTTCTTACTTCTTTAGTCCTCGGCGCCATCGTCAGAGCTGAAAACATGACCGTGGCCGAGGAAGAAGCGGCTCCTTACCTGGCAGAGCTCATATCCCGCTATAATGTACCTGTAGAGCGTGTGCGGCAGGATGAAGGAGTGAGAAGAGCGTTCGAAACCCTCAGCCGCCAAGCTATGGAAGAAGCCTTGACACGAAAAGTTGTTGATTTCCTTCTGGCTCAGTCAGAAATTAATTATGTGCCTGAGCCGGAAAAAACGGAAGAAACAGAAGAAACCAAGACTGAAGAGGCTTCACAGCCAGCATAAAAATTGTCAAGAAATGACTAGGAGCTAGACGAATAGACCCATTTCTTGACACAATCTCATAAACAGGTATCTTTCCATAAGGACCACCGTTCTCAGCCACTAGAGGATAGAAGGTAGAAAAGAAGCAAATGAACATTGATCCCAACCAAATTAGACGCGATCTTTATCAAATAACGAGCATTGCGCCGGGTTATTATTACCCGCCCACCGTTATCGAAACGACTGCCCGCGGCGAACGCGCCTTTGACATTTTTTCAAGACTACTGCGTGAGCGCATCATATTCTTGGGCACTCCAATCGATGACACTGTCGCCAATATGGTTGTGGCTCAGCTTCTGCTGCTAGAGGGCGAAGATCCAGAGAAAGACATCAAACTCTACATTAATTCGCCAGGCGGCTCCGTCACTGCCGGCATGGCAATTTATGACACGATGCAGCATATCCGCTCCGATGTTACGACCATCTGTTTGGGTCAAGCAGCAAGTATGGGCGCATTCCTTCTTTCAGCCGGTCAAAAAGGCAAGCGTCTTGCGCTTCCGCATTCGCGAGTCCTCATCCACCAACCGCTCGGTGGAGCACAAGGACAAGCAACGGACATCGAAATCGCCGCTCGCGAAATCATTCGCATCAAGCGCGAACTGAACGAGCTTCTTGCTCAACACACCGGACAATCGGTAAAGCAGATAGAGAAAGATACAGACAGAGACAACATAATGACTGCTACGGAAGCCAAGAATTATGGTCTTGTGGATGAAGTTGTTGTGCGCCTTGATCAAGCGCCAAACTTGTCCGCGGTTTAGTTTCTAGAAGGTAGCTCAAATGCCCAAGCAATCTGACAACAGGCTGAAGTGTTCGTTTTGCGGTAAAAGCCAAGACCAGGTCAAAAAACTGATTGCCGGTCCTGGCGTATACATCTGTGACGAGTGTGTAGACCTATGCAATGAGATTCTTGATGAAGAACTCTTTGAAGGCAGCACGCCGCAACCGGCTCCGCAAGAGACCGGACCACCGAAGCTAGTTGATGTTCCGAAACCGAAGGAGATCAAAAATTTCCTTGACCAGCACATCGTTGGTCAGAATTCGGCGAAGAAAGTGCTTTCAGTAGCGGTGTACAACCACTACAAGCGCATCAATCACAACACTGAAATGTCAGATCAAATTGAGATTCAGAAGTCGAATATCATGCTGATTGGACCAACTGGTTCCGGCAAAACCCTTCTGGCTCAAACGCTTGCTAAATTCCTCGATGTACCTTTTGCAGTTGCAGACGCCACCACTTTGACAGAAGCTGGTTACGTCGGTGAAGACGTAGAAAATATTCTTCTGCGTCTTTATCAAGCTGCCGACTATGACATCAAGAAAGCCGAGCGCGGAATTATCTACATCGATGAAATCGATAAGATTTCCCGCAAATCAGAAAACACCAGTATTACTCGAGATGTCAGCGGTGAAGGTGTACAGCAAGCACTGCTCAAGATGATTGAAGGCACTTTGGCTAATGTGCCGCCGCAAGGTGGCCGTAAACATCCACATCAAGAGTTTATTCAGATTAACACTCAGAACATTCTCTTTGTATGCGGTGGTGCATTCGTCGGTTTAGAAAAGATCGTCGAGCAACGCGTATCTTCAGATCGCAGCATCGGCTTCGGCAACTCGCAACCACTCACACAGTGGGAGCGCGAGCAAAGAGCCAGCAAGATTTTGAAAGACGTGATTCCGGATGACCTGATGAAGTTCGGTATGATTCCGGAGTTCATTGGTCGCGTACCAGTTATTGCTACGCTCGATGCACTCGATGTCGATGCATTGGTCAGCATCCTGGTCGAACCGAAGAATGCCGTGCTCAAGCAATACGAGCAACTTCTCAAACTTGATGGGGTGCAATTGAAGTTTGACGATGAAGCTGTCAAATCAATCGCCGAAGAAGCAATCAAGCGCAAAACTGGCGCCCGCGCATTGCGTTCTATCGTCGAAGAGATCATGCTTGATGTTATGTATGAAGTTCCTTCCCGCAATGATGTGAAGACTTGTCATATCACAAAGGAACTCGTCGAGAAGCGCTCATCGGCTGAACTGCTCGAGCTGCCGACAACCAACGCCAAACTGAAAGGCGAAATCGCTTAAGGAATGATGCTCGAACTCTAAAGAGCATCGTTGCCGGCGCAAAATCATAGAGCTTTTGAGGATTGAACTTTCCGTTCAATTGATCGCATGCCTGAAATAAATGAGGAAACTTCCTATCCATTGATACCACTTCGGGACGTCGTTGTTTTCCCGCAGATGGTTACGCCCTTGTTTGTCAGTCGTGCAAAATCGATTGCTGCAATGGAGCAGGCTCTTTTGCGTGATGATCGCGCTGTTGTTTTGGCTGCTCAAAGAGAACCGGATTGTGAAGAGCCGACGCTTCAAGATGTTTATCCGATCGGCACTATTGCAGAAGTTATGCAGATGCTGAAGTTGCCCGATGGAACGGTAAAGGTTCTGGTTGAGGGTTCCTGCCGGATTGAAATCAAGGAATTTGCCGAGGGCGAAACACATCTGACTGCCAGGGTAATTGAGCAGAAGGAGATTGTGGGAGACGACGAACATACTCGCGCCTTGATTCGCATTACTGTTGAGAAGTTCGAGCAGTTTGTTAAGTCGACGAAGAAGATTAATCCGGAAAGTTTGTTGGCGGTTTCCGGCATCGGTCAGCCGGGACGACTTGCAGATATTATTGCTACTTACCTGGGGCTGGAAGTCTCCGAACGTCAAAAGTGTCTGGAGATATTAGATTCGACTGAACGGTTAGAATATGTCGGGCACCTGCTCTCGCGCGAATTGGAGTTGGCTTTTCTTGAGCAGCAAATTCATGATCGCGTCCGATTTAACTTGGAAAAAACTCAGAGGGAGTATTACCTGCGCGAAAAAATGCGCATTATTCAAGATGAGCTGAATGCCGAAGGCGAGCAGATCGGGGAGATTGCCGAATACAAGCAAAAGATCGCAAAATGCAAAATTTCAGGTGTCGCACTTGAACGCGCACAAAAAGAACTTTCGCGTTTAGAAAAAATGATGCCGCAAACGGCAGAAGCTTCTGTGATCAGAACATATCTTGATACACTCGTTTCGCTTCCCTGGTCCAAGCGCTCACGCGATGTGCTGGATCTTCAGCGTGCAGAAGACATTCTCGATGACGACCATTATGGATTGGATAAAGTCAAAGAGAGAATTCTTGAGTATCTTGCTGTTAGAAAATTAACTCGCGAGCCTCAAGGGACAATTCTCTGCTTACTGGGACCGCCGGGCGTTGGTAAGACGAGTTTGGTCAAATCCATTGCGCGGGCGATGAACAGGAAATTCTCACGCATTTCTCTTGGCGGCGTTAGCGATGAAGCCGAAATTCGCGGACACAGGCGCACATATATTGGCGCCATGCCTGGTCGAATCATTCAGGCTCTGAAACAAGCCGGCACACGAAACCCTGTTATTCTGCTGGACGAAATCGAGAAAATGACTCGCAGCTATCAAGGCGATCCGACCGCAGCGATGCTAGAGGTTCTCGACCCGGATCAAAATGATAATTTCACAGATCATTATGTCGATGCACCATTTTCTCTGCGCGAAGTCTTTTTTGTCGCTACGGCAAATAGCTTGGATCATGTTCCTCGGCCCTTGCACGACAGGCTAGAGGTCATCCATCTTTCAGGCTACACGGAAGAAGAGAAGGTCGCGATTGCAGAGCAATACATTATTCCGAAGACTTTAGAAAAGCACGGACTGTCAGCAAAAAATGTGAAGTTTCCGGCGGAAGTTCTCCGCAAAATTATTCAAGAGTACACTCGCGAAGCCGGTGTCCGTAATCTGGAGCGGTCGATTGCTTCGATCTGCCGAAAGGTCGCGGTTCAGGTTGTTAAAAGCAAAAATACCGTAATTAAATTGCAACCGCAAGCAATACCAAAATATTTGGGACCAGCGAAGGTTACCCGTGAAAGTGAGAACGTTGGCGCGCATGTCGGTATCGTATCCGGGCTTGCTTGGACCGAGACCGGCGGCGAGACTTTGCTCATCGAAGTGAACATCATGCCGGGGAAGGGACGTTTGCAGTTGACCGGACAGCTGGGCGACGTGATGAAAGAAAGTGCGCACGCCGCCTTTACCTATATCCGCAGCCATGCTGAACAGCTGGGAATTGACCCCGGATTTGGTGACAATCTGGACGTCCACATTCACATTCCTGAAGGCGCCATTCCGAAAGACGGACCATCAGCCGGTGTTGGACTTACACTTGCTCTTTATTCGGCAATCTCAAAACGTCCAGTAAAACCAAGCATGGCTATGACAGGTGAAATAACATTGCGCGGACGTGTTCTGAGCATCGGCGGACTGAAGGAAAAGGTTCTTGCCGCAGTTCGTGCTGGTATCAAAACAGTGTTTTTCCCAAGAGGAAACGAGAAGGATCTGCAAGATATTCCAGAATACGTTACCGACCGCGTCAACCTAATTCCCGTTGGACATCTTGATGAAGTGTTCGCTCTTGCCTTTAACAAGGAAGCTCTCAAGAACGGCAAAGATAATAACGGTAAGCTAAGTAAGGCAGTAGCTGGCAAAAGTAATAACGGCAAGAATGCTAGTAATGGAAAGAACAGCAAGCGCTCGAACGTCAGGCAGGGCAGCCGTCGATCAGCTCTGGGCCGCGTGAAGTAAGCGCTAGTTAGGATTAACTTTAGCAGTGCTTTCTGTGTTTGCAGGGCGCTTTTTAACGAGCAGTCTTATCCATATTTCTGGAAATGTAAGCAAAAGTGACAACACCACTAGCAGCAAGCTTATGGAAATGCTGATGTTATCTTGTTTTTGAACCTGCAAAAGAAGTGCAGATATTTGTTGTGCTTGTTCTGCGCTGAGGACTTTGCTGTCAAACGACATGAGGCAGCCCCACAAGGTAACAATCAAAGCTCCAATGTTCAATAGCACTAGCAGAGGGAGCACTGCTCCAACGCCATGTGAAAGCCAATTGAGTAAGGTTTTTGCATGAAGTAAGAGGAGAAAACTCTGAGCTTGCCACCATACTAGACCAATGAAAACTATTCGAGCAATTGGATGATTCAAAAATGGAACGTAGTAAGCGGGCCAGAGCGTGTAGCACAAGTAGTATGCAAAATAGGGTGTGAATCCCAATGCTAATATGCAGATGATCCGAATCACGAGTTCCGCTGCGTCGGATTTTTGAGTTTGTTTGAGTGGAAGCTCACCATGCTTCAGAGCCCAGCGTATATCAATGTACCAGGGCAAAACCACCGGCCAAAAGAAGAAAGCAAAGATGCATAAAATCCAAGTTGCATAAGAAAGAGCGCTTTCATATTTTCTGAGCTCTAGCTTTCGCGAATCGAACCACAAAAATATAGCAAGTATCAGCCCTAGAATTGGCGATGCCAAGACTAAACAGCTCAGTATAGTTGGAAGTATATACATCAAAGTTGCCCCCCTCACCTTCGTGATTCTACAAGACGCAGATCGTTGTGTACACAACTCTGCCCTCCCCCTCCGCATTAGGGCGACCATATATCGTGCTAGATCCTAGATATCGGGTTTGGGAAGTTAGGGAAGCGGGACTGGTTCAAGCAGGCTCACATAGGATTGCGGTAGCCACTGTTCCGTAGCGTCTTGATTAAATGTTCAATTGAGGAATCCGCAGGCGGCTCCTTCAAATTTAGTTTTCGAACTTGATTTCGCAAATGATTCGTAAGTCTTTCCGGATCATCTTTTTCTGAATCGGTGCACTTCACCCAGCTCTGCATAAAGCCGCCTCTATCTTCGGAGAGAGCAAATACTTTCCCTGTGCTGTCATACACCTCATATAGCTTTATGTCAGGCGCTTCAATGTAGCCTAGCGCTTCCGACATGCTCGGGAATAGCAGGATCTCTTCGGTGTCTTTTACAAAAACGATGATCGGAGGTTTCATTCGGAGGCACCACCCTTTAGCGATGAACGTCCACCGCTAAAAACATTATAGTCGAACGCAAACTCGATATCCACTACATGCGGTGCCCCCTTAGGTAGGACGGGAAAAGGTGTCGCATTATTGATTGAATCCATAGCGGCTTTATCCGCCTGTGGAAGGTTAGAAGACTCAAATATCCGCAGAGCTTCTAAAGCACCATCCTCGTGAATCTTGAATGCTACCGCGACACGTTTACTTTCCAGTCCGCGAGGCGGAAACCAATGCCTTTTGATCCGTCTTTGTAAATCCTGCATATATGGTCCGAAATCAACTGCTTGTTTCTCTTTACCTTTGTTTGAGCTCATGGATAATATCTTAGTGTTCGAAAGAATCAATGGCTCCGAGACCGCCGCTCCACTGTTGCCGTTTTGTCGTTCTTTTTCTCCGGAACGATTTCCCAGGAAATTGGAATGTGCATTCTTTTCGGCATCGTTATCCCAGATAGATCTTGTGGTCCAAGAGGGGTCTGAGAACAGCGATGGGCTTTGTTCTTTTGCCGGAATCCTGGTCAGGTTCGCCTGGGACGTGGTCGCCGTTGTTGGCGCCAGGAACGGACGTTTTTTATGTGGTAAATCTCCGACCTGCTTTTCTTGTCCTCGATCGCGAGAAGTGCTTGAAACGCTATCAGGACTCTCTCCTACAAATTGGGCCGATTCTGCCACAATCGTTTGTTCTGAAAATACATTCGCGCGAACATAAAGTTTGCCTGAGCTAGATGGTGGTTTTGGATAGGGACCGGCTAAGCAAATGGCATTTATTACAGCTTGGTCGATTTCAGCCTTTCCTGTGCTAGCTTGTAGTTTGAACTGCGAAACAGTGCCTTTAGAGTCGAGCAATAAATTTACCGAACATCTGCTAAATTTTTCAGAGATCTTTTGCTTTCTAAGCGCCTCATTGATTTGTTGCGCAACTCTTTCTAAATAAGACTCTTTGGACGCTAGCGCGTTGGTCGCTGCCGGACTCCCTAGAGACCTAGTTGCATAACACAAGTTGCTGCATACCAGAAATGTTAATAGCAGCACCGTCTGAATTCTTTTATGCCTTCCATTTCTTTGCGATTCGTTCATTGGCATCCCTGGACCGCTTGCTTCTATTAAGTTCATTCCCATTATACCCAAGTTCTTTTTCATCTTGTTTCTGCTTCTTGCATTTTTGATCTCGATCACATTGCTTGTTCTTGGCACCAGATATGGTGCAACGAATGCGTCGTCAAAATATTTGGAGTGCCTGGCTGCCTGCTACCAAATACGGTGACTATAGCCGCGCCACGAAGAACTCACTCGTTGCAACAGGCGCAATTGTGGAATGAGTGTGCTCTCTATATGCTCAATTTACGATGGCGGCGCTGACTCAAAATGAAGACGTACGCGATAAGGTAAGGGATGCGTTAAGGCGGCACCCATGACTTCCATATCATCGAGCTGGAGCGCTGCAGCTGTTCGATTTTATCTGACTCTTACCCTGATTTGTAATTTGACGTGCTTGATTTTGCTCTTTGGTTCGCCCGAACTCGAGCATTCCGGCTGCGTTCTTGCTATAAATGAGACGGTTCTTGCGCCCCTAGCCACAGGCTTCCTATAAATCGGTGTAGTTTGTTTGTGGGGGTGGCATAACTGACATAGCGCAGGCCGGGGGGCCTGGCAGCCGGCTGGGAGAATTTATGAGCGGGGCAATTTCAGGACCAGGCGAAACCGCGAAATTGATGTTTGAAGCTCTTTCCAAGGCTTCTGCTGAATTGGAAAAGACCGTTGGAGTCTTAACCGAACAACTAACTGTTTACAACCAGAACCTCGAAAAGACCTTTCAGGAAGAGGTTAACGCCGCCAAAGAACGAATGGAAGCAGCTCTCAGGCAGAACATGGACGGGCTTATCAAAGACAGAGACTCCGTCATGAAAGCCCTAGCCGATCACAAGCAAGCCGAAATTGACAAGATTATCGAGAGCGGAAAGACCGTAAGAAACGGTTTAGCATCGAAAGTCGATCAAGCGACGTCAGTATTGACCACCTCTGTGGGTGGAAAGATTAGCGTTATTCGCGAGGCTGTTGTCAAACCGGAATCCGACATGAAGGCAAAGCATGACGAGACTCAGAAGTTGATGTCTGCTGCTTTCGGTGATGCGCGCCAGCGCCTAATCAGCAGCAAGGCGACACGCGAGGCTGAGCTTGCCGGCGTCGTCACAGAATACGCGGCAAAGGTAGAGCAACAGCTTGGTCAATCCCGTGCTGACTTTGCTGAGAAGTTTGCGCAAAAACAGACTGAGCTGCAGGCGCAGAGTCAGGAGGTTCTGGCTGAGATTGTCGCCAAGAATGAGGCGGTCAGTGCAAAGATTGAGAGCGCACTTGAGTCTGGCATGATGTCGATTAGTAAGGAGAGCGAAAATTCCGGACAACGGCTTCAGGACATTGTTGAGTCCGGCAAGCAGAATTTTAGTGAGACGAGTCAATCGTTCTCGAGTTCACTCGGTAATCTAAGCGGTTTGCTCAACGGATTGTATGAGACTCAACTGAATAATTTGGCAGCACAATCGAAAACTGAGATTGTGAGCGCGGCCCAGCATGCCAATGAAGTGCTGGCTAGTACCAAATCTGAATTGCAGATATGCCTCAAAGAATTTCAAAGCGACTATGTCGCTAAGTTTGAAGCGCTTGCAACGCGCCTGGAGAAAACTTTGGAAGAAGAAGCCAAAGGTGAAAGAGGTGGATTGCGCGGGTTGAAGGAGGAGCGTGTTCGTGATCAGCTCAACAATCTATTCCGCCGGCTCGGACAAGAGATGATTGACGGAGCTGCTAATGCGGCGAGGCGCTTAGAATTCGAGTTTCAGAAATCGATAGAGTCCTTCGAGTCGAGAATCGAAACGGCAAAGAACCAAGCTTGTGAATCGCTCGATCGCGAAAGCAAGCTAATGCAAAAGGAGCTTACCCGAAGCTTCCACGATTTCGAAAGACAGATCGCAGATCTCCAAGGACAGACAGCGATGCTGGAGAAGCACGGGCGAGATGCTGCAAATATAGTGATGACTATTCGTCAAGCAAATGTCGAGTTCTGATTGAGTTCGGAGGTAAGGTGTATTGACCTGTGGGAAAACAAAACAATAAATAGGAAGGAAGTAAGACCCGTTGGGTGTCAGGAATTGTAAGGACTATAGGAAGTGCTGTCAGGGAAACGAGATGTTCTCGAAGCTCAAGAGAACGGAAAGGGTGTTAAATGAGCGGTACTGGAAGAAGTTTGCAAGACATTTATGATGCCGGTTCAAAGCGTTTGGACGAGCTTGAACAAGCGCAGCGAACTCAATTTGAGACTGCCGGGTCGAAATCCGTCGAAGCACTTGGGAATATCGAGTCGTCCGTTATGCAGCGAATGGAACAATCGCTGCAGGATCTCGACAACGAGGTTCGGACCTATCTGGATAAGGCACTTGAAGGCATCAATTCTGCGGTAAATTCTGAAGTAGAAGAGAACAAGAAATTCTTGGCGCGAGTACAAGAGGCGCTCAAATTGTCAGCAAGTAGCCTGACACAAGATGTTCACCAGTTGAAGGAATCGTTGCAAGCTAGAATCAATAGTAGCTCGGAAAATAATTTGCTTTTGCAAAAACGTCATCACGAACAATCCTTAGGTGCGCTCAAAGCTGATGGTGCACTGTTCGCGGCCCAATTGAAAGAGAAATCGCAAGAGTCGGTTCGACGCTTCGAATCTGAGAATTCAGGTATCGTTATGTCGGTACTCGATAAGAATATCAATCTCCCCTCCGAATTCTTTGCGGAATTTTCCAAGAACGTGTCGATGATCGATGCAAAGCTCAACGAATGTCTAGAGACCCTGAGTGAACGCGGCAAACAGATTAGCTCGGAAGTAAGTAACGATACTACTGAAATTCAAGCATCGCTCGACACTTCGCTTCAGCATATCCAAGGCTTAATGGATCAATCCTTTCAGGAAGCTGATGCCGCGTTGCGAGGTCAATGTGAGCAATCTCTGGCAACGGCACTGCAGCACCAGGAGGCGATGGCGCAAAATTTGGCGAAAGAACTTCAAGAGTCTCCGCAGCTAAGCAGTAAAGGCGTGGCTGAGAAGCTGGCGGCGATGCGTGTTGATACAGACAATCTCCTTGAACAGGTGAAGCAACTAATTGGTGATGTTGATATTGGTGTGCGAAGCAATGCCACCAAGCTAACTGAAGATTTTGAGCACAATTTGCAAGAGCGAATGGAAGGCGCCCGCGAGCATCACAAGGTTGTGGCCGAAGAGCGAGCTCAATTGATGGAGCGAATTGCTGGAGATCTCCGTGAAATCGAATCAGGATTCCAAACAAGGCTGAGTGAACTGGCGCAAAATTGTCTCGGTAAACTTTCGACGATTTGTGTAGATGCCGAGTTGGCTATCGTTGCAGCTCACGACGCTTGCGCAGCTGAGTTCAAGAATGTTAGTTCGGCACATCAAAAATCGATCGAAGAAAAAACAGAAGCATTGGTACATGAAATCGAAAGATTGAGTGTGCAGGCAATTCAAGCTATAAAGGCTGCTGCAGGTGATACTTCAGAAGCTGGTGCAGATACCAGAGGGATGGAATTGACTGACGGCAACAATCCATTTGGAGATCTGCGTTTATGACATTCTCGATTTTTCAGGTTAATTTGCCTTTTCACGCGGTTTACCCGTACTTGAAGCTGCGCCCTCCGGGCGCTAGCAAGTCGCCCGAAGATTGGTCAGCTGCAGAAACTGAGTCACTCGCCATCGGGGACATCGTTTTTCTTTTGGAACCGATTTTTTCTTCGTATGGTAACCCAAAGCAAGGTCTTGGCGTTAGCGAAGGTGACAGTTTCCGCGTTACTAACATGCTTATGCTGTTCAGGCAAGATGCCGGTTATCCTATGTGCATTTCTCTCACTACAGATAGTTATGAAATGCAGTTTGCTGAAACGATCCTATGCGTTAAGGCAGATCTGGCCAAGGCTAGTGGAAATGGATTTTATTATTTGCATGCAGCTAAAATTCCTGCGGCCAACGAGGGCGAGCTAGCTGCAATCGCCGAGATGCACAAGTGGGGGAACGCGGGCAAGAGACTGGAGGCCCCGAAGGGATTGGCCGAACCTGGGTATTTCTTTCTGAACAATCTGAAAGCACCAGTAGAACCAATTTACCAGAAACAATTGTTTGATATTGAGATGTGCGCGTATTATCTGTTCACGGATAACGAACAAAATTTCAAAGGCAAAGCACCAGATCTCACAGGCTTCTTTGAGCCTGTGAAGAGACCTGAGAACGCACTGGCTGGAATAGATTTAGAGGCTTCAAAGCCTGCACCAGCGCCTGCACCGGCGGCACCATCTATGTCACTGAACTCTTTATTGTCAGACGATTGGAGTCCGACGCCAGCACCGGCCGCACCGCCAAAAGTTCCTGATGTGCCTGTGCCACCACAGCCAGTGCCGAGTCAGCCGCCTACGCAAGCTGCTGGTAAAACTCCACCACATAAGCTTGCTGCAGAAATCGCATCGTTAGTAGAAGGCTTTAAGAAGGATGCAGAGCCCGAGCCACCAAAGGGTAAGGTGAGCATGGCGCCCTCTCCTGGCGTTAAACATGCACCCCCTTCGGTGCCGGCTCCGCCACCAGTGAACCAGAGAGGTGTCGAGCTTAAGCCGCCAAATCATCCATTGCAGAAACCTGCAGGACCTGGCATCGGCCAATTAATCAACATGTTTGGCGGTGGCAAGAAAGAAGAGCCTCCTAAACAAGAGTCTCCAGGTGTTGCGCCACCACCACCAGTGCCAATGCGTGGAAAAGAGGGCGAGAAGACCAAACCAGCCGAGAAATTGTCCAACGATTTGTTTACTAGTGAGTACCTCACCACTGGTGACAGCTCTACCGGTAAGAGGATAGCAGAGGAGTCAGCAAAGATTGCCGCGGATGAAGCGGCTCGTAAGGTTGCAGAACAAACCGCGAAGATGCTTCAGGAGCAGAAAGCGCTTGAGAAGGAAGAAGCTGCCCGAAAAGCAGCGGAAGAAGAAGCTGCCCGAAAGGCAGCGGAAGAAGAAGCTGCCCGAAAGGCAGCGGAAGAAGAAGCTGCCCGAAAGGCAGCGGAAGAAGAAGCTGCCCGAAAAGCAGCGGAAGAAGAAGCTGCCCG
>JAIEQI010000102.1 GCA_019747875.1 Candidatus Obscuribacterales bacterium
GATGTCCGCGCTCCATACTAGCTGCAAAAATCTGCACTAGACCAAGCTGAGATGAGATCGCCAACAGCATCATCTTGCCCGCCCATAAGTATGGGCAGCGGACGTCCCGTCCGCGTTTACCTGTGCTCGAAAGTTCAAGAGTGTAAATCGCTCTGAAAAAACGGAGTCGGCAAGATGCCGATGTTCGCGAAAATCTATACAACAAGAACGGCTCTGTAAGGCTATGGGCGGACGGGACGTCCGCGCTCCATACTAAGCTGGAGCAGTCGCCCTTAGAGAGTGGCGTGCGGCGTGTCTTCTTTTAGGGCTCCGGCGTGGACTGTCATGACTTTTGCGTCGGCGAGCCAGGCGTTGTTGATGCCACTGAGGTGGGTTGTGCTCATTATGGTTTGCATTTGATCTCCCACTGCAGAGAGCAAAAGTTGGGCGCGTTTTTCGTCTAATTCGGCAAGTACGTCGTCGAGCAAAAGTATTGGAGCTTCGTTTATTTCGTCTTGTATGCGCCTTAGCTCCGCAAGCTTTAGCGAAAGAACAATACTTCGTTGTTGTCCTTGGCTTGCGTAGGAGGCTGCGTCAGCTCCATTTAGTTTGAAGATCAAATTGTCTCTATGCGGACCGACGAGGCTTTGACGGCGGCGCAGTTCGAGCCAACGGCGTTCCTTCATCAGTTTCATCAAATATTTTGCCAGCTCAACATTTTCCATTGAGCGGACTTCATTCATTGATTTCACTTCTGCACTCGTTTGTTTTTCGGTGCTCCGGGAATTGTCGTTGTCTGCGGATTTATTTCCGCCTGCATTAGATTCCTTATCCAGATTGTTTTCAGATGAATCATTGTCTGGTGAAAAATCTTCCTCGTCCTCGTCTGTTGGGTTTGCTGTATTCAGCTCTTGCGCTCTAAATGCATAATCAATTGTCAATTTCTCTTGGGAGCGCGACAGATGCGTCTGCTCGTTTTCCGCAATCGGCAATAGGCTGGCAAGCAAATCCAATCTCATTTTGATAATCTGGGTTCCGAATCGAGCAAGCTGTTTGTCCCAAACTAAAAGCTCGTCTTGGTCGCTAACGGAAAGTCGGCCCTTTTCTGAGAGTGTTTTCAAAAGTTTGTTTCTCTGCATCACAGACTTGGCGTAACTGCTAGTTACGTCGTGGAAGGAAGGGTGAAGTCTTATTGCCAAATTATCGAGCCAGTCTCGTCTGAATTTAGGTCCGCCGCGAAGCAAGTTGAGATCTTCTGCCGAAAAACTGACTGTAAGCAACCGGCCCAGTATTCCTTTTACTGATTGCTGGTGAACCCCGTTTACGAACATACTTTTTTGTGCCCGAGCATTTGCAACAGCATTTGGTGCAGAAGGTGATTTCATTTTCCAGTCCATGGAAAGAGATTCGTCGTATCCTCTTGCATGGTACTCGAGTTTTATGGATGCGTTCGAAGTGCCCCAGAGAACCAGCTCGCGCTCTTCTCCTGCGCGGTTGGATTTGCCGCTGCTAAGGAGATCGATTGCTTCAAGCAGATTAGTTTTGCCCTGAGCATTTTCGCCGATAATTATGTTCTTGCCGCGACTGAAAGCAAGGCGTGCTTGTTTATAGTTTCGAAAATTGTTGATAACTAATTCTTTGGCGTACATGCGATTTGAAAACGACAGACAGTGTCGTCATGATATCTGATTCTGGATTTAATTGGCTAGATCAAGCTGCCGCCGAGCGATGCGATGGCTTTGTCGCCCGAAAGATGTTTTTTCGCCGTTTCGCAGTCCGCCAGTATCTGTGCTTTGAGTTCATCTATGCCGGCGAATTTTCGTTCCTGGCGAATGAAATTGAGGAAGCGAACTGTCATGTATTGATCGTAGATATCGGCATTGAAATCGAAGATGTGCACCTCTGTCTTTGAGAGGTTGCTTTCACCGAAGGTGGGGCGCAAGCCGACATTTATAACGCAAGCGTAGTTGTTGCCATTTTCGAGTCGGCAATATCCTGAGTAAACCCCTCTTGCTGGGATGATCAACTCTTCGGCGCATTCTACATTTGCTGTCGGAAAGCCGATTGACTTGCCTCGTCCGTCGCCGCGAACTACTTGACCGTGAACGGCATAGGGTCTGCCTAGAAGTTTTCGAGCCAGTTCTACGTCGGACTGCGAGAGTGCTTCTCTTATTCGTGAACTTGAGACCGGTGCGCCGTCGATGTCGACTTCAGGAGCTACGTGAACGGAAAAGCCCATGTCTTTACCCAATTCAGCCAATAGTTCCGGGGTTCCGACGCGGTTGCGTCCGAAGCGGTGATTAAAGCCTACCGAAAGCGAGCAGGCGCCCATAGATTCGACAAGAACTTGTTGGACGTAGTCAGCGGGAGCCAGGCGACATAATTCTTCCGTAAAGGACAAAATAAGGGCTGCTTCGATACCTAGCTCTTCGCATATCTCCAGCCTTTGTTCTGGCAAAGTCAACAAGGGTGGCGATTTGCCCAGGGTGAGAGCGCGTGGATGTTCCTTAAAGGTTATGACGGCTGGTACGGCGTCGTGGATTGCAGCCTCGCTTACTGCCTTCTTGATGACTGCCTGGTGCCCAGGATGAACGCCATCAAAGAATCCAAGCGCCAAGGATGAACGCTTGAGAAGCCCGGGCTTTATTTCATAGAACGTTTTCAAGTTAGTTTCCGGCAGGTCATCAGAATACCAATCACCCAAGTATAGTAGTTTTCGCGATCTGACCCAAGTATTTTGCCGTATCTTGAGCAAAAGACTGCTGTTTTCGGCATTTCTTAAACTCTTAGGGGAGCTTAGCTGAATTTGCACGCGTAAGATCTTTTCTGGGTCCTAGACGTTGGCGACAGGATGGGCATCTTCTTCGTTTTTGCGGCAAAATTTATTTCGGACAAACTTCCAAACTTCGTCAGAATCTGTTTACCTGAGATTCACACGGTTGGCTTTGCGCTGCCAAAATTGATCATAGCTCTTGACACAGATTGACTTAATCGGCCTCCAATTTCTCAAATGATCTAGTGATCAGGTTCTGACTCAAGTTCGCTTGCTATGCCAATCCCATGGCTTCTGCGATTCTGAATTAGACCTTGTTTTTTTTGACACAAACGGACTGTTTGACCCCATTTCCGGTCTTTGCAGCATGTCTTGCCGCAGCTATATGGCAAGATCCTTTGAGTTCATGCCCAAGCTCTTTAGTCTGTCAGGATCCTGAAGCGAGCTATATTTTGGATATTTTTTACCCTCGAAAAAGATCATTTATTTTCATGAGTAATTCTTGCAAAATGCGCTTGCTGAGAGGCTTATCTCTTCTAATCATGTTAAAATAAAGACTGTTCAGGAGCCTGCAAAACAGGTTCCCTGTAGAGCTTCTTGGGAAGCCCGCATGGGCTTAGAAATTGGTGACAGAATGGCGAAAGCAGCAGGTACACCTGAAGGCGAAGATATCGAAAACGCAGCCGGTGTGGAAGACGGATCCAAAACCAACGGCGATTACTCAGCTAAGAATATAGAGGTCCTAGAAGGGCTGGAGGCTGTTCGTAAACGTCCTGGTATGTATATCGGTACAACAGGACCTAAGGGACTCCACCATCTTGTTTATGAGATTGTGGACAATTCTGTCGACGAAGCTTTAGCTGGTCATTGTAAGAATATTCAGGTGACTATTAATGAGGATAGCTCAGTCACAGTTGAAGATGACGGTCGCGGAATCCCGATCGACATCGTTGAGAAAACTGGAAAGAGTGCTGTCGAAACTGTCTTTACTGTCTTGCACGCCGGCGGAAAATTCGGCGGTGGCGGCTATAAAGTGTCGGGCGGTTTGCACGGAGTTGGTGCTTCGGTTGTAAATGCCTTGTCTGAAAAACTGGAAGTAGAAGTTCATCGTGAAGGGCAAAGCTACAAACAGGTTTACCGTCGTGGCGATCCTGATGGTGGTTTGCAATCATTAGGTGCCACTGAAAAACGCGGCACCAAGGTAACGTTTTGGCCAGATGATGAGATCTTCCACGAATTCGAAGATGATGTCCGTGTTTGCATTCGCGTCCAGTGGGATGTATTGCAGCAACGTCTTCGAGAAATGGCCTATCTAAACAAAGGCTTGTGCATTGTATTTACGGATAAGCGCGATCCTCAGCGTAGTGAAACATATCATTATGAGGGCGGCATAGGCAGTTATGTCGAATATCTGAATGATACGAAAACATCGCTCCATAAACCGCCGATTTACTTGGATGCTGTAGTTGATCGCTACGAGACCGAGAAGGAAAAACCGGAAGCGGAGAGAGAGAAGGTCGTCATCGAGTGCGCCTTGCAATGGACAGATGTCTATGCTGAAACAAGCTTCAGTTTCGTAAATAACATTGATACCAGAGATGGTGGCACTCACTTGACTGGCTTCAGAATGGGATTGCGTCAAGCAATCAACAATTACGTCAAAGACAGAGAGTTAATCAAGAAAACTGATGACGACTTTGCTCGTGAAGACATCATGGAAGGATTAACAGCGATTGTCTCTGTTAAGGTTGGAGACCCTCAGTTCGAAGGTCAAACTAAAGAGCGTCTCGGTAACCGCGAAGTGCAAGGCTTGGTCTCTAAGGAAGTGAATTCTTCCATGATGGCCTGGCTCGATAAGAATCCGAAGGAAGCCAAAATAATCTTCCAGAAGATTCAGCAGGCGAAGGCGGCCCGCGAAGCTGCTCAAAAAGCGCGCCAGTTGGTGCGAAGACAAACGGCGTTGGAGAATTCGAGTTTGCCGGATAAGCTAGCAGACTGCTCGGAGAAGGATGCATCGAAGTGCGAGATTTACCTTGTGGAAGGTGACTCCGCTGGTGGTTCCGCCAAGCAAGGGCGTGATCGGACATTCCAGGCGATCTTGCCGCTGAGAGGAAAAATTCTCAATGTCGAGCGCGTTCAACCAGGACGTATTTATGAGAATGCTGAAGTTCAAGCGATGATACAAGCGCTTGGGTTGAGCATTAAAGAGAAGGAAGAGGATGAAGAGGGCGGTGCCCCTGCTCCTTCCAGTAAGAGCAGTAAGAGTGCAGGTCTCTTGAGACCCAATGCAACCAATCATGATCTTTCAAAGTTGAGATATCACAAAGTAATCATCATGACGGATGCTGACGTAGACGGCAGTCACATCAGAACCCTTCTACTTACATTCTTCTTCCGCTATGCACGTCCATTAGTTGAAAAAGGATATGTGTATATCGCTCAACCGCCTCTGTACAAAGTAGAAAGAGGTAAGAAGGTCGAATATTGCTACAACGAGCATAAGCTGCAAGCGGTCTTGGCTGAGATGGGTGATAAGGCGGTAATTCAGCGCTTCAAAGGCTTGGGTGAAATGATGCCTCAGCAACTTTGGGACACTACAATGAATCCGGAAACCCGTACTTTAAAGAAAGTGACCGTAGATGATGCCACGGACGCTGATCATACTTTCGATTTGCTGATGGGAGAGGCCGTAGGCCCCCGCCGTGAGTTTATCGAGACAAACGCTGACAAAGGAAACCTGGATATCTAGTTGTTGCCGCGCCCGTCCAAAAGCTGTAAAGGTAAGTCATGTCAGAAAGCGCAACTCGACGCCTAACTGCTGAATCGGCGAAAAACGTTGTTGGGCATTTCGCTGACTATCTTAACGGCAAATCTGCTGTCATTCAGATTCAGGAAAATAAGCAACCCGAAGCCGGGTTGCCTGTGCATCTTGATGGGGAAGCTTTTATTGCGGGATTTGTTGAATATCTCAAGTCGATGCAGATCGACCCAGCTCCAGCTCTGGAGACCTTTGCAGATATTTTGGAAATTTCGTCATATGTAAGGGCGGGTGGAGCTAAAAGTTGTCTCTATCGTCTTGAAACTGGATGCTCAATTTCGCCCACTGATTTTTACGATAGCCTTTCGGAACAGTTGCGTTTTTCGTATCAAAACGGAAAATTAGTTTCAGTGTCAAACGGCGGATCAGCTACTTCTACCCCGGGCTCGTCTAGCGCCAGCGCTGTTTCGATGCTGCAAAAGTTGCGTTCTGTGAGCGAGTCCGATGAGGAAATTGTTCAGCAATTGCAGGTCAAGATAGATGCGAATTTGCTTTTGTTGGCTCAAAAGCTGGAGGCCTTAACGCAGGATCCGTTTCTATGAACGTTCCCAATACGATAACACTTGTTCGCGTGGTCATAGCGCTGTTCGTAATGTGGATGTTGTTTCTACCGCAGGACAACATGATAATTACTTGCACCGTTTTGACTGCACTTGTAATTTGGGGCGATGGTCTTGATGGTTATTTTGCACGGAAACTGAATCAATGCACAAAGCTCGGTGCAATACTCGATATTGCCGGTGATCGCGCTGTCGAAATGATGTATTGGATCGCGTTTGCTGTTTTGAACTGGATACCGCTATGGGTTCCTCTTCTCTTTTTAGTTCGAGGGACTTTCGTTGATGCAATCCGAGCTCAAGCAAGCGAGCAAGGTTTAACAGCATTTGGAGAGAAAACTATGATGCAGTCAGGCTTGGGCAAGTTCCTGGTTGCATCTAATTTCAGCCGCTTTACCTATGCAGTAGCAAAAGCCCTGGCATTTTGTTTTTTGATACTGGGTCATTATTCAGGTCTTGCAAACAGTGCTTTGCCTCAAGTCGCCATGGTCATGGTTTACATCTCCGCCGCATTCTGCGTCTTGAGAGGACTGCCAGTTCTTGTCGAAGGCCGCCGGCTGATGCAAGGGTAGGAGGTCAGTTGGCCTCAACCCAAACTGTCTCTGCAATTCTCTTCTTTCTTCTTCCATCTCCTTAATTCCGATTGTAAGAACTTCTGCAATCTCTTGTATCTTTTTTAGCGAAGTTTGCTGATATTCTTCCTTCTCGTACTTGTAGATGGATTGTCTTGAGACATTAGCTCTAGCACCCAAAGTAGATTGGGACCATCCCAGAGATAGACGAACCATAATTAGTTCTTTGCCTATTAGTTTTGCAGTTTCCAGTGAGAACTTTTCTGTAATTTTGTTTGATTGCGCGAACTCTTCAACTTCAGCTTCCAATTTCCTCGAGGCTTCATCAAGAATAAGGCTGATGCTTTGAGCGATGTCTTCGCCTGGAACTATTCGATTAACCAATCGTTCCACTTCCCGCTTTGCGTTGCGAAGGTGGTTAATGCGTTGCTTCAAGATTGATGCTTGTTTGGTGTTTTTAATCATCTTGTTGTTCTGGCATAGTTGAAGCTCCTAATTAAAGAGACGCCCAACTTGATCAAAAAGTTCAGTTCAATTTGCGCTTGAAAACAAAATCCTGTTCTAGGACATTTTTGCCATATAGGGTTGAGGCCAAACTTCTTTGACATTGACAACCTCTGTCCAAAAAAATGCTGGTGCCCGAAAACATTGGTGCACAAGGTTAAGCAGCTCCAGTGAAATTGCTGTCGACTTTGCTCGATGTAAAACATCTTTGACGTGCCCCAGGGCTGGCGAAACTAGCTCCAGTGACGCCAGAATTTCTCACACAAAAATAGGTGATCATTTTCTGACTGCTCATGATCTGAGTTAGGTAACGTTGACCAGATAGGAACAATCTGGGACATGGTTCTGTGATAGAGGGACATGGTTCTGTGATAAAGGGACATGGTTCTGTGATGAAGGGACATGATTCTGTGATGAAGGGACATGATTCTGTGATGAAGCGACACCGTTATGCAGCTCAGACTTATCTTCCCAAGCCTGGCACCGAACTGCCTACTCTGGCGAAGCGGCTGCAGAACCCGATGGATTGATACTTCACTCTCGCTTCCGGGTACTTATCATGGGGGAGCCGCTAGTTATGTCGCACGAAACAGATGTCACAACGTCCGATCAGGACGTCGACCTCGTAAGCAAAGCTGAAAAGCAAGCTGAAAACCAAGCTGAAAACCAAGCCGGGCTGTCCTCCGCCACCGACTTGGAAGCCGTCTTCGAGCTGCAATCTGAAGTCGCGCGCGGCGGAATGGGCATCATATACAAGTGCTTCCACAAGAAACTTCAACGCGTTTGCGCCTTGAAAATAATGCAAGACATAGGCCAAGACGATATTGCCCTTAAGCGATTCATGCAGGAAGCCCGATTAGTCTGTTCTTTCGACCACCCGAACATCGTCAAGATTTTCAGCGTTGGTTTCGATAAGATTCAACGCCCTTATTTTGCGATGGAGTGGCTCGAAGGCAGCTCTCTGGATTCTCTAATGAATCGGAAAGAACGAATGAGTTTCAGAGACTACAAGGAAATATTCGAGCAAGCGCTTAACGCCCTGTCTTATGCGCATAACAGAAACATTGTCCACCGCGATATTAAACCTTCAAACATTTTCGTCATTAGAGATGACCGCGGACGTCCATCTGTAAAATTGCTGGATTTTGGAATTGCAAGGACCTTGGAAGAAACACCTTCGACGAGCACAAAACTAACAAGAACCGGCAGCTTACTGGGCTCTCCGCGCTACATGAGCCCTGAGCAGTGCAACAGCAAGGCTGCTGATAGGCGTACTGATATTTATGCAATTGCCGTAGTAATGTACGAAGCATTAGCAGGAACTCACTTGTTTGATGGCGATAACCCAATGGAAATTATGTACAAGCAGAGCATGGAAGTCCCCGATGCTTCCAGGCTTCCAAAAGACCCAAGAATGCAGCCTCTCAATCAATGCATCCTAAAGAGTTTGGCAAAAGATCCTGACGATAGATATCAGAGCATAGACGAGTTTTTGGCTGCGCTTAAGCAGTCATGGTCTGAGCTAGACGATGAGGAGCTTCAGCACTCTCAAAATGGCATTGACCACGCGTCCACCAAAGCCAGACTCAGAAAACTTTTCGTGGTCACCGGCGTTGCTCTAGCTGTTCTTATTGGGTCTCTGTTTGCATTGAATAAGCGAACGCCTAAATCAGTCGCTCCCAATAGTATTGCGATCAAGAACCTTAACAGCTTGTCGCCATCTGCATCGTGTAAGAATTTGAGGCTGAGAGCGAATGACGCAGTCTCGCAAATATACCTGGCGAAAAAACAGCAAGATTGGGCTAAAGCAGCCGAATACACAAAGCTAGCCGAGAAACTACTACGGCGAAGTATTGAAGTCGGTGTAGCTAAGATCGCTGAACTCAGTCGCCATTCACGACTTTCAAAAATGCAAAACGACGAATATATTCTCAATGCCAATGAAGTTCATAACGCTGGTCAAGCCCTGGGGGAGCTTCTGTTTGAACAGGGGCGTCTCGATGAGGCACTTAGTGGCTATGAAATTGGAGTTAAATACGCTTACCAAAATTTCGCGCTATCGACGTTCAGCGTTTGCAGGCAATCGGTTGTTCTGCACTACCAGGGGCGAATGAACGATGCTCTGACATTACTTGCTAAGCAAGAGAAATGGGCAGACAAGCAAATTGCAGAATCAAAAAATTCATCAGGGGCAGTCGGACAAAGACATCTAGGTTTCGAGTTCTGGCAGCGCTTAACTGAGATTCGCGACAGCATAGGTGATTGTTATGTGTCATTAGGCTTAATGGACAAGGCTTTAGATGCATACAGGAAAGCGGAGAAGTCAGCCGGCATGTATCGCGAAATTGAAAGTGATAGCGTCTCTATGATCGTTCGTGGAAAGATAGCCTCTATCAATCAACAGCTATGGCCGGTGGTATATAAAGAAGCTGTCGAGAAAAAAGATGCAAAATCATATCGATCGGCTGAAGTGATTCGTTTGTATGCATGGTGCATTGAGGATACGGACCCTGCTAGGGCACGGTCGCTTTTTGGGGAATCATTGGACACATTCAAAAACTCGACCGAGAGAGCTGATGCGATCGATGCTGACTGCGTAGGCCGCGTTGTTCAATCTTATGCTGAATTCGAAATCGACAATCAACTTAAGAGTATGGGTGCAGATGAACATAAAACGTTGTCACCTGATCCAGACTTCAAAAAGGCGCTCGATATAGCGGCACGGGGCGAAAAGTATTGGAGCACAGAATGCTTCTACCCACGACTGCGGGCGATCGTAAACTATGTTCGCGGTGCCGTATTTTATTTGAGAAAAGACTATGATCAGGCAGTAAAACTCTTCGAGTTAGTAGAGCTTGATGTTGGGCGCGATCCATATTCAGTTGCCCATCTGGCAAAACTATTGCGCGCCAATAGCCTACTCAAAAAGGGGATGAATTTCGAAGCCGATCAACAATTCTTGCAACTTGATCCTACATTGATTCCTTTTGCGCAATGCATTCAAACAGGACCATCTTACTTAACTGAACCATTGCAAAATTGTGCCAGTGCTTTTGAGCACGCAAAAAAAGATAAACTTGCCAAACTCATTCGCACTAAAATTGAAGCTTCCGGACGATTGGAGTCGCCATCTGGAAGCCCGAACAGAAGCCGAACAGTAGCACAAGATTCATCGCGTTAGGTCTATTTGATTGAGATCCAACTGAGCAAGGTCTTCGACAGCCAGTAAGTGGGGGCACCAAGTAAGCGCACCGATTGGAAGTACGCCAATTGGAAGCGCACCTTATGCTACTTTTTTTCCAATTATGATTCCTTGCTGACTATTTGTGCTCAGGCTGCCAAAGCGTAGTTGTCCTGCTGCAACTTTGGGCGCCAGTCCATGCTCCCGAATGCTATCTTGCAGAGCCAGCGCCCTTACTAAGACTGATCTTCTCAAGAGTCGTGTTCGAACCAAAGCTTCTCCTAAAGGAATCTCTTTTCGTGCTGCCGTGATCATCGCAGCAGCGACCTGTATCGGAGTGATTAGCCCGGCCTCTACCAGTAACTCGCCCAGTTTTGGTCTTCCTTGTCTGGGCAAGGCGCCGGTCACGGTGAGCATCGCATCATTCCATGTCTTGTGATGTTTCACGATGAAGCGAGCGATCTGTGCAGCCTGAGTAAGAGAAATTACTGTGTCGCCAACCAGCGAGTTGAGTTTTAAACAAACTAGCAAAGCCTGATCACTGACGTGCTTGGAACCGACAATCATGTGTCCCGGAGAGATGCCGAAATATTCTGCCGCCTGATGTTCGCAATTCAGCTGAGTTTGACTTACTAGCCCTGCTTTAATCAGAATCTGTTCAATGCCACCCATATCGACCCCTCCATCCGAATAAGTTCAGAATACGTTTGGGTTGGGGCAATTTTGGTCCAGATTTCAAGAGGTTTGTTAAATCTGCAAGTCTGCCTGCTGTCGAAGGAGGATGCTCCCGGTAGGCTCACGCCTCCGGCATGCGACGTTCAACGTAGGGCTAGACCGCGCTCGTTAATTTAGCTGACGAACGAGCGCACAAATTCGATTACTCGTTCCTTACTCAAGCCGCAATTCTGAAGCAGTATATTGCGGGCTCCATGTTCGACGAAATTGTCGGCAATTCCCAGGCATGCAATTTCAGCCAACTTGATTTTGGGCTGACCCACTCGCAATGCCATTGATTGCTCCAACACGCTTGAGCCGAAGCCACCATTTAATGCGCCTTCTTCCAGTGTGATTACTTTGCTTGCGTTCTTCAAAACGAAATTCAAACAATCGAGATCCATTGGCTTGCAACTGCGAGCGTTGATGATTACCGGATCAATTCCGCTGCCCATAAGCTCAGCTTTGCAATTGAGCGCGACTTCGACCATGGCGCCATAGGCAAGTAAAACAGGGCGCTTGTCACTGAATTGAGTTTCAGCAGACGCACAGCTTTCCGGGCTTAACCACTCCCACTTGGTCAGATCAATCTTCTCAAACGGCATGTCGCCATTTGCATCAATTGCTTTGTCTCTGGGGAAACGAACCGCAGCCGGTCCGATTGGCTCAACACTAAGTGTATAAAGGATGTTGCGCAATTCCTTCGCGTTGCGCGGAGCAAAGACACGCATGTTTGGAATTGCACGCATGTAAGAAATATCGAAAACACCCTGGTGCGTTTCGCCATCTTCAACTAATCCACCACGATCGATTCCGAAGACAACCGGCAAATTCAAGATCGCGACATCATGAATCACCTGGTCGACAGCGCGTTGAAGGAACGTTGAGTAAATTGAGACTACCGGCAGAAGCCCGGCTTTTGCTAGTCCCGCCGCCATCGTCACAGCATGCTGTTCGCAAATAGCTACATCGAAGAAGCGATCAGGGTATTCTTTTCCGAACTGGACTAGACCGCTTCCTTCAGCTGTCGCCGGCGTGATCGCAACGAGATTTTCGTTGCTACGCGCAATATCGATCAACGCCTCGGTAAAGACCTGACTGTATGTCTTTGCCTTCGGCTTTGGCTCTGCTGTTGTTTGCGCCGGTTCCACTTTTTCAGGCGTGAATGCACTCACACCGTGATACTTGATCGCATCAGCCTCAGCCGGTCCATATCCTTTGCCCTTTTGCGTAATCACATGAACCAGCTGCGGCCCGCGCAAATCCTTCACTCGTTCAAAGGCCGACACGACGGCTTTCACGTCATGGCCATCGATTGGTCCCGAGTAATTAATGCCTAGCTTTTCAAACACGATTCCCGGTGTTTCGATTCGATTTCGTGCCTGTTTTTTGACCGTGGAAATCAAATCCCAAATTTGCGGCTCGAGCTTCACTTCATCGAGTTCATCTTCAATAAGATCAAGTTTCTCTTTGATGTCCTTATAAAAGAATGTCTCTTTGATCCGCTTCATGTATTGCGAGAATCCGCCGAGATTTTCGCTGATAGACATCTCATTGTCATTCAGGACGATGATCATGTCTTTTTGAATGTGACCAAGATGGTTGAGAGCCTCAAGCGCCATACCACCGGTCAAACCACCGTCGCCAATAATGGCCACGACTTTGTGGTCTTCGCCAAGTCGGTCGCGGGCGATTGCCATACCGACTGCCAGAGAGATGGAGGTGGAGCTGTGACCGGCTACGAATGAGTCGTGCTCGCTTTCAACCGGGGTGACAAAGCCAGCCAATCCCTTGTATTGACGCAAGGTGTCGAATCGTTCTTTGCGCCCGGTCAGCATTTTGTGAATGTAAGTCTGGTGTCCGACATCCCAAATCAGCTTGTCCTTTGGGCTGTCGAATACACGATGCAGCGCCAGCGTGATTTCGACGATGCCAAGATTGGAGGCAAGGTGTCCGCCTGTTTTGGAGACTGACGAAATTAGGTCTGCCCGCAGTTGCGCCGATAGACCCTCAAGTTCTGACAGCGACATACGCTTGAGCTGCTCGGGGCTGAGCGCAAGTTCTACGAAATTTGGCAGGTTCAGCAAAATTGACATGTTCATTCGCTTTCTTTTAGACCTGAGCACCGATCATAGCAATGAGAGAAAGCACTTTTTCCTTATAAGAAATTGCGCTTTGCGGATCTTGCCGTGGTTCACAAGTTGGACTCTTATTACAACTTAATGGGAATGGCTGGTAGTTCATATGAGTTCCGGCTTATGCTTAAAATGGATCGCTCATTACCGGCAGTTCTAGCAGATTTCGCTCGCAGTCTTCTTTTTTATTAGAACGCCGTAAGATTCGCTAAACTGTAAATCAGGCGGCTGACAGCGGCCTAACGCACTAAATCGGTGTCCATGAAAATTACTTTTCCAAAGCCTAAGTTTTACGCCTTGTTAACAAGTGTCACGCTCTCGATGCTGTGTCACCTCCAGTTGCCAGCATTGGCAGAGTCGGAAGCTAGTGGCCCCGATGCCATACCTCGATCCGCTGAAGAGGCAACGCTGGCCGAGAAGATTGGGCAAGCTCAGCCAATGCCGCGGGATGGTCAGACCCTTTTGCCTGATCACAAAACTCCCGAGACGGCTCCCGATTCAAGCGCAGAAAGCACAGGTTCTGCCGAAAGCTCCACTGCTACCGTTGATCCGAAGACCACACAGCAGGCTCCCGCACACGATGATACTGAGCATCCACCGCCTGAAGTCAGTCCAAAGAAAACGCAACAACTGGTGATCAAGCCTGGCCAGCGAATAAAAATTGCTGGCTACGCAGAAGGAAGAGAGGTCGAAATCATCGACCCTGTTCCGAGCAAGGAGCAGCCTGAGTACCATCGCGTATACATGCGCCTTTCGGGATCAATGTGCTTTGCTTGTTTGCACACCTTCGAGGAGAGGTTAAAGCAAGTTCTTGGTGTCGAAAGAGTCAAAATCGTCAAAGGAACTCAGGTAACAGTCCAGTCATTCTCGCCGGACCTGTCGAATTGGGCAGATGCCACAATCTACTATGACGCACGTCACGTCAACCTGCCGGACATCAGAGCTTTCTCAAAGAATAATGGCTACGTCTCCTATCGCGTTCTGGACAAGTTAGCCGATTCGCTCCCCGCCGAAGAGCCTGCAAAAGGCCCGTGGAGCAAGAAGCTTTAAAGCCATTGAGTTGGAGCGCAGATAGCGTCGGCGCATAGCCTTATTCGTTTTGGTCGAGCTATCTTAATTCGACTCTGTGACGGAGTTCGTTTTGTGTTGTTTTGCACGTCCCTCGCACTTTGGGCCGGCTAAATTGGAAACATTCGGAGCGATTCCCCTGGAGGTCCCATGGATTCTGTAAGCAATCAAGGCAATACCGGCGGTAGCGACGCTAGAATCGAAAGCGGATTCGCTTCAGGTGGTGACCAGCCCGATCCATGGCAAAGTGAACGCGACGCTGTTTTCGCGAAGCCCGCAGGCTCCAGCGAACAAAATGAGCCTGGTTCTGCCAAGAATTCCACCGATCAAAGCAGCCAGGCTGCCGGCCCCGAGAGCAAAGGAACCCAAAGTAGCGCAGCTGCCGAACGCGGCGAATCGGCAGGCAGTCCCGAAGACTTGAAAGAGCTCAAAAAAGGAAATACAAACGGGTCTGTAGAGGATCCGCAAGCGCTTGACTCAAACTCAACAGTTTCATCAGATACGCCTAAGAATGCTCAAGAAAAAATCCATGATGCTATTGAGAAAGGCATCGATGCTTTTGACGGAGAAAAAAATCTCCCGGCAGATAAGATGGATCCGATGCAAGATATGGACTCCATGATCGAGGAGCACCGGAAATCCGGATTGGACCATTCCAAGTTGCCACCAGATACAATGGCGCCGATGCAAGGTACGGAAGGGCTGAATGAGGAGCAGAAGAAATCTCCTCTCGATCCATCAAAGCTGCCTCCGGATACCATGGTTCCGATGCAAGGCATGGAAGGAATGAATGAGGATCAGAAGAAATCGGCGCTGGATCCATCGAAGACGCCAGAAGACATTATTGTTCAGCAGCAAGGTAACGACGCTCTGCAAAAGGGTGGTATGGAAGGAATTGAACCTCAAATTAAAAAAGGTTTTCCAAGTACCCAAGTCGATATGCACTCCCAGGTTGGGGGCGGAAGCCGGCCGGAGATGACGATACCCACAGCCGACAGTGTAAGCATGCAACAATTGAAGGAACGCTTTGGATCATCCTTTAGCAAGCCATCTCAAAGAATTGACATCGACAGCAAACACTAGCCAAAGTATAGTAAAAGCCGGAGAGTTCGGACTCTCCGGCTTCAACGGTCTCCTGGGGGAAAAGCTTAGACTGTTTGTTTGAACGTGATTCGGTAAGCATGTCCTTTGAAAACAAGGACAACCTGCCTGCCGACCGTGAGATACTTCGAAATGCCAGGATTGTTTTTCATCAGGTCGAAGTACTGAGGTGTTCCAAATGTGATTTCTGTCAGTTTCTGGTTGGCACTGTAGATTGAGTCAACCCAGTAACCATCTTTGAGATAGAAGGTCTTATCGTCCACAGATTTGATATCGCTCGACTTTTTCTCCTCATCGACAGCAATCGAGTCCTTCAGCCGATTCATCATTTTCGCTTTCACGACGGCGCCTTTGCCTGTTGTTTCAGCTTCGGCAAAGCTATAGCTTTGAGCGTACGACCCTTGAAAGGGGCCAGGGCTAGCAGCCATATTTGTGGACTGGCTCATCGCACCGAATGATGCTTTAGGCAATGACACCGCGTTAGGTGCACCTGGCGCCGATCTAAAGTCATTAACAAGTGGCCGTTCATCCAGGATCTGCATATCTCTTTTCGCGTTGTACCATGTTCCGCTAGCTCCGTCCGCACTGCCGCCGGAACCTGCTCTTTCCGCTCTTCTTGCACTGACTCCGCTCTGGCGAGCCATTAGTTGTCCACGCACACGAGTGGGAGCACTTAACTGATCCCAAACTCCACCTGCTCTGGATGCGCCACCCATCGGCATTGGTCTAGCCTCAGGCATTGGTGGCACTGGTCTGTTCTGAAGCCGTCCGTTTTCACTTGGATCAGTTACGAGAAACGACGTGTAATTGGAAATGATTCCGTACTTTTTAGATAGCGCTACTATCTCATCAATGATCTCTCTGTTCTCTCCATTGCTCTGCGCTGCTTCGGTGAGATGCGCTATGCGTCTCATTGCCCATAATCTAGGCAAGTAGGAATGAGATAGCGATTGCTCTTCGAACTTGAGCGGAAAAGCGTAAGACTTGGCGACACCATTGACGGTGCCAGTCAATCGAACGGTCGCATTCCCCGACCCCTTGTATTGACCCATCATTAATACTTGCGAACCGGCGAAGATGTCTTTCACCTCACGAGGATAGATGTTCTTAACAGTAACACCCTCGTAAGTTAGTTTTACATTCGACAATACCGGACTCTTGATCTTGTCATAGAAGTTGGACAACGCCACTTCTAAGCTTTCTTCAGGCTCAACGTACTGTGATGTGCCGTGGTTGGAGTCGGCAAGCTTGTTGAGCAGTTTTGTGTTGACGTCATATCCGACACCGAAATCAAACAAGCGAATGTCCTTTTTCGGATCAACGACTTTAACTAATCCGTTTACTGACGTTTCACCGACCGTCGGCTCACCGTCAGTCATTAGCACCAAATATGATGGACGCTCTTTTGTTGAACCGAGCATGCTCTGGGCAGTTTTTAGCGCATCGCCAATGTTTGTTCCACCAGATGCTTCCATATCGTTGATGAACGAAATCGCCGCTTTCTTATTCTCCGGGGTAGCCGCCACCAGCTGAGTCTTGAATGCATCGGCATCCGTATTGAATTGGACAACTGAGAAGCGATCGCCTGCACCGAGCGCATTTACCAGGTACTTTAAGGCTCGCTTGTTTTGCTCCATGCGATCGCCTTTCATCGATCCTGATATGTCTGCAACGAAAACAATGTCTTTGCTGATCACTTGCTTTGCCTCTACAGGCGGTGTCAGTGTCATCATGTAGTATCCGTCGGCACCACTATCTTTATGCGTGATCAAATTAGCAGACATGTCCTTGTCCGAGACGCTGTAATAGAGCAAGAAATCTTTATCCGGCAAAGTGTTTTTGCCCAGGTAGTTGACGTTCGCTTTGTGATCTCCTTCCCGTTGCGAACTAATAACATGGCTAGGTGACCAAATTGTTCTCAGTCCTTGCTTGCTGCCAAGTTTGACTTTGATTTTGATCTCATCGGCTGGGGATGACTCACCTTCCGTTTTTAGCGGGAAATGATATTTGATTAGCCCGTTTTCCGCTTTCAAAACCTGAGTATATTCAAGCTCGACTTTCTTGGTTCCATGAGCTGGAATCGGGAAAATGCGAGCGCGCACCGTTTTGTTGTCCGCATATTCAAGCAATCCCGGATCGACCATTCGTCTGACAATCTCTTCGTACTGTTGTCTTGCTTCTTGCGCCTCCAAAATTTTCCCTTCAACGGGCTTGCCGTCAATGTGCAAGGAGAAGGAGGAAAAGGTTGTGTCTTCCGGCAGCGGGAACAAATAGGTGCCGGCTAAGTTTCGATCTGTGTCGTTGACAAATGTTTGAGTGATATATGTTTTTGCTACCTGATCATTAATCTCAACTCTCACATCAGCATCTTGTAAACGCAATCCAAAACTAACCTGCCCTTTCAATAAAGGAACGGGGCGGACTGGACGAGTTCCGGGACGACCTGGAATCACAGGCCGCACGGGAGGGGTGATTACAGGCATTCCACCCATGATCGGATCTACGACAATCATGCCCGCCGCTTGAGAAACTGGTGCAATCATAAGACTTGCAGCCAGGCTGAACAATATTGGAAGCGCTCTCGATTTCATACATTGACCTCTTTTGCCGAGCATACTTTTATATGAGAAGCGTACTCTTCCTGAGAGATCGTTTCGCCCGGAAAAGAGATTTCGTCCTTCTGGGGTTTCCCCCAGGAAAATAAAACCTGGAGGCCGACATTCAGAAATTTTTTGAGAAATTTCCCCAGCCGGAGGGTCCTTTTCCAATTTTCGATCTAGTATCGATTAGACTAGATCGAAAAATTCAATTTGAGCGCGTCAACCGACGTGAAAGCTTTACGGTTAAGCTATTATGGGTCTGAGGTTGGAATCCTTTGAAGCGGCTTAGCGATCTTATAGAAGGAATGAAAGTAGACGGACGACATAGTCTGCTTTTCTGGCGCCTTTTTTTCGGAGTGATCGCCGGTGCCATGCTTTCGCTGGTATATAGCGATTCGCCACTTCTTGACCAGCTCGAATTGGGCATGCTCAATTGGCGCTATAAGATTGCCGATAAGATCGCTGCTACAAGGATTTTTCCAAGTAACGCAGCCGACAAAGCATCCCAATTGATCGACATAATTGCCTTCGATGATGAATCGCAGTTCGACTTGGGCTTTGCGCGCTTCAATGATCCATTAGCCCAAGCTCGTCTTGCCGAGCTGATTGACAAGATCGAGCAAGCTGGTCCTGCCCTCGTCGTTGTCGACCTGGATCTTCGTGGAAGCGCCAACCAGGCTCTTCTTGAATCCATGCGATCTCACCGCAACGTAGTCGTTTCGCTGTTTGGTAGCCTGGAGGGCAGCACGGAGCTGCCCTCGGCCGAGTTTCTCCGTTATGCTCTCGGGTACGGGTACCGCGAACTTAGCAAGGAAGATGGCGGAATGGTTGTCCGTCTGCCGGACCAGGTTCCCGAGCCGCATGTCGGCGAACCTACAGGCACAGAACAAGTTCCATCGCTCACGCGTGCAGTGCTTACGTCATTTTTCATTAGATCGGGAGTCGATTACGTCAGCAGCCTGACCCCAGCAAAACCTGACCAGTACAGCTATATAAACTACAAACGGGTGCACTATCCATCATTCTCAATGGTCAGCGTGCTCGAGCCCGACTTTGATGCCGCGCGCTTCAAAGACAAAATAGTCCTGATCGGATCCACCCTCACACAAAGAACTAAGGATCCCAATCGGGTCAAGACACCCTTCCGCGCCGCCTCTCCCGAGTTGGAAGTGCAAGCCGACGCCTTGGGCACCGTGATCAATAATGATGTGGTTTGGAGCTTCCCCCACGGTTATGCAAAACAATTTCTGCTGATTGTCGGGGCAATGGTCGGTGCTTTAGCTTCCGCACTGCCGATGGGGCGTCGCGCGCTGGCTATGTTGCTTTCGGGTGTCTTACTTGTAGTGTTAGCCCAATTCACTTTTCAGTATTTTCACTTGCTACTGCCTGTGGTGGCGCCTATGGTAATGATAGTCACTGACTTCATTTTGGGCACCGTGATCTTCTTGGATACAGGTCTGAGGCAACGTAATCGCGAATTGGCGGCTGCACGCGAAATGATGCAAGTTCGCGCCGAGGAGGAACGCAAGCGTATCGCCAATGATCTTCATGACGAAACATTACCGGCTCTTTCATCAATCGCTCGTATGGTTGATGACATGACCAGCGAATATGGCGACAGTCCAGCGCCGCGTCAGATGCGGCAAAAGCTCGATGACACGATACAAGAGATGCGTCGAGTCATTAACGATTTGCATCCTTCCGTTTTGGAAACCATGGGATTTGTCCCCGCGCTGGAAAATCTAGTACATATCCTAGAGCGCGAAGTCAGAATTTCAGGTAACTTCGTTGCAGATACCGAAATTCGAGAGTCCGACGTGCCCACCTTCGCCAAATTGCAGCTATATAGGATCGTGCAGGAGATACTTAATAATGTCCGCAAACACTCGGGTGCAGACACTGTTGAGGTGAAAGTTAAACGATCCGGGGATGACCTCCAGATATCTGTAGTTGATAATGGTAAAGGAATTGATCCACGAGCCATAAGACCCGACTCACATGGCTTGCTCAATATCAGGCATCGTGCCAACCTTATTGGTGCATTTGTAGAGTGGCGCCAGCCCAGCAATTATTTGAATGGAACGGAGTTCAATCTATCAATGCCGATTGGAGTTAGAGACGGTGCGGAACTGCAGAAAGGACTGGAAAGAAAAGTATGACCATTCTTATTGCCGATGACGAAGAGCGCGACCGCAGCTGGCTGAAAGACCTGCTGGTCAAGAACCTGCCCGAAGAAGGTCCCATAAACGAAGCTTCCGATGGGCAAGCTGCCGTTGATATGGCGATGAAGCTGAAACCAAAACTTGTCTGCCTCGATATCAAGATGCCTCATCTGTCCGGAATTAAAGCCGCCGAACAGATCTTGCAGAGTTTGCCGCGCACAGGTGTAATCATACTTTCGAACTTCTCCGACGAAGTCTATGTTCGCCAGTTATGGAAAGTAGTGCCTGCCGACAGTGTTTTTGGGTACGTGCTAAAAAGTGCATCGAACGAGCAGGTCGTCGAGGCTGTTCGCACAATTCTTTCCGGCGACTGCTGGATCCACCCAGGTATTTCACGAGTAATTCAACGCACCCAAAACAGGGCGACAAGCTTGACGGCTGCTGAGTTTGAAGCGCTTGTCTGTATTGCGCTGGGGCTTACTGATTCTGCCATTGCCCGAAAGCTCTTCTTAACGGAAAAAGCTGTACAGTCTCGCTTGAAGTCGTTGTATTCGAAGATGGCTATTCCTGGGCGTGGCGAGCAGCAAGACACTGAATACAATCAACGTTGTCGCGCTGTCTATCTGTCTTACAAGCGTGGTCTCATCAATCAATCGGAATTGGACGAATGGGAGTCGCGCCTCTTGGACGGCAGCAAAGTGGGAGAGAAACAAGCATAATGAGGTGGCCTGGAATGATTGGGAAAGGGATAACGACGCTGTTTGCCAGAACGCAAGCGCTTGGCATGGTGTCGTTGCTCGGGCTTTCAGCCTCGCTTGCCCTGTCTCAGTTTATCCAGTCAGCGTCCTATGCCCAAAGCGCTCGCTCGGCATCCAAGTCCTCGCTGAAGCTTTCCGGACATATCAACGTTAATAAATACTCCGGCGCTGAAAGCGGTGTACAGTTGCTCGACCATATATTCAATCGTGTAAGCAATATTCCTCAAGTTGCAAGCATTCAAAATCAGGTCTTTACACAGACCCAGCAGCGTTTGCAAAACAAGGATAGCGTCGGAAAAGACGGCATTGACTATAAGCTGGCAATTCGTCCAAAGGAAACAGGTAAGCCGTTCGCCAACATGACTCCGTCCTTGCAAATAAGTGCTGATAAGTCGCCGCTCCTGGCTTACGATCAAGGTGTTCAGTCAAATAGCCGTTTTCAGCAATCACAATCTGGCGCGGCTGCTCCAGCACAGCAATCACAAGCTGCCGGCTTCGATTCTCATGCGGAAGATGCTGACAGTATGGAACGCTCTGTCAAGCTTTCGAAGAAAACCGCAGACGTATGGAAAGGTAATTCCAAATACGTTCATCCGGTCTCGGGCAGTGATGATGCGTATGGTGATGAATCGCCGAAGCTGGGTGTTTGGGATCGCGAAGGCACAGCCAGTCAAATCGCTAATGAGGTGAACGCTTACAATTCATTGGCTATGGCACAAGCACGACGCAAAGTGCAGCAACAGGCTCCGGCAAGGCAAGAACTCTCATATGGTACGAGTAACTCAGGCTACGCTCCGGCAAAGCGAATGAGATCTCAATCTCTCGCCGCCGGTGCTGGCGGTGCTGGCGGTGCTGGCGGTGTTGGCAGTGTTGGCAGTGTTGGCAGCGTTTTTGCTGGCAGTTATGCCGGTCCTATGCCTCTCACAAACATGGGCAAATTTGCGCACCAGGCTGCCGACAACTCATACTTACAGCGCGAGCGCGCTGGCGGGCTGCCAGGTGGCGGATCATCCAATCGACTCAAGCAGCAGGGCGTAAATGTATACTCGGCTGCGGCAGAAGCACAAAGCCGAATGCCGGAACTGGCGAATTCATTGAACAAGTTCTACAACATCAATAAGGGATTGGAAGATGTTCAACAGTTCAGTGACCGTCTCGCGCAGGCACCACCGCCGCCATCAGCACCGGTGCCAATGAGCATAACAACTTCCGCCAAAAAGAAAACCGCTTTTTACAACTCTCCACGCGAACTGCAAATTCTCGATGAGCGCCCCCAGGTTCGCGATTTTCGGGAAGCGCCAAGAGTGGCAATGGCAGACGCCGCTCCGTCGCCCAGCCCTTCACCTGTAGCGTCCCCGTCGCCGGCGGCTAAACCGAGTCCCAGTCCTGTAGTTTCCGGTTCGCTCATGCGCAGGCTCGATAGTGGAGAAGCTAAGCGTGCTCAAGCCGGAGAGAAGACTGAAAGGCTCAAAGCAAAAGAAGAGGTCGCTCAGAAGGAATCGAATTACAAAGAGCTCGAAAAGGAAAGCGTTTCCGAGAAGAAGCGCGATCTGCTTGCGTTGCTCCCGCCAAATGTAGCCACCGGCATTCCTCTGGTCAGTCTGGGAACATCGCAAATGCAAGCAATCAACGCACTTTCTGCGATTGGCCAGGTGAAGGAGCAGAAGATTGGCAAGTGGACTGTTCTTACATGGAAAAAGAAAGATTCTAACTTTACTGCATTACAACTCTTCTTCAGGCATGGATTGCTAGATGCTATGCGCATCTTCGATCAATCGTTAATTGCTCCCGATTTTGGAGCCGCACCAGGAGCCAATCTAGAGGCTGTGAAAGCCCGCTTTGGCGAGCCGGCGTTCTTGCTGCCAGAACCGAATCCGGGTATCGGTCAGAATTACGTGTATCCGATAAGTCAAGTCGGTTTCCAGTTCGCTCGTCCGGAGAAGGACACGGCTCCGCAGGTAGTCAGTGTCCTAATCTTCTCGGTAAAGTAAGATAATAATTTGGCGCCGTGCGCTTGGATAAGTTCTGCGGTACTATTAGCTCTGTCAATAGCGGAAGAGTGAAGGGGCGATCGTGGTAGATACGGCTTTCAAGCGTCATGAACCGCTTTATCTCAAGTACAGACCACAGTCATTAGCGCAGCTTGTTGGACAAGATGCGGTCACTAGAACACTGACAAATGCCATTGCTCATGACAGGCTGTCGCATGCGTATTTGTTTACAGGTCCGCGGGGGACCGGGAAAACTTCAAGCGCCCGTATTCTGGCTAAGTCGCTGAATTGTAAGACGGCCGGTCGCCCAACAGCTGAACCCTGCCAAACTTGCTCTTGTTGCGTCGAGATTACTCAAGGTAATTCACCTGCAGTTTTTGAAATCGACGCTGCTTCCAATAACAGCGTTGATGATGCGCGTACGCTCATCGAGCGGGCGCCCTTGAAGGCTGTAGGCGGCGAGTTCAAGGTCTATATCATCGATGAATGCCACATGCTCACAAAAGAGGCATTCAACGCGTTGCTGAAAACGATCGAGCAACCGCCACCAGGGGTGGTGTTTATTTTGGCGACCACGGAAGAGCACAAAGTTCTTCCGACCATCGTAAGTCGCTGTCAGAGACTGATGTTCAAACTGATCAATCAGGACGCGTTGATCGCTCATTTACGCCACGTAGCAGATTCCGAAGAGATTGCAATTGAGGACGATGCACTAAAACTGATCGCAAGAAGATCTGGAGGCGGACTGCGAGATGCACTGAGCAATCTCGATCAAGCCAGCCTCTTAGCCAGTAAAGAGAATCCAGTGAATGTGCCGGATTTATTGCGCTTGCTCGGTGCGCTGCACGAGGACGTGCTGTTGAATTTGAGCAAACAAGTTTCAGCACGCGAAGGCCAGGATGTTATCAATTCAGTTGGGCAGCTGCTTGGTGAAGGGCGCGAACCTGCGGTCGTTTTACAGGAATTGTCTCGCCACTTTCTGAACTTGATGAAGGCAAGTTACCTGCAAGGTAGCAAGGAAGCTAACGTAGAGGCTCTCTCCAATTTTGTGCTCGGCTCGGAAGGTTATATCAGTGGGTTGCTTTCGCAAACCGAACTGTATGAAAGAGCCGAATTGAGCCAGATCATAGAGCAGCTTGATCGCCTGGAGCAAACATGCAAAAGAACAAGCCAGCCTGCCATGCATCTTGAGATTGGTTTGTTGTCCATATGTCACAGGCACGATATCTATTTGCTGAAGGATCTCGTGAAGCGAGTTGAAGCCCTCGAACAAGGCATCTCCCAAAATGTAGATCTAAGTCGCCAGGCACGTCCAGCGCAAACTGCATCTCCTCAGTACGCTCAGCAACACTCTGCTTCTCAGTACGCTCAGCCGGCCCAGCAGAGCCAAGCCCGTTACCCATCGGCATCATCTCCGGCGCCAAGTTCGCCACCGTCGTCCGCACCAGCAAGATCCGTCGATTCTGTGCAGAGCACGACCGCTCTCGATGAGCCACATGCTAGACCGCCTGAGAATCAGCCTTCCCAGCGTCAGGAAGATTTATCAATTTCGATCGTAGCAACCGGAGAAGAGGGCGCGGGTGCAAGTACGTCGTATGGTTCCGGTGCTGTTGAACCAGGGACTTCCGAGCCGACCGGCGCTTCAACATCATCGTCTCCGCATTCAGGTGGCGGATCGGAGCTAAACTCCGATATCGATTATGTTTGGAGCCAAATTCTCGACGAACTGCAGCGACGCCACTTACCCACCTTTAGCTTGGCCTCTACTCATGCTTTTCCTCTGGGCGTCTCCAATGTCGATTTCACCATCGGTGTTCTCAAAGAAAACTTTCAGAAAATGTTGGAAAGCAAAGCCGAACATTTGCGCGCAGCCGCACAACAAGTAACTGGTATCAATTTGAATATCAAAGTGCGCGTTGGCGATCCCGGTCCTGCCAGCAAGAAGCATATAGCGCCGGCTACCCGTACTCAATCGGACCGAGACCCAAATGCGTCGCCTGGAGCAAGAAATCCCAGCTCTCGTGAGGCTGAGCCTGCTGCTCGCGGTTCTGATTCGTCACGTGGAGAATCAGCCGGCAACAGTGAAGATCCTCCTCCTGGTCCCAGCATGGGCGCATCAGATAACGAAGTTGACAGCTCGATGATGAAGGAAGCGTACAAGCTCTTCGAGGGACCAGGCTCCAGGCGGATAACCTGATGGCTTCTCGCGTCCACATGAAAGTTCTCGGACGTGTCCAAGGCGTATTTTACAGACAGAGTACTGTCGACCAGGCTCGTGTTTTAGGGCTTCGTGGTTGGGTTGCGAATGAATCCGATGGCACAGTGATAATCGAGGCCGAGGGAGAACGTGACAAACTTGAAAGCTTCATTATCTGGTGCCAGAAAGGACCCGCCAATGCGAAAGTTAGCGATGTTCAGGTAGAATGGTTCGATGAAGTTGAGCCTCAATTCAACCGATTTGAAATTCGTCGTTAATAAACTCTGAATTAGCCAGCCTCCAGAGGGGCGGCAGCCCAGCAAGACTCCGGAGCGTATTAGTAGAGTGTAGGAGTTGAGAGGGGCGACAGCCCAGCGAGACACCGGAACGTATTAATAAGGAATGTCATCTTTAGTCGTGGAAAATGTCGCGTCAATAGGATAAATTAACCTGAATTTCAGTCGGTCGATGCCATCAATTCTTATCGGTCGCCATGAAATGGGTATATTCCGAGTGTGACTAACGGCAGTTGTGGAGCCGCCTAAGCGTTAGATAGATGTCTGAACAAGTCCCAGTAGAAACCAAGCTGACAAAGCACGATGCCATCAAGGCAATTGAATCTCTGCAGAAAAGTGGCTCGGATCTGAATCCATATTCGTTAGCCGAAGAATTGCAAGTTCCTTACTCCGTGATTGTCATAAATGCTGACATCATGGAAGTGTTGTCGCTAGCTCGGGGTGAAGTAAATGGTGTTGTCGCGGCTGAGTATGAGAGGCTGCTTCGCCGTGTTGAAGAGCTTGAGCGAATCAACAGCAGTATGGCTCGTCGTTCAGAGGAAGAGGACGGTGGCTCCGAGCAAGTTGAAAGACTGAAAACGGAGAATGAGCTTCTAAAAGACGGCAAAAATTCCCTATCGGAGCAAGTAAGGGAGCTGGATGAAAGTAAACAGCTTCTCCAAAATCGTGTAAAGGAGCTAGAGAGCGAGCTTGCAGAGGCTAAGCGCCCTGATGATGATGCTGACGATTCTAGTTACCAGGGCGAAGAGCGGCGGCGCAAGGGAAAGAAGAATAAGAAGAATCGCGACACGCAAACTAATCGGTTAAGCGAGGAAGCGATAAGAGAACGAGCTCGCGCTGATGCTCGTGCCGAGTTTGAAGCACGAGAGAAAGAACTGAAGGCAACAATTGAGCGCCTTGAGCAGGATGCGAGAACTTCCAAAGATTCCCTGAGCCAGTTCGAAGCTGAGTTGAAGGCTACTATCCAACGTTTCGAAAATGAAATTAGTGCGTCAACAAAACAGCACGAAGAAGAGCTTCAGCAGGTAAAGGGAAACTATGCTGAATCGGCTTCGCTTTCCGGCGAGAAAGGAGAGCTTGAGTCGAGAATTGAAGCCCTTCAAGCCCGCGAGTCAGAGCTTGCTCAGAGTGTCGCCGAATCAGAAGAGCGCGAGGCGCAGCTGACTCGAATCCTGGCGAGCATGGAAGCCCGGGAGCAATCGCTGGTTGAAGAGTCTGATGAACTAGCACTGGCAAACAAGAAGTTAAAGGAAGAGATCAAAGCGCTGTCCTCCGCGCAGCAGGTTCTGGCGTTGAGCGTTCAAGAATCCTGGCAACAAGGGTTTGATGCAGCAAAACGTGAGTTTGAGCTCCAAATGCAGCAGTATGGTAATGCCACCGTATCCGGTGCGCAAAGCGAGGCGGCATCATTTGCTCCACAATACGAAGTTTCTTATGAGACCGAAGAGCAGACCTCAGATCCGTACGCATCAGGAGCCACAGCTCCGGACCCTCAAGCTGTCCAAGAAATGGCGGATTTCTTAATGGGTAGTTCTGGAGCCAACGCTCATTCCCAAAATGCTTATCAACGAGAAGGTCTTACAGACCAGGGCTTCAACCCGCATAACGCAGGGGTCGATCCCATGAGTGCCGCAGGTCTGTCACTTGAGGAGCACCCGCTCAATACCGGACTACTGGCAGAATCTACCGAAGCGCAGCAATATGCGCAGCAAGATCAATATGCGCAGGCCGATCAATATGCGCAGCAAGGTCAGTATGCGCAGCAAGGTCAGTATGCGCAGGCCGATCAGTATGCGCAGCAAGACCAGTATGCGCAGCAAGACCAGTATGCGCAGCAAGACCAGTATGCGCAGCAAGACCAGTATGCGCAGCAAGATCAGTATGCGCAAGCAGATCAGTACGCTCAAGCGTATCAGTATGCGCAGCAAGATCAGTATGCGCAGCAAGACCAGTATGCGCAGCAAGATCAGTATGCGCAGCCGGCTCAGGATGCGCAAGTGGGGTCGCAATACACACAAGCGGATCTCTACGCCCAAGCTGAAAATTACGATCCCTACGCAAAAGTGGATCCCTACGCACAATCTCCTCAGTTCTCAGCAACGGACCAATACGCTGCAGCCCATACTCCACAAGGATTTGCGGAGCCCAATGCAAATGACGGGACGGCAGGCGGCGCATTCGGGGATGCATCAGCGGTAAGTGAAACTCCAGTCGCAGCAGCGCCCACTGATTATTCTTTGCCAGACTATATGAACGACTCTTTGTTTGCCGAATCCGCTGAGGAGCCTGCAGCACCTCAAACAAGCCCTGAATTGTCTGAGGAGGAGGAGGAGGATAAGGCACCGGCATTTGATCCTGACGAGTTAAGAGGTCTGCTTAACAAGAAGACCAATAAAACCCAGGAAATAAATCTTGGTGGCGCGGACGGCGACGGTACTGCAAAATCACCTCTCCACAAGTTCGTTGGTGGCAAGCATGCGACGCAAGGTCAAGAGCAAGCAACCGTTGGACAACATCCTCGGACAGTGCCGCCCGATATCCGGAAAGCCTGCATGCTCTTAGGTATCAAGCCGGAAGACTTGAGTCGCCAGCATGTTTTGGATGCATGGAAGCGTGAAATGTCAAAGCCAGGCGTTCATCCTGACACGGGTGGCGATACTGAAATGGCGATGTACCTTAATAATGCTAAAGATACGCTCGTAAGATACCTTGATGCTCAGGCACCGAAGCTGGGTAAGGTTTTTGGGGCTTCTAACAAGGACGGCAAGGATAATCAAAAGGGCGATAACCGCTAGTTCCACCGTGCTACCATGTGCGCTTGGAGGAACTCATGGTCAGGCCCGTTATTGCTATCGTCGGACGCCCTAATGTTGGCAAGTCGACATTTTTCAATCGCTGCGTTGGTGGCCGGGAAGCTATCGTTTACGACAGCCCTGGTGTTACTAGAGATCGAATCTATCGCGAATGCGATTGGTCAGGGCACGAGTTTCTTCTCGTGGACACTGGCGGACTGTTGCCTGATTCTACCGAAGAGATAACTCGTCAGGTCCGCGAACAAGTCGAGCAAGCTGTTTCGGAATCTGATCTGGTTGTTTTCATGGTGGACGGCAAGGACGGCGTCACCGGTGCGGATCAAGATGTCGCGAATATGCTTCGTCGAAGCAAAAAGCCAGTTGTGCTAGCTGTCAACAAAATTGACGATCCAAAGCACAACGCAAATCTGCTGGATTTCTATAGTCTTGGACTGGGGGAACCTCTTGCTTTGTCTGCTTTGCGTGGAACAGGCGGGGTGGGCGATTTGCTTGATCGAGTTCTCGAAACTCTTCCGGAAGGTCTAAGGGCCGGTTCGAGAAAACCTAGCAAAAAGGACAAGGATTTCGATCCCGACAGCGTGGATGAAGAGGAAGTGAAAAAGGATTTTTCGCTTGCCATTGTCGGACGTCCGAATGTCGGCAAGTCATCGATTGTGAATGCTATCTCGGGTAAACGACGCGCGATTGTTACCAATATCCCCGGCACCACTCGTGATGCCATTGACTCGCTAATTGATTTCAATGATCGTACCGTGACTCTTATAGATACTGCCGGAATCAGGCGCAAATCGAAAGTGGATTACGGAGTGGAAGCTTTTTCTGTAGTTCGTGCTTTGCAGGCTATTGAGCGTGCTGACGTGGTCGTTCTAGTTCTGGACGCAAACCAAGAAATCGCGGACCAAGATCAAAAAATTGCCCAAAAGATAATAGATGCTGGCAAGGCTGCTGTTGTCGTATTTAACAAGTGGGATCTTGTCTCTAATAAGTCCAGCAAACTTATGAATGAATACATGGAAAAGATTGTGATGGATTTGCCACATCTCAAATTTGCAGAGGCGGTTTTCACATCCGCACAAAGTGGACAGCGAGTTCAGAAGATTCTTGAGGCAGCTCAGCGCGCATATGATGAAGCTAGACGCCGCGTGAACACATCTGTTTTTAATCAAGTGATCCAAGATGCACAAATGTTGACGCCGCCACCGGCTGGCAAGCGAGGCCGGCGCTTGAGGATCTATTATGGAACTGAGGTTGCCGTAGCTCCACCATCTTTTGCCCTATTCGTGAATGATGAGAAGCTGGCTGGAGGCAATTATCTGGTTTATCTGGAGAGAAAGATTCGCGAGGCTTTTGGTTTTCAGGGAACCCCAATTCGTTTGTTTCTCCGTCCAAAGAAAAGAGATTGACGCAAGAAAACTTGTTTCCGGGAATCGAATAGAGAGACTGAACAATGTCAGCAATCATAACCCTCATAATTATTGCGTTTGTAGTAGGTGGGATTCCGACGGGGTACTGGCTGGTAAAGCTGCTCAAGGGCGTTGACGTGCGCACCATCGGTAGTGGATCAACCGGCGCAACTAATGTTTATCGCGCTGCAGGACCTGTCGCTGGAATTTTAGTACTGCTCTTGGACTTGTTAAAGGGGGCATTTCCCGTTCTACTCGGAAAAGCGATGTCTGATCCGTCCAATCCCTGGCACTTGCCCGAGTTCATGTGTCTTGCTCTCCCCGATGCGACTCTTTCGCTTGTTGCGAAAATAGTTTGGGAATACAACATCTTGCCACCAATCGGTGGCATGGTTTCAATGATTGGACACAGCAAGTCTATCTTCATGAAGTTCCAGGGTGGAAAGAGCGCCGCTACCGGCGTGGGAACTTTGATGGCATGCAACTTTGGCGCCGGCATGTCCACATTTGTGCTCTGGGCACTCACCGTTGCTGTCGTGCGAATCGTTTCTGTTGCTTCAATATTGGCAGGGTTAACTTGCGCAATCTTCATGTACTTATTCCATGCTCCCATGAGTTTCGTTATCTATGCAGCGATCGGCGGGGGCTATGTGATCATTCGCCATCGGGCGAACATGAAGCGGCTGCTGGAGGGAACAGAACCAAAACTCGGGCAAAAGCACAAAACTAAAGAAGGTGATGCGGCAGCAGAAAGCCAAGATCCCGCGACCGCCGAGTCTGGATCTGCTAAAAGTGAAAACGGAGAAAGGAAAATTACACCTGGAGATCAAAGTATGACAAGCATGGGCTCATTGATCCTCTCCGGCATCCTTGCCTTGTCAGGCATCATATCGGGTGCCACTGCTGTTGATGCTGCGCAACCTCAACCGAAACAAATTAGCCAGAATCCTTCCTCGAAAAGCGCAGCTAAGTCTTCGTCAACAAGTCTGCCGAAGTCGCCCATTCTACCCAAATCTTCGGTCGGTCTGCCAATTCTAACACCTGAGGAAGTGACCAATATTCGCGTATATAAGTTGTACAGCTCCGCCGTAGTGAATATCACTGCTGTCGCTGCGCCAACACCGGAGCAATTGATGTTTGGTGTCGCTCCATCACCTGATACAGGTTCCGGTTCCATCATTTCAACTGAAGGTTATATTCTCACCAACAATCACGTAATAAATAATGCGCGTATGGTTCGCGTCACACTGTTCGATGGAAGTTCATACCCCGCCAAGGTCATAGGCGCCGATCCTGATAACGATTTGGCTGTCATAAAAATTGAACCTGGGACGAAGAAATTGAATACTGTGAAATTCGGTGATTCGAGTCGCTTAGAAGTCGGACGTCGTGTCTACACAATCGGCAATCCGTTTGGGTTGGAATTGACTATGACTTCAGGGATTATCTCAAGCGTTGGCCGCAGTTTATCTAGCGGAAATCGGGTTATTAAAGGTGTTTTGCAGACTGATGCTGCAATCAATCCAGGAAACTCTGGTGGACCTTTGTTGGACACGCAGGGAAACGTAATTGGTGTCACGACCGCTATCTATAGCAAAGTGCAGCAAAGTTCCGGTATTGGTTTTGCAATTCCTATCAATATAGTAAAGCGCGTGGTTCCGCAATTAATTGCACATGGCGCTGTGCTTCGACCAAATTTGGGCATTGCAAAAGTGCTTCCAACAGAACTAGGATTGATGATCGTAATGGTTGAAGCCGATGGACCTGCCTTGCAGGCAGGTTTGAGAGGACCTCAGGTTCAACGCTTTGAGCAAAATGGCTGGGCTTTTCAGAAGGTGGATAATTCCGCTGCTGACACGATCGTTGGTATTGACAATCAGCCAGTTCACTCGGTTGATGATTTGCTCTCATATGTTGAAACCAAAAAACCTGGTCAAGTGGTTACACTGAGTGTTTTAAGGCAGGGGAAATTGACCAAGGTTCCAGTAAAATTAGCTGAAAGTAAGGTTAACCCTTGACCTATTGAATCATTGAGAACAAACTTACGTAAGATTAGTAGATTTTCACTGCACGGGAGACGAACTTGGCCAGAATCCTTGTAATTGACGACGATATCGCCATTGCTGAGCTGATCAAGGTGAATTTGGATTTACTTGGACATCAGGTAAGCACAGCCAATGACGGTATGAAGGGGCTGGCACTTGCGCAGCAGAACAGACCTGACCTGATCGTTCTCGATGTCATGATGCCTGACCTGGATGGCTTTACTGTTTGCCAGCGATTGCGTCAAAATGCCGCCACAGCAGGCATTCCGGTGCTTATGCTTACCGCGCTCGGCATGACCAAGGACAAAGTCAAAGGCTTTGACTCCGGCGCGGATGACTATTTGACCAAACCGTTTGAAATTCCGGAATTGCAGGTTCGCGTTAGAGCACTTTTACGCAGGGCCGGTTCGGTTCCGCAATCAGCCTCCCTGCCTGAAATCTTAACTGCCGGCGAAATCACCTTGGTACCGGAAAACCTACAGGCAAAGGTCAAAGAGCGCGTAGTAAAGCTAACCCCAACCGAATTCGAAATTTTGCATTGCCTCATGCAGCATCATGGGCAGACAGTTTCAACTGGAAAACTGCTTGAGGAAGTCTGGGGCTATTCTCCAGACGATGATGTCGACACTATTCGCGTTCACATTCGCCACCTTCGCACCAGGCTTGAGTCAGGCGATCGCAAATATATTCGAACCGTATATGGTGGCGGCTACCAACTTGTGCCGGAAGGCTTCACCAAGCAGCCCGGCGACCAAAATTAGTTCTAATACTGATAAAGCGAACTCGGCAAGAACGGTCCATCAAAACCCGGATAGCATCCGTCTGCCGGTTTAGGCAGTTTTATGCCTTCTTGATTTGCAACATTTATGAGCGAGGCCACTACTGAATTGCTTGTCCAGCAGTGAATTGGTCCTAAGTGTACTGGCATTGTGCAATAGATCCATTGGTCATTATTCATTGATGTAATGGCTTTATGGGCCATTGAAACGAGCCTTATGCCTTGTTGCTCAGTTAAAGTAAATGTCGGACCAAATTCGTTGGATTCAAGTAGCCCAAGAAAGTGCATTTTGTAGCCCTTTGGGTTTACCGATCCAACAAGTCGAGCTGGAGGAATTCTGAACTTCAAATTGATGAATCCTAAATTCAATTGTTGCTGAGGAAAGCGCCCTGCACCATCTATATGCACACGAGTCAACCGAACTCCGTTGCGGTAGGAATCCACCACCAGACTCACGTGGTACATACCGAACAATCCATAACGCTCATAACGAGCGGTATAAGTGATAGTGTTCGGAGTAATTCGTGTTGCTTGTTCTAGACTGGTCTTCTTCCTTAAGTCTGTAAACGCTTTCGTATTCATTGCCTGCAGCTGATTTGCGGCAACTGGTTGGCCGATGAAGAGTGCAGCCAAAAAAGTGACGAGTACGTTTAGTTTCATAGACTCAATTATCAGCTACTGCTTTGCATGGGGGATTAAACAGAGTTCGAAATTGCATTAGCGAACCGCCTGAAAGTGTCTCGTTGACAACCTCTTGTAGCCAAGGGGAAGAACTTTTTTATATAGGTGAAAACATCGACATAGACAATCTTGGAATCCTTCTCTTATGATTTGGCACGTCTCCATTAGCAACTTCGTTTGTGGCGTCTAATGACAGTTTGCGGCTTTTCAGCCAAGATACTGTCAACGTGGGAACCAAAATAAGGAGCAAGGATCTTGCTTTTCAATAGTCTCCAGTATCTAGTCTTTTTGCCGACAGTATTCGTTCTGTTTTGGCTGGTCCCTCATCGCTTGAGGGTGCCACTACTTCTGGTGGCAAGCTATATTTTCTACATGTCCTGGCGCCCAATCTACGGGTTGCTGATTCTCGGACTGACTGTAGGCAACTTTGTGCTTGTGCCAATGATTGCGAAGGCACAAGAGGTGAAGCACAAGAAACTCTGGTTGGGGCTTGTTGTAGCAGCCAATTTGATCACTCTTGCGATATTTAAGTATGCCTACTTCGGCATTGATTGTGTGAAGGGAGGACTCAGTCTTTTCCACGTGGACTGGAACGCCCCGCACCTTCACATCATTCTGCCGCTCGGCATTTCCTTTTTCGTTTTCGAATTCATTCACTACGCGGTCGAAGTCTATCGTGGCAAGCCTCTTGTGAAGAAGTTCATGGACTTCGCGTTGTTCGCTTCATTTTTCCCAACGCAGATTGCCGGCCCCATAAAACGCTATCAGGATTTTATTCCACAGCTTGATATTCCTGCCAAATTCAAATGGGAATACATTGACGAAGGCATGCAGCTCATCCTCATGGGCTTGTGCAAAAAGGTTCTTCTCGCGGACAATCTCGCACTCGTTGTACAGGCTGGATTTACCCATCCGGAAAAATTCACCTCGCTCGACATGTGGCTGATTACCTATGCGTTTGCATTTCAAATCTTCTTCGATTTTGCCGGTTACACAGACATCGCTCGTGGCTCCGCCCTACTCTTCGGATACAAGGTGCCGATCAACTTCAATCTGCCGTATCTGGCTGCGAACGCTGCCGACTTCTGGCATCGCTGGCACATAAGTCTTTCAACCTGGTTGCGCGATTATCTTTTCATTCCACTAGGTGGCTCGCGCTGCAGTCGTTGGAATATGTATCGCAACCTCTTCATCACCATGGCACTAGGTGGTCTCTGGCATGGCGCTGCCAACCACTTCCTGCTCTGGGGGGTATATCAAGGCGTATTGCTGATTCTCCATCGCGAGTATGTTCGACTCATGGAGGCTGCTGGCTTGCACGCCAAGCTAGTTAAATCCAAGCTCTATCACGTCTTCTCTGTCATCGTCACATTCCATTTCGTATGCGTGGGCTGGGTGCTATTTCGCGCTGAGACCGAGCAAATGTGCTGGCAGATAATCAGCAAGCTAGCAGAAGCACCGCTTGCGCTCATGAACTTCAGTCCAAGCCAGCTCACCATCCTTCAAATCCGTGATCCAATTATCTTCCCTGCGATCATATTGATCGTTCCTGGATTGATGATTGCGCACGTAGTGGTCAACTGGTTGAACAACAAGAAGTTCTACCTGAGCCCACCCTGGCCTGTTCAAGTTGCGGTGATGGTCGCAATGCTTTGTGTTCTCACAATCTTCAGCCCTGATACATCTCCACGATTCATCTACTTCCAATTCTAGGAAGTGGCGGCACTAGATTGGTGCCAATCGCTGATGATGCAGAAAAAGAAATGGGAGCCATGACGGGATTTTTCAAAACAAGATTTGCATGGGCGTTGCTAACCTTTTTAGTGGTTGGTGTTGCAGCTGCCTGGCTAAATTTTGGGGCTGTCAGTCCTGATAATTTCCCTGTGCTTAGCTGGACTGGATGGACCATCAAAGACTATCTGAACAGCAAGCAACGTCCGAACATTGTTTTCCTCGGCTCTTCACTGATGCTGGTTCCATTGGATGGTGTTGATGCCGATTATCTGGGCAAGCGTGTTGATGGAAGTCAGCACCATCACTCTGTTTATTTTGAAGACAAGCTCAAGGAAAAAACCGGACTTTCGCTGAAAACGTTCACATTTGCACTGCCAGGCGAAATGCCGTCGGACGCTTATCTGATAGTGAACAATTTGCTGAAGGGCAAGAACAAGCCAGACATGATTGTTTACGGAGTCGGACCACGCGATTTCCTCGACAACATGCTGCCTAGCCCGGCCGCCACCGACCCCTTCCGCTATCTGTCTAGATTTGGAAAAATTGATCAAATAGCTGATCGCGTCTCGCCCGAGTTCTTTCCGCGTCTCGATTACGAGTTGGGTAAGGTGTCATACTTTTGGCAAAAGCGTGCCGATATTAGTCAAACTGCCGAGCAGGCGGCTACCAGTCTCATCAATGCGATGGTTCCTCTGCCGGTGGACGGGTACCCAACAACATTTGATGAAAGACGGCTGCTGATGCCTGATTTCCGCCCTTGTGAAGTTCCACGTGGCGCTGCATTCTTTCGTCCAACTACGGCTGCTGAGCGCAATAACTTTGTTGATAATTTGGCGGAGTATAAGAAGCGTTATGCGACGATGAAATGGGATACCTATATTTCTCAAATGCGTTTCTTTGCAGATGCGCTTGATGTAGCTCATGCGCAAGGAATAAAAGCCGTCGTTGTGGCCATGCCGATAACTGATTTGAATAGGCAGCTTCTTTCAAATTTGAGCTGGGATGCCTATCGAAAAGGTGTGCTGGCGATGGCTAAGAGAAAAGGCGCAAGCGTAATTGACTTATCTGAGAGCAAAGACTTCAATCGCTCCGATTTTGGGGATACGGTCCACTTGCATTCTGGCGGCGGTAAGAAGTTCTTCGATGTCGTAATCGATCAATTAGCAAAGAACGAAGATGCTTTGGCCTGTTTCCCTGAAGAGAATCGTATTGCTGCAAAGAACAAAACTACTCAAGCCGCTACTCGCCTTCCTGTTTCAGCTACAGTGACCACAAATGCTAAACAGAAACTATCGCAAAGGGGGTTGCCGTTATGACAACAGCAGCGCCTCCCGTTCATAGCGATGCGGCGGAGAAGACCGTAGCAACTATCCACCCAGAACTCGTATCTTCGCCTAGTGAGGTGAGGAAATACAAGTTTCGCAGTAAGTTCCTGCTTGCTATGGCGATTTTTGTTGCATTTAACGCGACGATGACTTTTCTGCAGCCTATTCACTTTGACCCCTACAAGTTCAATTACAAAGGATGGGCATGGTGGACTTTCAATGAATTGCGCCACACTAAGCGGATTAGCAATGTCGCTTTGTTGGGCTCCTCAACTATGGTCAGTGCCGCTGCCGGATGTGACGCCAACTACTTGAATAAGGGACTGGACCTCACCAACCATCACCAGTCGGTGTATTTGGAAGATCAGTTCAAGAAGAACTTCCCTGGAGATTACCATACCTTCAGCCTCGCTGCTCCGGGGCAAATGCCATCGGATGCGTACATTTCCTTGAAAGGGATGGTTGCCAGTGCCACTCGTCCTGATGTGGTTATCTACGGTCTTGCTCCCAGAGACTTCGTGGACAGCACCTTGTCTGCGCCTGGCGATACTGATGCTTTCAAATATGTCACTCGCCTGGTGAATATCGATGAAGTTGCTCAGCGAGTTTTCCGCAATCCGTTTGGAAAACTTGATTGGTTGTTACAGAGAACGGTTTACCTTTACGGTTATGCGCTGGATGTCCGACTTGTCCTCGATGAGAATGGAACGCGTTTTCTAAACGCTGTTTTGCCTCGTCCGTGGACGAAGACTCCGTTTACTTGGTGGGATCGTAATCGGCTGCTACCAAATTATTTGCCTGCGGAAATTCATCCAGAAGCAGTGATGGCTGGGCCTATTGATCGAAAGACTGCTGATGCTAAATTCACTGACAATACGTTTGAGTATTTGACTCGATACAATCATCCTGATAAGCACACGTACAAAACTCAAATGTTCTTCTTGAACAAGATTGCCGAGTTCTGCCGCAAGGAGCGGATGGAACTTATTATTGTGAATATGCCAATAATGCTCGATAACATTCGACTGCTGAAGCCAGGCGGGTATATGGGATACCTGCAAGCTTTAAAAGAATTCGGCATTGTGCATAACATTGCCGTTTATGATCTCAATGATTTTGCGCGATACTCACGCGCTGATTTCCATGATTCAGTTCACTTGAATGCCTTCGGTGGACAGAAGTTTCTCGACGACGTGACTAATGCTATTCATCGTGATCCACGCGTCGGTGCAATAGTAGGTATTTCTGGAGAAACTCTTGCGAGACACAAAGAGCTGGCATCAAGAAAAGCTCTTCAAGTATTTTAGCGAGGTAGCATGCAGACACTCGAACAACGAAGAAGAGCTGCAGAGAGGAAGGCGAATAGTCCTTCTCAGCCGCTGCGCCGATTCTCTCCTTTTGGTTTCTTCGGAACTGCGTTTTTCTTTGCACTGATCGGATTCGGTTTCGTTAGTATCATCGCAAATGAGTGCATCAGCAAGAAACCGATGCCGAAAATTGACGAAGTGCTGAAACAAGCTGCCGTCGAGACTTCTCAGAAAAAGCCATTGCGACATACTTGGGGATGGTGGCTCTCTAAGCTCTATCTTGAACAAACCCAGGCACCAGATGTGGTGATATTCGGCAGTTCGCTAGTTGGATCCGTTCATGCATCAATTGATGCTCAATTGAATCAAGAGCTAACTGACGTGGTTACTCATCGTCGGGCTAATTTCCTTGAAAAGCAATTCAAAGACTATCTTGGAAAGTCGGTATCCGTATTCAGTCTTGCCTGTCCGGGAGAGATGATTTCGGATGCTTTCATGATTACAAAGACGCTTTTTAGTAAAGGCAAAACCCCGAAAGTCGTGATTGCAGCAATCGCGCCACGCGATTTCGTAGACAGCACATTGCCTCATCCCGGAGTGACGGATCAATTCAAATTCTTCAGCAACTACGTGAAGATGGAGCCGTGGATGGAGTCTGCCGCGTATCCTGAATTTTTTGCACGGATGGGAGAAGAGCTAGACAAAATCTCTCTGAAACGCGTCGGAAAAATTATCACTGGACGTGAAACTGAGAAAACTCCTGCTGAGTGGGAATCCAATGAATCTTTGCTTGTAGAGCCTGGTAAATCTGTCGTCCCTGCTAATGCCCGTCCTCCTTGGACAGATAACAGCAAAGAGTACATTGAGCGCTTTCGAAATCCGATCAATGCCAATTATCGATCTGAGATGCTCTTCTTCAGAGAGTGGATCGCAGATCTTCGATCCAAGAACATTGAGGTTTTGGTTGTTTGCATGCCGACTTTAGAAATGAACCGAAAGCTTCTTCCCGAATCCTTTTGGAAGGAATTTCGAAGCGATATTGCGAACACTTGCAAGCAGAATGGTGCGGATTGGTTTGACTTGAGCGATGTGGAATTATTTGTGCAGTCCGACTATCTCGATACCGTACATCTTGGATCCTATGGCGGTGTGAAGCTTTTTCCTATCCTGGCTCATCGCGTCAAGCTGGTACCGAAACTGCGCGAGCGACTAATTGGGCCGTAGTTTGTGTTCGATCAAGTACTCAACAATTCAGAAGGCGATTTTATGGAAATTAGTCAAATCGATACAGCCGATCCTTCTGAGTATTTGATGTTGTTCCAGAAAGCACTGGAAAGAGCGAACGGGCCGCTCGATGCTGACCATATTGCTTGTGTCATCATGCTTGCGACTTCAGAGGAAGAAGTAAATGCGGCGCTTCAGCAAATTGAACAAGCTGAGTACGATTTCCTTCTCATTTTGCTAATTCACCAAATACGGCATAACAAGCCAATGTTGAGAAGCTACGAAAACGTATTCGAAATTCTCAGCCAGGGCGACGACAAAGCCCTCGAAGCCATTCTGAAGATCTCCGAGTACTGGAAGTCAGGAAGCCCTGAGTTCCGCCGAAGAGTAATCGAAGGAGTAAAGGGCCGCCTGCTCAAAGTTCTCCTCTCAGAAGATCCCGAGTTTGTGGCCCAAGTCTAGACCCTGGTCAATTCATGGACGCCATGCGTCATCCGCGGCATAAGATAAAGCAACCCGCTTGCTTCTCGGAGCTTCAACAGGTGGAGAAGAAGCTTTGTCGAAACAAGCGGGTTGTTGTTGGATCGTACCCCTCAGGGTTTCGGAAAAATCTACATATTCAAGCCACCATCGGCGGTGATCGTTTGACCAGTCACCCAGCCCGAATCTTTGGATGCCAGGAATGCAACTACTGCAGCTATGTCTTCAGCTTGTCCGAGTCTTCGTAAAGCTGTTTTTTCTATGAGACCTGCATGTTGATCCTCAGCGATGGCTTCGTTAAACATGTCACTGACAGTGGTGCCGGGAGCTACTGCATTTACTGTGATGCCTTTCGGTCCGAGCTCATGAGCCCAGATCTTGGTGAGGTGGTCCAGTGCTGCCTTGCTCGCGCTGTAGATGCTTACTCCGGGCAGTGCGACTTTACCTGCAACCGACGAAATGTTGATGATGCGACCGCCTTCCGGTATTAGCTTTAGAGCTGCGATTGTTGTACCAATAACACCTTTCACGTTCACATCAAAAATTTTGTTGTAGCTCTCGAGTGTGAGTGTTTCGAGTGGGCCAGCTCCCCACACTCCAGCATTGTTAATAAGGATATCGATTTTTCCTACTGCCTTTTGCACATCTTCGATCAGCGCATTGGTTTCCTTCTCGCAGGCAACGTCAGCTTTGAAAGCGTGAGCAGTCTTTCCTTGCTTGGTGATTTCTGTGACTACCTCATCGGCGGCCTTCTTATTTTTTGTGTAGGTGATCAATACTGTGGCACCTTCTTGAGCCAGACGAGCTGCGATTGCAGCGCCAATTCCGCGAGATCCGCCGGTGACGAGGGCAACTTTCCCCGCCAGCTTATTTGAGTTTTGTGCTTCGAGCTTTTCTTGAACGATAGTAGTCATGATTTTAGGTTCTCCATTGTTGTCTATGTTATTTTCTAAATTGAACTTCCAACATACAAGTTTGTTGGACTTTACTATGCGGCGATCCTCAAATCGCGTTCCTTTCGAACGATTGCTGATTGAGAATTTGCCTGTGATAACGACTTCAATGCGCGGCTTGCAACATAGGGGTTTTCGTCATTTACCAGGATTTCCAAAATGTTGATTGGCAAATTCGGATTCTCTGCCATTCCATATCTCACATCCGGATCCTCATCACGAGCAAGTTGCGAAAGGAAGATCATCGGCAATGCCGGATTCTGCGAAAGGCTAATTCGAACGTCGTTGTGCGTGTCGAGCAAAAGTTCAAAAAGGATTGCTAACGGTGTTGATTCATTTTCAGCGATTCGAGCCCGAACTTCAGGGCTGTTTGACCGCGCAAGATCTCGCAGCCAGTTTACTGGTAGCTCTGTTTGTCCGGCAAGCAAGTATTGAGTTTTGGGTTGGAATGAGCAGCTCATTTTTATCACCTCTATGAGTAGACCGGTCGGTTCTGCGGTCGTGCAGAACTGGCTGGCAGTGGGCCTTGAGTAGTTAATGGGTTCGGGAAACAGCAAAGGCGTTGCCGATCGGAATTCTATTCTCGTTCGGTGTCCTTTAAGAATTTGGACGGCGTATGAATCATTCGGTTTTAACTCAGTTGAACTACGCCCTCAAAATCTCTCGTATGAGAACATAATAGACCGGTCGGTCTAATACGTCAATATCCCCAAAAAACTTTTGCAAGAATCCTTCAAATGATTGGGCTGCAATGAAAACGCTGGTCTATTAAGCTGAACAACCCAGCAAATGATAGAATCGCGTGTTCAACTTTCAAGGACGCCTTTTATGACTACTAACGCAGCGACAGCAAGCTGGTTTTCTGATTTCTTCAATGGGGCCGCATTGGATCTATGGAGAAAAGCTATCCCTTTAGATCAAACTGAGGAAGAAGTACAGTTCCTCTGTGATGCACTCGGATTGGACGAGGAGAGCAGGCTGCTGGACGTTCCTTGCGGTAATGGCAGGTTGAGCATACCCTTGGGTGTCTCAGTGCAGCACGTGACGGGAGTGGACTTTTCAGACGAGTTCATTGCGGAGGCAAGAAGCGCTGCTAAAACGCATGAAGCCCGATGCGAATTTGTCAAAGTGGATATGCGTAAATTGGAGTGGAAGGAAGAGTTCGACGGTGCGTTTTGTATGGGGAACAGCTTTGGCTATTTCGACAAAAAGGGGACGCTGGATTTTATGAAGTCGGTTTCTCGTGCACTCAAACCTGGTGCGCGCTTTGTGATCGATTCGAATATGATCGCAGAATCGTTTCTTGTGAACGGCTCTGCAAAAGAGTGGATCAAAGTAGATGATATATACATGCTGGTTGAGAATCGCTACAACTGCCAGGAAAGTTTAGTAGAAACAACCTATCGATTTCTCGCGAACGGAAAAGAAGAGACTCGAGAAGCGATCCACTGGATATATACGGCCGGTGAATTATGCAACATGATCAAACAAAGCGGTTTCAATATCGTCGATCTTCTTGAATCGACCGAAGGCGATTCATACGCTCTCGGTTCGGAGCGTCTTTTAGCCATTGTTGAAAAGCTCTGACGTACCGGTTTCCAATTCCGCCCGTATCTAACGAGGAAAAACTACCATCAAGATTTAGGATTGCAGTATCCGCTCAGGTAAGCATATTTCTCTGTTTTGTCTTTCCCTCGATCGAGTTAGGATCTGCGACAACATCGATGTATTGCTTGTTTCTAGAACCATTGAAATTCTTAATTGAATTAGAATGAGTTGGTGCGAACATTTCTGAATATGGCTCGTATAATCTAATGCAATCGAGATTATTTCGCGCATCAGCTTAGTTAATCTGATCCTATTAAAAGCCATTTTGTCTCCGCCCTCGTTTTGTAGAGCGAGATGCATTGTTCTGAGGATTTAGTTGCATGAGTAAAAAGGATACGTCATTCACCAAGTTCTGGTGGACGCTTTTGACATCGGTATCTTTTATCTCATTTCTCAATCCTGCTGTGGCGCAAGTACAGCCAACCATTTCAACGAGCACCAGCACTTTTTCAAAGAGCTATACAAAACCCCAATCAGTATCAATGTCAACTTCGAGTGGTGCAATCTTTTTCACCACTAATGGTAGCGATCCAGACAATTCTTCGACCCCATACTCATCGCCGATCACGGTGGAAGTGCCTACACAAATCAAGGCTATATCTTATCTAACCGGAAACTATAGTGCGGTTACGACTATGTTTCTCGATGTCGATCCTACACTAGACCCAATTTTGCAGCCGGGTTTGCAATTGAGATTGCGTTCTGATTTTGGAGTCGTATCAGGCAGCGGCTCCCCGGTGGTTGACACTTGGACCGACCTGTCAGGGGAAGGTAATGACGCTGTCGGAACATCAACAACGAGGCCCCTTGTGTCTGCAGATGCCATCAATTCACTACCTACTGTCAGTTTTAACGGCAGCACCCAGTTTCTAAGTCTTCCCTCCGGGTTTGCGAATTTTTCCAAAACACTCATTAAAGTTAGTAATTCGCCGCCGGTCTCCTCCGGAACGCAACGCATCACTGTCAATGGCAATAATGCAGATTATGCTTCATCGACAAGTTCGACAGACGCGACCATTGCCACTGGATTAGCCTCCGCTATCAACTCACTGAGCCTTGCAGGAGTTTCTGCTACAGCAAGCGGCGACTTAATTGAAATAGCGGCACCGGCTGCGACCACTTTTGTCACTACTCCAGGTCAAAACATCTTGATGCAGATGCAAGGACCGGGAGCAACAATCTTTGCGGTGACATCACCGGATTCACTGACTGCGAATGCGCGAATCCTGGACTTTGGGCAGGCTGGCAGCGGTAACAATATAAATTGCCAAATTTCATCTTCCGGGTCGAATGGCCAGTTCAGTGTATACAGCGCAACAACAGGTAGCAATGTACAATCCGCGACTGCGCTTGTTCAAGGCGTGTTCCATTTGCTCGGAGCCGCTCAATCAGAAGGCACCGCAAATGGTACTGCTACCTTTTATTTGAACGGTATCCCTGGAACTGCAAGCTCAACTATGAATAACATTCCGAACACTACTCGGACGAGCAATTTCATCGGAAAAGACAGCAGTGGAGGAAATTTTTATAGCGGACGAATTTCCGAAATCCTTGTCTACTCAACAAAATTGACCAATGCACAAATTGGCGCAGTCTCCGCAAGCCTTTCACAAAAATATCAAATCAACTATCAAACCGCCGAATCTCCGCTATTTAGCGTGCCTCCTGGAACGTTGACCAAGCCAACACAGGTCTCGATAAGAGTGCAACCGGGTGCGCAGACATACATTACCACCGATAATTCGACACCAACGTCGAGTTCTACCCCATACGCAGGTGAACCACTCACCATTAACTATACTCAAACGATCAAAGCCGTTTCAATTTTGAATGGTGTGTCGAGCCAGATTGCAGTGGCAACATATACGCTTGATGCCAGCCTCTGGCCGGCACCGAGCAGCGGGGACATGACTGCCCCGACAATTAATCTAGATTTACCCGTCCCCAGCATTTAGGTAGCAAATATGTTAACTTCACTAGATGGGCAGTTTTTTCCCAGAAGACTCACTGCAATTATGGCCGTGCTGTTTTTCTTTGTACAATATCCTATTCAGACCTGTTTGGCAGAACAACCGAAGTTTGGGTTGGTGCCAAAGGTGCGCTTAGCAAAGAGAGCGCCCGTATCGAGTAGTCCTAACACGAATAGCAAACGTCCGAGCCGTGCAGAGCTGACAAAGGCCATAAAGCACAAGATACAATTCCCTGATGCGCCAAACGACATGGAATTGACGAATGCGCGTGCATTCAAGGAACCTTTGGTTCCTATGAGTTCGGTCACAACGCAGGCAGAAAATCGAGATTTGGCGAATGCCCTCAAAGCGTTTGTTCTGAAAGACTCGAGAGAGGACGTGGCCGATCTGACTTCATTCTTGCACCGCTATCCAGAATCAAGATGGCGTGCCAGCCTAGAGATGAATTTGGCTAGACTAAAGTTCGATACGGGTTATCTAAGTGATGCCCTGAAGTATGCCGAATCATCTTGGGATTTATCTAAGAATGAAACAGAGCGAGGGAGGAAGGCCGTTGCGGACTCTGCTGTTTCACTTCTAATTTTGATGGAGGCAAAGCTCGGACTGGTTGAACGTCTGACTAAGCACCTCCACGAAACAAAGCAACGCTCTTTCACTGGCTCCCAAGAGTTGCTTGTGAGCGAAGCTAAAAAATCTCTGTGGATGATGGAAAATCATCCGGAGGCAGCTTTTCGATGCGGACCTCTAGCGCTAAGTACGCTCTTTTTTCAAAGCTGCACTAGTAAACCACTACAAGATCTAAAGCTCATAAATCAAGCCCAGTCCAGCGAGAAAGGGACGAATTTGGCGCAAGTACTTGATTGGTCCAAGGGACTCAAACTCGGTTTGCAGGCCGCAAAGCGGACTCCTGGAGCTGAAATAATCGTTCCAGCAGTTGCGCATTGGAAGATCGGTCATTTCGCTACCATAACGCAGAAGCAAGGAGAGCGTTTCAGGCTACAAGATCCTACGTTTGGTTCAGAGCATTTGCATTTGCTAAGCAAGCAGGCTATAGAATCTGAAAGCGATGGATATTTTCTGGTGCGGGAGGGCAAACTTCCGCCTGGCTGGAGAGAGGTCGGAAAGGAAGAAGCCTCAACGGTTTGGGGAAAAGGAAATAGCGACAACTGCAATGAGAGCAAAACAAAAGAGTGTCAAAAAGATTGCCCTACGCCGTGCTGTCGATCTCTGGGGATGGGGATGGCAGGCTGCTCAGTTTTCTCAATGCAAGGAACTCAAAATATTTCCGACGTGCCACTTCAATACGCCCCAGCATTGGGGCCAGCTATAAACATCCTAGTTAATTATAACTATAAAGAAGGTAACCAACCTGCCATTTTTGGATTTCCAAATCTGACTCCTTGTTGGAGTCTGAACTGGGTTTCATATCTACAAGATAATGGATCTCAGACCACAGTAAATGTCCGCGGTGGTGGCTATGAAACTTACGACAACACGGCATATTCAACACCAGACATCATGTCGCAATCGACATTGATTTACAACTCGTCTGGTGGAGGAAGTTACACACGCCAGCTGCCCGATGGTAGTTCCGAGAATTTTACTTTACAGTGCGGCAGCGGTCCAAGTTCGTATTGGCTAATGACGTCCGTCGTTGATGCTCAGGGAAATGCGGCTGTCATAAATTGGGACGTGGTAAATTTCCGGATCGAATCTATTGCCGATGCGAACGGACAACTTACAACTTTTAATTATGTTTCTAACTCGACCGGAAATAGTGGATATTACCTTGTTTCGAGTATTGTTGATCCCACCGGAAGACGTGCAAGTTTTTCTTATGATTCAACAAATTCCAATTTGATTTCGATTCTTGATCCAGTGGGAATGGTTTCCAAGTTCTCTTATACGCAAGGGTCTTCGTTCATCGACCAGATGACCACACCTTACGGGTCGACAACCTTTAGGCAATACACTCCTCTAGGAAGATATATTTACCCTCCGACTGGCATGAGAGTCACTTTGCCTGACGGCACTTACACTGTTACAGAGACTTGGTTAGATGGGCTGAAGGAATCGTACTTTTGGGATAGACAAGCAACAGCTTTGTATCCGAATGATCCTGGAAATCGAGACTATCGACATTGCAGAACCACAAAGTGGTTGTGGGAGTACTGGAGCAACCATCTATCACCAGTGAAAAATTGGGATAGACAACCGTTGGAAAGCCCTGTTTTCTATTCCTATCCCAATGAGTTATATCAGGACTTTTGCGGTACGAGCAACAAGCCAACGCAAATAGCGCGGAGAGTCAGTCCTTCGGTTAAAACAGTAACGATTGGTTTGCAGTGGTGGCAGCCTGCGCCCGTTGCAGGCGACGTCATCACGCTCGAATTCTACGATCAATATTTATGGGCTCAATCTGAGACGATGAACTTTCCTCGTCCAAGCTATACGGTACAACCGAGCGACACTACGGTCGCGCATGTGGCTGCAGGCCTTGCAGCATCAATAAATAAAGATTACCTTCTTCAAGCCTTTGGAGTGGTGTCTGCTACCTCCTCGGGCGCAGTTGTGATGATAAGCAACCCGACTATCAACTTGCCGGTTTATGGTGCTACCGTGTCTCCTGGTGCGGCTGAGATTGTCAGCACAGGAAACGGTGATATTGCATGGGCCGCAACTATAAGTGGTCCGGTAACCCCCGGTGACATACTCCATTTGATCGTTTGGGATAGCGCTTTGCCTGGTGGTTCAGAGACAATTACCTATACCGTTCAAAGTGGCGATACTTTGGCAAGCATAGTACAGAATTTCTCAGTTTTGGCCAATATGAACACTGATCTACAAACACTTGGCGTCAGCACGACCTGGCTATCCAGTTTGCCACCGAATATAACCTATTACAGCGGAAATTCCTCTGAGCAGGTGCGAACAAATGTAGCGTCGACACCAAAGATCATCTTTCATTCAAAGTCAAGTAGCACATTTCTTTCTTGGAGTGTCACTGGCAGCGCGACAGAATTCATCCAAATTAGTGGTGATCTCTTCGGCGCCGTTCAATACTGGAGTTTTCAGCGCAATCCCATTGGTCATGTGACTCGATCAATTGATCCTATTGGTAGGCAGTTTGACTTTACATATGCGTCAAATAACATCGATCTTCTCACGTTACGCGAAACGCAGGGCTCTGATAGCCTCTTGCTGGGAAGTTGGCAATACAATGGAAATCATCGTGTTACGTCGTTTACTGATGCATCTCTCAACCAAACTCAATATGCTTACAACGCTGCCGAACAGTTGGATGCCATTACTGATGCTCTGAGTAATGTAACGGCAATCACCTACAATTTAATGCAACTTATAACTGTGGGTGGTACTACATCCGGTGGCGATGCTCTTTCTGTTACCGTAGCCGGGAACACGGCCAACTATACCACCATTAGTGGAGATACACCGACGACTATCGCCGCCGCGTTGGCAAAGAAGATAAACACGCTTGGTGTTTCGGGGATTTCTGCCAACTCAACCGGCGCCCAAATTTCAATAGCAGCTCCAACCGGAAGCTCATTCTCACGCACTACGTCTGGCAGCGTGACTATCACGATTGCAGGCAGTAACACCACAGCTTTTCCTGTTCAAGTTCAGGGACCACTGAGTGGAAACAATGACATAACTACCTTTGGTTGGAATTTTACTGGCACCAATCGGTCGGTAACCAATTCGGAAGGCGACACAATAACTTATTTGTATGACGGGCTCGATCGACTGACCAAAATTGAGTATCCTGACCTTACGGCAGAGCAAACAATCTATGATCGATCAGATGCCGTTATGCAGTCCGATCGCTTGAATCGCTGGACGCAAAGGTCTTTTGACAAAATGGGTCAGCTCGCTCACTCAATAGATCCTCTTGGTAGAAAAACTACTTATTTATGGTGCAACTGCGGTTCCCTTTCACAGCTTACGGACGCTGCTGGAAACAGTACTGCCTGGCATCATGATTTGCAAGGTCGATTGATCCAGAAGGTTTACGCTGACAGTAAGGATGTCGAATACACTTATGACCCTCAATTAGGCCGTTTGGAATCACGAACCGATGCCCTCGGACAGGTCACGAAGTACGCCTACAACACCGATAATACAGTTCAAACAGTTCAATATGCCAACGCCATAAATTCGACATCGCCTGTCATTGTTCTCTACGATGGCGTGTTTCCGCGCGTATTAAGCAAGACAAACGGTTGGGGAAAGCAATCATACTCATACAATGCATATAATGGTGCATTGTTGCTGACAGGAACGCCAACGACCAACGATACAATTAACTTGTTAGTATACAATTCGTCATTATCCGGCGGAAAGTACAATTTGCAGTATACCGTGCTCTCCTCCGACACAACTCTATCAATACTTTCGACATCTTTGAAGAATGCAATTAATGGGAACATGACGCTGTCTGGCGCTGGTATAAGTGCGAGCAATAGTGGTGAGACTCTAACAGTGTCTGGAACGGGACAAACAAACGTCGTTCCGACCGCCAATGGTACGACGACATTCACATTGTCCTTATTTCCTGGATACGGTACCAATGCAGGCTCCCAAACAACGATTAATACCAATGACTCTTCTATTTCTTCCGGCTATTCCAACGCAACTTACACTGTTGCAACAGCGAATGAACCATTGAGTAACATCACTAGTGCGCTTGCCGGCAGCATTAACTCGTCGCTGTCCGGATACGGTATTAGCGCAAGCAACAGCGGTGCCAGCTTGACTGTGACGTCCACGTCCGCAAATCGAACCACATATAATTCCAGCTTGTTCAGTTCTTGGGCGTTAAGAATTCAACAAACAGGCGGACCGACCGAGAACATAAGCGTTAGTATCGGCAGTAATGGTGGAAATGCTCTCGCGTCCGAACAAAATAACGTTATAGCGAACTCTGCTGCCGCGTACACTTATGATGTCTTAAATCGCGTCACCAATCGGTCGATAAATGCCAGCGCAAACTCAGTTTCTTGGACATATGATGCCATTGACAGAGTAACTTCGGAAGTAAATCCGCTTGGCACTTATTCCTTCAGTTATGTCGACGATTCGTCCGGCTCCTCTAAAGCAATAAACCGTCTTAGCTCTATTGGCTATCCAAATGGACAAACAACAAACTTTTATTGGCTGCCGGGCATAGGAGACCGACGTCTCCAACAGGTTGTGAATCTGAATCCAAGTTCGGCGGTTCTATCACAATTTAACTATGGATATGATGCGGCCGGTCAAATCACTCAGTGGCAGCAGCAACAAAACAGCATAAACAAGCATTACACGATGGGATATGATCACGCAAATCAATTGATTGCCGCGCCTACGGACTCCGGCAGTCAATACAAAATATACATAAGTGGAACTACCAGCGCAGCCGAGATATTCTCCGTAACGGCCTATGATGCATCATTGACGGGAACAACTCCAATCGGGCAGGAAACCGCGACTTTTAACGCTTCAGGGGGCCTGTCTGCCAGCGCCGTAGCGACAAATCTAGCGAGCCAGATAAATTCGGTGATGGGTAGCAATCTAGGAATAGTAGCTAGTGCCAGTGGAGGGGTGGTGACCGTCACCACATCACCCAACTACACCACCAGCTTTACTGCCAGTAGAAGTGGGCAGGGAACGATTGTAGCTGTTCAGAACTTGTCAGGGCTGTGTGCAACGGCAACTGTGAGCGGTACTCCAAGAGCAGGTGATGCTACGTCGGTCACTGCATATGATACCAGCTTGATGGGTGGGCAGGTGACGGCGAGTTACACAGTTCAATCAGGCGACACGACGAGAGATATTGCGTCAGAGTTGGCAGCCCAAATCAATTCCGCAATGACTGCTGTAAATGTGACAGCATCTGCTAGCGATTCGGTGGTAACAATAATTAAGTCGCCGAACCAAGGAACAACATTCTCGGCGAGTGCACCAGGCAATGCCGAAACTATTACCTTAGGTGACGCAAAGGCAACTCCTAACCTTCATACGCAGCTGTACTATTTTTACGATCTCGCGGGAAATAGAAAGGGAGTTCAAGGAGAAAGTACGGGAAGTTTCCCTTCCGGACTGACTACAACCGCATCTCGATACGAATACAACAACATAAACGAACTTACGGGAGTGTCAGCAGGCGGACCTATAAAATTTGAAGGGCAGACAGTAAATCCAATCAAGTCACTGTCAATCAATGTGCCAAAGACAGCAACGGTGGGTGGCTCAATTACAATCGGGGATCAGCTAACAATCGTTACACACGACAGCGGACTGGCACAGCCAGAACCTGTCAGCTACACAGTACAAAGTGGAGATTCAACCACGTCAATTGCAACTGCATTGAAGAATGCCATTAATGCAAATACAACGCTTGGTTCGATTAATGTGACGGCGACATCTTCGGGAGCGGTAATTACAATTACGTCCACATCAGCTAATGCAACCACGTACACTGCGTTGTTAAGTAATGGAGCAACAGAAACTTTGGCATTAAGCGAGAGTGTAGCGGCGATAGGGACGGTTTCACCATCAACAAAGTTTGCCGGAGATGCCGAACTGTCATCGGGTCCAAACACCGTCTCGGTAACGGCACTTAGTGGAGGTGGAACTGCGGCTACCGATTCCTACTCAATCACGGTGACCGGTGCTGCTAGCCAGTCATTGACTTACGATGACAACGGCAATCTCACTAATGACGGAACAAATTCATATTCCTGGGATGTGGAGAATCGTTTGCTGCAAATCACGTATCCTGGCAGCGGCAATAACACCCAATTTACATATGATCCGTTGGGGCGTTGCGTGAAAATTGTCGAGACAGTCGCAAGTAGCGTTACCTCCACGAAGCAGTTTGTTTGGTGTGGTGCCCAAAGATGCGAGGAACGAGACGGCTCTGGAAGCCTATCTAACGGTAAGCAATTCTTCGCGCTCGGGCAGGTCAACTTTGCATCTGGCACGCCTACGAATTACTTCTACACGCAGGATCACCTTGGCTCCACTAGGGAGATGACAAAGACCGTAAGCGGAACCACAACGATAGAAGCTCAGTATGCCTATGACCCCTATGGCATAGCCACGAAGCTACAGGGCAGTCAGGATGCGGACTTCCAGTACGCGGGCTACTACATGCATGCGCCTTCTGGGTTGAATCTGCCAGTGTTTAGGGCTTATTCAAGCAGTCTGGGACGGTTTATTAACCGGGACCCTATCGGTGAGGATGGTGGAATTAATTTGTATGCTTACGTAAACAATGCGCCTGTTATGGCGACCGACCCTAGCGGGTTAGTTGATTGGGGACAAGTACAGACATCAGTAAACATTGGCACGGCCGCAGGAATTGGTGTTGGCGCAGGCATAGGTGGTGCGGCAGGTGGTGCTTTAGGACTGCCCGCAGGTGGGATTGGTGCGATTCCGGGAAGTGCCACTGGTGCAGTCATGGGCGGTGCTTTAGGCGGAGCCGTCGGCGGGTTCGGTGCAGGAGCTTCGAACCTTGCAGGGCAAATGATTCTAGAGATGAGCGGCGGCGGCTCTGAAAGTAAGGGACAATCTGATTCTGGAAGCCAATGCCAAGAGAAGGAACTCAGTCCGAAATGCAAAACGCAGAAGAACAAATGTATAGACTCCTGCACCAAAACCCTGCCGACTTATTCATTGCACGGCGCACCGTTTAGAAGATGTGTAGATCAGTGTATGTTTGAGAACGGGTGCCCTTCCAAAGGTGGTGATAAATATAAATCCGGTAGTTGGAGCTTCGACTATAAGCGTTGGGTCAAATTCTAGTGATGGCGAGGTCAATCATGGATGACGATGAGCACTTTAACGTTACTGTGGGCGAAAACGTGACCGAGGTTTGCCACCTGCTAGAACTAACCTGCGATCTCATAGAACGGGATCAAATCGGAACCGCGAGGCAAAGAGAATCAATCAAGCAGTTATTTGATGCTTCTCTTGCAACTTTTGATGAAAGCATCCTCCAAGACATAAAGAAAAAGTTGCCTCACGCATGCTTTCCTCGACTTTCGAAGTATTCGGAGATGGAGGAGTTGACCGTTAGATCATCAGAAGAACCAACGGAGCCTCTTCAACACCTAAGTTTCCCTGACAAACTAGTGGCAATATCTATTAGGCAGGCAGTCTTCAATGTAATTTCGCTACTTGATAGAAGTTGTGCATTATTTGAACATTCGGGATCTTCGGTCGAGGAGAAAAATCTGTACAAGCTACGGATCGCCCAAATACTTGGCGGTCCGTTGGATGAGATCATGACAGACTTATTTGTAGCTCATCCTGAGTTGGCTATTCTCGACTGGAAAACGGACTATGATTGGGATGAAATAGGGCAGAGCCGAATGGATTGATGATTGAGCTCCAGAGATCCACTTCCCGGGCGTCTTGGCTAGTGTTTTGCTTGCGCGCAGAATAGCGACAACGGAAACATCCGAGGAAATTACTTCCGCGGACGTTCTTTTCTTGTTGTGAATTGCCTCTTTGCACATTTTTGCATGTGAGCTATGATGTCTGAAAAGGCTTGGTGGACAGGCGAAACGAGTGAGATTGGTAATCTTTTCTCGTTTTTTGTCCGCCAAACTGCGACATGGCGGCACCAGTTCATGGGGTAGCTTTTGGGATGGAAAAGATCACTGCAAAACTAGTTGAGTCTGTATCACTTTCAAGTCAAAAACGAGTGAGAATAATTCGCGACCTGGATCTGAAAGGATTTGGATTGAGAATCACTTCCGGCGCGTTAACCTTCGTTGTTGAAGCCCGGGTACATGGCGAGGTAAGCGTTCCAGCAACCACATTGTTGAAAAACCGAATTGATTATTGATACCGTTGCGGAAGATTGTAACATCAGAG
>JAIEQI010000019.1 GCA_019747875.1 Candidatus Obscuribacterales bacterium
CCGACGGACCAACATGTCCCGGTTCCGGAGTTTCGGAAAATCGATCTACAAATGAATGCGTGCCATCCGGCATCTGCGCCGGTCCGCCCGGCGGACCGACGTGCCCTGGTTGAGAAGAAGAATGATCTTGAACGCGATCTATGAATACCAAATCCCCATTCGGAGTTCTTACTAATCCAGAAGCTGGGTCGAAGGGGGGTTTCGCGATTTCCCCGGTATTGCGCCATGGATTTTCAAAAGCAGGACGCGAGCCGGGTGGCTCGTGAGCAGCTTGAGGCTGTATCATCCCACGTATATCATTAACACCACTACCTGAACCTTGTTGATGTTCATCTCCGATCAGACTGGTTCCGCACCAATTCGGGATTGAACCTTGCGGTGTCTTCGGCTCTTGAACCCCTTGCGGTTCATCGCCAATCAGACTGGTTCCGCACCAATTTGGAATTGAGCCTTCCGGAGTCTTCGGCTCTTGAACTCCTTGCTGAACATCGCCGCTCAGATCCGTTCCGCACCATGTCGGTATCGAGCCTTCCGGAGTCTTCGGCTCTTGAACTCCTTGCTGAGCATCGCCGCTCAGATCCGTTCCGCACCATGTCGGGATCGGGCCTTCCGGAGTCTTCGGCTCTTGAACTCCTGGCTGAGCATCGTCGCTCAGATCCGTTCCGCACCAAGTCGGTATAGAGCCTTCCGGAGTCTTCGGCTCTTGAACTCCTTGCTGAGCATCGCCGCTCAGATCCGTTCCGCACCAAGTCGGTATCGAACCTTCCGGAGTCTTCGGCTCTTGAACTCCTTGCGGAGCATCGCCGCTCAGGTCCGTTCCGCACCACGTCGGCATCGGGCCTTCCGGAGTCTTCTGCTCTCCAAATCCGCCTTTGGCCTCACCAAATCCGCCTTTTTCGACAAAACCACCCTTCTCGACAGAACCACCCTTTTCGACAAAACCACCCTTCTCGACAAAACCACCCTTCTCGACAGCGCCACCCTTTTCTACAAAGCCACCCTTCTCGACAGCACCACCTTTCTCGACAGCACCACCTTTCTCAACAAAGCCACCTTTGTCTACAAGCTCACCTTTGCTGACGGATTCGCCGCCTTTTACGACGTCCTCACCTTTTTCGACAATCTCGCCCTTGCCACCGTGCTCTCCAAAAGATGGATCTGCGTGGCCAGTAATCCAGCCGGTTCCGGATCCACCCAGAAGATCCGATACCGATTGATCCTTTATCATTCCTGGAGTCTGGTGCCCACCGACTCCAGGAAGTGGTGGAGGCAGATCCGACGAGCCTGGTAACGGCGGAGGCACAGTAGCATCCGGCCCAGGTATAGGTGGCGGTAACCCACCTGAAGATGAGTGACCTGGTATTGGTGGCGGTGACCCACCAGAAGACGAGTGACCAGGTATTGGCGGTGGTGAGCTAGAACCAGAGCGCCCTGGCAACGGAGGGGGGGCATCAGCGCCGCCTCCCGGTTGCGCTCCACCTGCAGCGCCCCCGGCACCAGCTCCCGGTCTACCAGCGCCACCGCCTGAGCTTCCACCAGTTACTGACCCAGTAGATAATTCGTCAGATCCGCCCGCACCGGCACCAGATCCAGCTCCCGCAGATGATCCAGCGCCGCCTGCACCAGAAGATGCTCCTCCCATCGGCGGTGGTCCCGATTGAGAGCCAGTTCCATCGGAACGTGATTCTCCGATATCTAGCGGAGGTGAGTTGCCTATGACATTTCCTATACCAGTTCCAGCGGCAGCCCCTGCCCCAGCGGCGGCTGCAGCCGGTGCTGAGAATGGAGCGGTTTGTTGTATGCCGCCCTGTTGCAACCAGGAGATAGCGCCTCCATTTTCACTAACTCCACCGTCGTCGGCAAGCACTGGAAGCAGGTGCATAAGCTCGTAGAAAAGCGCTCCCATTCCAGCAGCCAACAACACTGCAGTTGTAGGTGGTAATTTCTTACCTTTGTCCATCATCAAGAAGGCAAGCACAATACAGATAACCGCCACAGCTAGCTTTGCAATTCGATCGGGAACAAGAAACCCGATAGCAAGGGCGCCGGCAGATCCAATAATTCCAACCAGCATAGTCATTGGCCCGATCGCGGCAAGATCTCGACCAGGCTTTACTAGACCGACAATGAAGGACCAGACCCTAAATAAGAAGTTCGAGATAATCCGCCCCAAGATAGTTGGCACCGACGTAACAAGAGCCAGACCGACGGCGCCGCTGAGGGCTGGCGAGATAAACTGCGTACCAAGCAGGCTAATACCTGCGCCCCACAACAAGTGCGAACGCGCAGCGCCACCGTCCACGGTGACGATTTGCAATAGACAAGTAGGCAACTGGCCAATCTCTTTCCAAAATCTCTCTTTACCAGCGGCGCGGTAGTATCCGTACAAAGAAAAGATTACGGTTGACAATACAAACCAAATTAACGAGCCGTTAATCACATTAACCGAACCGACGACAATCCCATTGCCGACCTTTCGATGTCCGTCAAAATAAAAAGCGAGCATGCAAAAATTAACGAGGAACCCAAAAACGGCACCAATAAGAGTTGCCGTGATGGCTTCGAAGGCATTGGAGAAAAGCCATCCAAAGGCAGCCTTTATCAACCCCCAAAAGGTTGTGGGAGCTGTTGTTACCTGCGCTGATCCTTGCGATTGCGCCGGTGGCTGCGGCGGCGGCTGTCCCTGAGAGCTCATTATTATTATCCTGAACTTAGCTGACTGGAGTTGCGCACGAAGAGCAGAACTTGGCTTGCGGCTTCAATTGGGTACCGCAATTGGTACAGAAAAGAGCTTGTGCAGGAACCGGTTTTGCGGCGCTCGCTTGCGGCAATACCGGAGGCTTCGCCGCTTGCGGCAATGGTGGCGTGATTGGTTTGTTTTGCAAAGGAGAGACAGGCGAAGCAGGCTTGTTGGCCAACATACCAGGAGGATTTTGCGCCGGTCCCGGCTTCGGCAATGGTGGCGGTGCCCCGGGCTTGATCGGAGGCTGAGCCATTGGTTTCGGCATAATTGGCTTCGGAGGCGGCGCGGCCTTTGCGACTGCTGCAGCCATTGATACTTGCGCTGCGGCCGTCGCACTTTTTGCATTTGCTGCAGCAAGAGCCGCTTGAGCTGCACTCTGGGGGCTTGGGGTCGCAGGTAAAGGAGGCTGCTGATTCTGAGCCCCTCCCGGCGGACCTGGCGGTGGTAGCATTTCCTGGCAGAGAGACTGAAAGTTCACTTCCTCCATCCAAAATTCTTGTGGAGGCTCTCCTTTCACCCACTGATTATTCTCGACAACGTGCCATTGTAGAGATGGCATAGAGACACACCAATGTTTCCCCGCACCATCACGCAACTTGAATAGTTGCGTGTATGCACGCATTCCGTTGTCTGGCACTCCCATTTGCCGCTTCGTCTGCAGCAAATTTCTTGCCAATCCGATCACTTCGCCACTTGTGAGTTTTCTCCAGGCGGCCTTACCTGTTGCCGCTGACGCAGCGACAGCACTAGCAGCAGCCGCAATCGCAGCCTGACTTGCTTCCGCAGCAGCTTTGACTGGATCATACGTCAAGCCATCATCGATCATTTTTATGCAACGTTCTAACAACGCATTGAACGTAAGAACGGAATGGTTAGCAATCCACTGTTGCGGACCTGGAATCAATTCAAAGAGATGGTTTGTCGAATGGGTTGGCGCTAGATAACATCGATTAATTGTAGCTACGCTATCGCCTGCGGGAACCGCAGCAGACAATCCCATTGAGAGGTTCCATCCATTTCTGAATTCCAGACCAAGTCGACGGCCCGCTTCTCCAAAAACAAAAACTGGTTCGGTATTGACGGTTCCCGGTTGCATCACATCCAAGCGCATCATAGGCTCGAAGTGCTCTGGACGCGGATTGATTTGGCATTGATTGAGTTCAGGCGTAGCTCTCATGAATGAACACAAAAGCCAGCTCAAATTTGGTTGGGACATGGATTGCAACAAAGATTCGCTGAACTCCGATGTTGATACAAATGGCGCATCATCTTCCTCAAAATTGAGTGCGGCTTTGTAGTACATTCGCTTGTGGCTATCAATTGCATGCAGAATGTAGATCAACGATTCCATCGGCATTTGCTCGCCGATTAAGTTATCGGCTGGCCGTTCAGTTTTTGTCGCAAGTAGCGCAAGCCACCAATACAGGTATTCTTCAACCGAACTACAGACTCTGATCAAAAAGGAATCATTTGGAGCCGGGTAAAGAATGACAATGCACTGCTGCCCATAACTTTTACTGAAATACGCAGAAAAAACCGTCATGCCCGATTCAAAATCGGCCAAGCGGTGATTGATCTGTAAATCCGGTGAGGTCAAGACATGACGAACAGGTCCATAAAGCGGATGAGTCGTAATCGGTTCCAGGTCTGCCGAAGGAGCAGCTCCGTTGCCGGCCTCCTTTGCAAAGGGTGATAACGCATTGCATTTAGCGTCAGACAGAAATAATGGTGCGATATCACTTTGCGCGACACGCATTACAACCGGTTGCTGAGCACCGCTACTCACCGCTTGTGTCATAGAAATTACCACCTCGCACCCGCCCAATCACAAGAATGCCGCCCTGAGTAAGCAGCACTACGAAAAGTGCCTGCAATTGTATACCATTTCCATATAAGCCTGATCACGACCGGCCACCCAATGAGGCACCTTTTTTGCTAAAACCAATCATGTCGACTAGCAGTCAACCCTGTTTAGCACCATTAAACTAATGAGGCTGTGACAACCAGGTGACATCGAGATCGAAAGAACTCAACGAGCAGAAAATGAGCGAGCCATAGTATCAAAAGTGGAGCGCCTCCAAGCTCTTGATATGATCAATTTGAACAATGAGAAAACGTCTTTGTCTTTCGCTCGTGTTTTCAGCAGAGCTACTTGACAGAGGCTGGCGCGTTTGCGATGTCGATCTGAACCAGTGGATTAACGTCCGCTTCGTAATCGACTTTTTCCAAGCCAAAACCGAAGAGTTTGAGGAACTCAGCTTTATAGCTGGCATAATCCGAGATTTCTTTCAAATTCTCGGTCGTAACAGTCGGCCAAAGGTCCATGACAGCTTTCTGCGTCGCTGGTTCCATCTCCCAGTCATCCATGCGAACTCTTCCAGCTTCATCTGTTTGTGGCTTGTTTCCGTTGTACAAATGTTTTGCGAACAAACGCTGAATTTGTTCAATACATCCTTCGTGTGTTCCTTTTTCTTTCATCACTTTGAACAGCAGCGAAATGTAAAGGGGAACTACGGGAATTGCCGAGCTTGCTTGAGTGACAACAGCTTTATTGACGGACACGAGGGCACTGCCCTTGATACCACTCAACATATCGCCAATTTTCTTAGCGCGGTTTTCGAGGTCCTCTTTTGCCTTGCCAATTGTGCCGTTGCGATAAATAGCCCAGGTAATTTCGGGACCGATGTACGAATAAGCGACAGTTTTTACACCTTCGGCAAGAACATCTGCTTTCAACAAAGCATCCATCCAAAGTTCCCAATCATCGCCGCCCATTACCTCAACGGTGTTGGCGATTTCAGTTTCATTGGCTGGTTGAATTTCAATTTCAGTAACCATTTCCTTGTCGGTATTCAAAGTTTTTGCTTTGAACGGCTGACCAATCGGTTTGAGCGTAGAATCGTAGACAACGCCATCTTTTGGATTTTTGCGTTTTGGAGACGCCAGGCTGTAAATTACCAGATCGACTTTGCCCAAATCTTTCTTTACCAGGTCAACGGTGAACTGCCGTATTTCGTCGGAAAATGCATCTCCGTTAATGCTCTTTGCATACAATCCAGCAGCCTTGGCTTGTTTCTCAAACTCAGCAGTGTTGTACCAGCCGGCTGTACCAGGTTTCTCAGCCTCTGCCGGCTTTTCGAAGAAGACGCCAATTGTGTCGGCGTTTGACCCGAAAGCAGCAGCAATCCTGCTTGCGAGCCCGTAGCCGGTAGAAGCGCCTATTACCAAGACCTTCTTAGGACCGTCCGTAATTGGTTGTTTCTTGACATATTCAATTTGTTCGCGAACGTTCTCAGCGCAGCCCAGTGGGTGCGTTGTAACACAAATAAAACCCCGAACTCTTGGCTTAATTATCATGCGCTGCGTCCTGTTGAAAGCTAGGTATAGACAAACAGATGATTATTGCATATAGCCCAGCCACTCAGCACTTTCGTAAACTGCTGTTTATCTCTTCAGTCTCACAAGTCCAGTGAATGAGACCCTCTAGCTCCACAGGTTTACTAAGCACAGCCGTTGTGCATAAGAAAACAGTGAGCCAGATCGAGGTAACCAGCGATGCCCGTCGAAATTTCAGTTGATTGGGACAAAGTCCACGAAATTATTGACTGGGTGAACAGTATCGGCTGGGGGTTGCTACTGGCATATGAGTATCGCAGAATTCATCGAAAGGATGCAGAGAGCAAAACTGCACTGCAGCCTGTTCAGTCAACGAACGAACGCATCAACAATAACAGTCCTCAATGAGCTTTCGAGAGTCGAAACAGTCAGATCCTTTATGAGCTTAATTGACCCCCTAGAAAGAGTCGGACTTTGGTTCGAAACGGGCATTTTAGGGTAAGATAAAGATCGGCCACAGGATCGGCCAGCAACGGCACACGATTCCTGCAATAGGTTCCCAGTTGCGAATCTTGGGCTTCAACAGATCGGTCAAACATGGGTGTTGAAACGCCTGCGCGGATAGAACCAGCAAGGCTCGAGAATCTAACAGAAGAAGTTGCCGACCTTGTGGCAGAACTTTCTGCCACGTCTGCAATCCTAGGTTCTACACTTCATCCAACCACTGCTGCCAGCCTTGCTTCGCTTGTCCGCATAATGAATTGCTACTACAGCAATTTAATTGAAGGTCACGACACTCGTCCAAGGGATATTGAGCGGGCGCTAGCAGGCAGTCTCGAACAGGATGGTGAACGGCGAAACTTGCAACTTGAAGCAATGGCTCACATACGAGTGCAAGCCTTAATTGACGAGAAGGCTGCTGCAGGTACGTTGCCTGAACCGGCTTCTCGAGAATTCATCTCTTGGGTTCATCGGGAGTTTTATAGAGATGCTCCAGACGAGATGCTACGCATTCATGGCGACCGGACAGATTTCAAAATGGTGCCCGGTGAATTCCGAACTCTGGATACGCATGATGTTTCTGTGGGCCGACACATTCCCCCCTCAAGCAATGTGGTGGAAGATTTTGTTCGTCATTTTGAAAAGCGCTATCAATTTTCACAACTTGGCAAAGCAGCGCAGATTCTGGCAATTCCTGCCGCTCATCACCGTCTAAATTACATCCATCCATTTCCTGATGGCAATGGACGAGTTAGCCGTCTCCTGAGCCACGCCATGGCATTAAAAGCTGGAATAGGCGCTCACGGTCTCTGGTCAGTTTCCCGCGGACTTGCCCGAGGACTAGAAAGTCGTACTGAGTACAAACGCATGATGGACCTTGCGGATACTCCCAGACAAAGCGATTACGACGGGCGAGGCAATCTTTCAGAATCGGCATTGGTAGAGTTCACAACTTGGTTTTTGCGAGTATGCCTCGACCAGGTAAAGTTCATGTCAGCTCTCTTCGATCTGCAAAATCTTGAGCGCCGTCTTCGTATTTGCATAGAACGAAACGATGACCTTAAGCCAGAATCTTTCAACTTGCTGCAGGAGGCATTAATTCGTGGAGAGTTCGAACGAGGAGAATCCATGAGAATCACAGCCCTGCCAGAACGATCGGCTCGACGAGTATTGAGCGATTTGATTGCAACAGGTTTGCTCGCTTCATCGACGCCCAAGTCTCCCGTATCATTACGCTTTCCAGTAGCCGAACTCGAGACATTGTTTCCGCGACTCTATCCGGAGACTTAAGAGTCATGGTCAAAATTGAAGCCAGTTAAGAAGTAGCGGCAATGCGAGAAGCTAGTTCAATGGCGGGGGCGTGAAGAATGGTAGCGGTTCACCGGGGTCCTTTTTAGAACTGTCGCTCTTGTTCATTTTGGGATCTTGCTTCGTCACACCGGAGGTTTTCGGTGCCTGTTTAGAATTGCTATTTGGCGAATTCTTCTTAGGTGCTTGTTTTGAATTTTTGCCAGTCCCGGACTCTGACTCTATAGGCGGTGGCAGAAAAACCGGAGGCATCGTGGTATCAGGCTTCTTATTTTTTGAATTTGCCGAACCGGCAGCATCGTTGAGCGGCGGCGGTTGAAAGAAGGGCGGTGTCAGCTTCTCTTCACTCTCATCGATCGGTGGTGGCAAGAATATGGGTGGCGCGATATCTTTCTCATCGCCAGGAAGTGGTGGCATGAACATAGGCGGTGGTTCAAACTTAATCGGAGGTGGTTTTTGCTCAACGGGCGCCAACGAACATACTGGATACGATTGATACAGACGTGCAATCGTTGCTTTATCGCGGCTTGTAAGATCTCCCGATTGTTTCGACGAGCTACCAAAGAACATCACATCATTGTATGATGTCGAATGCTTTAGCCCAAGTGAGTGCCCGATCTCATGCAAACAAACAGAAGCGCACTCACCGGCTTCCAACAACTGATTAGGTCTGAGCGCGTTCATTGTATCTACTTGAACCTGCACAGAAGTAATCTCGCGCTCACTTGTAGTTTCGGTAGATGCAACACCTTGCTTGACCCGCTTTTTCCCATCCTCATTCATCAGAATCGGATCGTCGATCCACGTTACACTTAGATCAGCGCTTTTCTCATCGCCGACCATTTTGTAGGCTAGCTTGCGCCCAGATGCAGAACACCAGGAATCTAACGCATGCTTGATAAAAGAAGGATACTCGGATCGAAAGCCTTTCACTCCGGCACCACTTTTTATGAAAACCTTGATCGGCAGCTTCTTCTGTGGCCAGCGGCAGGCACCGCCGGCTCCCACCATCGAATCTAAATAGTCGGGTGCCTTGTTTGCCTGACTGTTTAGTTTCGGCTTGTCCAACTCCAACTCGGAAATCATGTCGGCAGCATTTTTCCGGCGTTCAGGATCTCGCTCATACTGCAGGGAGCGCTTTAACCAAACAATCGCGTCATCATATTCACCAATGTCCTGGCTTGCAAGCGCAATAGTGTACATAAGTCCGCCATCGTTCGCATCATACTGCAGGGCTTTCTTCGCCTCGACAATTGCCTGCTCCGGATTGCCACTTTCGCGATAAACATACGAAAGACTTTGGTGCACATTTTTTGAAACCGGTGAAGGATCGTACTTTGCTGCATCCTCGAGAAACTTCCTAGCTTGGCTCAAATGTCCAGCATTTATTTGGTCGATCGCGGCCCGAGCTTTACCGTAAGTTTCAATATCCTTCAAAAGCTCCTTGGCTCGATCCGCCCACTGTTTGTCCTTGGTGATCTGCAAAAGCTTCTTCAAATAAACAGTAGCAGTGTCGTAATGGTCGGTTCGATAGTATATTTGCGCCAGATAATAGTAAGCAGCGCCAGAAGATGGATCGTACTTGAGGGCTAACTCCGCTTCCTTAATGGCTTTATCAGTTTGATTTGTTTCGCTGTAGCACTCGGAGAGTTTCTCATGGACGAAATCCGAGTAGGATGTCGGGTCCATTCTTGCTGCCTGCGTAAGAAGATTAATTGCTTGCGAATAATTCGACGCATTAATTAATTCAACGGCACGATTGCATTGTTCATAAACCTGATGTTCGATCTCATAACTTTTGATTGGCTGACGATCCATCCCAAAGGACGGCAAAGTCGAGGCAGAGAAAAGCATCAGCGATACCGCCAAAAGCTTCCCGGTCGCATTCTTTCGCCAATGACAAAGTTTCTTTTGCTGCATTAAATGAATGAAAACGCTAATTGCTCGGAGCTAAGAGCAATCTGCCCCGAGCTTGCCAAGCTAAACGGAATTTGCTGAATTTGATAAAACTATAGGAATAAACCCAGGGGAAGGAATAGCACCGTGACAAGCTCAAACTCAAAAGGAAAGGGGCCGAATGTCCTCGGGGCTCTGATGGACTTCCTGATTCTTGTTCTATTGATAGGCGGAGCCGGTTTCGGCGGCTATTATTGGGGAACGACCCAGCGATTGGCGCCTGTGCAGATGGTTCCAGCGGGCACTCCAGGAGCTATTTCCGCAGATAAGACGCAAGTGAGCCCGCCAACATCAAACTTCAAACCAGAAGGTACTGGTACAAAAGCAGGGCCATCCGCAACGTCCATTTCTGTTACGGGCGACACAAAAACAGCAGCGAGCACAACAACGACTCCTGCAACTAGCACAGCAACTACACCGACTCCCACCAGCAGCAGCGATACAAAATCCGGCCAGACAGAAGCAGCCAAAAAGAAAGGTCCCAACAAGTATTGGGTGGTTTCAAGCGGAACAGATTACACTGGCTACAACATCACTGTAAAAGTCAACGGCACCCCTGTCGATGCTTTCTTCGGTCCCGGAAAAACGATGAACGTCACTCATCTTGTGAAAGCAGGAGAAAACGACATTACCTTTGAAGCCAAAAATATGGGTGCAAAATACAACAGACACAAAGGTGACGAGAAAGCAGAGCTGATTTTGCAACTGGTATCCGGCCCCGTGGTGCAAGAAGAATTTGATAAATCCGCTGTACTTGCGACATACAAACGCAACGCGTCCGAAACAGAAGATTTTAGTGACACCGAACACTTTGTAAAAGAGTAAAGCATGAAAGCGACGGGAATATTCGTATCAACTTTGTTGATCATAGATGCATTCCTTGGAGGCTATGCCGTCGGTTTCAACAGTCCAGGTCGAGCGATCCTGGTAATTGATCCCACCTTGCCGCCGGTGGTTCAGGAATCAAAAGCACCAGATCCGAAGAAGGCTGCTACTCCTTTGCCGAAAAAGGAATCTGCTAAAGCAGAGAAAGTTGATCCAAAAAAGAAACATTCTTCAGACAAGTCTCACGTGAATAAACACGATAGCAAAACCAGCAAGAATGCCAAAACAAGCGAATCGAAGAAGAAGCAACAAAAGACCGATTCTTCGAAAAATTCCAGTCAAACAAAAAAGGTCGAAAAGAAAGTAGACAAAACAAAAGCCGATAAATCGACCGGAAAGGCGACTCAGAAATAATGGCTAGCAGCTCGGAAAGCGAATCTGTCGATAAGAAGAACAAAGTACCAGCACTGATTCGCTCACTGAGACCAAAGCAGTGGACGAAGAACTTGATCATTTTTGCGCCGGCTCTTTTTGCTCAAAAGATTCACGAACCGAAATTACTTCTTGAAGCATTTCTATGTTTCATTGCTTTCTGCCTTGCTTCCAGCGCTGTCTACATATTCAACGACATCGTAGATGCACCGAGCGATCGCAATCATCCCACTAAGTCAAAGCGCCCAATTGCATCAGGAGCAATTAGTCCTCAGCTTGCAACTACAGTCGCAATTGTTGCTTGCTCGATTGGTCTGGGACTTTCGTTTGTCGTTCGTCCAGCAGTTTGCGTTATTGTTTGCATCTATCTGCTTTTGCAAGCTGCCTATGTGCGAGTTTTGAAGAATGTCTCACTAATCGACATCGGCTGCATCGCATCCGGATTCGTATTGCGTGCAGTCGCGGGCGCAGCTGCCGTGAGCGTTCCCGCATCAGCCTGGTTCCTCCTGTGTACAGCATTAGTATCGCTTTTCATCGCCCTTGAGAAACGCAGGCAGGAGCTAAGAACATTAGAAGGAAACGCTGTGTTATGCCGGAAGGTTTTGAAAGATTACTCAATGGAACTAGTCACCAGGCTGGAATCATTGATTCTCTCAGGGCTATTCTTATCGTACGTTCTCTACACGATTTTGTCCTGGCACGGACAATGGATGATGTTGACCATTCCGTTTATTTTGTATGGAATGGCGCGATACATTCAACTTTCAATTGACAGCAACATCGCAGCTTCTCCTGAAGAAGTGCTGTTAAAAGACCGTCCAATCCAAATGACCTTTCTAAGCTGGATCATCATTTCCGCACTGATTGTTTATGATGTCATTCCGCACTTTGTGACGAGCACTTATCAATACATCGAAAGTTTCCACCCGCTGCCTTAATGCCTGAAAGAGAACCGTCACCAACCTATAAAGGAATGAACCTGTCTGGATGGGGAAGATTTGGCCGCTTTGATTGCAGGGTTCTTCGTGCTGAAAAGATCTCTCAGTTCGAGAATTCGATCCAGAATACGGTCGGTGAAACCTTGATCGCACGTGGCTATGGCAGAAGCTACGGCGACGCAGCAGTGAACCAGGCCGGCGTTACCTTACTGACAGAACGACTTGACCGAATACTTGCCTTCGATGAAGATACCGGACTTCTTACAGCGGAGCCCGGGGTTTCACTTGAAACGCTGCTAAGTGTTTTCATCCCTCGAGGCTGGATGGTGCCTGTTGTTCCCGGCACAAAATTTGTTTCACTGGGCGGTGCTGTTGCTGCAGACATCCATGGAAAGAACCACCACCGCGAGGGCAGTTTTTCGAAACATCTTCGTAGTTTCAAGTTGATCGATGGACAGATGCAAAAGCACATTTGCTCACGAGAAGAGAATCCCGATTTTTTCTGGGCGACTGTAGGTGGCATGGGCTTGACGGGCTTAGTTTCAGAAGTGCAACTCCAGCTTCAGCGCATTCCGTCCAGCCGAATTAAGATGGTAGCTTTACCCGCGAAAAATCTTCCCGAGTTGATAGAGGCATTTGCAGAGCACGAGCAGAAGCATCATTTCTCCGTCGCCTGGCTAGACTGCTTGGCGGGAGGCAGCAGCCTGGGCAGAGGCATTTTGCTACTAGGTGATTTTGCAGAGGAAGGCGACTTCAGATGGAACCGGAAGGCACCACTATCAGTACCATTTCAAGCTCCAAACTTCCTATTGAATCATATCTCAATGGGACTATTCAACGAACTATACTACCGCCTACCACGTCCAGAAACGCAAATCGTTGATGCAGACAAATTTTTCTTCCCGTTGGATAGATTCAGCAACTGGAATTACATGTATGGTCCTCGCGGATTCATTCAATATCAATGCCTTCTGCCTGGCCCCAACGCAACAAAGGGATTGGAGCAAATATTGAAGCTTTGCCAGTCAGAGCGAATGCCTTCTTATTTTGCAGTTCTAAAAAGGTTTGCAAAAGCAGAGCAGCACGAACATGCTTCCCTGTCTTTTCCCGATGAAGGCTATACTCTTGCAATTGATTTTCCAGGTAGCAGCAGGCTTGCCGACTTGTGCCATAAGCTAGACCAGATCGTTATTGAACATGCAGGGAGAATTTACTTAGCGAAGGACTCAATGATGAATCCGGAAACGTTCGCGCAAATGTATCCGCAAGCTCAACAGTGGCAAGAAATCTGCCAAAGACTTGCCTCGCCAAAAGTGTTCTCATCCAACCTATCCAGGCGCCTCGGTTTGACCGATTAGAACAAGAGACGCTAAGCGGCAAGATAACGCTTTCCGCTGTCGATAACAGGATGCTTTGTCGTTCATTTCTGGAGCTTGCCTAAAAAGCTCGGGTTGGTCAAAAAGACTCAAAAGCATCAATTGAAGCTATGGGTGCATGCAATGTACCCTTACCTATCGGCGACTTCCTTAACTAATGGCGATTGCCAATCGATTTGAGTAGAACCAGCACGAAGATAGACAGGGATACCATTGACTGCGGATTTCTTATAGCTACTTGAAAGAAATGGTTCTGCTTCCTCTGGCGCTGCCCAGAGCTCAACAACTACATCAGGTTTAAGATCTCCAATTGAATGCTTGTAATTCCATTTCATATGCCCTGGATAAAACCATCGCCAGGACATTTCCTGCGGAACGATTTTATCGAAATGGTGCATTTCTTCCTTCGCTACTACCGGGTCGCATTTCCCCAGCATATCAATGCAATTGCGATCGGCGAAATAAGGGAGTATTCCGCAAAGAGTCGCCGCTATATGTCCGTTTTCGCGCACAACTTTTCTCAGTGCAAGACCCAACTCGAGCCGAACCATATTGGGTCCGTAAGATTCATGTGGCTCAAGAAGGAAGAGGTATTTCAAACCGCCGACATTGTTGAACGAAAGCAACGAGACACATGCAATCACAGCTGCGATTCTGCCTGGCCATTTATCCAATCTTGGATTATTCAGCTGAATCTGAGATAGGGCTTGGATGCCGCACGCGAAGATTATGAAAAATAGCGGCATCGCTTGAGTGATATAGCGATTTCCAGTGCTCTCCCAGGCATCACCGCCCACATAAACACTGTACGCGAACTGCCCCAACACAATGGCGGCAAGATATAGAACGAACTTCTCAGCCTTGAACTTGAACAATCCAAAAGCAGCAATCGCGAAGAACCAGGGATTAGACTTTAGAACAAATGTGTAGAGATTGAACGCCCCCTGCGCGATGCGTGAGAGCACAGGAAATCCAGTCACTTTCAAATAATAAGTGTTAGGAAGGAGATCGTGATAATAAGCTAGACGAAGAACCTCGAGCAGCCCCAAAGAGCTTAGCAGCGCTATTCCACCCTGTATCAAGTGCTGCATCCGCCGTCCGGCATCAAAGCAAAAAAGGACAACTATGCTTGCTAGCAGTGGAACTGCCGAATCCATTCTCACAAAAATAGCAATCCAAAAGAGAAAATAGGCAAGCGGAACGAGCAGCGCAGTCCGCGCCATTCCAGGTTGTGACGCCGCAGAAGATTGATCAGAATCCTCATTCCTGTTGCCAATCAATCTTTGAACAATTGATGCGAGCCATAAAAGAAGAAGGGACAAAACGCCAACTTCCATTCCTCCAAGGGACCAAAAATTGAGAGGGTAATAAAAGGCAGTCAGCAGCGGAGGAAGCAATGCGACCAGCTTTCCCTTGCCGAAGATCTTCTCTGAGATCCTGTGTGTCAAACAAATACTGGCAATCTGGACAATAACGTCCGTTATTTGAATGACTAAACAAATCTTGGATTCGGGTACGCGCAGCAGATGCCAGAGGCTCATGTAGAGAGTCCAGAGCAGATTCGTAAAACCTTCAACAGGCGGTTCTCCAGGATTCCACAGTAAACCGTAGCCGTTAGCAAAGTTCTTTGCAAAACGCATGGAGATCATGGCGTCATCGAATAGAACGAAGTATCGCTCCCCGTTTATCTCCGTCGATGACGATGTATAGATAAAGGCTACGGCGTAGACCACATAAGCCAACACAATTATGCCGAATAGCAATTGAGAGCCTCTTGCAGAATTCGGCGCAATTTGAGTCATCAGAACCGACAATCGTTAGTCGATATATTCGCGCAAGCGCCTGCTGCGATTCGGGTGACGCAGTTTGCGGAGAGCCTTTGCTTCAATTTGCCGAATACGTTCTCTAGTAACTCCGAAGAGCTGACCGACTTCTTCCAAGGTGCGCTGTCTTCCATCATCCAGTCCAAAACGCAAACGCAAAACGTCGCGCTCCCTCGGTGAAAGACCAGCCATCACTTCAATAATGTCATCGCGAAGCAATTCTTGAGTGACTGATGAAGCTGGAGTTTCAGCTTCTCTATCTTCGATGAAGTCGCCCAGCTTGCTGTCTTCTTCCTTACCAATTGGTGTCTCTAGCGAAACTGGCTCTTGAGCTACTTTCACAATTTCACGCAATTTGACAAGTGAGATTTCCATCGCATCGGCAATTTCTTCTTCGGTCGGTTTGCGACCCTTGTCTTGTGCAAGCTTCCGAGTAATCTTCTTGAGCTTGTTGATCGTTTCAACCATGTGAACTGGGATGCGGATGGTGCGCGCCTGGTCAGCAATCGCTCGTGTGATTGCCTGACGGATCCACCAAGTTGCATAAGTACTGAACTTATATCCACGCGAGTGGTCGAACTTTTCTGCTGCACGAATAAGTCCGAGATTGCCTTCTTGAATCAAATCCAAAAACAACATGCCTCGACCAACATACTTCTTGGCGATCGATACTACCAATCGCAAGTTGGCTTGGGTCAGCTTTCTTTTCGCAATAGCACCTTCGGCACCGCCGGCTTCAATTTTTCTTGCCAACTCAATTTCTTGCTGAGCATTAAGCAGTGGAATACGCCCAATTTCCCGAAGATACATGCGCACAGGATCGTCAGATGAAAGTCCACTGGAGACCTGGCGGTCGAATTCTACTGGGTCTTCTTCGATTTTTACGTCTTCATCGTCGATGAAGAACGCTTCTTCGCCCCCGCTGCCCCCGCGGTCGCTTGTAGCTGCCGCTGGCACGCCGAGGTCGCCATCATCGTCCCCAAGTATCTCCTCGAGTTCAGACCCCTGACCACGACGGCGGGATTCCTCCACGCGATTGAGGTTTTCTACGAAGCTTTCTTCTCGGTCCCGGCTTTTGCTCACAACTTAGTCCCCACAAGCAGGTCGTCTAATTTTCGCTTTACTTCTTCAATATCATCCGGAGTTCGTTGCAGCTCCATTTGAAGCCTTGTCAACTGGGATATCTTCAGGGATAGCTTTAGTTCTTCTTCCTCGCCGGGCTTCTGCTTAATCTGCAAAGAGAGAGCATTTGTTGCTCTTATTAATTTTTCCCGGACTATCCGTGACTCAGAGTCTTTAAGAATAACGCTAATCGGCAATTTTTGCTTCTTTATCTCCTCGGCCTTCGAGCTTAAATCCCAAAGTCGTTGAGTTGCTTCCAAATCGGGCGCCAACCTGTCCTGCAATTGAGCCCAGAAGTCTTCAGGCGTGATAAAACGTCCAATTCCCTCAATCGCTTCTTTCATCCGTTGGTAGACTGTGTCCGTCAATTGCTGATTAACCAGACGGCGGCGCATAAGGTCGTAATCCTGGCTGGATTGGAGATAGAGAGCTAGCAATGATAGCTCCGCTTCGTTGAAACCAGCTTTGGGTGCGTTTTTCGCGGCGGCCGGACGAGCAGGTTCCGGTTCGCTCACCCCAATTTTTCGCTGGCGCCTGTATTGCGCCACATCAGTCAGGAGCTCCTCCTCACGGACCCCAAGTCTCATGGACCATACACGTATGTACTCACCACGCCCCACCGCATTCTTTATTCCCGCCAGGATGGGTACTACCAACCTGGCAGCTTCGATCTTCCCGCTAGCGCTATAGACATCAACTTGCGAAATGGATTTCTCCAATTGATAATCAATCAAGAGCTGCGCATTGTTAACGGCTTGATGGAACCCGGTTGGACCGGCTGAACTGTCACTAGAACGCAAACATTCGTCCGGATCTTTGCCTTCGGGCACTTTGATTACACGCATCTCGATGCCGATTCCTTCGGCTATTGTGCCCAGGGTCTCCATGCCTCGATCAATTGCTTTTTGACCGGCGGCATCAGAGTCAAAACATAAGAAGACACGCCGGCTCTCCGTAAAGCGCACCAGCAACTTGCCCTGACGCTCCGTTAACGCAGTTCCCAATGTGGCAACCGTATTTGTAAACCCATAACGATGAGCAGTGATTGCATCGAAATATCCTTCGACGACAATTACCGAGTCACGTTCACGAATAGATTCTTTTGCTTGATGAAGTGCGAACAGATGTTCACCTTTGGTGTAAATAGGTGACTCCGGTGAGTTGATGTATTTGACCTGATCGTCACCCATGGTTCTGCCACCAAATGCGATGACACGTCCTTGATCGTCCTGAATCGGAATCATCAAACGGTTACGAAATAGGTCATAGAACGAATTCGTTTCCTGCTTTCGTCTGACCAACCCGGCTTCAACAAGCGTCTCTGGACTAGCCTTGTTTGCGTCGCACAAATAGCTCAGAAGTCCGTCCCAGGCAGGCGGTGCATAGCCTAGCTTAAACTTCTCAATGGTGTAGTCATCCAATCCACGCCGCTCGAGATAATCGCGAGCCACTGCACCTTGCTGCTCATCGGCCAGAAGCCTTGCGAAATACTCAGCGGCTTGTTGATAAAGCATGAGTAGGCTGCTTCGTTTGTCGTATTCCGCCTGGTCTGCACTCGTCTCTACTAGTGACACGCCTGTTTTCTGCGCTAAATCTCTAACTGCATCCAAGAAATCAACGCGTTTAGTTTTTTGCACGAACGTAAAAACGTCGCCACCTTCACCACAGCCGAAACACTTGAAGATGCCCTTATCTGGGTTGACGTAAAAGGAAGGCGTCTTTTCGTTGTGAAACGGACAAAGTCCCTTGAAGTCTTTGCCAGCGCGCTTCAAAACAACAAGCTCTGAAATAACTTCAGTAATCTTGGCGCGATTGCGAACTTCAGAAATAACTTCGTTATTGACCCCTTTCACCGCACACTCCGAAAGATTTTGTCTCCACCGGTTTTATTTTAAACGCTCCGGAATTTCGCTGGGCTATCGCCCCTCTCAACTCCTCCGCTACTTTAAACGTTCCGAAGTTTCGCCGGGCTATCGCCCTTCTCAACTCCTCCGCTGACTTATTGACGCGCCCTGTATATGCAGCGCGTATCATGGAGTCTAATGCTCCTGCCATAGTGTTGCATGAATCGAAAGATTGCAGGTTAAATCACCATACTTCATCTTTCTTTCGTTCGCGGCGAACCGTGAGATCCAAGCCCTCAATAATTTCGTGCGAAATAAAATTATCCATAGACTTTCTTTTTGCCGGTGGAATCGTCACAAGGATGTTGTCTGCACGAGACACAAGTCCATCGGCCTCGGGACCCCGAGCGCCTGCTAAGGTGAGACAACTAGCAAGATTCTTCAGAGCTGAAACAGTGGCCACACTCTTAGGCCCAAATCTTTTCTCCTTCACGGCCAGCGCCTTTCGCAGATAAGATTCGGCCGCTTTGTAATCGGTTTGTTTTACGTAGACAGCAGCGATGCCGTTTAAGTTCGCAAGCGAATCAAGCGATTGCGGACCCAATTTCTTGTCTTGAATCGCTAGCGATTGTTGAAAACTTTCAAGCGCCTCTTTGAACTTATTCTGGCTACTCAAGCGATAACCGAGGTTGGAAAGAGTAATTGCAACTTCTAAATTGTCTGAGCCAATTTTTTTCTTGTAAATTTCCAGCGCCCGCCGTGCTAAATCCTCTGCTTCTTTGTATCGCCCAGACTTGGCGTAAGCAGCACCCAACTGATCAGAAGCAGTAGCAACTCTGAGATTGTCCGCCCCGAGCCGCTTCTGACAAATTGCAAGAGCATTCTCCAGCAAACTAATTGCCCTTTTTTGCTTTCCTTCAGCAATCATTTGCAGGCCCAGATCAGACATGCATTGGGCCGCCTCGATTGAATCTGCTCCGAGATTTTTCTGGAAAAGCTTTATTGCAAGGTCCTGTTCTTGTTCTGCCTCTCGCAGGCGATTCATCTGCTGATAGAGCAGCCCAATATTGGCGTGAATCGTAGCCGCATCCGTAGAATCAGCACCCTTTTTCTTCTCGACTATGGCGAGCGAGCGCTGATAAGCCTGCAGCGATTCCTTCCCCTTCATTTGCATTTTGTACAGTCCGGCAAGTCTGTTGAGAGCAGCCACTAACTCAACGCTTTGCTTTGCTTCGAAAGTTTCGACCACTTGCTTGTAAAGCGGCTCCGCTTCGGCATACTTCTTCTGTGCCCTATAGAGATCCGCCAATTGCATAAGTGCCTGCGCCCGACGGTAAGGAGTGGCGCCGTCTTTTTCCTCCAGCGTCAACACTTCCTTGAATCCCAGCTCAGCCTTAGCGATACTGCCCTGTTTGAGTGCATCCTGCGCGGATTGCAAAGAGCGTTCAAAAGCCGAAATCCCCTCAGCTAAAGCCGGCATACCGACTGATTCAAAGAGAATCAAGTGGCAGACAATAACAGCGGTAAAATTTCCCCAATAGTTCAACATTCTCTAATCTGTCCTCAGACCGCCTGAAAGAGTCAAGCTTTCAGCTAGTATGTGTAGCATTTTCGGCCAATTGCACATCTATTGTATTAGCGAATGGCCATGCGTCGCGCCAACAACACACAGGTCGGGTCATGAAAACACTTATCAAGAACGGACGAATTGTCACTGCAGTCGACGACTACAAAGCAGACATTCTGGTCGAAGGCGAAACCATATCGCTTATCGGCAAGAGCCTGGACATGGAAGCGGACAAAGTAATCGATGCCACCGGCAAATTGGTTATCCCCGGTGGAATCGATCCACATACGCACATGGATATGCCCTTTGGAGGCACCACCTCCGCGGATGATTTCTTGACCGGCACGCAAGCTGCAGCACACGGAGGCACAACAACAATCATCGATTTTGCAATTCAAACCAAAGGCGAATCGATGTTGAAGGCGCTAGAAACCTGGCACAACAAAGCCGCCGGGAAAGCAGCTATTGACTACGGCTTCCACATGATCGTCACCGATTTGACACCAAAAGACCACGTGCCCGAAATGCGCCAGTTGATGAAGCACGAAGGGGTGCTTAGCTGCAAATTGTTCATGGCTTACCCGGGCGTCTTGCTAGTGGATGACGCTACGATCTTCCGCGCCATGACTATCGCCGGCGAAGAAGGCGGTTTGATTTGCATGCACGCAGAAAACGGCATCGTCATCAATGAAATCGTCGCGAAGGCTTTGGCAGAAGGCAAGACCGCACCCAAGTATCACGCATTAACACGCCCAACCAAAGCAGAATCGGAAGGTGTGCACAGAGCAATCGCACTTGCTGAAATGGCTGGTACACCGGTTTACATTGTTCACCTTAGCTCAGCCGATGCACTGAAGCAAGTCAAGATCGCACGCGACGAAGGCGTACCAGCATTCGCTGAAACCTGCCCGCAATACCTATTTTTGGATTACTCGTATTACGAGAAAGAAGGATTTGAGGGAGCAAAATATGTCATGACTCCTGCACTGCGCGAGAAGTGGAACCAGGATGAACTGTGGACCGGACTGCGCATGAACGATCTTCAACTTGTATCCACAGACCATTGTCCATTCTGCTTTAAGGACCAAAAGCAGCTTGGCAAGGACGATTTCAGCAAGATTCCAAACGGCGGACCCGGTGTAGAAAATCGCATGAGCTTGATCTACAACGGCGGAGTAGCCCAGGGAAGAATCACTTTGAATCGTTTTGTTGAGATAACATCAACGGCCGCAGCCAAGATTTTTGGGCTCTTCCCGAAGAAAGGAACCATTGCGGTGGGCTCCGATGCAGACATTGTTATCTTTGATCCAGATAAAAAGATGACAATAAGTGCCAAGACACATCATATGAATGTCGATTACAATTGCTACGAGGGCATGGAGGTCACAGGCGTTACCGAAACTGTCCTCAGCAAGGGGAAAGTTATCATCGAAGATGGCAAGTACTTAGGCAAGCCGGGGGACGGCAGCTATCTGAAGCGCTCAAACATTCAGCAAGCATTGAGGCCTATGGTAAGTGCAGGACAAAGACACTAAATCAAATTGCTTCTAAGCAGGGGAACACAAGGGGTAGCTCACAATATGGCTAAAATCACGTCTGCAATCAAAAACCTCATCACAGAGGAAAGAAACGATCGCACGATGGCGCTAGACACTCTCAATACGGAAGAGCTTGTCCAAGCGGTTCAAAGAGAAGATGCCGATGTCGCAACAGCAGTTGCAAACGTAGCGAAAGACATTGCAAAAGCCGTCGATCTGGCAGCACCGTTGCTGGCAAAGGGCGGTCGTATGGTCTATTTCGGTGCAGGCACAAGCGGCCGACTGGGGGTTCTCGACGCCACTGAATGCACGCCAACGTTCGGAGTCGATGCCCACATGGTGCAAGCTAAGATTGCAGGCGGCAAGGAAGCGATGTTCCAGGCATTTGAGAACGCCGAAGATTCCTTCGAACTTGGCGAAGAAGATGTCGATGAAGCAGCGATTACCGACAAAGATATCGTAGTCGGCATCTCTGCCAGCGGTCGCACACCATACGTTTTAGGCGCTATGCGAAAAGCGAAAGAACGCGGTGCAAAAATAGTCAGCGTAGTGAACAATCCGATTTCGGAAATGAGTTCAATCTCCGACGTCACCATTGCAGCTCTCGTCGGACCTGAGGCAATCACTGGTTCAACCAGAATGAAGGCCGGTACCGCTCAGAAGATGATCCTCAACCTGCTCTCGACATGCACGATGGTCAAGCTAGGCAAGGTCTATGAAAACCTGATGGTTGACCTGAAACCGACAAATGAGAAATTGCGCGAACGCGCAGTATCGATCATCTGCACAGTTTGCGATGTACAACGTCCGATTGCTGAAGGCGCACTGGTTGCTTCAAACAACCGCGTCAAAACAGCCATCTTGATGATCAAACGCAAGATGGGACGTGCACAAGCTGAAGAATTGTTGACCAACTCACATCACTCATTGCGCGCCGCGCTGGTAAATCATCCCTCAGTTCAAAAAGGCTCCTAGCAAGCCGTTCTTGGAACCGCAAAGCTGATCTTGAAATGGGGAAGCTCTCCCAGAGAAGTTGCCTAAATCGATTTTTCGATTTGCACTCTCTTTTCAGCTGATAAGCATTGCCATATCGCGTTTTTGCAGAAAAAAATGTACACTGCCAGTGGCAGCCAGTGCAGAGCATGACAAGCGCAAAACCTACGTTCAAAGAGAATTTCAACCGCTGGTTCTTCGAAGGAATGAGAGAGCCACCCAGACACGGTAATGCCGAACAAGGGGGGCACAAGAAAGCGCCCTGGTGGCAAGTTATGTGTCTTACCGGAGTAGACTATTTCTCGACTCTTGGATACCAACCAGGGATTGCCTTCATGGCTGCCGGTGTCTTATCACCAATCGCGACCCTCATTCTTGTTCTGCTTACGCTATTCGGCGCGCTACCTGTTTATTCTCGAGTCGCGAAAGAGAGCCCACATGGTCAGGGCTCTATATCGATGTTAGAAGAGCTGCTGAGCGGTTGGAAAGGGAAAACCTTAGTTCTTGTGTTGCTAGGATTTGCTGCAACAGACTTCATGATCACGATGACGTTGTCGGCGGCCGATGCCGCCGCCCACTTCGTTGAGAATCCATTCGTACCGGATCTCTTGCGCAATCGAATGGGAGTAACCATAGCTCTGCTCGCTTTGCTGGGCGCGATCTTCCTGAAAGGGTTCAAGGAAGCGATAGGACTATCGGTCTTCCTGGTGAGCACTTACCTTGTGCTGAATGCTGTGGTTGTTGGCGTCGGCATTGATCATGTTTTGAATAATCCTGGAAAGGTCATAGATTGGCAGCAGGCACTATTTCGCCAGCATCATTCCGTCCTGGAGATGGTCGCTGTTTCCGCGCTGCTCTTTCCAAAGCTTGCGCTCGGATTATCAGGATTCGAAACAGGCGTAGCAGTAATGCCGCTTATCAAAGGCTCACCCAATGACACAGAAGAAGATCCGGCCGGAAGAATAGCAAATGCTAGATGGCTTTTGAGAACTGCCGCTATCATCATGAGCTTTTTTCTCATTGCAAGTAGCTTTATGACCAGCGTGTTGATACCAGCACACGAATTCCAGCATGGCGGAAAAGCTGATGGACGGGCACTTTCCTACATAGCGCACCAATATTTGGGAGAAGTATTTGGCACCATATATGATTCCAGCTCAATCGCCATTCTCTGGTTTGCTGGCGCTTCTGCAATGGCGGGATTACTCAACTTGGTGCCCCGTTACTTGCCTCGCTATGGCATGGCGCCGAACTGGGCAAAAGCGATTCGACCACTTGTCTGCTTTTTCACAGTCATTGCTTTTGTCGTTACAGTGCTGTTCAAGGCAGATGTGGACGCGCAAGGCGGCGCCTATGCGACAGGCGTACTTGTGCTGATGACCTCCGCCGCTTTTGCTGTGTGGCTTTCATCAAGAAAATTTGGTCTTTTGCAAAGCATTGGTTTTCTCGCCATCTTCGTAGTTTTTGCGTACACATCAGTGGCTAACATGATTGAACGCCCAGACGGACTGAAGATTGCATCGTTCTTCATCGCCGTAATTCTTCTTACATCGCTCATCTCGCGTGCAATTCGCAGCACGGAATTGCGAATAATGAATGTTGAGCTAGACAAGAAAGCGAAGGCGTTCCTGGAGGAGCTTGAAGACAGCGAAGTAAGGTTGGTCGCACACCGCTCCGGCGCAATGGATCACAAAACCAAAGAAGCAGAAGCAAGACGTGTACATAATCTAAGTGGACCAATTATTTTCCTTGAGGTTGAACGCACGGATGCATCTGATTTTTTTGAAGATGTTCTTATTGTCCGCGGCATAGAGTTATACGGATACAAAATCCTCAAATGCAAAAGCCCAGCAATTCCAAATGCAATAGCGGCTCTTCTCTTGCATGTTCGAGACCTGACAGGCAAGTTGCCAAACGTATACATGGGTTGGACTGAGGGGCATCCACTCTATTATGTGCTGAAGTATTTGTTTTTCGGCGAGGGCGAAACAGCACCGATTACGCGCGAGGTTTTGCGCGAAGCAGAACCTGATCAATTGCGGCGTCCGCTGGTCCATGTTGGTTAACGGCTTCACCTGCTGCAGTTCAACAGCATTTAGCTGACCTTAAACTGCTTCAAGAACTCTTCAACAAGCAAGTAGATCGCATATTGGAACTAACTTGAGCTTCCTTGAATCAAAGGGGTAAAGAAATGTGCGGGAGGACAAGATATGATGCAGTTTTTGATTGGTGCTTGCTTAGGCGCAGGCGCAGCATTACTTTTTGCACCAATGACAGGACAAAGCGCTAGATCGCGACTGCTGGATCAAGTGGCCAAATCAGGACATGAAGCTCGTAAGCTGCGAGAGCTGGCGGAGAAAAAACAAAGACACTTCTCCAACAAGATGATTGGTTACAAGCACAAGTTGAATGAAGTCAAAGAAGACATGATCAAAAAGATCGACTCCGTTCAAACAACTATCGTTGACAAAATGGACGAACTCAAACAACGAGACATGGAATCAACCACGAATCTGCCCTATAGCAACCCGAGTAATTCATTCGGAGCTTAGTCAGCGGCTATTCAGCGCAAGAAGCATTAGCGAAGGAGTTGCGAAGGGAGTCAGCCCAGCGATGTTCCGAAGTTTAGTTGAGCAGGAGGAGTTGAGAGGGACGATCGCCCAGGATGCTCCAAGAGTTGAACTAAGCAGAGGAATAAAGTAGAGCGAGTCTCAGCGAAATTCCAGAGCTTTAGAACGATCAGCATGCGACTCAAGATCGCCGCTGATCGTTTCTTATTTTGCTAGCGCTTTCCTTGCCTCTTCCTCCTGCCTCCGCCATTTTGTTCGTGGAGATAACGCCATCAAACCGACATTTTCAAGCGGAACCATCATCCCCCTATATGAATCTTCTCCGTCAAAGGACCAGAGAGATGTTCCGCCGGTCGGTATTATGTTGAGCAACATTGTGATCATCCTCAACTGTGCCATGCTTCTCAAAAACTTGTCGTCCATATTGTCTGCCGGTGCCGGTGACATTTTTTCAGGTACAGGCGACTTCTCCAGCTCCTTGTTCGTGATCTCAATAGTGGGTAAATTCTTCACTTGAGAGTCGCCGTTCATCGGATTGTTTTCGTTTACGTGTCTCGATGGTTCAGGGGATTCGCCGGGTTTGCCCACATTCCTTATCACTTCAGGTCTTTTACCGAGCGCTTCCTGAGCTAGTTGCTGCCTGGAAGCTTGACCTTCTTCGCTTGGTAATTCAGTTTTATAGATAAAACTATTAACTTCTTTGTCCATACTACTAAATCTCCAAGAACCGCCAGGTTCATCATTCCAAAAGTCCGACAAGCGCTCAATTTGTATTCACGTAAAGCCCCTACGGAATTCCGCAAAGTTCCTTCCCAAAAGCGCCAAGAACTCACCCAGCACGAACATAGCCGGAAGACTGGTTTGAATGTGATTGTATACCTGCTAGACTGGGCGCTGTCCATAAGAGGTGCGCCATGAGAACACTATTGCTATCACTTTGCGTCATCGCCATATCGCTCCAGGGCTGCGGTAACGACAAGGGAACCCCGCAGACGCAAGGTGATAAGAATGGAACAGTTGGATCCCCCGGGAGCGACACGAAACCAGGCGAGCAGGGAAAACCTCCTGAATCGCAACGACTTTTCATGGCCTCGGCAGAAAAGCTACAGAAAGGCGACCCGAAGGGTTGCGAAGAATTACTGAATCAAGCTTCTGAAGCTGCGTTGAAAGAGAAAGATGACGTAGATTACATCCACATAAAAGAAACTCATGCAAAGCTGCGCCTACAGCAGAGTGACAAAGCTGGAGCCAAAAAGATTCTCGAAGACCAAATGGCCAGATACGAGAAATCCGCCGATCAACGCGTAGTCAGTCGCATGGACGGGGTCAGATACTTGCTGGCTAAGTTGTATTCGATCGACGGACAGAAAGATAAAGCGGATGCTCTTTTCAAAAACTTTGAATTGCGAATGGAGCAGGCTGCAGCAGTTGCGAAAAAATCAAAGGATTGGCCGAACTATCTGCAGGTTCGCGAAGCACAAGCACGCTTGAAAGCAGATCGTAATGAGAATGTCGCTGCAATGAAAATATTGGAAGAAGAAATTAAACAGTTTTCCAAACCTGGCGCTCCACAAGACATAGCACAACGGGTTGATCTCTTTAAGATGCTTCGAATCAGCTTGCTTGCAAAAACAGGCAAGCCTGCTGACGCCGAAAAGGAATACAAAGCCTTGATAGCAGAAGCCCGAGGTGCAAAGCCAATCGACCATCGAAAGTTAGCCTTCGCTTTGCACGAATATGCTGAGTTCTTGAAATACACAAAACGCACTGCAGAAGCTGAGAAGGTAGACACTGAAGCAAAAGCGGAGCTGGACAAGAGTGGCTCAAAAGCGCCAAGCTGACAAGAATAAGGTCTCGAAGCTGCCCACTGATTCCAACGAACTATCCAAACACATAGCCACTCTGAAAACATGCACGCTATGTCCGGCGATGATTGGACCGGTAATCACACATCGCCCCGTAGCAAGCAAAATATACTTATGCGGACAAGCGCCAGGTGTTTATGAAGGCGACCTTGGCCGCCCATTTGCATGGACCGCAGGCAAGACTATGTTTAAGTGGTTCAGCTCGATTGGCGTCGATGAGGAAATATTCCGCAGTCGAGCCTACATCGGCGCTGTTTGCAGATGCTTCCCCGGAAAAGCATCAGGCGGAGGGGATCGCGTTCCCTCGCCCAACGAAGTCAAAAACTGCTCAAGGTGGATGGAAGCAGAATTCAAAATAATGCAAACAGAGCTGGTAATACCAGTTGGCCGGCTGGCTATTGATCAGTTCCTGCCCAAGCAGAAATTGACGGATGTAATCGGCAAGCAATTTCGGAAAGAAGCATTTGGCACCACATGCGATATCATTCCGCTGCCCCACCCTTCTGGAGCCTCCAGTTGGTTCAAAATAGAGCCCGGACTCAGTCTAACGAAAGAAGCGTTGGTGCTTCTTGCAAACCATCCTGTATGGATTGACACTTTCAAGTAATTAGACGAAAACTTGGTGAAATCACTTAGCAACCCTTGTGCAAAATCTGTGTAAAAACAGAATTCAAGCGGAAGGGTCGCCGATCTACGAAGTCGACTTTACTCTAGAATACACGCGATCCAACCATAGCCACAATCGAAATTGCGGCTTGACCACTTACTAGCACCTCTTGGAGACAAACTATGCGGAGCATCTCGATTGCAGTAATAGGACTTACAACTGCATTGGCAATTTTCGGTGGCATCGACCCAGCTTCTGCCAAGTCTGGCAAAAAGGCACACCACAAAAGTAATGACGCAATGGCTGTCCTTCAAAAGAAAGGCTGCAAAACAGAGTTAGCCTGGATGCACAAGGCCGGTGTCTCGCATATGCTTCACAGCAAAGGCCCAATTACAGTTTTCGCGCCCACTGAAGCAGCCTATTCAAAACTAGGCAAAGCTCGCGTTGATGAGTTAACTGCCGATCCAAAGAAATTGGCCAACACAATGAAGTATCACATCGCTCACAAGAAGATTGCCGCAGCCGACATCCCAGAGAAAGGCGCAATTCTGACTTCTATGGGTGAGGTTCTTATGACCAACGTCAAAGACGGCAAACCAACTGTAGATGGATGCTTGTTTACCGAATGGGACATCCCTTGCAGCAACGGTATCATCCACTTGATCGACGAAGTGCCAGTTCCGGAGCGTGGCAAATAACACTCAACGTAAGCTCGCTCTAAACATAGAATCTAGATCGCCGCTGTGTAAAGGCAGCGGCGATGTTCTTTTTGCACTGGCTCGGCAGCGAACAATTTCCACGGCAGGAACCAGCTGCGTCGATTCGGCGTCTGCAAAAACGACGATAATTTAGAGGTGGAAACATGTTCTTTGTTACTCGAATTCAGCAAATAATATCACTCGTAACCGCAGTTACAGCTTTTGTAATAGCAGTCAGAGAGCTTAAACATGCTGTTGCTGGTTTCAAAAAAAAAGATCAAGAAGATAAGCTGAACTCAGCGGTAATTGAGCACCCGGCGATATCCGCAGGACCAGACGCAAGCGCAACAGCCAGCTAGCTTATGATTATCCGCACAAAAGCGGAAAAATTTTGTCGATATTTCTGTGTAGCAAAAAATGCCCTGCGTTGGCGACAAGCTTGAACTCGGCATGCGGCATGCTTTCGGCCATGATTCTAGCTGCGGACATGGGGCACATATCATCTTGCTCACCGTGCCAAATAAGTGTTTTCAGTTTGATACCGGAAGGAGAAAATCCCCAAGATTTTCCGACTGCTGCATAGTCTTCGATTACGCCCATGCCGCCTTTCTTCAGGCTTTCATACAGAAAACCGGTTGCGTCCTTCACTGGTAGAGCTGATACGATTTCGCGATCACTCTTCGACGTAAGGTTGCTCAGAAGACTTTGCTTCATTGCTTCAGGCGGCAACAACGCGGCAGCCTGCAGTCCCATGGCGAAAGGACCATGCAACCAGCCCGGCACCGTTAGCAATAAGCGATCGACAAGCAATCCGAGCTGCTTGACCGACTCCGGGTCATCAAATTGTCCCGCACCACCAATAGTACCAACAACAGAGACACGCTCCGGTAATGCAAAGGCGCAAGCAAGTGCATATGGTCCACCCAGGGACCATCCCAACACTGCTGTTTTCTCAATGCCCAGTTGATCCAAGAGCTCTTTGCTGTCTGAGGCCCAATCGAGCAAGCTTCTGCCAGCCTTGTGATCGGAGTCACCAATGCCTGGTCTATCTGGCGCCGTTATTAAGAATCCGTTCTCTTCACAAAACTCTTGCGCAAAAGCGACATCACTTTTACTACTTACACCACCATGGCAGTAGAATATAGGCTTTCCGTTCGGATCACCGTACTGACTATAGGCGAGGTTTCGCCCATCTGAGAGTCTTACATTTCCAAGCTTGCGCATTGCGCCGGATCACTTTCCACTAATGCGGGCGTCGCCTTCCGTCGCCCCTACAGATCTATTTAGCTTCGTCAGATTCGCTTGCACAATCGTGCGTTATTGCCGGTGCCGATTTTCTTTTCGGAAAAACGGATTTGATTTTGTCGACGATTACATGTTTCAAGTGATTCACCGTAGCTTGCATCGGTTTTAGTCCCAGAGCCGTATAAACGCTATGCATGCGATTGAGAAAGAATCTGGTCTTCATAGCACAGTAAATCTTCTCTTCGCGCGCGCCCTTCATCTCGGGACGATACTGGCTCTTGTGCCTGGCCAGATTCTTGAAGTTATAGAGGTAGTTTGCTTTCTCGTATGCAAATTGAAAGTGCGCTTTCAGCAGCTTACTATGCTTAAACTCATGCCCGTCATCAACTTTATACATCGGGGAGAAGCCGAGAGAAAGATCGCGTTTACCTTCTTCTTTGAAGATCTTCATCGCTTCCAGAATGATGTAGTCGACGATAGAATAGCCTTTCTCATAATTACTGCGCAGTTGATTTGCTATGTATCCAACCACCTCTCCATTTTCATACATGGGGTCGAAGATCACAAAACCGACGATTTCATCATCTTTGATGGCAATGAAGCGACGAACATCAACCTCGTCCACGTAAATGATTGGACGTACCAGGAATTTCATTTCGGAGTTGCCGGCAACCTTGGCGCTTATCCATTCATCACTGATTTGCTTTAAGGCTCTCAGCAAGGAGTCATCGACAGAATGAAGTTCTCGAACCTTTATTCCATCTTTCTGAGCTTTATTGCGCGCTGACTTTAACTGCTGCTTTTTATTGCCAGTTATTTCAAAGTCTTGAATTTCGATGACGGTTTCAACACCCAGTTCATTGACGACGTAACCGCGATCGGCAAGATCACAGGCCACGGCATGTGAGATGTGGAGAAAAACAGGATCTTTCTTGACCTTGAGAAATTCATCCATGAATTCTTTCAGTTTCTCTCGGCTGCAGAGCGGATCGGATAGAACAAGCACAGAGTCAGGGCTATCACCCAAAGGAACGTACGAAACATAGCCAAGATCTTCATGCATGTAGTACTGCATTCCAGCTTGCAAGGACGAATAAGCAAGAGAGCCAAAACCGAATTGCTTGAGCTTATCGAGCCTGAATCCGGCTGTCTTACTAAGATTCGGATTCTTCGCCTTCATTAGTGCCGTTTGCAGGAGTTCTTGTTCGACCTTGAGAGATTGCAGTGTTTGGCTCAAAGGTCTGCGCGTCACCTTCAAAGCCTTCATCGTCGACGACATGCGTTTACGAGCATCCTCAGTGGCATTAGTGCTGCTCTGGGCCTGAGGCTTACTTTCAAGTTCTTCCACTTCCATCACTCCTGGTCCTAGTCGCGAAGAGCGCGAGGTCCTCGTTCACCGGTTCTCAAACTCACCACTTTGTTTATGGGCGTAACCATAAGTATTCCATCACCTTCCTGCAAGGTGCTTACGGTTGCACAGATTAGCTCACAAATTTTATCAACCTGCTCATCATTAACAGCAACCTCGACCTTTATTCGAGCCATGGTCGGCTGAGGATTTTCTTCCATTTCGTGCCAAGAACCGCTGACTTGAGTGACCGTATAGCCAGGCACCTTTTCCTTGCGCAAACGGCGAGTCAGCCTATCCAGCATGAACGGCTGAATGATAGCAGTTATCAACTGCATGTGTCCCTCACTGATTCATTCGTTGCAAGGCTTGCCCCAACAACTGAAGGCTTCCACGAACCACTACTTTATCACCAGGATGGAGCCCTGCGAGAACCTCTACGGCATCCCCGAGGTGCCTTCCTGTGGTTATTTTTCTTTCACGAAAGCGCCCATCGGATTGAGCGATGTAGACAACTGTTGAGTCGCCAATTTTTTGAACCGCTCCGTGAGGTACTGTCAATGCATGTGCGGTGCCAGTCTGGATGTGCAGACGAGTAAACATTTCTGGTTTTAGCCTGACGCCGGCGTTTTGGATAGTGGCGCGAACCGCCAATGTACGAGTATGGCCATCCACGTGTGAGTCCACGAAGTCCAGCGTCCCGCTGAACTTTTCTCCAGGTAAGCTCTCGACTGCAACTCGAACCGGTAAGCCTACTTTGACAAAACGGACCTGATCCTCTAGCACATTTGCCACAAGCCAAACTGACGATAAATCAGAGATCGTGAAAAGGGATTTGCCCGAAGTTACGAGTTCACCAGGGTCGGCATCCCTTTCCGTGACGATGCCATCGCGCGGTGCTGTCAGATCAAATATGTATTGGATCTTGCGAGTCTTCTCAACTTTATCGATCACGTCTTCTGGAATTCCATAGAGCTTCAAGCGCTCTTTGCTGGAAGCAATAAATGCACTGCGTTTATCCTCAGTGGCATGAACTTCTGCTTTAGCCTGTTCTAGGGCATTCTCAGCTTCTTCCACTTCCACACGAGCAGCGATCTTTGATTCAAACAGAACCTTTTTTCGATCGAATTGTTTTTGCGCGAAAGTCTCTTTCAATTCAGCTTGTTTGCGCTCGGCTTCGAGATCCAACAAGCTTGCAAGAAGGTCAGTTTGAATTTGCCCAACTTCATCGCTCCGGATTTTTGCTAAGGCTTTTCCCTTCTTTACAGAATCACCATGCTGAACCCACACATCTTCAATGCGTCCTGGAAGCAGTGAAATCACGTTAGTTGATAGATTCGGATTCTTTCGAATTATTCCGGTTACATCAATTTCAATCGGCAGGGTATGGCTAGCCACAGTTTCTGTTGAAAGTTGAATTTTCTGAATTTCGGACGGATCAAGTGTAATGGGTTCATCAGAACTCACTGGCGGTTTTTCGGCTACCGGTTCTGTGTTGGTCGCAGGTGAATTGAATTCGAATAATTGGTTGCAGGAGCTGAGGAAGAGAGTGGTCAATGACAAAATCAGGCACTGCGAAAGCGCGAACCTCCTATTATCTGATTTTGCATATAGCCTGCTCATCAACTTTGCACCTCGATGCCGGCATTGTCGGCAGCATCGCTGCGATGTTTTTTCTGAGAATCGCTTCCATGTTCGGACTTTGGTGCACTTGATTCAGAGCCGTCAGGACTTAGCAAATCCAAATTCATATCCGGTTCATTTTCAAAAACCGTAACTTGCATGCTGGGCTGTTCTTCGGCCATCGATGGCTGCAAGTCTTCCTTCGAATTCGGCTCATTTGTAGTCTGAAGCTCATCACTAGCGCCGTTCTCTTCTTTTAGCGCCTTAAAGCGCCCCGAATACGAAAGCGAAGATTGCGGATCACGACCACGCCTTCCCGGGCTCGGACTAAACTTGAGATAGAGAGCAGGCAAAACATACAAACTCAAGATTGTGCAAGAAATGAGACCGCCGATGATGACAATTGCAAACGGCCGCTGGCTCTGTGAACCTATTTCGTTAGACAATGCCGCAGGCAAGAGTCCAACGGCAGCAATTACGGCCGTCATCAGAACCGGACGCATACGTGTCAACGAGCCCTGATAAACAGCATCCTGCACAGTCAAACCGTCATGCCGTAGTTCATTTACGAACGAGACTAATAGAATTCCATTCTTAACAGCTAATCCGAACAAGGCGATCAGACCAACTCCGGCCGATATGGAGAAATACGTTCCGGTGACGTTCAATGCCAACACGGCTCCAATTGCAGCCAATGGCACAACTGAAAACATGATGATCGCACCGCCGAGAGTGCCACAAGCAAAATACAAGATGGTGATAATCACAACTAATGTCACAGGCAAGATGATCGACATTTGGTGTGAAGCCTCTTTCTGGCGCTGGAACTCGCCGCTCCATTGGACTCTGTAGCCGGGAGGCAATTTTATCTCAGCATTAACCCTCTTTTGTGCATCCTCCACCGATGTCGCGAGATCTCGGCCTCTGACGTTGGCTCTTATTGTGGCCATGCGGAATCCGCCATCGCGCCAGATCTGAGTGGCACCATTGGTTTCCTTGAGTTTTGCCAGCTGTGACAAGCTAACAGCAAGTCCTGACGGTGTATCAACCAGGATGTGCGAAAGCAACTCTTCGCTTGATCGATAGTTCGGTGCGAAACGGACCACAACGTCGAAACGACGCTCGCCCTCGATGAGTGTTGTTGCAGACGAGCCACCAATCGCTATTTCCACCAACTGTTTGAGGTCTTCTTCGTTAAGTCCATAACGTGCCGCCTCATCTCGATCTATTTCAATTACAAACTGCGGCTGACCAAGCAGGGGGTCGACTATCACGTCAACGATGCCCGGTGTTTGCGTCATGATGTGTCCGACCTGATGGCTGAGAGATTCAAGCGTTGCAAGGTCCGGACCCGCAACTTTAGCCACGAGTGACCCCTGAACACCCGAGAGTGCTTCATCCAATGTGGTTTGAATATATTGCGTAAAGTAATAGCCTACGCCAGGAATCTTTTCCAATTCCTTTCTCATATCGGCAATCAGCAATTCCTTATTTTCCTTGAACTGCTCGCGCCACTTCTTGGCTGGTAAGAGATCAACATAGAATTCTTGATCAGCAAAACGCGCCGGGTCAGTACCGTCGTCGGGTCCCCCAACCTGTGAGAGGACATGCCTGACCTCTGGAAATTTCTTCAACGTTTCGCGAATCTGACGTGCAACTTTGACGGATTCTGAAAGTGTTACGCTTCCAGGTTTAACGGTGGCACGCAGCCAGATGTTACCTTCTTCAAGATGAGGCAGGAATTCGCTACCTGTATTGAGAAACAATTGACCGGCAGCTGCGACTCCAACAATCGCACAAACGATGATAGGCCAAGGGAAGCGCAGGCACCATGCAAGCGTCGGCTTATAGACAACACGAGCCAACATTACGATCCAACTTTCGTGTTCCTTGATTGGCTTTTTGACCATCAAGAATGAACAGAGCACTGGCACCAGTGCCAGTGAAAGAACGCCGGCTCCAATCAGGGCAGCTACCATAGTTGCGGCAAGCGGACGGAACAACTTACCTTCAACGCCGCCAAAGGTAAAAATCGGAACGAATGTAGCAATAATAACGATGATTCCCGATAGAATCGGCCCGGCAACTTCGCGTGCAGATTCGCCAAGCAGAATCAGGCGTTCCTGCGGAGATAGATCTTTGCCTTCGTCGGACAATCTGCGGATTATGTTCTCAGTCATTACAACGGCGCTATCAACCAAGATTCCGAAGTCGATAGCACCAAGACTTAATAGATTAGCTGGGACGTTCATCAAACAAAGACTTATGAATGCCACCACCATTGAAAGTGGGATCACGCAGGCCGTTACAAGCGCGGATTGAAGATCGACAAGAAATATAGCCAGCAGCACAACAACCAACGTTATTCCGATGCACACATTGGTACCGACTGTAGTGAGGGTTTGATTAACCAACCATTCTCGATCATAAAGTGTATGGAATTGAACTCCCGCCGGGAGCCGTGAAATTATCTCGGGAAGTTTCTCTTTGACCGCCTTGAGGACGGTTGAAGGATTCTCCCCGCGTCTAAGCAGAACGATTCCTTCTACGACATCGTCTTCCGAATCTTTGCCGACCTGCCCCCGTCGAACAATCGAGCTGATTTTTACGTCAGCGACATCGTCGACCCGGATGGGGAGTCCCGCTTCCGTAGATGTAATCACGACATTGCCGATCTCTTCAGCACTCTTGACCAGTCCAATTTCGCGAACGATGAGCGCGTGGCCGTTCTGCTCAATAAAGCCACCGCCTGTAGTTGCGTTTGAATTAGCGACCGCGTCAAATACCATCTTGAGAGTAATACCTCTTGAGCGCATCTTTATGGGGTCGAGCTGTACTTCAAAAGTCTTTGTGGGACCGCCTTCGCTGATAACGGCAATAACGCCCGGAATTTGCCTGAAAAGCTTTTCTAGATCCCACTGCTGGATAGCGCGCAAACTCATCGCCGAGTAATATGGACTCGACAAGGAATATCTGAAAATTTCACGCAGGGAGCCGGCATCAGGTTCAAGCGATGGTTCTAGCCCTTCTGGAATACTGGCGGCGCTAATTCTCTCCAAGGCCTGCTGTCGCGCCAGAGTTGTCGGAGTCGAATCGGTGAAGGTACATATGACAACCGAAAGTCCATACAGCGACAATGAACGCAAAGCAGTTTGACCGGGAATACCGTTTAGCTCCTTCTCAAGAGGAACAGTAACCAAGCGTTCAACTTCTTCGGCACCCTTTCCAGGAACCAACGTGATTACCCGAACTTGTGGATTAGCAAGCTCCGGATAAGCTTCGATAGGCAAAAATTTGATAGCAAACGCACCAGCAATACAAAGAAAGACGGCAGCAAGCAACGTCAGATAACGCCCTTTCAATGCTGCATTTATGAACTTGTCAATTAGCCCATACATTGGCTAAGTCTTTCTCTAGCAGTGCTTCCGAGCGCTTGGCAAGAGGCTTGCTATCAGTCTTTCGCGTGTTTCTGATATAGCGCCTGCCCCCCAGGCTGCTATTGATATGCCCGTGAGTACAACTTTCAGCGCCCTTTGCGTCAAAAGATCAACATTCGTTAGATTATCGGCGACTCGCTCTTTGTGCCGTCCTCAAACCAGAGTACGACAGACACGGCACCGTCTCTCTTTCCAAGAAGCACAAACTCGCGCTCGCTAACGACCACCACTTCAGCGATTGTGGGATCGCTGACCATTACTCTTTTGATTTTTCCTTTGGTCCTAAATACTCGAGAACGCGATGCCACCACATTAATGGCGGCGGCCGGTTTGATTTCAACTAACTCTAAAACCCCAGTAGTAACAGGTGGGATCGGCGACTTTGGCGTATAGGAAGGACTTGGCGAATCAGCAAATGCAATAGCATTGTTACCCAGCATGAATCCCAGAGCTAAACAAAATCCCATTCCGGCATCTTTTATTTTCGACATTTTCATCGCCATACTTACCCGAACCGCACTAAAACCAGCTTATCAACAGGAAAGCGAGCGTGCTTGGACCCCAAAAGACAGCGCCAGATAAAATTCTTTAGGGTGGAAACCGGGTGGTGTTCCGGAAAGGCTTGTGGCAGAATTAATCCAGAATTTGGGAACCGTTTGAAAATGCATCCGTCCGCAGCTCCACGAAGACTAGAGGCAACTTATGAAAAAGACACAATACGCTCTCGCGATAAGCTTAGCCGCCTGCGTTATGTCAATTCAACCGACCTGGTCGCACGATGCTGTAGCTACAGATGCCGCATCTGACGCGGAACTTGCGTTTAACGAGCCAATCATAACAGCAATGGCTTTACCCACGACGGTATTGGAAGCGCTCGCATTACCAACGGCAGTCATTGACGGAAAACGTTTTAACGTCCTGGGTCAGGCTGATGAAAACATGAGCTACCGCAAGTATCGCGAACAAAATACATTGCGCGCCAACAAGCACGGCGACGGACTCTACGGCAGCCATGTCCGTATCTCAATCGGACTCGGCGCCGCTTTCGCCTACTAAGAACTAACAGCAGCATCTCCTCTTTCCGGGCGACACTATTGCCTGGCAGACCCGATAGGCGGCTGGATTTACCGAGGCTGAAATCTGTAGTCGATCTTGAGATTGTCTTTGCTCAAGATTTCAAAAGAAGAAATCCTTCGAGCTGCTTGATCTTCCTGTATCTTCGCCAGTTCGCCAGCGTTGAGCTTAAAGTCCATCGGTTTAGAAAGGTTAGCTGTGGTTTGGATTTGAGCCTGTTCACGAGGCACAAAAGAGAGTGGCAGAATAGGCACAATAACGGCAGCAGATCTTTGCGCAATCAGCATCTCGACTGAAGGAATCTTGAAGTGGATCTCTTTAGGAGCGCTCAGCTGCATAGCCTGTTCTAGCTGAACAGACCTTTGTGGAAAAGCTTCCGCAGCAAGCAGGCTGGGATGCCGCGCCGCTTCGAATTTCAAAGCCTTGGAGGCTGATACGTCTACTTTCATAGCCTTCCCTGCAGCCATTCCATCAGCCGCGAACAATGGCTGATAACCAGCAGAAGGTAATTCAAACTGAGCCATTTTAAGCTTGTTATGCACAACCTGTGCAATCTCCCCGAATCTCGCCTCAGCAGCGGCAGCAACTTCTGCCGCTCGGTTGGCCAGAATTTCAGGAGCGCTTACTTTCTCAGGGACAACAGCTCGACTCCTGAGGCTGCCACCAAATTCGACACCACGAATACCAGCATAAGAAGCTCCCGCCAGTAGCGGGTAGTCAAAAAACGCTGAGCCCAAATAGCGCCCCACGGTTTCTTTATTGGCTTGGTAATTCTCGGGATTCGACCAATTGTCGGCCACTGCCGAGCCTGTTTTGATCAGCCGGTTAGCAATGTCAGCACCACCGGCGATGAAAACCGCCGTCCCAACAGCTTGCGCCGCTTTCCCCCAGCGACCGCCAGCATCAGCCATCAGCTTGAGTCCGGCAGCAAGCCCCGCGGCTCCACCAAACTCTAAAGCAGTAAGTCCTGGATGACTCAAAGCTTCACTGGCTCGATTGACGAAACCGCTTGTGATACCCGTACTCAGAAGACTTGCCTCGCGAAGCAGCTTATCACCCAAGGCATCACGCTCATCCGACAAAAGCGTTGACGCTTCTGCCATCTGCGGTATCTTCGTTTTCTCAAGACTGTCTGACATTTCTAGTCGCCGGACACCAATCGTCTGTAGCTTAGAATGGATTCAGAGTTTGGGGAATGGTAGTTCTCCCAATCACAGAGCCACTTCCTGGAGGCTAGTACATCCAAAATCGACCAAGATTCAAGCCCTTTGAGCATCAGCCAGCCTAGCCCTGCAAAATTCGAGTGATCCTCGCAGAAAAATTTGCGCGGATTCGCATGCTGCCTGGCAACACTGTAGTCTAAGAGGTTCAAGAAGCTTTCCTGTCACAACTGATATCATTATTCGAACAAAAGCTTCGTCACATCTCCCTAGCATTCTTAGACAATTATGCCTTTGAAGAACCTCCTTTCGTTGTCCATCAGCCTCTTGCTGTCGCTAACTGCGGTCAATGCTCAAGTAAGCGAGGAAGCCAGAAACAGGGCGCTCGATCTCTATAACAACAGCGTCGCTTTGATCAAGAACGGTGATTTCACCGCTGCCGAGACAGTGCTCGCTCAGGCATGGCGAATACTTCCTGATGATCCCAACATTCTGTGCAACTACGGGCTTGCCTTAATGAAGATGGGCAAGTTGCAAGAAGCTAAAGCCCGTTTGATTCGAGGAACGCAAGTGAAACCAGATTACGATCTGATGTGGTTGAACTTGGGGCTGGTTCAAGAAGGGCTTGGAGATCTGGTTGCGGCCAAGGCTTCTCTGCAAAAATTTGTAGCACTGGCTCCGCACAATCCTTATAGCGATCGGATCAAAGCGCACATTCCTGAGATTGATAAATTACTGGCTTCCGGTGTGAACCCCGAATCGCTCAATAAGCCCGATTACATCGACGAGCTATCCAATGATCAAAAGCAGCGATGGTCGGCTAATCGCATGCCACTGAAGATTTATCTCAAGCCTGGAGACGGAGTTCCCGGATATAAACCCGGATATGGACAGGCTCTTGAAGCTGCTCTTCAAGATTGGATCCGCGCCCTTGATGGCAAGATGAGCATTGAGAAGGTCGACAACCAGAACAAGGCTGACATTGTAGTTAAGTGGACTAATGACCTGAAAGAGGGTGTCAATCGATCTGAAGGTGGTGACGTTCGCTACTCCGCCACCGCTGCTGGTATCGACCATGCGGATGTAACGCTTCTCACACTCGATCCTTCACCAACGGTTAAGTTAAACGACTCACTTGTTTACTGGATCTCGCTGCATGAATTGGGACATGGATTGGGTATCGTCGGACATAGCAGAAACCCTGGCGACATCATGTATTTTTCAGCACCGCAAAAGGTTGACCCCCAACTTAGTTCGCGCGATATTCAGACCATCCGCCGCCTTTATTCCGAGCAACTCGAAAACTGGATGACGCTCAACGATCAGGGCATCAAACTAATGCACGAGCAAAAGTTTGACGAAGCAATCGCGAAGCTCGAAAAGGCTCTCAGGCTTAAACCAGACAAGGCAGTGATTAAGACGAACATCATCACGACGGAAGGCAATCACGCGCTCAAGCTCATGAATGAAAATAAACTCGATGACGTAGAAAGACATTTCGCAAGAGCCTTAGATCTGGAACAAGAGCTGCGCGACGGCAACTTGCCAATGCTGCTCAACAATTATTCTGTTTTCTTGAGTAGAACAGCTCGCGCTGATGAGATTAACGATCTCTACCAGCATTTTGGAATGAAGCCTCCAAAAGGACTGATGGCATCCGGCAATGCACCATGGCAAAAGCCTCATTATACGCCACTTCCTACAGGTTCGGATCAAGCCACGCCAGACGCCTCTGCACCTGACAGCACTGGTGGACTGGAGAACCCATCCGGGGTTGCTGGCGAAGGTGGCACTCCAGCCGGAGGTGAATCGGCAAGCACGGCACAGCCAACAGATAACACCACAGGCGGTGACAACTCACAGACCGCGAATCCGTCGAACACGCAACTTAAGCCCCCCGTTAAGCCGAAGCTTGTACCAGCAGTTGCAAAATCAAAATCTCCAGTCAAGAAACCAGTCACAGGAGCAAAGCCAGCACTTACAAAGAAACCGCTGGCAGACAAAGCAACTACAGACAAAGCAACTACAGACAAGCCAACTACAGGCAAAGCAGCTACAGGCAAAGCAGCTACAGGCAAAGCAGCTACTGGCAAAGCAACCACAGGTAAAGCAACCACAGGTAAAGCAACTACGGGCAAAGTAACTACAGCAACTCCTCAAGCGACTCCAGTGACTCCAAAACCAGCTGACACTCCCGGCACAAAGAAAACGATTCCAGCTAAGAAACCAGCTATACCTGCAAAACCAGCTCCAAAGAAAAAGTAGAGTTAGAAGAATAGTTCAAGTTAGAAGCCAGCAAGATGGTGCTGTTGCCAATCGACACAGATCAAGATAGCGGCGCTCCAACTCAGCTGCAAGGAGCCTAAAGAGCATGTCCGAGCGCGGACGCCCCGTCAGCCCATAAGTAGGGGCCGCGGACAGCTTGATACTGCTGGCGATCTCATTCTTGGGGCTGCGAATGTAAACACTGCTAGCACTTTCCTTTTCGATTCAACTCGGAAACGTATGGTGCGCGGGCATCTTGCCCGCCCATATGCAGATTCTACTATCTACGCTACAGCTTTAGGGAGACTCTACCTCTTGCGAAACTCCCAATGCGTAGCTGCAAAGCGCTTCGCGCTTATGGGCGGACGGGACGTCCGCGCTCCATACTAGCTGCGAGAATCTGCTCTAGACCACGCTGAGCTGAGATCGCCAACAGTCGTATTACTTTCTGTGAAAGTCACATCAGGTGAGGAACCGGAATATAGTTCCTCAGGAGCATCATCTTGTCCGCACCTCTAGCGATAGCCAATTCTGTGTTGCTATGGGCGGGCGGGTGGTCCAGCTGCATACTAGATGGAAACGCCAAAAGCGACGCTTGATACGTCGCTCTTGGAAAACACCATACGTTTCTCAATTAGAGACTTAGTTTTGGCGCAGTTCTCTGAACTTTGATAATCTGCGAACTCGGATTTGGACTGGGTGACGCAGGTCGTTGTGGCGGCACGAGTTTAGGAGCATCGGCCGGATTGATGTAGGCGTTTACGATACCGCTGCGATATTGCAATGCACGGGAGCAAGCAGCTGCAGCATCAGGCATTCCGTAGCCACGCTCAATATTATAATCGGGTTCCCGAAACTTCATTGCTGTTTCTCGCAGAATCGTGCTGCAGGCAGAGCCCGTAAGCCCGGGATGTAGAGCCATAGTTTCAGCTGCAACTGCAGCGCAGAGCATGGTGGCGTATTTGCTACCACGTCCTTGTGCTAATTGTCCATACTCATCGGAACAAAGAATTTGTTCAGCCGGAGCACAGAATGTTATTGCTCTACCGCAATCGAAATGGTTTCTGGGCAACAGAGTCCGGTCGAGTCCGCGAACGACATTGAGATAAGACGTTTGGTTGTTATCGTGATACGCGAATGAGGGACCATGATCACCAGCATTCAAGAAAACGATACCGCCGAGCGAAGAGAACCTGAATGCCGATGCATGAAATCGCGGATAACCTACAGAGCTGGTTGGTCTCAAGTGACTCGGCTCGAATGGAACGCTTTGGGATTGATAGATTGGTTTAACACAAACGGCGACGACCTTGATGTTCGGGTGCTCATTCATTAGATCTTCAAGCGCATCGCTCATCATCTGATCCTGATGGTCCAGATCTCCGGAATAAGGGGTTTCATGCCGTTCCTGTGGTATGGAATAAATTTCCATATTATCCACATTGATGATTCCGGAAGTGAGTTGCACATTGTTTCGAACAGCAAAAGCTGAAGTAACCAATTTTTCGCCTTCGCTCGAATTCTCGCGCCGCCTGGTTCCCAGTAAGTGCACCGTATGCGGAGGCATATCGTGATTTGTGTTAGTCGCTCTAAATTGCTCATCAGTGATCAGTCCGACTTGAATCGAGTGTCGCTCGTTATCAAAATGGCGAACCCAGGTTTCCGGAACGTGCAAAGCACCCAGATACCACTGCTCGTGAGTGTGGGGATCCCATGGTGGAGAGCCGCCAGCAAGAGCTTGTGGAGAAGCGTTCAGAACACCTACAAAAGCAGAAAGTGCAAGAAAGGCTCTTTTGACAGATCTACCGTTTATCTTGAACATTAGAGAGACTCCCTCGTTAGGCGACTCTCAAACTCTAACGATGTAGAATGAACTCTCTATTGGCTATTTATGAAGTGCTTGTGGAGTTATGGCCGTTTTTAGTTCCACATGTAATCAGCGAGCACGAGCTAGCCGGCGCTAAAGAACACGATGGCGGCAGACTGCACAAAATACGCGCAGCCCGTTAGCCTGGAAGTATTTTACTTCTTGCCATTTTCGGTTCCTCACAATGTATAGTCGATCATCAGCTCTGCCTCTATAAGCAATGTGTACTTGCTCGGAGCAACAGGGGACCGTAATGTCGTCGGCTGAAAGATCGTTCTCTGTGTTTTCGCTCAAGACTTCTTCGTTCTGTGCACTTCGGATTCTTTTACGGCTCCGAGGTGTTTAACGCTCCTTTTGATTGCTCCTGTCCGATCTGGCTCTTTACCGGTAGACGTACTGTGAAAGTGGTGCCAGAACCGGGAGTGGAATCTACTGAAATTGTACCGTGATGTCGATTGATTATTTCACGAGTAATCGCCAATCCCAATCCTGTACCGCCTGTGCCTGAACGGCTTCTCGCCTTGTCTGCCCGATAGAATCGATCAAAAATGTGCGGTAGATCTTTTGATTCTATACCGGTACCTGTGTCGGAAATATTCACGTCGACATGGCCGTCTTCAACTGGCAAAACATTGATGCGCACTTCTCCATTGGAAGGAGTGTAGTTGACCGCATTTGTTAGAAGGTTGATAAACGCACGTTGCAACTGAATACCATTGCCTACGACGATCAGATGATCAGGCGGCAAATCAATATTCAGTTGCACCTTTTTCTTCTCTGCTTGAACGCGAATCTGTTCAACAGCTTCTTTAATAGTGTCTGAAAGACGCAGATCTTCCGACCATTGAATTTTGGCGCCAGCATCCAATTGCGCGACATCGAGCAGATCGCGCAGCAAACTGGCTTGGCGTTCCACCAAATTTTCCAGCGAGCGCAAAAAGCGTGCGCGCAACTCAGGATCTTCCGCCGCGCCAGCCTGTAGAGCTTCCACCACCGAGCCAATAGCCATCGTCGGAGTTTTTAGCTCGTGGCTCGCGTTCGCGATAAAGTCTTGCTTCAATTTCTCCTCTTCTCGTAATCTGCCGATCATTTGATTGAAAGAAGCAACGAGCTCGCCAATCTCATCTGTTCGCTGGACTGGAACCAGGGCTGTGATGTCGCCCGATTTGGCGATTTCCCGCGAAAGCTGACTGATGTGGCGGATTGGTTGTGTCACGCGACGTGCAAGCCAAATACTAATAAGTGCGGTTGTAATGAGCGCCGATACGATAATTTCAAGAAAGAAAATCAGATCCTGATTCAACCTCTGATTGAGATCCGTCAGTGGGATTCCGACCCGAATTACCCCGAGCGTCTCAAATGGAGAGCGCACCGGATATGCAACATACATCCATTCGGCTTTCTTGGCGCCAACAGGACGCCGGTACTGCCCGAGGATACCGGCAAGAGCATCGCTGATCTCAGGGTCACTTGAAATATTTTGACCCTCCTGAGGCTCTTCTGAGCCGGCCTCTGCCAACACATGCCCTTGCTTGTTCACTACCGTAATCGAGTAGCCAAGCTTACTAGCATGGCGATCTACAGCAGCCTGGATGCGTTCAGTGGCCTTGGCCGAGTCAAGAGAAAGATCGTTGTCAATTTCAAGGCCTAAGTGGACAGCCTCAACTTCAAGCTTGTTATGAAGTTCACGAGTCGATTCAGCCTTGATAGTGAAAAGAGCCCAGAATGTGACGATTGCAAGCGCAAATGCCGTGACTAGTAAATAGGTGCCAAGCAATTGATTAGCAAGCGATTTGAAGAACCAGCTGTAGGTATTTTGGAAAGAGCTCATGGGAACTAAAAAGGAAATTGCAGGCAGAATCTGTCTATTATTTGGTATGTACGAAGGCTTAAAACTATGGGATAAAGTTGTTTTTGTGTGAGTCGTAAATCTATAATGTCATCAACCTGCACGAAATGGTAATTAGTGCTAAGGTTTTTGGAATCAGAGATGGCGAGGGAGGTTCCTTCTAAAATGTCCAGCGTTCTTAGCGTGACCGACAATACTTTTGAGCAAGAAGTCCTCAAGTCCGATCTCCCGGTCCTGGTTGATTTCTGGGCCCCCTGGTGTGGCCCTTGCAAAGCTGTAGCTCCGGTTGTAGAAGATTTGTCTAAAGAATATGACGGCAGACTGAAAGTTGTGAAGTTGAACACGGACGAAAATCCGAAAACGGCGCAAGCATACTCTATTAAGGGTATTCCAAGCTTGTTCTTGTTTAAGTCCGGGCAAGTTGTCGAGCAAGTGGTCGGAGCAGTTCCGAAATCCACTCTCGCAAATGCAGTCAACAAGCATCTATAAATACTGCCTTCATACAAGTTGACAGGGTCCAATAGGATTTGCGTGAGTGTGACTCAGTTATTTCCTTGTGCCTGCTTGCGTTGCAAGTTTCGCACTCGGTAAAGGAATGAGACTAGATCCGTGTAAATGCTATGGACAGTTGCCATTAAATTAGGGTATGTGTCTATAAGGACCAGTCCTTTGGAGTTGCCTGCCTGTGATTAAAGATATGGTTATCGCTTTCCTCGTCTGCATCATTATCGGTGCAATGTTGAACGGAGGGCTGTTTGGCGCCTCAGCGCCGCCGACTCCTGCGCCGACGCCCACTACCGAGCAAAGCACGACGGACCCGGGCAATACAGAGGCTTCCTCGACAGCAGCACCCGAGACGAGCGACGCCAATTTCGACCAGGACGTCCTGCAATCACAGCTACCTGTTTTGGTGGACTTTTCCGCTCCCTGGTGCGCTCCATGTCGGGAAATGGGACCAATTGTTGATCAACTGGCTCATGACTACGAGGGCAAGGTCAAGGTTTACAAGGTCGACACCGACCAGAATCCTTTGCTGAAGGAAAAGTACCAAATCCAAGCCTGGCCAACGTTCATGCTGTTCAAAGACGGGAAGCAGCAAGGTCAATATACAGGTGCGATGCCGAAGGACTCGCTCGCAAGCGTTATTGACAACCAGTTTCAAACTCGCTAATCGATTTCACTTCAATCTCTGAACTTCAACGGACCCCCTTGGTAGAGTGGGGTTACGGGCTTCGAGCGATTCCGGGATCCACCCTCGAAGCGAGCTTGCAGAACGGCGCTTGGAAAACTTCCAAACCGCCCAGGAACATTCATAATCAGCGGTCGTCGAGTGGCCAAATGTGGGCCTGCCGGCTTGTTCGCAGATAAAGGCGGAAAACACTGAATTACATTCGGCGTAAATATGCTGATAGACAGGGAACAATAGAGATAAAATATACTTTAACGGGTCCTTTCCAAGGAGAACTCCCCTAACCCATGAGATTCGTCGTTAGCTTCATAGCCGTCCTGGTGCTGTCGTGCATTTTTAACAGCATTGGGGCTGCTCTTGGCGTTTTACCAGCCTATTTGCCTGTTGAGTGGCCAGCCGGAGTGAGTCAAATGAAAGGAACCGGCACAGGCTGCGTCAAAGCAAGCGACAACACGCTTGTCGGCGAGATCAACATCATCAACAAGGCAAGACCAGTAGTTTTCACGACCGAACTAGAGGATAAGAATAATCCTCAACCTGCCGAATTTCCGTTCGGCGGCCAAATGTAATACAGGAGCGAAGAGCAAATTATGTTAAAACCGTGGGCACGATGGACCGTTTTGATCCTCTGGATTGTGCTGCTACTAACCACCGCGGCAGTATGGAACCCGTTTACATCATTTCCCGCCCTGCTGAAGTACTCAGTACTCTCATTGGCATCCGGTGCCATATTTGGTGGCATCATCATGATCATCCAGATGTATGTTCTGCTGATGCTCATCTTCCCGATGCCTCCCCGAGCAGACGCCAAAGCACCAACCGGGTTCTGGAAGCGAACCTTCCCGTGGCTTTTCCTCGATCCGCCGATCAGCCCCAAAGCTCCGCAGCGATTGGATGATTTGATCGGTAACGAGCGGGCCAAACAAGAAATCCGTGAGGTCATCGATATGATCTCGCATCCTAAGCACTACGAAGAATCCGGCGCCGAGCTTCCCAAAGGCATGCTCTTTGTCGGACCTCCCGGTGTGGGCAAAACCCTTTTTGCAAGAGCAATCGCAAACGAAGTTGGTATTCCGTTCTACTGCGTTGAAGGCGGCGCGCTAAGCGGCATTATCATGGGCTTAGGCGTTCTCAAGATTCGCACAATGTTCGCAAGACTTCGCAAGCACGGCAAGGCGATCCTATTCATCGACGAAATCGACTCGATTGGAAGCCACCGCCAGGGCGACAAAGGATTCGGCGGACAAGCCGACCTGAACATGTCACTCAACACGTTGCTCACCGAAATGGATGGATTCCGTGGTTGCAACGTCATTGTGATCGGTGCCACCAATAATGATGGCGCATTAGACCCCGCGCTCATGCGTGCAGGGCGCATGGATAGAAAGATCTACTTCCAGGCACCGACGCCCGACGAGCGCAAAGAGCTTTTCAGCTATTACCTCAATAAAGTCAAACACGAGAAAGATGGAATCAATCTCGAGGAGATGGCAAAGCTCACCCAAAACTATTCGCCAGCAGATATTGCCACCTCAGTCAACGAAGCTGCATTGATCGGACAGCGCCCCGGCGGTCCTGGAACCGTAAACGAAGAGGTGCTTAAGACAGCAGTCTTCAACGCAGCGGAGAATGTGAACCGCACTCTTGTCGGATCTGGAGTTGAAGTTGGCACGGCCGATTCGACCGTCAGATTGTCCGACATCATCGGTATTGACGATGTTAAGCAAGACATTCTAGAAATCATCGATTTCTTGAAGCACGGAGATGAGCTCAGAGAAATCGGCGCAAAGATTCCCAAAGGCGTTCTACTGATAGGACCGCCCGGAGTCGGCAAAACAATGCTTGCAAAAGCGATGGCAAATGAAGCCAACGCACCATTTTTTGGAATGTCCGGAAGCTATTTTGCAAGTGGGTTTGGTGGATCAGACAAAATAAAGGCACTCTACTCTCAAGCAAGAAAGAGTCCGGCCGCAATCGTATTTATAGATGAAATCGACACGCTCGGTGGAAACAACGGCGATGGCGACATCTACGCCAGAGGTCGCACCGGTGCACTCAACCAACTCCTAATTGAACTGGACGGATTGACACGCAGCAATGTGATCACGATTGGAGCCACTAATAATGAGGCGGGCTTAGATCCGGCATTTGCCCGCTCTGGAAGGTTCGACCGAAAAGCATATATTGGATTGCCTGATGCTGACGCCCGCAAAGTCATCTTCCAAAAGTACTTGGCTCAGATCAAAATGGCTTCCGAACCAAACCTGGATTCACTAGCTCAAATGACAACGAACTTCTCCGGAGCAGACATCGCAGCGGCAGTCAATGAAGCTGCAATCATTGCCGTAAGAGGTGGCAAGAAGCACGTCGAAGAGTGCGATCTCGAAAGAGCTGTTGAGCGCATTTCGGTCACAGCTGGACACAAGCTGAATACTCAAGGTATGAATCTTGCTCGCGTTCCGGATCTTGATGTAAAACTCGAAGATATTAAGGGAATGGACGAAGCAAAGCATGAGGCATCAGAAGTGATCGCTCTCTTGCGGAACGCTGACAAGATTAACGCGACAGGGCTGAAAGCTCCTAAAGGCGTTCTTCTGATTGGTCCGCCCGGCACAGGTAAGACGATGTTAGCTAAAGCAATTGCTAATACGGCTGGGGTTCCGTTCTATGCTCTTTCTGGCGGTGATTTCAATTCACTCTGGGCTGGCGTAGGGTCGATGAGAGTTCGCGCAGTGTACGAGCAAGCTCGTCGTAGCGGCAAACCATGTATCGTCTTCATCGACGAAATAGATGCTCTCGGTGGAAAGCGCGGCATCGACATGGGCGGCGGCGCTGTTCAAGATTCTAACAAGACCTTGAACTCGTTCCTCGTAGAGCTAGATGGTTTCGGCAAGCACAAGGTTCTAACGATCGGTGCGACCAATCACCCCGAATTGCTTGACCCAGCATTGCTTCGTCCGGGCAGGTTTGACCGTAAGATCGAAATTCCGCGTCCGAACCTTGAAGGACGGGAAGCAATTCTTGCCCACTACCTGAAGAAGATTAAGACTGACATCAAAGTGAACGTCAAAGAAATTGCACGTATGACGATTTACAAGGCTGGCGCTGATCTTCAAGCGATCGTAAACGAAGCAGGCTTGAATGCCGTTCGAAACGGGCGCGAAGAAGTCACGCAAATCGACTTGATCCAAGCAATCCAACGTCAAAGCTTTGGTATGTCATACAGCAGACACGTTCTCATGGATGAACTCAAAGCTACTTCTATTCACGAAGCAGGCCATGCTGTCGTGGCATACTTCCGCGACAAGCACGCACGTATTCAGATTGTCACTATCGTTCCAAGCGGCTCGGCACTCGGTTACATGTGGCCGGTCGACAAAGAAGAACGCAATGACAAGTTCAAGCAAGACATGATGATCGACATCGAGATATCTCTCGGAGGACTGATCGCAGAACGAATATTCTTCGGAGAGAACAGTAACGGCGTCGCTAGTGACTTGAGAAGCGCAGCACAAATGGCCAGACAAATGGTTACAATGTGCGGCATGGGTCAGTTCACGTTGAATACTCAGTACGGCTTCATGACTGAAAACTCTGGAGCACTCGCCAGCGAGCAGACCGCAAGAGAAATCGAAATGCAAATTAAAGCCATTATCGACGAGTGCTATGCCAACGTTGAGCGACTGCTTTCAACCAAGAAACCACAGCTACAAGCATTGGCTGATGCCCTCGTTGAAAAGGAAACTCTCTACTTCCGAGACGTAGTCAATTTGCTTGAACCTGCAAGAACTGAAGACGATATCGAAAGAGAGATCGCAGAACTTGCCGAACGCAAGCTCGTTGGAAAAGCTCCGCAATTATCCCTCCATGGTTTCGTCGGCTTCGGTGGCACGCCTACCGGAGGAAGCGGAACTGGCAATGGCGGAAATGGTGGAGCAAGCAACAATCGCGACATCGTAATCCGTGCTGAGAATCCGGAGCAAGAGGAGCCGAACGCCTAGAAGCTCCGACCATCAAGACCTTAAGGTACCTCCATTTCACATTTAGGAAATAAACTTTCCGAAAGTGGTGGAGGTATTTTTATGGGTCAGAAACCTGAGCTTGAAGTTGAGCAGAAAGTGCTATTCCAAAAATTGGCGCAATAATAGAAATCGCTAATTAGAAATCCAATTAGTTCCCACCGCGTTTGGGTGGTCGCTGGGCTAGGACCGCCGGCGTCCACCAGCATCAATATATAAGCCAAACACTATTAAGGATCGAAGCCGGCAGGATGCCGGCGCTCCCGGGATCGAAGCGGTCGGGAGGCACGATAGCAACATCCCTGCTCTTAGTTTCAGCGGGTACAATCAATGTTGGGGCTGAGATGAGATCTTGTGGACACACCGACTCTAGTTGGAACGATCTTCCAAGAGAAGTACGAGGTTCTTTCCGTTGCGGGAAGCGGCGGGATGGGAATTGTCTTTCACGCTAAACAGCTTGATCTCAACAGAGATGTCGCGATCAAATTACTGCATGCCAATTTGATCCACGATCCAGAAATCAGAGCGCGTTTCGAAAGAGAAGCTCACGCTCTGTCGAATTTGAACCACAAGAACATTGGCAGATTCTATAGCTACGGGCTTTATCAGGACCTCTTACCATTTATCATCATGGAATATGTGGAGGGCAGCAGCCTGCGCGGCTGCCTGAATCAGACCGACAAATTGCCATGGCAAAGAGCTACGGCAATCATAAGACAAGTCGCGGATGCAATGGCTTATGCTCACGAACTCGGCGTTATTCACAGAGATCTCAGTCCCAACAACATCGTCCTGCTTCAGGAACCCAGCCCAGATTTCGTGAAGGTTCTCGATTTCGGTCTTGCGAAAATCGTCGCTCCCGAATCAAAAGATGTTCAAAAGCTCACGCAAACCGGAGCGCTAATGGGCAGTATTCATTACATTTGCCCGGAGTTAGCAGCAGGACACGTCCCGGACCAGCGCTCAGACATTTACTCCCTCTCCTGCATTTTCTATGAATGTATCGCCGGACAAGTTCCGCACCAAGCCGACAATCCGATAGGACTAATGCATAAGCACATGACCGAAGCGGTGACTCCACCATCAACGCTGGTTCAAAACCTTCCGGTCGGATTGGAAGAAGTAATATTGAAAGGACTGGCAAAAAGTCCCGAGCTCCGCTATCAATCCATGCGGTCATTCATAACAGACCTGGACCTTGTTCTTGGGAACAAGGGAACCGAATGTCTAGCGTGGGCAGACGCTTCTACTACCCAGGTCACTCCGCAATCGCAATCAACAAACACAAACAAAATACTAATCGGATCCTGCATCGCAATCGGTTCACTGCTGTTGCTTGCGGCTCTGTGCTGGTTCTCGCCACCTGGACTTAAGCTTCTGAGTGACTTTCTTCTGCTATCAAAACCGGACCAGTTTCGAATATCAATTCTAAACCAGATAATTCAACAAGAAGAAGCGCTCGATGCAAAACCGGCAGCCGCACAACTTAGAAAAGCGATTTACGAAAAGCTTTTATCGAAAAAGGGCTCCCCAAAGACATTCTCTCTTGCACTGCAATACGCAAGGGATGCACGCAGAAACCAAGACAGCGCTGGAGCTGCATATTGGGGCTGGGAAGCCATTCGCCAACTGCCGAACCTTGACGCCGATGACATTGAGAGAATCGCGAACTTGCAAGAAGTTTGCGATTTCTTAGAATCAGTTTGTTCAACAAAGCTCATATCCAGTGGCAACAAATTGCTAGAACGGGTAGCAATGAGAACTCGGCCGTTTTTGACTGATGCCCAGTATCTTCCTCTTTTGAAGCTTCATATCAAGACGTTACGACGAGGCGCCCCTAGTTTTGAGCTAGTGAAATATTTGGACAGCGCAGCCTTCATTGAAGCCCAGAACCCTCTGCAAACTGAGCAAGCAATCCACGATGCAAATGAAGCAGTTAGCGTGGCATCAAAAGTGAAACTCTTTGACTATATAGAAGCATTGGGCAACAAAGTGACCATTCTCACTAGCTTAGGCAAAAACGCTGAAGCGAAGTCGGCTATGGCAAAAATTCGAGAGACTTTCCACAAATCACCGCAGCTTGCATTGGTTCCAAGAGCCCTGACTTACTATGCAAAGGCTTCAATAGCATGTGGAGAAGATGGAGAACTCTTGCGGACAAAATATTTGCCAGCCGCAATTGCAGGACTCGAGCAGCAAGCAAGTGATAACGACCTGGTAGCGTCAGCAAGAGACATTCTCATTTTCGCGACGGAGTTACATGACTTCGATATGGTCAGAAAGCTGATGAACACAGCAATGCCGATTTTGAAAAAGACTCAACTAACCGAAGAAGATAACGAAACATGGGAGAACGTAGTCAACAATTATTTTGAATTATTCCGTAGCGAACAGCGCTATGCGGGACTGGAAGAGTTGGCTGATAACCAAATCCTGCATAACAAAGAGCAAAACAATGCGCGTTGGACAATGCATTGGACCTTTCGCAAGGCCGATTTGTTCAAAAACCTGGGTCGAACTGACGAGGCTCTCAAACTTGAGGAGGAGGCGTTGCGCCAGTTTTCGAATAACAAAAATTGTCAGAATATGATCCCCGATTGCTATTGTTCCATAGCGATGACCTACGATTTATTGCATGACCAGAAGAATGCAAGTATTGCTTTCGCTAAGTCCATTGAAACATCAGCAACTGATTCAAAGAAGCTTCAATGTTTGAGCTTTTGGCTAAAGCAACCAGCGAGTCAACGAGATCTCGATTTTTGCAAACAAGTTATCTCGAAATTGCAAGCAGAGAAACTAAAGCCTGTGGAGTTAGCTGATTACCACACAACAAAAGCCCTACTCTTTCAGAGATCTGGCAATGCGGCAGAGGCCAAGCAAGAATTTGAGAGAGCCATTAAAATAGCTGCTCACAGAAAGAACTACCACTTCCAATATCTTTCTCGATATGCCGAGTTTTGTGAAAATCAAAACGATGCACCCAAAGCCGAGTCGCTTTATCGAGAAATGATTGCGCTCCGCCCAGATTACAAGCAAGAGAACTCCTTGCATTTGGCACTGGCGCTCCGAATGCAACAGAAGTACAGTGAAGCCGAAAAGATTCTGAACGAGATCCTTCCGGAAACCAAAGGAGTAATGCGCATCTCCGTCTATACGCATCTTATGTGGATCTGCGAAGACAAAGGTGACTGGAAAAAAGCCAACTCTATCTATAATGAGGCGTTCAAGTGGGCAAAGAATGGAGAACTGTTGGGCACAAACGAATTTGAAACGCTTGTTGGCTCTTATGTGAACTGCCAGATGACAAACAACCAGTGGCAAAAAATGACCGAAGCCGTCATCGAGGAACGAATTCAATTTTGGAGAACAAAAGGATCCGTGCGGGAGAAACAGGTTCTCGGATGGCAGTTTTATTTAGGCGAGCTTCTCTTCAATCGAGAAGAGCTTTCTCAAGCATTTAAGATCGAAGAAGAGGCTATGAAGGAGCATGCAAATCTAGCAAAAAGCGAACCCGAATTTTATTCTAGCTGCTGGCGCCGCTACGGGGAAAGACTCGGCTGGACCAAAGAATGGGCTAGAGTCCAGGCTGCTCTGGATCACTCCTACAAATTGTCAGATAGCCCAGCCAGCCGAATCAAGTGCCTTTCAAGCCTCTTGCATCTGGCCTATAACTCCGAAGACAAAGCAAAAACAGATAAGTATCGAGCGGAGCTGTCTGACCTTTTGCAAAAGCATCCTAAACTCTTAGACGGACGATTGGAGGCGCTTGCCGCGTTGAGCGCTTCAAATGTCCGCACAAACCCGAAAGAAGCAGACAAATTGAAACTGCAATCAATATCGCTGCAGACCAATCAGAATGGACGGGCCCAGCAAATATGGGAGCTTTCGGGATGGCGCTTGAACTATGATCTCGACGGATCAATTACTGCGGCAAAGGAAGCAATGAGCCTAGCAAGCGACGGAAACGAGAGACTGCTGTACGAATGCAGAAAAGTAATGGCGGAAGCTTACCTAAGAAAAGGAGACAGGCAACACGCGAAATTGGAAGTTCAAGAAATGCTCAACGTGATTTCCGAAAACACTCCCCAATTTTTGCGGGCACTCATCTTTATTTCAGCAACACAAATGTACATCAAGATGGAAGAACCAGCGCAAGCTGAAATCTTTTTGCAGAAAGCATTGAACTGCAAGTTGGACAAAGAAGTTCAGCAACCATTTAAGGACATACTGAAAGAAACCGCCCTCTTTTTTGAAGAGAAAGGTTATACAAAACAAGCTAAGGGTCTGCGTTCAACTATTGCAAGTAAGGTGTAGATGCCGCACAAACGCAGATGACGCTTCCTGGGATAGAACAGAACTACAATGAGCGAATCGCTTTCGGAAGATCGGAGCCGGAAGGACCGTGCAGCACCAAAGAGCGAATCGATCCCGGAAGATCGGAGTGGGCAAGCCGACGCTCGCCGGGATCGATTAAAACAAACGGCTCTGTGAGGCTATGGGCGGACGGGACGATGCTGTTGGCGATCTCATCTCAGCTTGGTCTAGTGCAGATTTTTGCAGCTAGTATGGAGATACTATGTAAGCGCC
>JAIEQI010000129.1 GCA_019747875.1 Candidatus Obscuribacterales bacterium
CTTAAATACGCTTCTGAACTTAAATACGCTTCTGAACTTAAATACGCTTCTGAACTTAAATACGCTTCTGAACTTAAATACGCTTCTGAACTTAATACGCTTCTGAACTTAATACGCTTCTGAACTTAAATACGCTTCTGAACTTAAATACGCTTCTGAACTTAATACGCTTCTGAACTTAATTACGCCTCTGAATACTGACTTAACTACGCGTCAGGAATTTCGACGTCTTCGAATCCGCTTTCCAGCAAAATTCTAATTTCGTCGGACTGCCGCATCCAGCCGGATCGGTTGCCTTCGTTGCCTCGATCGCCAAAATTCATATGGCGGAATTGCCAGGTCACGTCGCGCGCAAGGCGGTTCCCCTGGACGATTTGCCCCAGATACCAGCCCTTTCTATCGAGAAAGGCTTCTAAGCCGTCGTCCCATCGCGCAATGTTTCGCCCGTCCGGCAAGAATAGCGCTCCTTTGTAAGCGACTGCGACATGTTTGCCGTCGCTGTCAAAAAGATAAATTTCGTTGTCACCCCAGAGGTCCGGCGGTGCGTTCTTGGCTTCTTGTGCTTCCTCAGCTTCCCTCAAGGCTCTTGCCGCGCGAGCTTTCTCTTCCATCGCAGCGGCTGCAGCCGCCCGCGCGAGAGCTCGTTCTTCAGCCTTTTTGAGCGCCTCTTCCTCTTCGGACGCACCCCCTACTGCCGCCTGGGCAGCAGCTTGAACTGGCTGTGCATTGCTTGACGAGGTACCGCCATTACTTTCAGCCTTGGGCGTAGTTTGCGCTGCTGGAGCTGGCGCTGGAGCCGCTGCTGCTGGAGCGGCCTGTCCCGCTGCTGCCTCTCTGGCGCGCGCCTCTATGATTCCCTTGAGTTCAGTCGCTTTGATAGCCAGTTTGTCGGCTTTTTCCGTCTGACCGCACTGGCGCAAGATCCCAATATATTGATTGAGCATCGCCAGTACTTCAGGGTGATAGTTGCCAAGGCGCGAAACTGCGTCACGCAGCTGCGTCTCAGATAGTTTCAAGACTTCCGCATATGGATCTTGGGTCATGCTAGCTCATCAGGATTTGAATTGACTAACATGACATAATATCAAACGTTCGTAAGGGTAGTGAAGGGGAAGGCAAGTGGCGACCCGTAATTTGGCTGTGCTGCGTTACGCCGTTTTGTCTACGCTGCTGGTTCTGGCATACTCGTTTTTTCCACCGAAACTTTTTGCATTAACTGATCCGCCCCTCACGGATGGGTCTCAGTTTTTCGAAAAAATTGTCCAGGACTCGCAGCTCTGGTCAGACTATTCTTGCATCACAGAGATGCATAACTTCAAGCCTGACAAAACGACGATTTCGAGTTCGCGCTTTTTCTACAGAAAGGGTCCGGAGATCCGGATCGAAGTAATGGGAGGCGGATTTCGGGACGGCTCAATAATCGTCAAAAAGAAAGATGGAAGCATTCGAGCGAAAGGCGGATTCTTCATGGGTGGAATCGAGATGAATCTCGATCCCGATTCAAGAATGCTGATTTTGCCCAGTGGCGTCAACGCTGCGCACGCTGATCTTCCCGAATTGTTTTTGAGCATCAAGCAAGACCTCAGCAAGGGGTTTGCAATTAAAGTCAGTTCGGGCCCAATCACAGAACCTTCAATCCCGCAAAAGGTATTCATGCTGGAAGTGCTCGATTCAGCGCAGCAGTTGAATCGACGCATCTACCTGTCTGAAGATAAGCTTCCTGTGCGGTGGGACAGTTTTAAGGGTGGCAAAATGATCACCTCGACGTTTTTCAAAAACATAAAAATAAACGCTGGTCTGAAAGATGACAAATTCCAGTTATAAGGCGGGAGCAATAAAGATGGATGGTCTAATGATGCGAACACTTAAATTGGCGGGCACGCTAAGTTGTCTGTTGATGCTGTCAGGATTGTCAACCCAAGCGGTTCTTGCAGCTGACGGCATTGTTACTGAAGGCTTGTCAGCGATAAAGATTGCCGCCGATAACAAAAACGCCGCGAAAAAATCTGGTGATAAATCTACTGGTGAGAAAACTGCGGCAGCACAAGCTTCATCGTCACAACCCGCTGCAAAGCCCGATGGAAAGTTGACGGAGTTAACTCTGAACGACATTCAAGACACTGCATTGCTTTTGGATTTCATTCAGGAACAGTGCATCAACGTTTACGAGGAAGCATCACGTGTTCCAGTTTCTGTAAACAGCACCGCGGACTTCAAACAAATTGATAAAATTCCAGTCCCGTTGACAGGAAAAACCTTCTTGCCACCCCGACAGGAGTGGTTGGTCTTCTTTGTTGGTACCGTTGAGCCCGTCATTCGCCAGTTCGGACAGATGGTTAAAGATATCGATGCCGGTAACAAACAAGTCGTGATACCGGAGCCCATTGCCAAAACGATCGAGCCGCTTTTTGATGAGTGGGAGAAGGACACGAAATCATTGAATGCGCACCTGGATGAATTGGTGCCACTTTTTGATGACGCTCCAAAGCAGGCTGAAAAAATTCGCGATCTGGCAGTAGCTTGTTATGATGATGCTGGGCGCATGGAATCAGTTCGTCGCAAAATCTTTGTTGTTCTCCAAAAGAATGCAAAGCAAGGCGGCGATAAAGTTTTGATGTCTCCTGAATAAATCGTGAAGCCCATTTCCATCTGTTGCATGGAGATTTGAGTGCCAGCATATTCTGAAGATCAAATTTTAGGATTGGCTCCGGACGAGTCATCAATGAAGTCTGGGCGGGAGCTTGCGACCACCCGGAAGTGGTCTAACACAGGGATGAGTCCGCTTGGACTCTGGGGCGAATGCCAGGGCTCTGGTAAGAACCCTTATCAGACTTGCGTTGACTTTTCTGGACCTGCGTTCAAATGCAATTGTCCAAGCCGAAAATTTCCGTGCAAACATGGTATCGCTTTGCTGTTGCTATTTACAAAAGAGCCAAGTGTGTTTCCTTCGGGGCAAATGCCGGAATGGGCGGATGCTTGGCTCAGGGGGCGCGCTGAAAAAACTGAGAAGAAAGCAAAAAAGGATGAGGATGCTAAGCCACCAGATCCGGTGGCGAAGGCGAAGCGTCAGGCGGATCGTGCGGCGAAGGTTGAATCAGGAATCGCTGATTTGGATCGCTGGTTGCAGGATCGCATAAGGCAAGGGATTTCGAATCTGGCTTCTTCGAGTCATATTATGTGGGAGCAGCAAGCGGCACGTCTTACCGACGCACAGGCACCTGGTTTGGCTCGCATGCTGCGCCAGTGTGCAGATATCCCCAACTCCCATGAAGGCTGGCCGGAACATTTGCTCAGCCGCATGGCGCTTTTACATTTGGCGACACAGGGATATTCGAGGATCGACGAACTCGACGAAGATGCACAGCATGATTTGCGAAGCATTATTGGGTTTACGGTTAACCAGGAAGAACTGCTGAAAGAGGATGGAATAAAAGATCACTGGCAGGTGATGGGGCAGCGCGTCGAATATGACGAGCGAATGAAAACTCAAAGGACGTGGCTTCGAGGTGTGAACAGCAGGCAATGGGCGCTCATATTGCAATTCGCTTTTGGTATGGCACAGCTCGATATCAGTTTTCTGCCTGGGCATAGTGTCGACGCTGAGTTGGTATTTTTCCCAGGGTCGCTTAAATTGCGTGCCCTTGCAAAAAATATTGGGCACGAGCGAAAGAAAATGGATGCGCTCGACGCATACGAATCTGCCGATGAGTTCCTGGTGGATTATGCCAAGGCTATGGCGTTAAATCCATGGATGGAAACATTTCCTTGCGCGATAAAGAATGTCACTCCAGTGAGCACTGGCGTTCGCGAAGTGGTTTTAGTTGATAGCAAGAAGAATGTGATTCCGCTCCGCGCGCCTATGTTTGAGGATACCGCAGGTCATTGGAATTTGTTGGCACTTTCAGGGGGACGCCCTCTGGATATTTTTGGCGAGTGGTCTGGTCGTAGCTTGTTGCCACTGTATACGATGCCATCAGAGCATTCATGCACAAAATCAATTACGCAGGCGAAGGATCCGATTTCAGAGATCAGAAGCCGGCAAGATGCCGGCGCTCCCAGGATCGAACCGAACCATGCGGAAGAATCTTCATATGCACATGATGGGGGTTCTTAGATGTCATTCAAAGAAGCCTTGGTTACTACAGCATTACTTGGTACTGAGAATCAGGGACTTTCAACTCTAGATTGTCCCGGAGAACTGCGCGAATGGATCGACAGTTTGATGCAGCAATCAGAGTCGATTGGTCGTGAGCGAACCGTTCTGCATGCGGCGGCCTTTGTGTATTCTCACGCCCGTGCTGGCGCATTGCTAGCTAAGTACGAGGGCAAAATGCCAGAGCTTGCTCCGGCAGAAACAATGCCTGCGATTTCCGTGAAGGCTTCGCAGCATCTCGACATACTGAGTCAATTTCACTACAACCTTTTGGAAGAGTGGTTTCAGATCGTTGCGCAACAGGGACGGCGGATACGTGAGGATCGTCTCGCGCATGCACTTTCGCTCGGAGCTACGGATTCGGCCCTTCAACCGCTTGTGCGCAAGGTGGTGGGTGAACGTGGAAAATGGCTTTCTGGCTACAACACTGACTGGAGATATGTTCGACTCGAGGACGCTGAGGTCGATTGGGAAAAGGTGGCGGACCAATGGGCAATTGGTTCGTTAGATGAGCGCATTGAACTTCTGACGATCGGTAGGAAAAACGATCCTGTCAGAGCCTTGAACATGCTGGCTTCAACTTGGAAAGAAGAAGCCACTGAGGCACGTGTGAAATTCTTAGACTGTCTCGATCAAGGCTTGAGCATGTCGGACGAAGTCTTTCTTGAGGAAACTGCGCTGAATGATAAGCGCAAAGAAGTTCGAACAGTTGCGCAACGATTGTTGACGTTGATTCCCGAGTCACGCTATCAGCAGCGTGCACGCCATAGGTTGTTTTCAGCAGTTCAAATTACAACCTTTGCTCCCTCGGGATTGGCGAAGCTGAATCCGAATCATAAGCCAAAGAGAATCTGGGAAATTCTTATTCCTGAAGTGGATAAAGAAATGATGCGCGACGGCATCGTCGCAAAGTCGAGCGACAGCACACTGGGCGATAAAGCTTTTGTGTTGATGCAGCTCGTGTCGGCTGTCGATCCTTTTGATTTCGCCAAGAAGTATCAGATCGACTACGAAGAACTTCTGGATATGGCGGAAGACTGCATGTGGAAGGATGCCATGCTTAACGGACTTGAGGATGGCTCGATCGTTTTTTCAAATTCTGCTGCTGCAAAAGCACATTTAGCACGCGCCAACTGTAATGACTATGAAGGGCTGGCTGAATCTCTGAATGCATCGGATAAAGAGGAAGTTTTGATGCTCCTATTCGAAAGTAATAAGAACTTCCCGCCATCAACAGGACAGCAAGGTGAGTGGATTGTTTTACAGTCAGTGCTCAACCAAATGGGGAAATGGTCAGTGAACTTTTCCAAGCTTATGATGCAAGTTTTTCGGAACCATTTGCGCGTCAGTAAGGGCGATGTGTATTCCATTGACGATTTGATTAAGGGAACAGCAAACCGAATCGATATCAGTGTCATTCCAGAGTTCCAGTCGGTCTTTGGAAGCATGGGGTCTGTCCCGTTGATAGATAAAGCTTTGGAAACAATGTTTTTTCGGCAAGAAATGAAGCAAGCATTACAGCACGATTGATGAGGGAGTAAGGATAGTTATGGCAAATGCAACTAACACCGCCACGATACTGAGGGCTCATGCTGAGCAGCAGTTCGCAGAAGAGTTGGCGGAGCTGGCGAAAGTTGATAGCAAACGCCGCCCCCCTAATTGGCAGATGTCACCATGGGCAGTGATGACCTATATCATGGGTGGCAAGCTCGACAATGGCTATGAGATAACCCCAAAGTATATTGGACGAACCAGGTTGGTAGAAGTGGCGATTGCAACACTGGCGACCGACCGCGCGCTATTGCTCCTTGGTGTTCCCGGAACTGCCAAGACTTGGCTCTCCGAACATTTGGCTGCGGCGATTAGCGGTGATTCCTCGATGCTTGTACAAGGCACCGCAGGAACGGCGGAAGAGTCCATCCGCTATGGGTGGAACTATGCCAAGTTATTATCTGAAGGTCCGTCAATGGGTGCTCTCGTTTCATCGCCTGTTATGCGCGCGATGAGTGACGGAAAGATAGTTCGCGTTGAGGAATTGACGCGTATGCCTGCTGATGTTCAGGATTCGCTCATAACGATTCTCTCAGAGAAGACATTGCCGATTCCTGAATTGAATACTCAAGTTCAAGCTGTAAAAGGATTCAACCTGATCGCCACAGCTAATGATCGCGACCGCGGCGTGAATGATCTTTCGAGCGCGTTGAAGCGTCGATTCAATACTGTCGTTCTGCCGGTGCCGGATACTCTCGATGAGGAAGTTGACATTGTGCGAAGGCGGGTGGAGTCGCTCGGAAAGGCGCTTGAACTGCCGGCCGAGGCGCCCGCCATTGAGGAGGTCCGCCGGGTCGTAACTATCTTCCGCGAATTGCGCAGTGGCATCACCGCTGACGGGAAGACGAAGCTAAAGATGCCTAGTGGCACCATGAGCACTGCTGAAGCCATTTCGGTGATTACAAATGGATTAGCTTTGGCAGCACATTTTGGTGATGGCAACCTGTTAGCCAGTGATGTCGCAGCCGGCATCATCGGCGCCATAGTGAAAGATCCAGTTCAGGATAAGGTCGTGATGAAGGAATATTTGGAAACCGTCGTAAAGGAGCGCGAAGGATGGAAAGATCTCTATCGCTCTTGCCGCGAGTTTTAGAAAGCAGCCACCAGTGCTAGATGGCGGAGGTAATAACTATCATCAATTTAGAACATTATTGGAATAGGGGGATGGAACTAATCACGAATAGCTCTATGAGGCTATGGGCGGACGTCCGGTCAGCCAGGTCGTATGGAGCGCGGACGTCCCGTCCGCCTATGAGTATGGGGAGCGGACATCTTGTCCGCGCCTGAGAAATTCCTATGATGTAGGATCTCACGTTCTTGTCACTTTAACGAATTAGATATACAGGAGTCTAAATGCCCGCTCCAGCTACAGAAACAACCGAGAAGGTTCATATCTTCGGTATCCGCCACCACGGACCTGGATCTGCTCGTAGCCTTGTGCATTGTTTTCGTGAGTTGCGTCCTGATTGTATTTTGATCGAAGGTCCGCCAGAGGGGAATGATCTCGTTAAGTATGTGACGGATCCCGAAATGCGTCCGCCGGTTTCGATGCTCTTGTATGCGGTGGATGATCCGCGAATTTCAGTCTACTATCCGTTCGCCGTGTTCTCGCCGGAATGGCAAGCGATGACATTTGGTGTGATGCATAACATTCCTGTTCGATTTATGGATCTGCCGCAGACCAATTGGCTTGCGCTCGATCAAATGCGGCGAGCAGATCGAATTGAGAAAGCTCAGGCTGCACTTGAGGAGCAGAACGAACTGCCAGATGACGGTATCGTTCGCGATGATTTGGAAGATACCGTCCGCGATTTAGCTCCAGCAAAGCAAGGAAATGGATCTGCTCCTCAGCCTTCCTCGCAGCTCGTGCTAGACCTAAAAGCTCCTGTTGAGGTGAATAAGGATCTTGAAAAACTGCACAATAAGATTCGCCGAGATCCTCTAAATTTCCTTGCTGAGCTAGCAGGCTACAGTGACGGTGAGCGATGGTGGGAGAATCTGATTGAGGCTCGGCGCGGACGCGAAGATGTCTTTGTCGCGATCAAGGAAGCGATGAGTCATTTGCGTGATGACTTGCCCGACGATCCTCACGACGAAGATTATGAACCGCTGCGCGAAGCTCATATGCGGCAAACAATCCGCACGGCAATCAAAGACGGTTTTGAGCGAATCGCAGTTGTATGCGGAGCATGGCACGCTCCAGCGCTGGACAAAATGCCGCCTGCCAAAGAGGACGCTGGTTTATTGAAAGGATTGCCGAAGTTCAAGCTTGCCGCGACGTGGATTCCCTGGACGCATGGACGATTGGCATATGCTAGTGGATATGGTGCTGGTATTCCTTCGCCGGGATGGTATCACCACTTGTGGACGTCTGAGGAACAAGTCGCCGAGCTTTGGATGTCGAAGGTTGCGCGTCTATTGCGCGAGGCCGATCTCGACGCAAGCTCAGCTCACATTATTGAGACAGTTCGCTTGGCGGAAACTCTTGCTGCATTGCGGGGGCATCCGCTTCCCGGTCTCAGTGAATTCTCCGAAGCCACACAGTCGGTTCTTTGTTTCGGCAATCCTGTTCCTATGCAAGTAATTCACGATAAGCTTATTGTCGGTGAAACATTGGGAGAAGTACCTGCTGGCATTCCAGGCACTCCCTTGCAGAAGGATCTTGAGCGTGAGCAAAAGAGATTGCGCATGCCTGCACAGGCGCAGGAGAAGATTCTGGATCTCGATCTTCGAAATGCAAATGACTTGTCGCGAAGTCATTTGCTACATCGACTCAATATTCTAGACATCCCATGGGGAAAGAAGGAGCGCTCAGCGATCACAACCAGCACATTCCATGAATACTGGCGCCTGCTCTGGAAGCCGGAGTTTTCGATTTCGTTAATTGAAGCGAGCATCTATGGCCGAACTGTTCTGCAAGCTGCTGAAACAAAAGCGAAAGAAGTCGCTGACAAATCACATCAACTTTCCGAACTCAGCAAGCTTCTTGATGCCGTTCTGCTCGCAGATATGCCGGACATTGTCGAGCATGTGATCAAGTGTGTTGAGAATGAAGCTGCTGTGGCCAGCGACGTGAAGCATTTGATGGAAGCGCTGCCTTCGTTGGTGCAGATCGCGCGCTATGGCAATGTGCGAAAAACTGATCTTGGATCCGTCGCTAAGATTCTTGATGGCTTAGTTAGCCGTGTATGCGTCGGGCTACCGCCTGCATGTGCTGCCCTAGATGATACTGCCGCGCAAGAAATTTTAGTTCTGATCAACAAAGTTCATTCTGCAATCAGTCTTATTCAAACTCCTGATCATGATCGTCAGTGGCAAGATGCTTTGACAAGAATTGCTGAGAATTCTGCGAGCAATGGTTTGCTGGCTGGCCGTTCGACGCGCCTTCTGTTTGATTGGAGAAAGATTGATGCTTCGGAAGCGGCAAGGCAATTTGGTCTTGCTGTTTCGACTGCGACCGAGCCCGCTCTAGCGGCGAGCTTCGTCGAGGGCTTTTTGCAAGGAAGTGGTCTGGTTCTCATCCACGACAAAGAGCTGCTCTCGGTTGCGGATGGTTGGGTGCAAAGCTTAAACGACGAGGCTTTTACGAACATTCTGCCGCTAATGCGCAGGGCGTTCAGCTCCTATGCACCTGCTGAGCGCAGGCAAATCGGCGAGGCTATCGTGCGCTCCCGTGGGGCAGGTGGGCTAAAAAGACTGGGTCGCGGTGCGGAAGCGCCAATCGATCTTAGTCGTGCGGATCTCGTTTTGCCCGGAATCGCAAAACTGCTGGGCGTTTTGCCGCCTGCGAAGTCCGTCCAATCCAACGAAATATCCAGTAAGGACCCTCAAGGAGAATGATGTCGAACGAGCCTGAACAAGAAGATGATGAGCGCGTTCGCCGTTGGCGACTGATGCTTGGTTCGCGCGATTGCGACGGAACTGGGCACGGGCTGGGTGCGGACGACGTAAAGATCGACAATTGTTTGACTGCTCTTTATGATGCGGCCTTGGAGCAGGAGCGAGAAGGTAAAACTCGCGGTGGTAGTCTCGGTGCTTCTGCGCCTGGTGTTGCGCGGTGGCTTGGTGATATCAGATCCTATTTCCCGGTTTCAGTGGTTAAGGTAATGCAGCAGGATGCGCTTGAGCGTCTCAACATAAAGAGAATGTTGCTCGAGCCAGAGTTGCTAGAGTCGGTCGAACCAGATGTGCACCTCGTGAGCACTTTGCTGTCGCTCGGTTCGGCGATGCCAAATCGAACGAAGGAAACGGCGCGCATGGTTGTGCGCAAGGTCGTGGATAATCTGATGAGGCGATTGGCGAATCCTACGCGGCAAGCTATTTCTGGGGCGCTGAATCGTGCACAACGAAATAATCGCCCGCGTCATAATGAGATGGATTGGCAGCGAACTATTCGACTCAATCTCAAGCACTATCAAGCCGAATACAAGACCATCATTCCGGATCGGAAAGTCGGGTTCGGTAGGAAACGCTCATCGCTTAAAGATATTATTCTCTGTGTGGACCAGAGCGGATCGATGGCAGCTTCCGTAGTTTACTCGGGAATCTTTGCCTCCGTTCTCGCGTCACTACCTGCGGTGAATACGTCGCTTGTCGTTTTCGACACTTCAGTAGTCGACCTGACCGACAAATTGTCGGACCCTATAGAAGTTCTTTTTGGAACACAGCTGGGCGGCGGCACCGATATACATCGTGCGTTGACCTATTCTCAGAGCCTCATGCGCCGCCCTTCAGATACTATTTTCGTTCTGATCAGCGATCTGTTCGAGGGTGGTAACGTTAAAGAGATGTTGAAAGTGATGTCGCAAATCGCTTTATCAGGTGCGAGTTGCGTTGCGCTTCTGGCACTCAATGACGAAGGCGCACCCATGTATGATCACACAAATGCTGCCGCCTTCGCCGCCTTCGGCGTTCCCTCTTTCGCTTGCACTCCGGATCTGTTTCCCGAACTAATGGCAGCAGCAATCAATAAAAAGGATCTATCGCAATGGGCCAGCCAACACGATCTCCTTACTTCACGCAGCCAATAATTCTTCTTGGAAGAACGAGGTTCTCGGATTTTATGTATGAGCATTTCCTGTCGGGCTATAAGCGTTTTGTGTATGGGCGACGCCATGCGTTACCCGGAATCGCGCTTCTGAGGCTGGCTTCGGATGATCCCAGACGTTTTCAGAATCTGGTTGCCGAGCAATGTCGTTTTCACGAGATTAACATCTAGATGCGGACGGGACGTCCGCGCCCCATGCGTAGCTGCAACGCGCTTCGCGCTTATGGGCGGACAAGATGATGCTGTTGGCGATCTCATGTATGGAGCGCGGACGTCCCGTCCGCCCATAGGCAGATTCTACTATCTACGCTACAGCTTTAGGGAGACTCTACCTCTTGCGAAACTCCGAATGCGTAGCTGCAACGCGCTTCGCGCTTATGGGCGGACAAGATGTCCGCGCTCCATACTAGCTGCAAAAATCTGCACTAGACCAAGCTGAGATGAGATCGCCAACAGCATCAGGACGTCCGCGCTCCATGCTTAGCTGCAACGCGCTACGCGCTCCATAACTATTTTGTTTGCATTTTTGTCTTAAGAAAGTTGCGCGCAACTTCTACAGCGTTCTCCGTTTTCTGCACTTCGATATCGGGTTCAATTCCGTAGCGCTCCTCTGCACCATCCCCCACCCAATGCTTGTTGGGAGAGTAGATCCTCATAGTAGTGATCGCCATGCCGGCGCCACCGGGTAGCCCTTGATACAAATCTTGTCCAATGCCCTTGCCTAATGTTTTGGTGCCGATTAACGTAGCTTCTTTATGGTCTTTCATCGCCGCAGAAAATATCTCAGATGCTGATGCCGTCATTTCGTCAGTCAGAATCACAACGGGTTTGTCAACGATGTCCTTGTGGCGAGGAACGCTTGGCGCTATTCCCTCGATCCCCGGAAAGTCTGGAAAATATTTCCTCACTGCGATTTTGTCCGGAGTGAGATTGAAGTCCTTGTTAACGTAAGTAGCTTCACCTTCTGAACCGCCGTCCCTGGCACTGATGCGCTGTTGCTCAGTCATTAGTTTTCCTGACCCCATGAATAGAGACAGCGATCTCAATGCTTCCTGAACCAGTCCGCCGTTATTGTGCCGCAGATCTATAATGAATGCTTTTGCATCCGGAAATTTTTCAAGCGCAGCTTTTAGTTCATCCGATGTGTCTTCCTGCGCGAATGTCGTAACCGTGACATGCACGATTCCATCCGTCATCGTCGGATCTTTGACGGCGCTGCTTTCTATCAGTCTTCGCTGTACGTTTTCGAACGTTTTTTCTTCTCCATCCCGATAGACCGTGATCGATAAAGGAGCCGCTTTGTCAGATCGGATTAAAGAACTCACTTCTTTGTGGTTGAACGTGCTTACATCTTGTCCGTCGATTCGAAGTATCTGATCGCCTCTCTGCAATCCAGCCGTTTCGGCCGCTCCACCGGGTGCTAATTCATCAACCCGCGTTCGCGATTTTGAGCCAGGGCGATCAATGTTGGTCAAGCTCATGCCGACGCCGTAGTATTTGCCAGCAATGTCCGATGTCATAACATCGAGTTCTGTTTTCGTATAGAGGTCTGTGTAGGGAAGGTTGAGTTCTTCGATTGCCTTATCCGCGTAAGTGATCGCATCGTCCTGGTTCTTGATCTGGCAATCATACTTACTTCTAAGCTTGTCTTGCTCTTTGATAGCAGATGGATCGTAATACGAGTCGATTAATAGATCGATTATCTCTTTGTATTCTGGTGATGGCTTGCACTGATCTTTGTTTTCTTTAGTGCTGGATTGCGTTTCTGCCAACATTTTTTCACTGGCGCCATTGCTTCCATCATCTTTTGTCGCCACGTCTGCGTATGTAATCCGTTCTGAAATATTATTATTGATCATTCCTCTTTTTCATGCCCTTCCGCCACCCAAAAGTAATATAGTCGGAGGCGCCGATGAAAGAAAGGCGCAAGTTTCCCCGTCGGTGGGGCGCTCCCCACACCCCACCTTTTGACTGGAACTGTTATACTTAGAAAAGACCCAAACGGATCTATGTAGATGAATAGAACAAACAGCTGGCTGAAGGTTTTTCGAATACGTTAGTGCGATGCACTTGCGTACAGCCCCTGTAGTTCAATGGTAGAACAGCCGCCTTATACCCGGTTTAGCGCCTGATTAGCGCAAGGTTGCAGGTTCGAATCCTGCCAGGGGTATTTTTCGTATGGAGCGCGGACGTCCCGTCCGCCCATAGCCTCACAACTCCGCTGGTCGAAACATAAAACGGGTGATACCAAGATCGAATTTTGGAGTTATCTTCGAAGGAGTTTTATGCAAACTCTTTGTACAGCGCCGGTAGAAAGCTGGCTAAATGCGCCATTTCTTCGGCGCAGTGAACTAGCAGGTTGCGCGCGTTTGATTCGTTCGGGGCTTTGACCATTTTTGCTATTTCTACCATTGGAGCAGCCCATGAATTTCCGGGGCGCGCAGTTGCAAATGGTGGTCCGACCCAAAAACGTGAGCGCATCACAGATCCGCTTGCTGTCTTAATTACGTGGTGTATCAGGTATCCAAAGTTGATCGGAAATCCTGCGAATCCGACTCGTGCGCAAATTGCGGTTGACGATTGCGATTCTAGAGTTCGTTTGTCTAGTTCAAGCTCTTTTGGATCTATGAACTGTATTGCATAAGTTCCCAGTTCGCTGCCCACGTATTCGTCAACGATGGATGTGCGCCCTACATAAATGGATTGCGGATTCTTGTAATCGGATGCAGTCTTCCCATCTTCCCATCTTGCATGAACGTGAGCTTTCGGATGCCAGAGCTTGTATCGCTCAGGCTCATCGCTGTGCCATGCAAACCACCAGTCAACCATTTCTGGTGTGCTTCCGGGCATTTCTGTATTTATGGCGATTAGCAAGCCACCGTCTGGTGTCAGGGCAAATCCGTTTTCAACCTTATCGCTATTTTGATCAGTTAGAAGTTTCGCCTCGTCCAACCCGGTAAAAAGCACCGGAGCCATTGGACCTCGGCAGATCGCTTCGACGGCGGCGTTTGGAAGAGGCGCCATTTGCGCATTCCAATATTTCGCATACGCCTTGCCTGAAAGGTCACCATTGCGCATCCCGAGATACTTTGTTGATTGTTTGATATTTTGTGTCATCTTTTGCTGAGGCAGGCTCTTGAAGTATTCCTATTTCAATCTACCCATCCACGAATGAAATCGGTTGTCGGGGTCGCGATCTGCTCGAATCAGATCAAGTTTACCCATGTTCTCATTGCTAGCAAACCTTGCTGGACGTTCGCCCAGATTCTCATCGGCTAATTGTATTCCACTAGCCAGATCTTGCATCGCTTCCATGTGTGATACCGCCCATGATGCGTATTTGTCATCATCTGCTTTGTCTTTCCATGCTCCGTAAAGCGACAAATATATTCTGTCTTCCATTGAGTAAGCCATGTCAGGGCGCTCAGCCGGCGGCATCCAGTTCATCCAAAGCACATGCGAAGGCGCCGGTGGGAGCGTATCCGCGATTGTCTTTAATCCTGGGAGAAGATCCTCAATTCGAGCATGCGTCCACATGTTGTCCACTGCGTAGCGATATCCATCCGGGTAGTGTCGTTGCACACCGCGATAAAGTAAGCGCAATCCTGATGGCACAAAAGGCAATTGAAGAGTCGCTTTCTCTCGCAGAGGATTGTCTCGCATAAATCTTGTAGCGTCTGTCGCTTCGCTTGGGGAGTTTGCGAAAACGGGTGCAATCACAATGATTCCTGGCCCGTGAACTCCCAAAACATTGCGCGACATAATTAGCATCAACTCGACTGATCTGCTTACGAACGGACCAACCTCGTATGCCCAATTGAACAATTCTTCAAGGCAAGAAATCGGATAGTTTTGCAGAGTGAATCCTATAACCGGAGGTCGCTCATAGACTCGGAGGTAGAACGAAGTCACTACTCCGAAGAAGCCAGGACCGGCTCCACGAGCAGCCCAATAAAGATCCGCATTCTCCGTTTCACTTGCATGAACGAGATTACCATCGGCCGTGACGATGTCCAGCCCTTCAACACTCATGCATGCTGGACCAAGTGTCCTGCTATGCCATCCGTATCCGCCTTGCAATAAATAGCCGCCGACGCCGACTCCTTTGCAGTGACCTACGGGAAAAAATAGTTTGTCCTTGCCTAGCCGATCTGCAAGATCATTTCCTTTGCAGCCAGGACCAACAATCGCCAGCATTGCTTCTTTATTGACAGCGCACGAATTCATCGCCGATAGATCGAGCAGCAGTCCTCCATCGCGCACGTGATTGCCTGCCCAGCTGTGCCCACCTGAGCGCACTGCGATTTTGTAGTTTTGCCTTTTAGCAAACTCAACTGCGGTAATCACATCGGCGACGTTTTCCGCTTGCACGATCACATCCGGATAGCGCTCAGCAAGGCGCGCGTTCCAAACCGCCTCTGTTCGGGCGGCTTCATAAGCTGCTTCACCTCGCTGGAATACCCTAGCCAGAACTCACTCCTGCCGGAATATTACCAGTGCTTTAGTCGTCCAATGTGTTCTTGAATGCCGCGTTGTAATTGTTGTTTCTGCGGATTGTCTTTGACGCGATCAAGCTGCTCTAGCGAAAGCTCAAAGTTCTTCTTTGCTTTGCCGTAGTTTTTGACGCCGAAGTAACTGGCGCCAAGATTTGCGTAAGCACCGGCATATTGCATGATCATGTTATCGATCAAGGTCTGCTGCGGAACCTTTTGATCCTTGCCCAACTTTTCTAACGGGGCAAGTGCTTTCTGGAACAGTTCCAGTGCGCGCTCATTCCATAGAATGGATGCGTGCGGGTCATTAAGAACCTGGTGCGCCATGCCCAGATATGCGCAGAGAGGGGCGAGATTTTGATCCTTCGAATCTTTCTTCGCATATGCCTCATACTCTGCCGTGCCAAATGGGATCAGTTCCTTGAACTGTCCACGCTGCACCATCTGTGCCATCAATGCGTGAACTGCCCAAACCGTTCCGCCGGGAATAAACTTTCTGTATTTCAACGCGCGCTTGCAGATGACTTCCTGCGAATGGAAAGCCTTTAGATGATTGGCCAACATCACAGAGCCAGCAAATGAAGCCCATACCAGAGCTCTCATTGTGAACGCTGCTATCACCGTCACAACCAACATCATCACTACTGTCATCCAATCAGTCGGATTGGAGTTGACAGCTTTTTGAAAGTTTACTGCCGTAAACCAAATGAATCCAACCATTGTGATAGCAGACAAGCTCAGACCACCAACGTAGACGATGTTGATGATTTTGTCCTGGGGACCCGGCAGCGATGGAAGCTCCGGCATCGGCGGTAGTTGTTGTTGTTTCACTTGTTGGGCTCGTTGTGCTTGAGGCGCTTTGCGATTGTATGTTTTAGGCATTCTGGTTAACCAAGTACGCTACAGCAGAATTCTAGCAACTCTTCCGCTTTGAAACCTTATTTCCATTACAGGGAGCGCAAAAGCGCCGACTACTGGCTTTACCACATTAAGACTTGTTACCTGCGCCCTGAATCCGACCGCCGTAAAGGAAAAGCAGGCATAAGCCTATGCCTTGAATGATGTGATAAAGGGCGTTGTAGTTGAGCATAAGTGCAGGGACTTCCACCTTAGCCTGCTGCAGACCTGCTGCAATGAAGGTAAGCGCCATACCTAAAATTCCGCAAATACTTGTATGTTTGAAATCAACCAGGTTAGTAGAACTTAGTCTAATGATCGAAACCAGTAGGAAAATGCTGGCAGGAAGATACATAACGATTGCAGTCAGAAACGGACGAAGTCCTGTTAAAACGAAAACGGCATAGGCGACAAAGACGATTGAGCTGACAGCAATTGCAACTGAGGGTTTTCCCGCAGAATCGACCTCCAGGGAACCTTTTGAACTGCATTTCCAAAGCGCAAGTGCTATGGAAAACAGGAAAATCGAAGTGAGCCCAAGGCACAAAAGAGTCGCATCCCACCAGATGAGATGTTCAATAGTTCCAGGCGCCTCATAAAAGGTATGTGTAATTCCACCGGCAAAGGAGGCCGCGGCCAGGGCGCCAAACATCAGAGTCCACATCTTTCCTGTTCCTCCGTGCCACAGCAGAAATGCAAATATGGCGCATTCCAGGGCCAGCAGAAAATCGGTAAGGTTGGCGATCTCTTTCATTGTAAAATTATATCTGTGGAGCCGAGGTTTTATGCCCGCAGAACGAGAAGACAATCGCGCATTATCTCCGTTGAACATGTTGAAAGGACATGCGGAGTATTGCCTTGCCATGAATTGTTATTACGGGATTGGCGCGAGGCAGGATCACGTTGAGGCTGCGTCACATTTCCAGTCTGCAGCGTTACTTGGCCATTCAGAAGCACAGGCGTCATTAGGTTGGCTTTATTTGCACGGCGATGGCGTGCCGCGTTATAAACGCGAAGCCTTTCGATGGTTTAGAGCTGCAGCTGAGCAAGGTTCTGCAGATGGGATCTGCCGCCTGGCATTACTCTATGCCTCCGGTGACCACGTAGAGCAGAGCTGGGATGAAGCTGAACGCCTGTTCCGGGCAGCTGCGGAAAAAAATCATGCTGAATCAATGTACTACCTTGCGCTCATGTGTATTTTGGGAACTACAGATCAGGAGCGCTCGGACGAAGGTGTCGATTGGATGACGAAGTCTGCAAAGGCAGGTTTTGCTGATGCGGCATATACGCTGGGTTGCATGTACAGGGATGGCAAATATTTGGCGCGCTCTATGGATGATGCGATCCACTGGCTTGAGAAAGCAGCACACGGCAAGCAAATGGATGCGGCAATGGCGCTAGGCGCCATTTACGAGAAGCCTGGCGAGCGGCACGATCTAAAACGGTCTTGCCAGATGTATGTCAACGCCGTGAAGTTAGGAAGTGATGAAGCGGCTACTAAACTTGCTGCTTATTACATGCAAAGTTCAGGCGATGATTTATACAATGCGATCTCTTTGATGCCTGCCCTTTCGCTGGCTGCTGATCGTGGGCACCCTGATGCTGCATACGTTAAGGGCTGTTTCCTCCAACAGCTGGATCTGGCCTACGAGGCAGAGTCATATTTTGTTGTGGCGGAGCAGATGGGAAATTCAAAGGCTGCCTTAAAGCGGAAGTGGTTGAATATGGGTCTGAAGAAGACTCCACCTGTAGCAAATATAGCTCGCATTGTTGATCGCATTCCGGCAATATTGGCTAAGAACGCTGTGCGCGTTTTTGATATCAACGAAAAGAAATTGGCTGTTCTAGAGGACCATGGCACTCGAGTCGATGACGCGGATGCGCATAGCGCAAGTGGGTCACCGCAGGCGGTGCCGGCATCCTCAAATGAACAAGCTTCAGAGCCTAAGAAGGAAGGCGCTATTGGGCGGCTCTACTCGATACGTCCGTTAAAGGAGCGAGGGAAGGCACCCATAATCAAGTGGTTATCTGCGGTCCGCAATCACCGTGATGCAGAACTGCTATTGCGGCTCGCAAGCGCCTATTACGAAACTCCATCCCGCAGCGCCGAAGACTTGAAGAGCGCTTACGCTTACTTCCTGCGAGCTGCCGAGTTGGGAAATGCCGAAGCCGCTTACAAGCTCGCTCTCATGTATCGCCACGGCGAAGGCACTGCTGCCGATTTGCAGAAAGCAAAGTATTGGCTGGAACGCGCAGCCTCCCAACACTTTGAACCCGCGACCGAAGAGTTGCGATCTCTAAATCAACACAACCAGTAGGGGCGAGCACCTGCGTCGCCCTAAAGGCAGGGCGCTCCATTGAAGCGGGCGCCGCCGCACAAGATCTGAATCCGCTACTTCTTATCCAGAACCTTGCTGCACTCTTCCAGGAGATTGCGAGGGAGGAACGGCTTCTTCAAAATGCCTGAGACATTCAGGTGCTGGAATGTGTTCAACTCCGATACATCTTCTTTTGCGGTAACAAAAACTACTGGTGCCTTTGCTCCTTGTTCTCGCAGCTTTTTCAGCGTCTGCACTCCATCAAGCCCCGGCATGATCACATCCAAAATGATCAAATCCGGTAACTCGCGCGTAGCGATCTTTAGCGCTTCAGTTCCATTTGCAGCCAAATGTACTTTTACATCTCCAAGCCAATGACCTTCAATTGCGTTTTTCGCAATGATTCTGATAGTGGCGTCGTTGTCGCAGAAAAGTACTTTTTGCATTGAGGTGGAAGTTCCGATTATTAAAAACCTTTATTGGCCTATCTCGTAAATTGGGCGCAGAAGTTGAATTTCCGGGCTAGTCGATACTCTATCATTACTATCTTTCCAAGATGCCCTGGAAACCCCGCACCAGATTAAGTTCAGTAAATCATTCTACTGGCAATTTGATCTGCTGAAAAAGATTGGTGCCTTCTGTAGCCAAATATGACTGAGGAAAAGATGCCTACCATTTCACAAGAGCCAGTGGGAACAAGTGCGACTGAACCAGTGTCGCCAACTGCATCAGCTGAGTCTGCCCCCTCAGAAAAGACCTCAACATCTCCTGACTCGTGGCATGTGTTGCTTGCGACCTTCCTTGGCGGTGTCTTTGATGGAATGGATTCGTCAATATTCGCTATGGTGCTTTTTCCGGCACTCTCGGAGCTTCTTGGAACAACTTCACATGCGGTGGTGGGCGTTCATGGGTCTTACGTCATAGCTTTGTTCATGGTCGGCTGGGCTTGCGGCGCAATCGGTTTCGGGGTCCTTGCCGACTACATCGGCCGTGCACGGACAATGACCTTGACCATCCTCTTATATGCACTTTGCACTGGGCTCTGTGCCACCGCGCACAGCTGGCAAGAATTGGGCTTATATCGCTTCCTGGTTGGCGCTGGTATAGGCGGTGAACTCGGAATCGGGGCCGTTATGCTCTCGGAATGCTGGCCGAATAAATCGCGCGTATTTGCTGTAGGGGCCATGGCAAGTTCGCTTGGCATAGGCTATATGTGCACTGCTGGGCTCAATCTCTGGCTCGGCCAGTACGGGTGGCGCTGGTTGTTCGTCGCCGGTATAGTTCCAGCTTTCTTGACCGTTTATATTCGGATGAAGTTGAAGGAGTCAGCGCACTTTGTTGAAATGAAGGAAGCGAAGACCGCAGCCATGGCAAAGTCCGAATCAGAGCGAAGCGACGAAGAGAAAGCCGTTCTTCGATTCACTATGTTCGAGTTATTCGAAAAAGAGAATCTACGAAAAACGATTCCGGTTGTTTGCTTGACCAGTACTGCAATCGTTTGTTGGTGGGCCGTTCTCGCCTGGGTTCCAGCCTGGATCAATCAAATGACGGGCGAACTTGCTGTTCAGCAAAGAAGCACGGCGATGATGTTCAAGGAAATCGGAATGATACTCTCAGGTTTTCTTGGTGGACTGATGATCGCCAAGATGGGATATAAGAAAAGCATGGCTCTCAGCTTTCTAGCGGCATTCATCTGCGCTACCGGCATGTTTTTGACCACGAAGAGCTTTGGTCCTGCGTTGATTGCGTGGATTCTGTTTACCGGATTTTTCGCTCACGTTCCTTTTGTGATCCTTTGGACCTATATTCCAGAGCTTTTCGAAACGAGGATCCGAAGCACCGCATTCGGTGTCTGCTTCAATATTGGACGCTTCGCTGCTGCGGTCGCTGCGCTTGCAAGTGGCGAACTGATCAAAGTATTCGGCGGCTCCTACGCGCTGGCTGCTAGTTCCATTGCATCTGTCTATTTGTTGGGTGTCATTGCCTGCAAATTCATGCCCCACTCAGATGGGAGAATTTTTGATCGTGAACCGGTTCGAGATTAACGGTATGGTCCGAAGTGCTTGTGATTTTGCAGCCAGTCCATGCGCTTTTGCATGAATAGAGCTTCGTCTGTAGACACCCCAGCGCGTTTCATCGCTTCGGAACCCGCTTTGGATTTTGCGTATCCTGCGAAGTCGCCAATGCGGCTGAGCGTCTCATCAGATAGCCGCATTCCGCGTATGAAATTCATGTTCGGCGACGATGGCCGTGCCACCGATTCGAATGCTTGATGCATTTGGATATTTCCAATCGTTTGACGTGAGCCCTGCATCCCTATTACAAAATTTGCGGGCGTTGAGTTGAAGTCACCAAGAATGATCCTTTGTGCCTGCGCCTGCTCTAGCTGACCGGTCAATCGTGGCGTGCCCTGAAACAGTATGTTGGTGAAGCGTGGGACACTGTCGTAATCCCATTTATCGCGCGTGCGAGCGAACATCTGATCGTCAAGTTGCCCGGCAAACTTTTCCAACGTTGGTCCATGATATTGCTGGATGACAACACCGGGGCGATGAAGAATCGTCGACGGCGTTGCGCTTGTAAATGGCATCATCTCGCCGACACTGGCAGCCTTTACCTCTCTTAGTGCGCGTGCAGGCAACATGGTTTTCTCAAGAACTGGTATCGCCTCACCGTTTCTTGTTGCAAGAATCGCTAGCTCTGTTTTGTCTCCCGCTCTCTGAATTTGGCTTCCCATCGGCGGCTTCCCGCTTTCAACGATTCGTTGAGCTAAATTGTGGAGGGGGCCTTGGGGCAGCTCTCCTATGTGAAAGAGCTTCCCACCCTCAACAGCTTCGCGCAGTTCAGCATTACTCAAAACAGGGGTCTTAGCCGGTTTAAATTCGGATAGCACTCTGCCGGCTGTTTTCTGGATTCCATCTAAGAATTGGTGGCGGGCTTCCGGGCTCAATTGTTTCAATAGCTGACTGGCTGGGTCTGATGCTTTAGAAAGTGCGAGATCGAACGCGCTCACCGATAGTGCTTCACCTGCTAATTTCTCCGCAGTCTTCGCTTCCGCCTCCGGGGAGAGTCTTCCCAATGTGGCGAAAAACGCCTTTGTCGCCGATTCCACTTTTGACATTTCGCTTTCCTTATATTGTCTTCGATTGCGCCCTAGCTGGATGGACGGGGGGCGGGTGTGAACAGTCGACTCGCGGAGGCGCTTCTCTCAAGTCGTTGATTAAGTGTATCTAATCCGAGTGGGCATGCGCTTGTCAAAACCGGGGTTGCTCTTCGTAATTTCAACCTTCAGCACGCGTTGACCTGCAGCTTTTGAGATGACTTTAACAAAGATGGAGTTACTGGTTTGTGATATAGACAGCTCTTCCAAGCGTTTGAGCAAGTAGAGTTTCCGGCATCCGGTACTGATAAACTGTGCATGTATGCGAGCCAGCGACCCCGAACTTAAGCGCAAGCGTAAGAAAGAGAATCGTTCTCTTTCCTGGCACGTGGTCGATTCAAATACTGCATGGTTGAATGCGGAGTGTGTTTGGCGCGACAACCGTGTGTGTTATCTCACACAAAACAACAGTGTCGTAGTGCCGAGTTCCGGCGTGCTGGCTCGAGCGCAGAGGCAGCTCTATGCGCTAACCGAGAAAAGCGATTTTAGAAAGAACGTTGATATAGATGATTGGCGAGAGCATCGACTCGCCAAGCTTGAAATTGCGAAATTACTTTCCACAATCACGCTTGAGCAGCCTTTTGATTCAATTGTGACGGGAGCAAAACGCGGGTCGAAGAAAGATTTGCAGATGCTCTGTCAGTTGTTGATTGCGGAATCTGTAATCTTTTCGGCGCTCCCCTTTAGCGCTTCTAAGAATTTGGCGGCATTGGGTGATTTCGCGTGCGCCGGCTTGCACGCTCTAACACAGAGGAAGGACATACCATCAAATGCACGGCGGCTTGCTGCTTTGGTACTGGGGGCAAATCTAAAGCAGGTGCATGACCGAAAGTTCTCTCCGTCTTCGTTCACCTTTAAAGAAGAGGAATTGCGCCGTTGCTTTTATTGGGGTCTGAAAAATGGATGCGGCAGTGAAGATGCTTTTTTCGCTCGTATATTGCAAGATCGCGAGGGTCTTGATCTTGCTGGCCGAGTATCTGCCGCGACATTGCGTCTTAAGCACCTCAACATCGAAACTGCGTTGGCTTGCCGAATGCTGTCTGCGGGTATCGAAACAAATCGGCTTGTCGAACTGATTGAAGGACTTGCGGCGATGGAGCCGTTGTACGTGGAAATGTATCGTCAGCAGTTTGATGACCATCAGTTTTCTTGGAACCAGGAAGAGCGGCGAGAACGGCGGGCATTTGCTGCAGAATGGAAGAAACTGTTTTTTGAAATTCTATTGTTTTGTTTGGACACGCGCGCGCTGGTTGCTATGACCAGCATAAGCCAGTGGATTCTTTCGAGCTATAAGCCGAATGCGAATCATGCGCGCGTTTTTCGCGACATCTTCAATACCGCTGGCTTCTCTCCATCGCTTTTTGCCTCGTTCCTGCGCATTTTAGATGTGCATAGCGAGAGAATCTTTCTTCCGTTTGATTGTGATCTGTTCGCCGAGACGGACGAGAGCACACGTCTCAGCGGTTGTTGGATCGGCTCGGCCTATCCGATTCGAACCTTACTGCTCTCGGTACAGTCTCCTGAGGTAGTGGAGAAGGTCCTGGCTCTGGGTACTCACGATGCGACTCTCTTTGCAGAAGTTGATTGGCAGGATGCAAATGAGGTGAAGCATGTTTTGCGGTTATACGAAAAGTACTGTACCGAGCTGTGGGAATTTCCCGTTGTGCATAAGTTCTTTTCGCGCGCCGACGACTTCACGCAAGCAGCTCAAATCATCGAGCAATTGATGCAATTGCAAACGACGTTAATTTCTGAAGATGACTGGAACACAACATATCTGCACAAGATACTCTCATACTTTGGATCTCGCAAGAATGGTGTAAAAGAGCTTGAGGGTCTGGTATCAGATGTGATGCCGAAGTTTATCCCCGTTACCGCGCTGTGCTGTGGTGCGAATCGGCTAGAGGAGCTCACCTTCATTCCTGGCATGATTACTCAGCAATATGCTCAATGGTTGCTGTGGTTCTACGAGGAACTGCAACGCCAGAAAGATAAGGACGGGATGGGATGCGTGCAGCGAGACTGCTGGCGGGCGCAGTTCATGCTAGCCACGGTACTTAGTGGTGGCAGCTTTGATCGCATGAAAGCTCTGCTTCTTTGTCTTAGTCAATTGGTTCTTCCAGAGGGATATCTTTTTCACTCACAGTCCATGACCTGGTTGGGGACTATGGAAGCATTAGTGTTTGCTTTCAGGGTTATGTTCACGGCACAATCTAGTTGCGCAATATCGCTCTTGCAGAATATGTTGTTGATCCATCAAGTTTGCCGAGAGCCGTTGAATGATTTACAGAGCCTTTCACCAAACCAGGGCGATTGGAACGAGTGGCTTGTTGGGCGGGTGACGCATGAAGGACCGTTTAGATCCGGGGCTGACAGTGCACATGCTTGGTCGCTTGATGATGCGGAGTTCGATTGTTGGAACTTAGTGTGCGATCACAATGCAGACGTCGCTCGTCTGGCCTCTGCTTATTTTGCTTCGTGCCAGCCCTGTGTTCTTCCGAAATCTGTTGTCAGGGAACTCGCTTATCACAAGAGTCTCAATGATGAAAAACGTTTCCTGGAATCGAAGATTGCTTCCGGAGAAAACTCGAATGAACGTCTGCGCAAGAGAATCGCTAACATCAACAAGAGACTTTCGGACCCAGAAACTCATTTGAAGTTTATTGCTAATCGAATACAAGAAAAACTAGAGTTCCATCTTGCAAATCAGATTTTCCTGCGGGCTGAGGCGATCGTTCTATCGGCTTATAAACGACGAATCGCTGACATCATCGGCTTTCATCCGCAAATCGACTCGTTCGATGACGACTTATTTTTTGCTGCTTTGCTTTGGTTGGACCTCAAATCCAATAAGGTGCTCTTGCGAAAGTTGCTGAAAGCGCGCATGCAGGATGACACGGAATGGAGCTTGCGCCTACCCGCGAATAAGAACTATCTAGCACTTATGAAAGAGCGTGGGCTAGACGTTACAGTCTGGCTTTCCGAGAATGCGGTAACGTTCCCCGCTTCGTTTATGCGCGGTGGAAAAGTTCGCCTATATATGGAAAGAGATCCCTTAAAGGTTTTGAGAATGGGACATTATTTCAATACCTGCCTAAAATTCGGCGGCGTAAACTCTTTCTCGGTCGTCACGAACGCAGTCGATATCAATAAGCGCGTCATTTATGCAACTGACATGAGCGGGAATGTGATTGCACGCAAATTGATTTGCATTGCCGATGAGAAAACCTTGCTCGGATACAACATGTATTTTCCGACAGCTGTTGATGATCACTACGAGCAACTTCGCGCAATCTTCAAACAATATTGTGAGTCGATTGCCTCAATAGTGGGGCTGACTTTGGGAAACGAGGGAGCACCACAAGTTCTCTGCGCCGAAGATTGGTACGACGACGGAACGGTCGATTGGGAGAACGAGGAAACAGCAGCTACGGATGCCGCAGAGGCTATCGCTGCCGACATTTACACGCCTCCGGCAGGGGCCGGAAACGTCCGGGCGGGGGCGCTGCTCTCCACTCCTGCTCCTAACGCCGTAAACCCCCAGCCATCAGGCACTTCGGGGCGCGGGCGGGAAGCTGGAAATAGCTGCGTTTTGCAACGGATTCGTAACAGAAACAGTAATCGCTGATGAGCACGGGCTAATGTCCCGCGCTCAATGGTGCATGATTAGCTTCGTCACATAAACGCTGAATGCAAGGCGAGGGCTAGCTCTCATGTTCTTTGCAGTGCTTTCCAGCTCGCTTTTGTCCCTCTTGAAAGCATTAGGATTCACTAAGAAAGCCAATCTTCGGAATCCGAAGTGGGGAACTTACGATTGTCGCGGATATATCCAAGTCATAAAGTTGATGTCAACGGGGTGACAGGACGTGAGGAAAACGATCAATGGATAACAATAATACAAACGTCAAAGATGGAGCCGATAAAGTAGCCGGCCGCGATCAAGTACAAGAAGCAGCGAAGAATTTGTTTGATGATTTTGCCAAGACAGCCAAGGTTGGCGAACAACAACTTGCTCAAGCAACCACCAACCCAGTGGCAGCGCCTCGTACTTTGGACAGACCAACCGGACTGGTTGTCGTGCCTCCATATCTATTGCGTGAAATGGCAAATCGTAACCCCAACAATAAGTCATTCGCGGAAACTTTGAATAAGACCGAAGAGATGTTGACACCGAAAGCAGCGGTGGAACCAAGTGTTGTAGATGACCAGGGTAAAATCGAAGTATACGATGCCAAAGGCAAGGAAGTTCATCCTGGTGATAAAGCCCGCTTTGAAGGCGAACCAGCAATTGGCGATGTCGAGGTAGATAACACATACGACTATGCGAAGTCGGCTCGCGAATTCTATAAAGACGTGCTGAATCGAAATTCTATCGATGACAAAGGCATGAAGATGATATCAACCGTTAACTACGGTGATAACTACGAGAATGCTTTCTGGAACGGTTCTCAAATGACCTATGGACGCCCTGGAAAGGATAGTCCGTTCAAGAGCTTCGTGCTTGAGGATGTTGCAGGTCACGAAGTCACGCACGGAGTTATCGAAAAGGTATCCGGCATGATTTATTGGGGACAATCCGGTGCGCTCAACGAGCACGTTGCTGACGTATTCGGTGAGTTGATGCAGCAAAAACGGAAAGGAATTACTGCGGACAAAGCCGATTGGATGATTGGCGATGGGCTCTGGAAGGATCATATTAAAGCAGCTGATGGCGTATCTCCTTCTGGCTTGCGTAATATGCTCAATCCAGGAACTGCATACAACGATGCATCAGTCGGTAAGGATCCTCAACCTGGGCACATGAAGGATTACGTTCAGACCTGGGGAGATAATGGTGGCGTTCACTATAACTCCGGTATCCCGAATAGAGCATTTGCAACATTTGCAATCGCAGTGGGTGGAAATGCATGGGAAAAACCAGGACAAATCTGGTACGAAGCGCTGAAGAATGCAGGCAACAACCCGAGCTTCCAGCAATTCGCACAGCACACAATCGATGCCGCCAACAAGCTCGGCTACACCGGTGAAGTCGCTAAGTTGCAGAAAGCCTGGGAAGATGTTGGTATCACACCATCTGCCAAAGCTCTCGATAACATCACCCCCGGTGCCGCAGAGAAGCGCGAGCAACTCGAGCAACTGCAGAAAGATGGACAGAAGCCGGATCACGATCATGATCACGATCACGGACCAGTTCAACGCGGATCAGTTCCACGCGCCAGAAAGGCTGCGTAAGAATCGAATCGGCAAAGCAAGAATCTGGAAAGCGCTGCTCCTCGGAGCGGCGCTTTCCGCATGAGTGAGTTTCAATGATCCACGGTTACATAAGTGAACGGCGGCTTTTCACTGCTGCACAAAGAGGAGGCGCGGAACGCCTCCTCAGGAGAGATATGATGCCAATAGTGATTACTTGAATGCTTCTTTCAATGCAGTGCGGGCTGCCAGTTCTTTTCGCAAGGCTACCAGAATATCAGCTTCTCGATTAAGTCTAGCCTCTGTATCTTCCAACTCAAGCAAGGTCTGCTGTTCTTGGGTTAATCCGTAGACACTGCCTGCAACCCAGTATGAAAGTTCCAGAGGATCATTTGGAAGATCGTCCGGAAATTCAATTTGCTTGTCAGCCAGTTTCGCAGAAAGCTTGACTACGTCGCGCAAAATCTCAGTAATCTCAGCTGCTTTTGCCTTGAGATCGTGCTCTGGCGGATCATCTTCGATCCACTCAACTCGACCGATCAAGTAGGGCTTTTCGTCGCTTGTTTCCAAAACCCTAAACCGTTGCTGTCCAATGGTTAGAATGTTCATTCGACCATCAGGCAAGAACTTACAATTGACAATGACCGCTGAACAACCGTGCTGCACTGGAGCGCCTGTAGTCGGATCGAACATGAGTACGCCGAATCTAGAGTCCACTTGCAGTACGTCGTGGATCATTTGACGGTAACGGGGCTCGAAAATGTGAAGAGGCAGAAAGCCACTTGGAAAAAGCACGACTTCCGGTAGGAGAAATAGCGGCAAAGCTTCGTCCCAGCTCGATGCGACCATTTAATCTCTCCGTTTATTGTCCTTAGTTATACTCTAGCAACTTTGCGAGCTAATCCGCTGATCTTTAATGCTGCCTTCTTGTTGCATTTTTTCGGCAGAAAATGCACCATTAAGGCTAAGGCATTACTAAATGGAAGAAAACAAGCAGGAGCAGAAGATTAAAGTATCGTCCGCTAACCCGGAGGATAGTTCTGCGCTTGCCAAAGTTAATGAGCCAGTTGGTGGCACCAACAATGAAGTTATTGCATCGTCTGATCAAATACCTAGCCAGGCTTGGGGACCTTATGAACTCCGTCCGAGTCCTAATGCAATTCTTCGCCTCGCACTAGGAACTTCCGCTGCTATTGCCACCGCTTTGGCAATTCCTGATGCGTTTTCGCTGCTCCCGTCTGCACCGTCGGTTCTGGTATGGGCCGTGCGTCTTGCAGGCTTATGGATGTATGCATATTTGCTGTGGGCGGTTGGATTTTTAGCTCTGTTGCATATCGTCAGACTAATCGGTGGTGGCATTAAACTTGATTCTGAGGGAATTATTCTCGGAAAGTTCAGCAAGAAGATAAAGTGGGACCAAATCGAATTCATTGCCATAGAAGAGCGCAAAGCGTTTTCGCGTGCATTCTGCATTGAGGCACGAGAACTCAAAATGCATGTTAGAAAAAATGACAAAAAGCTCACGGTCAAGAGTATCGCGTCTTTTCAATTTACACCTGCGCAGTTCTTTTCTCTTTTTCATCATATTTGTAGTATGTCCGCTGGAGTTCAGGTCAATTCGTTCGGCGCCATGGTGTTCCGAGATCCTTCTTCTAAGGAGCTTAAAAAGCAGGCGGAGCAAGGACGCGTCAAACGCGTGCTTCTTACTATCGTAATAGCTTCTAGCTTGCTCATTTTTCTTGGACGCAAATCCGCGGTGAATTACTACTTCAATTTGGGAAATCGTCAGTCAGCGTTGCTGAACGAAGAGCGGGCGAAGGAATGCTACCGAACCGCCACCAAGATCGATTGGACATTTCCTCCAGCATGGGATCGCTTGGCTCGTTCTGAGTTTCGAACAGGGGACATCGATTCGGCAAGGACTCATTGGCGAAAGGCGCTAAGCGTTAAGCCAGACTATGTGGAGTCAAAGTTAGGATTAGCCACCATCTATATGCTTGAGGGCAACATAGAAGAGGCTGACAAACTGATCACTAAAGCAAACCGTTTGGCTGAATATGATGAAGCCGGTTATCTAAATCGAGCATTGATCGAGTCTTTGAAAGGAAATAACTCAACTGCAATTGGACTGTTAGTTCCTTTCGTCAATCAAAGCACTGGGCGTGCCCTCGCATCGTTTTCGCTTGCTAGGTTTTACATCAAACAAGGTGAGTACGATCAAGCGCGCAAGATATTAGCAAACCCGGCTCTTTCGAGCCCGATGCCGCGATCTCTGTATTCAGCCGTAAATGCTGAGCTTGCCTTAGCAGAGAAACGTACCGATGATGCAGCCCGTTCATTAGCTAATGTTGATGCTAGTAGGCTGAAAGACTCCGACATTCATGTTGATTTCGCGAACTTGTATATTGCGCAGGGAAAACTTGTGGAAGCCGAAAGACATTTGTCTGTGGCGTCAGCGATAAACAAGACAAGTCCTTGGATTGCGCTTGCAAAGGCACAATTGTGCGCCGCGCGGGGAGACGAAGCTGGAATGAACAAGAATCTTCAATATTGCTTTGATTGGAAATACAATGATCCAAGTTTGATGGCGGCTTGTGCAAAATTTTTAGCGGATCGTGGCGATGCATACGCAGCAAAGACGCTTGCGCTGAAGGCTCTCAGTATTGATGGAAACCAAAAACTAGCTCGCGATCTTTCCTTCCAACTGAGTTCAGCGACTGACGTGAAAGCAAAGCAGGCAGGTTCACTAAATCGTAGCAAAGCAAGTAATCGGGGTAGTATAGATGAGCAACGATGATCGCTTACGCGAGACCAATGCGGAGAAGCTGCTTCAATCAGTGACCGGCGACCAATCAAGCCCCGCTATTGCTCTGGCGAGTAACGCGCTACCTTTGGACGATCGAGTTCCTTGCCCATGCGCTGCCGATTCGAAGCTCAGACCGGCACATTTCTTTGAGGGGCTTCTTGAGCTGATAATACGCTGCTCGTGTTTGGCTCTGGCGTTTGCGCTCATTTGGGCTTTCGCGGAAGGGATGCGGACTTATGGTACTTCTCCTTTACTGCTGCCATTTTCAACACTCGGACAATATCAACCACGTTTGCATACCACTGTAAACAGCAATCCTCTGATCATCGCATTCGATAATTTCTTGTTTTTCTATAACTGCGCCTTCCCTGGCGCCAACCGTCTTGGTTCTGGTATTGGAATAATTGCTGGCGCTTTTTGGACGCTACACAGAGTTCCTCACTCGTGCATCCCGCGGCGAGCATATTTAGGAGCTATAGCCGGAGCTGTCATCGGCTTTCGTATGATGATGATGGTGAGTAGTTCAGCAACCATAGTTTTCGGAGCCATGCTTCTTGGTGCAATCGGCATCGCACTGTATATGGTGGCTGCTGATCAGCGGACACGAGTGCCTGATCTGCCACTTGTAGTAATGGAAAAGTAAGCTGGTCGTGAAGTACAACCCAATTTCCTCTTCAAGAATCAAGACTATTTCCAGGGTAAACCCTGGTTCCATAGTGTTGCCACGAAATTTCCACCATTGGTCGAATAATATGAGGTAGTTCCAATTTCGGGGAAGGGACCATGTTACTACAGAAGTGCAGCTTTGCATTCTCATTCATATGGTTTGTACAGGTCAGTCAAGCAGGCTTAGCGGATGAAGCAAAGCCATTGCAAGCACAGATAGCCACGGATAAGAATATGCAGTCAGCGGTGAACCTAATACTGAAGAGTTCGCCCCCCACAGCTAATCCTATGCTTAAGTCCAAGATTACATATGTTCGGCCAAAGTTGATCCGGGAATCAAACAATCCTCCTGTACCTGCCGCACCGGTGAACCCTCCACACAAACGTTGGCCAGTGCCAGAACGGTTTAAACCAACGAACGATTCGCCTAATTGGGGTAAGGTTTCTCAGGATCTGATCGAGCTGAAGGCGAATGCAAATATCAATAACGCCTATATTGATGACACAGCAGCTCCACGTCGTCGAAATCCGCATAGGATCGATCGCATAACAGCCACCCGTCCATATACGCTTACACCAGTGAGCGGGATAATCTGCTGGCAGCCGGATTACGATACTAAGCTTGTGGCAAACAATCCGTACAGGGGTTCAAGGCTAGACGCCTTTGCAAATCTTCTTTCGGAGCACACGGTTCCCGAACTCAGTTCTGTCGGTATGTTAGGTCTTCCCGCGCCGATGCGTTCTAATAGTGAAAGGCATAAGCATCGAAGACATACTCGCCTCCAGAGTTCTAACCAAGTAGTTTCAGGTGAAATTGGAAGTGTCCCTCGAGAAGAGCTTGCAGCAGAAGCAAAACTATTGCCAGTGGTTCAACAGGACGTGGCTGTAAGTTGGGATGATTGGTATAAGAAGGTTGCTTCGGTTCTTTATAGTGAATGGAAACAAAAGGAAGTCAGCGCTGGCTCGACGATTGCAACCATCACTGTTTTTAGTGATCGCAAAGTTAGTCCACTTGTACTTGGTTTTACGGATGTTCGGGAGGGGCGAACAAGTCCTCGGGATCAACAACAATTTCGCCAGACCGTGCTTGATCTCATAAAGAATTTGAATCAGCATCAATTTTGGCAGTTCCCGCAAAGCAATGAGAAGCAGATCACTATCAATGTCCAATTCCGAAAGGAAGTTGACGGTCCGATCGGATGCGACATTATTCGTTAAGGCAATTCCCCGCTAGTTTTCTCCATTTCCAACTTCTTCAATCAGGAATGTGTCGCTGATGTTTCACAAAATTGCCACCGATTAACCCTAAGATTGCCGTGCGGGTTTTGTTTTCGGCTGGTCTCGTCTTACTAATACCCCGCATTTGCAGTCGTCGGCAGGGCTTGCCCCGTGCGGAGGAATTTTATGGTTGCTCCTTTTACCAGGTACAAAAGAAGACTAGATAACAAAGGTGACGAGCACGGGCGGAAGCCTAACATTGTTGAGGTGCCAGAGTCTTCTGATTCATCGAAAAAAGACTTGGAGAAGACTAATGCTGCTTCAGGATTACCTGATCGATTTCACGTCGTGAAATTGCTAGGGCAAGGGGGAATGGGAACTGTTTATTTGGTCGATGATGATGAGCTTGGCTGCCAGCTTGCGGTGAAAGTTTTGAGTACGGAATCCCTTGCTGATGATGGGGCTCTCAGTCGCTTCGAAGTTGAAGCATCAGCAGCTAGTTCACTTTCACATCCGCACATCGCTCAGGTATATAGCTTCAGTAGCGATTCGGCTAGACCTCATATTGTGATGGAATACGTGAATGGGCAGAGCTTTGACCAGATCCTTAAGAGGGAACGCATAATCGAGCAGGAACGATTGCTCAATATTGTTCTGCAAATTTGCGATGCTCTGGAATACGCACACTTACATCAAGTCGTACATCGCGATCTTAAACCGAGTAACATAATCCTTCAGAATGAAGGTGACCTGGTTAAGATCGTCGATTTTGGGATCGCAAAAGTAGGTCCGAAAAATGAAAGTGCGACTCAGTTGACACAGAAAGGTGAGATCTTCGGCAGCCCTATGTATATGAGTCCTGAGCAGGCTCACGCAGGAACAGTTGACCAACGAACTGATCTCTACTCGATTGGCTGCATAATATATGAAGCTCTTTCCGGCAAAGCACTGTTTGCCGGTGATAATGCAATTCAAATGCTGTTGCATCACATAAATACTTCGCCAAAACCGGCCACAAGAAAGTTGCTTAAGAAGGGCTACTCTCGCTCCTTCGTTGCAATGATCGAGAAACTACTGGAGAAAAATCCTGCTGACCGTTATCAATCAGCATCCGACCTTGCGCGCGATATTCGACGAATTCTTGATGGAAAGCCATCGTATGCATTTTTGAAAAAACCATTTTTGTTTGACATACCTATCCGAAAAGTTGCTGTCGCACTGGCGATAACTGCAGGCGTAGGGTTGGTGGCCACATGCTTATATTCAACATTTACAGTCGCAAATATTGAACACAATGCCAAGAATCGAACCTACGAGAGTATGGTATCAAGACAAAATGAAGCAAGAGAGCTTGTAGCAAGAATTGCAGGTGGAAAGAGGGAGGATCTATATCTTGCGGCAAGAGCTCTAGCAGAGCTGATTGCGCAAAGCAATCAGGGTTACTATTCTCAAGGTCCTAGCGGCTTGAGGGAATTATTAAGCACGGCTGACCAGCAGATCATACTGAAGGCTTTTCATACAAGCGCCGATTCAGATTCCAAACTGGAACTTGCAAGAACTTTGATTTATTGCAACAAGCCGGCTCCTGAGGTACTCAGTTTCGCCTGCTCTTTATGCAGCAGCAAAGAAAAATCACTGAGAGATTTAGGAGCCGAAGGCGTCTCAAAGTGGGCTCCAGAAGCCAGTAGTCAGCAGCAAGAAGAGCTTTCTACTGCACTGAGTCGCTTATTTCTCACCACTCGGGATATGGATTCTACGAGCGGAGTTATAGGCCTAGGTTTTCAGCTCGATCAATCCATTGCCCGAGCTTTGGCTACGATATCTAAGTTCTCCGCCGAGTCGGTATTGAACTTTCGCAAAGAGGCTTCAGAAGCAAAGCAGGATTGGGATTCAATGAATAGTGGCGGTTATTATCGCCACCAAGCGCATCCTCTTGTGTATGTGTCTGAGACACAGAAAACGTACTTTCCAGAACTACTCTGCCTGCTTAAATCGCAAGGCAGTCTGCCTAGTGCAACGGCCGCGCTGATCAAGCTAGGACCGGCTGCAAAGGAAGCTGCGCCCGCTTTAATTGAAATGTTGGACAGTTCCGAAGGGCAACAGAGAAAAAGTGCCTGGTCAATTCTTGCTGCTATTGGGCCTGGTGTTGCGTCTGAAGCTGTGCCGGCCTTGACCCGCGCATTCGAGCGTCACCGAGCAAACGAAGCACCCGGTATCGCACAGGCGCTGTCTAAAATGGGTCCTGCTGGCGTAGCTGTCCTTAAAAAGACCGCAGCACAACCTCTAAAACCAACGCAACTGGACACAGGCGGAGAAAACGCAGTGATAAACGCAGCCCAAGATATTCTTCTAGAGTTAAGACATAAGTAGCACCATTCCTGGTGCCTAGTTATGCTGCGAATCAGATAAGACCAGCTTCCGAGAACTCTCGTTCGATGACTCGTGTTAACTTAAATAGACGGCGCTCATTGCTTGGCAATGGCGCGAATCCGTACTGCGTGTAGAAGGTCAGCGGGTCGAGGATTCCCGAAGCTAATTCCTCGTCGGCCGGACGTTCGGCATAGATAAGCATGAGAGCTGCGCCAGCCGTTGTTGTGGCTCCTTGCAGTGTTCTCCATTGTGCGTCAACCAGCAAGTGCTCGCATAAGCGGGGTTTCTCGCCGGATTTATCTAAAAGCGACGTTCTGTAATTTTGGTCGACCCCAAGACGCCCCAAAAGCGTTGCCCCTACCTGCGGGTAGCGCGGCAATTTCTTTTGAACTTTCTCGGGTAACTCGGCAAAAACTAGCCCGATAGCAGATAACGAATAATAAGCGCGGATGATCTTATTCTCGGGTTCTGTATGGACAAACACCAACGATGCGCGGCTCGACACATCCCGCTGTACCTGACTCTTAATGTATTTATCGATGCTAGCCATGCCCGACGAAAAGTCGGTGGCGTCGTGTTCAGGCGTCCACAGGTCTATTTTGTATGATTGATCTTCTGCCTGTTTTGCCACCCATTAATCCAGTCTTTGCCTGTAGCGCCGTGCTGCGGCCACAGCCTTCATGTTTGGCTCGGACGAATTTGCAATTGACTCGGCAAGAGCCATGCTGTCCGCCATTGATAGGCGAATTATGTTTTGCTGTTCGATGACTTTACTGGCTTCCGCAAGGGCAGCTGCAACAACAAAGTCCGAGACGGATCTGCCCTGAAGTTCAGCTGCATATTCGATCTGTCGCTTAGCCTCTGCCGGCAAGCGTGTCTCAAGTCTTTCTTCCTTTCTGCCTTTAACTGCCATCTTTTAGTCCCGTGCTCCCATTTTACAATCATTGTACGGCAAATTTCCGTACACGACAAGCCTGGGGCTCGAAGTATACAACACTTTCTTTTGACAAGGCAGCTATTGTTTGATGGCTGCTAATAGCCGTACAATTCAAGGCTTGTGTGTTAAATTGCTTGGAGGTCTAGCAAGCAATTTAATTCACCATAAAGTGCATATCAAAATAGATAATTTATCCAAGCAATACGCTGAGCATAAAGTGATGGCGCTTTCGGATCTTTCGCTTGCGATCGAGAAGAGTGAGTTCGTTGCGCTCATGGGACCAAGCGGCTGCGGCAAAAGCACGCTTTTGAATTTGATTGCGGGAATTGATAAGCCGAGTTCCGGGAGCATAGTTATTGCCGGATCGGACACCACTAGACTGAAAGATGAAGAGTTGACACGTTTTCGTCGCGACAAGATTGGTTTTGTTTTTCAGTTTTTCAATTTGCTTTCAACGTTGACTGCGCAAGAGAATGTCTCATTGCCACTAGAGTTAGCAGCCAAGTTTTCTGGCAAGGAAATAAAGGAACGATCTGTGCATATGCTGGAAAAGGTGGGGCTAGGCTCTCGACTTGGCTTTTACCCTTCGCAATTGTCGGGCGGAGAGATGCAGAGGGTTGCCGTGGCTCGTGCGCTAGTCCATAGTCCTGAGCTTATCATTGCCGATGAGCCTACTGGAAATCTTGATACCGAAAACGGTGCGCAGATACTAGAGCTGTTGCGCACTTTATGCAAAGAACAGAATCAAACCGCAATTATGGCGACACACAGTGAAGATGCGGCCGCGCTATGCGATCGCACCATCAGAATGAAGGACGGACGGTTGCTCTCGGAGCATGAGGCATGAGTGCGTTTTTTTCTCTGTCCAGAACTTTTATACTGCGTGGGCTGATTCGAAATAGAGTTCGCAGTTTGCTGACAATTCTGGGTATCGCGTTAGGCGTCGCTGTCATGCTGGCTATAAACTTGGCCAATGCTAGTGCACTGGGGCGTTTCTCAGAAAGTATCGACCTTGTCTCGGGCAAAGCGACGCTAAACGTCGTTCCTCGCTTTGAAGCAGACATTGACGAAAATGAACTGGCAAAACTCTCATGGCTTTACGACGAGTTCATTAAGTTCACTCCAGTTATCGATCAGGTTGTTGTTAGCGCTAAGCCACCTCATGAAGTGGTTCAGCTTCTCGGATTGGATTTGTTCTCTTCGAAAGAGTTCCGAGAGTATGACACCGCCGGAGGCAACAATTTCGCTACGAGCAGTGGGGAGAATAATTCATCGAAAAACCAGGCGAATGATTCATTATCCGCGGATGACCCTGCAGCTGGTGCTGTAAATTCGTCTCCGGGACCATTTGAGATCTTTCGACGAAATCGTATTCTGGTCGGGTCTGAATTAGCAAAGCGCGAGAATCTCAAAGTTGGCGACAATTTAAATCTGTTCCTGAACGACAAGGAGGTTTCCTGTCCCGTTGCTGGGATCCTTAGCTCGGAGGGGCTTGGTAAGGCTTTCGCCGGTAACGTTGTTCTCATGGATATTAGCTGCGCTCAAGAGCTGCTTTCAATGAAAGGACGGATTAGTCGCATTGATTTGATCGTTCCTTCTGAACGACTGACTGAGATCGGTTCGCGCTTATCGAAGGAGCTTCCACCAAGTGTATCGGTCGAGCGCCCTTCGCGGCGCGGCATGCAAGTCGAAAAAATGCTGCGTTCGTTTCAATACAATTTGACTGCACTCAGTCTAATAGCTCTTCTAGTTGGTATGTTTTTGATCTATAACACCATGTCCATAAGTGTGATTCGGCGCCGCTGGGAGATCGGCACAATGCGTGCTCTTGGTGCTTCCATGCCGATCGTGTTCTCTTTATTCATGGGTGAAGCAATAATCCTGGGTCTGATAGGTTCCCTTCTGGGCATAGCCGGTGGAGTTTTCTTTGCACAGTTTGCGCTTGCTGCAGTCTCAAAAACTGTACGGGCGCTCTATGCGGATCAGCCACCCGGCAGTGTGATTGTTGATCCAATGATTTTGCTTCTTGCTTTCGGCGCCGGAATGTTTTTGACCTTAATTGCTGCCTGGGCACCGTCAATGGAGGCGATTTCCATTCCTCCTGCCGAAGCGGCTCGTCGCGCCTCATACGAACGCAAGGTAGAGAGTCTTTCGCCCCGGTTGGCCCTTTTTGGCTGCGTTCTTTTGCTGTGCGGGTTCGTCGCGTCGATTCAGCCTGCGCTGGCGGGCTTTCCTTTCTTTGGTTATCTGGCGGCCGCGTTGGCTGTTTTCGGATCGGCGGCGATGATTCCTTTCTTGCTTGATAAACTTCTGCGCCTTCTCTCGCGTCTTCTAGGCGCGACGATCGGCAGTGAGGGGCGGCTAGCTGCCCTCAGCCTGCATGGTGCCCTGGGACGAACATCCGTTGCTGTCGCATCATTAATGGTTGGAATATCCATGATGGTGAGCTTGGCTGTGATGATTTCGAGTTTCAGGCACACCGTAGAAGCCTGGGTGCAACAAACCTTGCGAGCTGATTTATGGCTTGAACCAGCCGGGCGTGACGTGAGCAATAGGGCTGGTCGATTGACCGCGGAGATTGTCAGCAAAATACGCAAGGTTCCCGGCATCGACAGTGTCGACGCTTTTGTGGAGTATCCAATCGAGTATCAAGGGCAACCTGCCAATCTTGGCGCAGGCGAACTGGATGTTATGGTGAAACATGGCAATTTGATGTTCCTAAACGGTGAACCATCAGCCAAAGTCTTGAGCCGCGTTGCTGGGCATGATGCAGGGATTATATCGGAGAGCTTTTCACTCAAACATGATTTGAAGATTGGCGACACATTGACTTTGCAGAGCCCTGGCGGACCCTATCAAATAAAAGTGGAAGGGGTCTATTATGATTATTCGAGTGAATCGGGATATATCGTGATACCACGTGAAAATTTTGCCAGGCATTACAACGATCTGAATTCCACTACGCTTGCGATCTTCCTTCTTCCAAACGTGGACCCGGAGAAGGTTCGGCAGGATATTTTTGCAGCGGTTCCAAAGGACAGCAGATTGAATATTCGTACAAACCGCGAGTTGAAGACGCAGGTTCTCAAAATTTTTGATAACACTTTTTCCATAACGTATGCGCTCCATGCCATTTCAATTGCGGTTGCGATTCTCGGAGTCATGAATGCGCTTTTTGCACTTACTATGGAATCGAGAAGAGATCTCGGGATCTTCAAATACCTCGGGGCATCGAAGGAGCAGCTAGGGAAGCTGGTAATAGTACAAGCTGGCTTGCTTGGAACCCTGGGCAACTTGGGCGGATTAGCAATTGGAATGGCGCTCTCGTTTCTTCTTATACATGTCATAAACAAGCAATCGTTTGGCTGGACTGTTCAATTCTTTTTGCCGCTGGATTTCTTATTGCAGTCATTCGCGCTAATATTTGTATGTTCAATTTTGTCCGGCTTATTGCCGGCGCGTCTTGCAGAAAAGACCCCTGCGGCGGAGGTTGTGCGTTCAGAATGATCGCGACGAATAATTTTGCATTTCCGGCTGAAGGGACGACGCCCTCCGTCGCCCGCAATGAGAGCAATTTTAAAAGCAATATGCTCGCTGCTCAGAAGCGTTTAGTTTTGATATTTTGTGTCTTCCTATCCTTCTTAATTCTGATTCCTGCTCAAGCTGCCACGCCCGAGCGGAAATTCAAAGCAGCTCTGCCGGGTTATCGATATCACTTCCCTGCGGACCACTTTTCGCATGATGAGTTCAAAACTGAGTGGTGGTATTACACCGGGCATCTTGAAAGCGCCGATAAGAAGCCCTTTGGATATGAGCTTACGTTTTTTCGAAGTGGGGTCCCCATTAGCGATGGTGTCAATGGCGGTGCTTTTGAATTGCGAAATGTATATATGGCACACTTTGCTCTGACCGATGTGTCGGCAAAGAAGTTCTACCACGAGGAGAAAATGTCGCGAGGGGGAGCTGGCGCTGCTGGAGCCAGTGACAAAGAGTATAAAGTTTGGCTCGAAAATTGGAGCGCTTCGCGTGATCCAAAATCAGGCAAGCATATATTGTCTGCTAGGTCTAAAGATTGCTCGATCAAATTATCATTAGACGAAGGAAAAGTTCCTGCCATTCACGGGAATCAAGGTGTCTCGCAAAAGGCATCCTGTGTCGGTTGTGCCTCTCACTATTACTCTCACACTCGTATGCCTGCTGAAGGCGAGCTAACAATTGGCGATAAGAAGTACAATGTTCGCGGAAGCTCGTGGATGGATCATGAGTTCGGCAGTAATCAACTGGCCGCCAATCAAGTCGGATGGGATTGGTTCAGTATTCAGCTTGACGATGGAAGCGACATGATGCTTTATCTCATGCGACTGAAAGACGGTACCTACGATCCGCATTCATCTGGGACCTTTGTAGCCGCCGATGGTGGCGTGCAGCATTTACAACTGAGCGACTATAAAATTGAATCCTCGCAGAAATGGAAGAGCCCACATACAGGTGGGCAGTATCCTACCAGTTTCCATGTAACCGTTCCGTCGAAACAATTAGATCTGCAAATCGAAGCACTCTTACAAGATCAAGAACTTGCAAGCAAAGACAAGACAGGGATCAGTTATTGGGAAGGTGCCTGCAGGGTGAAGGGCAAACGCGCTGGCGCGGAGGTGCGTGGACAAGCTTATGTAGAAATGACAGGATATTCGGAAGCGTTTAACAGGAAGATTTAGTTGCCTTCGTTTTGGGATTGCAAGCTGTAAATATCCTGTCATGAGCTATCAGGAAAGCTTTCGCCAGATGGAGTCTCTTTCTTCTTGCATGTCCGCAAGTGTCAGTATCATATCAACGTAGTCGTATCCTTCGCGATTGTATTCAAATAATTTTCTGAGCGAGGTCTTCGGAGATTTCAGGAGCTTTCGTAGAATAGCTTGCGCCTCAAGTAATTTGTTCTGTTCGATTTTCAAAAGTGCGGACTTTGCCTGCAAGTCAAACTCTTTTTCTAATCTTTCTTGTCCAGAAAGCAGTGCAAGTTTCTTCTCGGCTTTATTCAATGCCTCTTGTGCGACGGTTGTATTTGCAAATGATATGCTTTCCCGAAAGACGGTCATCAGTTGACCGTATGTTTTGCATTGCTCAATCAAGCGGAACATTCGTTTGTTGCCCTCAGCTTCACAGTTGCTTTCCCTGCGATTGACAGCCGCGGTGTTGCTGCATCTTTGATTCGTAGTTGAATAGGCTACCCTAACCAGTGCTGGCAACATTTCTGCTACATTATCAAAATCCGTTTCAAGTGCTTTATCCAAGTATGAGCCAGTCTTTGCGAAGTCTTGTTTCCTTAGGTAGATTTTTGCTAAGAGCAGATTAGCTACGCCCACTGAGTCCTTGTCTATTGCCCCTGCAATGTTGGAATGTTTTGGGAAGCCATTCTTTTTCAGATCCTCCAAGAATTCGTTGATTGCAGTTTCAGACTTCTTATCAAATCCGTTTTGCTGATTTTGCAGCGCATAACCGAGCAGAATCTGAAGCCTGAGTTCTCGGCTGAATTTAGGGCTGAGTTGTTCGTAGGCATAATGTGCCCAGAGTTGCAGTTTTGGATCGGAAAAAAACGGAATTTTGCCGGTGCGAAAACAGATCATTGAACACTGTTCTTCCCTCTTCGGAATTAAGGGAATTATGTCGTCTATGTTGGCAAGGTCGGCATCTTTTGGGCTTCGTCGTATCTGCTCTTTTAACATATCCAGTATTGTGGGATAGAAAAACACGCTGTTATCGCCATAATGCACTTTGCGCCAGACTTGCATTGCATCTCTGGCGCGTCCTGCACTTGAAAGTGCTTGCATTGCAATTGTTGCATCCTCCTGGTTTGTTTCCTTGTTGCTGTTCAGTAGATGCAGTAGCTGTCTCTGAAGCTGAGAGCTTGGTTTCCCCTCTTGTTCGAGTATCAGAATTGAAGTGGAAAGTGCCAGAACATCCGTTTGATTCGCATTCAATCTGGCTGCGTGCGCAACACATTCTTTGGCAAGTGCTGGTTTGCCGGCGTTGCAAAAATATCCGGCTAACTTGAGTAGCTCTCTGGGGTCCTTGCATAATTCTATGAAAAGTCTACCTTCATCATCACCGGCTTTTGTGTAGTCACGCTGAAAGAAGTAGTAACCCACGAGATCGAGATTCGATGGGATACCTTTTGACCCGAAAAACTTGGCGGATGATTTTAGCATCTCGTTTTCTTCGTCCAAGGACGACAAGTGCAGGACCTTCTTTGCCTGCCAGGCAGCACTTACGGCGCCCCAACTTTCCAAGTAACTTTTTAGAATTACCGGACTAGAATCATTAATTCTGTAGACTTCCCTCATCGTCAGGGTCGGGCATGAGAGACTAAAAAGATAAGGGTCGTAGTAAATAATTGCTTTCCTTTTGAGGTCTAGTGGAATGGCATTTTGCCTACTCAAATCACATGCGTCCCGGTAATTTGAGATAGCCAGCCAATAACTGTTCTCTTGGGATTCCAGTAAAGACTCGATGCGGGTAACCAACGACCCTTTGTTTTTTTTCTTAGATTTTTGAGTCGAATTAACTGGTAAATGACTTTGGATGGCAAAGAAAGCGATGCTTAATCCAAGGATAGCTATCGCTATTAATGGCGCTGTCCAACTAACTTTGCTTCGCTGATTTTTTTTCTGGATAACAGTTGTTTCCTTGGGTTTGAGACCCCAGCTATCTAGATTAGTGCTTTGCTTTCTTTCGGAAACACTTGATAGCGAGTCAAGAAAATCATCTGCAGATTGAAATCTATTTTCTTTCCGCTTCTGAAGTCCTCTCAAAGCTATTGCTTTCATATGTGTAGCTTTTTGCGCGTCTGTCCAGTTAAACAAAGGCTCGTCAGGATACTCGCTCTGTTGTTTGAACAAAATTCCAATGTTGGTTGATGCTTGGAAGGGGGCTTTGCCGGCCAGCATTTCGTATAAAATGCAAGCAAGGGAATACAGGTCAGATCGTTGATCGACTTTCTCTCCTCTGCAAGCTTCCGGACTCATGTAAGAGGGATTGCCGATGATCAATCCGGTTGCAGTTAGTGTTGAGGTTGTCGTCTGGTCAAAATAGCGGCAGAGTCCGAAATCAATCAACTTTGCTGATTTTGCCCCATTTTCTTCAACGACCATGATGTTTTGCGGGCTCAGATCGCGATGGAGAAGTCCTGCTTTATGAGCATAAGCCAGTGCTTTGGCAAGATCAGTCATGATTAGCACGACGTCATCTTGCTCAAGTCCGTGTTCTCGTGATTCAAGGATTTGCTTGACGGACTTCCCTTCTATATATTCTGTAACCAGGCAGGTTAATTGGTTGTCTAGTTCCTCGATGGCGAAAATCCGCATGATGTTGGGATGAACTAATCGAGCCAGTGCCTTTGCTTCACGCTTGAAGCGCCGATGTCCCTCTGAATCTTGGGTAGGCTTTGAGACTTTGAGAGCAACATCGCGCGCGAGGTCTTTGTCATAGGCATGATAGACCGCACCAAATCCACCTTCACCTAGTTTCTTAATGATGGTAAATCGGTCCTTGATTGATTGTCCTTCCGTGAGCAATTCAAGCCTCCCAAAATTGGTCCAATGATTCTATTCGTAGATGGTTTTGGGGTCAATCTAGGGAGGGGGAGACTTGACGGAGATTCAGTGCTAATTCGCGCAGTACAAAGTGAGTATTTTGTTTTAGAGGCAGGCAATACTAGCAGACCCGACTTGCGGGCAGCAGATACATACTTCGCACGGAAACACATGTGAACTTCTTGTGCTTCTGCCAGAATTCAATCATGCAGGGAGTTAAAAGCGAAGATGAGCGAAAGGACAGATCCCCAGCCTGACGCATGTCTTCGACGCGTTGAAATATGTGGCGAGCGCCAGGGATGCATCGCCATCAGCCCAGCTACCCAGGAGAATTGAATATGGTGGAACAACAGCAAGAATCGTCTAAGGACGCTTTAATACGAGCAGCAGATAAGCTCCCCGCTGACTCTGCGGAAGCGACTTCCAATCTCGCGAATGAAGCTTTTCAAAAGGAAATAAAGGATGCGATCGCAAAGGCGATCGCAAAGGGTGCTATCACCGATTGTTTTCCAAGCTTTGGCGAACGGAACAAGGATGTGATGATGGACAAGCTTCCTCTTACGATAGGAGATGCAGCCAAGGGCGCTGCCTCCGGGGTCAAGGATCTTCTGAGCGATGGTAAGAATGTTGGTGGAAGTGTGAAGGATCTTTTGGACTCGGGCAAGAACATAGGCGGTAACCTCAAGGATCTTCTGGATACCACCAAATGTGGTGGAAGCATCAAGGACTCACTTGACCCAAAGAACGAATTGGGATCGAAGCTGGGCGACACGAAATGTGGAATTGGACGAGACCAAGTCTTGATGCCGATGCATTATGAGCACACCAAATCAGAGGGAACGCACGATTTCAAAACGGGCGATCGGATGGTTGTAAAAGATGGCAGAGAAACTCTGGTCACAAAAAATGGAGATATCTTTCGGGTAGATCAGAACGGAAAAGTTACGGTTGAAGGGGACGTGAAGGGGGTTGAAGTCGGACCGAAAGGTACGCAGACTTACACAATGGCAGACGGTGCGAAAGTGACGATAGATTCCTCGGGGATTACTTCAATTGCACGCGATAACCGCCACATTAGCATGAGTTATGGCAAACCATGTATTCTCGTTCGTAAGCCCCCCTATATGCCTGTCATCGGCGATTAAAAAGCGCGCGAAATCTATTTCTCGAACTTGTTTCGCGGTCCCCAATCGTGAATAGGCAGCTCATGATGGATCGGTTGATCTCTGTGTCAGCCCCGTCATCAGATTAGATCCGAATACAAAGCAAGAGATCGATTCCCATTGCGATTTCCTTGCTAAGCAAGGACGACGGTTAGCCCCAGCTATCCGTCGTTCACCTTTGGAACGGATGTCCTGCAGTCTAATGAAAATCATTGTGTTAAACACGAAGCGTCTGAGCATGAAAGCACATTTGATTTTTAGACGATTCTGCAAGAATTGAATCAGTCCGGAGCAATACCGGCGTCCGCGAGAGGGTGAGTGCTGGTTTCGCGGTCCGAGTGCGAGCAACAGGAAGCTCGCCTGATGGCAATTTATCTGGGAGAACTAAATATGGTGGAAAGAGAGGATTCGCCTGCAGCAGGCGAAGATAATCGTGGCGAGTTCGTTGCAAGAAACGCTGATGAAACAGCAACAGCATTTTATGAAGATGCGTTCAGGAGAACCGGCGGGTGTGCCAGCTGGTTTCCACAAAGGGGAAACGCAATGTCGAGCGATGCGAATGCTGACAGTGTGAGGTCTACCCTCCGGAATCCATTTTATGACCGTGAAACTAGTTCCGACAAGAACGATGCAGTGGGGGCGGAAAACGATTTGAGATACCTGCAGATAGACGATTATGACAAAAAGCCGAATTCGGACAATCGAGCGCCTTGTGATACTAGAACATACAAAACCGAAGGCACGCACAGTCTGAGAACAGGTGATCTACTTATGGTGAAAGATGGTACAGAAACATTGATTACCCCTGGTGGAGATATTCTTACCGTCGACAGGCACGGTAACGTCACTGTCTCCGGGGCTGTGAAAGGGGTTGAAACAATCGACAAAAGCACACGCATCTATACGATGGCTGATGACGCAAAGATTACCGTCATGCGTTTCGGCATTACTCACATTGCACGTAATGGACAGAGCGTCGGACTTGCTGGCAAAGATCCATTCTTATCGGGCGGATATGGTTCTCGGAACAAGCAATGAGCTGACTGTGATTCGCCGAACATTCCATCAGTTGTTGGTCAATCTATCTTGCTAGCCAAGGACAAATTTGAGAAGTCTCAAACTAATCATTGTCTTGCAGGTCGAGCTGAGCGGCACTTAAACACTGCAAGTAGCCATCTTTGTAATTTGGATATGAAAGCTCCATATTCAATTCCTCTAAAATTCGATTTGCCTGGATGGCTCGGTTACCTCTTAGTGTTGGATTTACTTCTTCCATCGGGACGGATTGGGGCATTGGCAATTGCATTTGCTCGCAGAGCCACGTGACGATCTCTAGTTGAGTGCATGGGTATTTGTCGCCGACTACATAGGTAGTATCTTCGAGTTGCTCTCTTTCAATAACGTGAAGAATGATTCTGGCAAGATCGGTCAGGTGTATTCGTGAGCTTGTATTAGTGCCACCGTCCGGAAGTTTATACGTGCCGTCCTTCAAGCGTTTGTGCAGCCCGTTCCCAGGTGAATAAAACCCTGGCGCCCGAAGTACGACAGCGCCATATTCTCGCCAAATGCTCTCTGCCTCAAGGCGTGGGCGGCAAGACTCATTAGGTATGTCGGCGGGCGTGGTATCGTCAATGGTGCCCATCTTCTTGCCGTAAACGCTCGTGCTTGATATGTACGTAATTGTTCTTGCTGCCGCGCAAGCCGGCGAAAGCACCGAATCAGTGTGCTCGTCAGGAGGAAATGTCACCACGACGTCTGAGCCGGCAGCCAGCGGTTCGATAATTTCGGCGTGAGGAAGAGGAAGAATCAACGGTTCTATCCCAAGCTCGACTAATTCGAAAATTCTAAGTGGGTTGCGAGTGGTAGCTGTTATACGGCGTGGTTTGTCACTATCTTTCTCCTGGCGGATCAATTCTTTAGCCAGTTGGCCGCAACCAAGTAATAGTAGATGTGAAGAGGGCGTTGGCATTCTTTTGTCGGCAGTTTCGTATGTTTAGCAAAACCATTATACTTTCAGTTTGGAACTAACAGAGAGCTCGGTCGTGCATTTCACTATTAGCAGAAAAGATGTTGCCGGTGGAGCGATAGAAATCGACAAGACGGTTCTATCCGGTCGGCTCGATGTTAAGGTCGCCGGAAATTCGGTTCATCGACTCAAGGAAAAGGGTGCCCCGTTCCTCATACCCATGAAGGATGGCAGTTCGAAACAGCTCATTCTGAAGATGCATCTGTTGGACCCAGTGCCGGCTGCGTTCTTAGATGGTGAGGAAATTCTTCTTGCCAGAAAACTTCGCGTGATTGAATGTATCTTTGCTTTTTTGCCAATCATGATGTTTATGCCTCATGGACCGCTGATGACCCTGTTGGCATTTTTTATCCTGCTGGCAAATTTTCGGTTATTGCGAACCACATGGATGCCGACTCTTCGCTGGTGTGCAATTTATGCGCTGAGTATTTCGATTTATGCGGCCTTCGCTTTGCTCTTGAAGCTTGTCTTGAAGTGATAGAATGCTCTTAATTATGTGCAGTGCTCAGGGAGAACAGGTTATGTATAAGCTCCTTATTGCTTGGTCAATGCTGGCTGCTAGCAACCTTGCTTTCATACCGAATGCATTTGGGGCGGCGGAGCCTCCCGATGCTGAAGTGGTTGCTCAAGTCGGTCAGCAGGCGCCGGATTTTACAGCCATGGCGGTTGGAAACAAGACGGTGACCTTGTCGGCATTGAAGGGGCAGGTTGTTGTTCTTAATTTTTTCGCCACCTGGTGAGGACCGTGTCGGGCGGAAATGCCATATCTCGAAAACGAGTTGTGGCAACCGCTTAAGGACAGTGGTCTTACTGTCCTAATAGTTGGAAGAGAGCATAGTCTTGAGGAAGTTAGCGAGTACACGTCGAAACTGAACCTCACTATGCCTGCCATTGCTGATGCTGATCGCAGTATTTATTCCAAGTACGCAAAACGAAGTATTCCACGCACGTTCGTGATCGATAAGGGGGGAAATGTTGTTTTTGCTGAACTGGGCTTTTCACCGGATAAGTTTGAAAAGATCAAAACAGCTGTAAGCCAATTGCTCGGTGCCGAGAATCCCGCGCCTACTCGCGCCCCCGCAGCTGACAAGCCTTCTGCCATTCCGTCCTTTGGTAAGCCGCAGCAGTCGCCTACTTCTTTGACAAAAACGACTCAATCAGATCGACAACTATTTGCTGGGCAGCTTGTGAATAGCGATGTTAGCGCAAAGAAGACTGAAGGGGAACGTGAAAAAAGTGGCGCAGTCGGTAATCTTGAATCTGTAAGAAGCTCCTCGCCATCGGATAAGGGAACTATAGTTATACAGGCTGCTATGGGATGTATTAGCGGTGGTAATTATGATAAAGCGATCAGTGATTTACAGTTGTTCCTTTCACAATGGCCAAAGCATGCGCAAGCTCATTATTTGCTTGCAGTTTGCTTCTCTCAAAAAAGGAATTTTGATAGCGCAGCCGAAGAGTACAACGCAGCGATAAAACACACTAGTGATCCGAAGCTGCGAGCCTTAGCAGAAATGGGTTTGAAGCGTATTCACCGTTAGTCATTCGCTGAGAGTTCCTTCCTTTGCATGCTTGTTGCAAGAACTACGTATTGCACGAGGATGTTTGCCTAACAATTGCCAAAGCTTGTGAAGCAGAGTGTTTTCATAACCGAGTGGATTATGGAAATGCGGTGATTCGCATGGCGTCCTGTGCATTTATGCAGTTGGTATAAGTACGCACCGAATAGTAATTGCAACATAGTCTGTTTTGAATGAGCTACATATACTCGGCCACGCTGGGCCAGGGGAGAACATTTTTATGGATAAAGTTGAAGATCCTAGAATTGTGAGTGCTGAAAGTAATGAGACCGCTAAGAACCTTTTGGAAGATGCTAAACCTAACGATAACTCAAAAGAAAAAAGTGAGAAGGTCACCGAGAAAAGTGATGCCGAGGCATTCGCAAGCTTTTTTGATCAACAGAAAAGCGACGGCGATTTGAGCGCACGTATGGATCAAGGATCCATCATGCTCTCACTAAAGTTACAGTCCTTAGCCGGACCCAATATGAGTGAATACAATTCATTTTTGAACGATTTGCAGGAATCGATAAAAGCGATCCCGAATACGGACTATCCGGCAAAACCGGAACTCGTGCTCAAGGATTTCGACCAGAATACCGGCACGTATAAGAACGCCTATATTTACGTACATGCAGACAGTTGGGACAGCCATGAGGCGTATCGCATTGTTCAACCAGGAAATACTCTCTCTCAGATCGCTAAGGATAGTTATGAGGAAGCGGTGAAGGTGAATGAGGGACCACTCGGATATGACCTGGATACGTACAAAGGATTCATCATTGAGAAGAACGGAATAACTGACCCGGACAAGCTTAATGTGGGTGACGTTTTGAAGATGACCATTTTTTAGATGGAGGCTGGATCGTAGCGATCGAAGCGGACGAGACGTCCGCTCCCCATACTTATGGGCGGACGGGACGTCCGCGCTCCATACAGCTGCACTGAACCTTCAACGCTAGATCTTTTACGCGGAATATCGAGCACTAGATCTTTAATGCGGAATATTGAGCACTAGATCTTTAACGCGGAATATTGTGCACTAGATTTCGAGTTTGAAGTTGGCTTCTTTGACGTCTCTGCTGTTAGGCCCGACGAATACTTTGAAGTCGCCTGGTTCGGCTTCTAATTTTAAATCGGCATTGTAAAAACGTAAGTCATCACTTGTAAGTTTGAACTCGACCGTTTTCGATTCACCCGGTTTAAGTGAGATCTGCTGAAAGCCCTTCAGCTCTTTAACTGGGCGGGTCATGCTTCCGACCAAATCGCGAACGTAGAGTTGGACCGTTTCCACACCGGCTCTGTTTCCGGTATTACTTACGGTGCAGCTTACTGTCATTGTCTCGTTCGGCTTAAGTGTCGATTGGTTGACTGCGACATTCCCGTATGTAAACGAGGTATAGCTTAGTCCATAACCGAATGGGTAGAGAGGGTCGTTCGCTACATCAAGATACTTGCTGCGATATTTGTCCTCTTCCGAAAATGGACGCCCGGTGTTCTTTGCATTGTAATAAATCGGCACTTGTCCAAGATTGCGCGGGAAGCTTATTGTGAGTCGTCCTTGGGGATTGGCTTCACCAAATAATATGTCTCTGATTGCGTCACCAGCCTTGGTGCCGCAATACCATGTTTCCAAAATCGCATCGCAATTCTGATCTTCCCATGAGAGCGCTAACGGTCTTCCATTGAGCAGAACTAGTGCAATTGGCTTGCCTGTCTTCTTGAGCGCTTTCAAGAGCTCCACCTGATTATCGAAGAGGTTGATTGAGCTTCGGCTGGCAGCTTCACCGCTCATTGCCGAAGGCTCACCAAGAACAGCAACAACGACATCGGCTTGCTTTGCGACTTCTACCGCTTCATCGATCATTTGTTGTGGTGTTTTTGGATCTAAAGTCAGATTAGCCCATTCCTTGTTCAATCGCTTGAACAAGACTGGATCGTCGATCAAGTTGCATCCTTTTGCATAAAGGAATTTGTTTGCACCGTACTTAGTTTCCAACGCTTGCCAGATGGCTGTTGCTTTCTTTGTGTCTCCGGCGGCGCTCCAGCTGCCAAGCAGGTTCTGTTGATCTTTGACGAGAGGACCGATGAATGCGATTCTCTTGCTTGGATTCAACGGCAACGTTTGGTTCGCATTTTTCAGAAGTACAATGCTCTTCTCCGCCGCTTCCTTGCTTAATGCAAGTTTGTCGGGGCTCATGATTTCGCCTTTTGTTTTCTCTTCGTCGAGGAAACGATATGGATCCTCAAACAGACCAAGCGTGTATTTAGCTTCGAGCACTCGGCGGCATGCTGCTTCAATTTGCGATTCGGATACTTTGCCTGACTTTACCAATTCCATAGCGTGATTGATAAACAACTCGCCGACCATATCCATGTCTATTCCGGCGTTCAAAGCAAGTTCTGCGACCTTAGCCTCGTTGCCCATTCCATGAGCCATCATTTCGTTTATAGCTGTATAGTCTGTGCAAATGAATCCCTTGAAGCCCCATTGTTTGCGAAGAACATCCGTCATCAACCACTTGTTTCCGCTTGCCGGAACTCCGTCAATTTCGTTGAATGAGCTCATGACGCTGGCGACGCCGGCCTCAACAGCCGCTTTATAGGGAGGAAAGTACTCGTTGTACATTCTCATCTTGCTCATATCAACGGTGTTGTAGTCGCGCCCAGCTTCGGCAGCTCCGTATAGAGCGTAGTGTTTGACGCAAGCCATTACATGCTTTTTGTCAGCGTAACCATTTCCCTGATAACCACGAACGTATGCTTTTGCGATTTGCGATCCCAAATATGGATCCTCTCCCGCGCCTTCCATGACGCGACCCCAGCGTGGGTCTCTTGCGATATCCACCATTGGCGAGAAGGTCCAGTTCAACCCATCCGCACTGGCTTCTGCTGCCGCTGCTTGTGCCGTGCGTTCGATCAGCCCCATATCCCACGAACCAGCAAGCCCCAAGTTGATCGGGAAAATTGTCTTATGACCGTGGATAACGTCGTAACCAAAAATCAATGGAATATGCAATCTGGTTTTATCGACTGCCATCTGCTGAAGCTTGCGAACTGCGCTCGGTGTGTAGGTGTTGAACACGCCACCGACAAGACCTTTTGCTATTTTTTCTTCAACGCCCTGACTGACCATTGGACCTGTAACATCAAATCCAATTGAGGGCAAATTCATTTGTCCGATTTTTTCTTCGAGCGTCATTTTGCCCATCAAATCGCTCACGAATTTATCTCGCGCTTGCGGATCAGTTGAAGGGCTAGCTGCAGCCAACTTCTGTCCGTTCGCACTTTCAGTAGAATTCTTTTCAAGCTGAGCTGCGTTCACCGGCAGACCTAAATGCAAAGCAAGGAGGACTAGCGGAGTAGCAGAGTGGCGCGACAGCCTGGCGAAACTCCGGAGCGTTTTAGTAAGCGAATTTCTCATTGACTTCGAATGTCCTTATTCTATTGAAAGTGACTGGACAGCTTGTCAGCCTGCCTATTACAAGCATCCAAGCTGCTCGGTAGAGCGATAAGAATACGCTACTTTGCTTGATTTGTGATTTGAGCACAATCAGAAAAGTAGCGTATGAAACTTCTAGGTCTTTATAACAACTAGGCCCGTTGCTGGAACGCTAGCAATCGATAGGGGCTCCGCCATGCGTCACCCGCAAAAACGAATTGAATCGATGGTGTTATTGGAATTTCAACAATTGAACGTCGAACACCAGCGTCGCATTTGGAGGAATGGCACCGGCAGCACCTCTGGCTCCATAACCTAATGATGCCGGGATCACTAATCGACGTTTTCCGCCCACTCGCATGGTGGCAACCCCTTCATCCCAGCCTTTGATAACCTGACCCGCTCCCAATGTGAAACTGAAGGGTTCATTTCGATCAACTGAACTGTCGAATTTCTTTTTGTCCATGAGCCAGCCTGTGTAATGAACGAAAACAGTTGATCCAGCTGTTGGGGTCGGTCCTTTACCCGGCTCCATATCAAAATATTGGAGACCGGAGGGCGTTTTGACGACCTTTTGATTGGCGGCGATTGGCCAGGCTGGGGTGTCACAATTTGCTGACGGTGGGAATCCAATTGCGAGTGAGGCAAAAATACCGAGCGAGGCAAATGCGCAGAGAATTGTTTTTTTCATTTTGAATCTCTTTTAGAGGAAAGACTGGATTGCCGTTTTCTTGACAGCAACATATCGTCCAATTATATGATCCTTGCTGTGAGCACCGCTATGTTTGCGGGGGCCTGCATTTAACTTGTCGAGAGCTAAGAAAGGCTGGAAAGGTGTATGCTGTGGGGTCCGGAGGCTAGTTCTTGCAAGTATGATACGTTTGCTCGTCGTCGATGATCATCCGCCCTCTCGTCAGAAGGCTGTGGCTGACTTGTCCGCTGGGGATCTAATTGAGATTGTTGGTGAGGCTGAAACCTCTGACGAAGCCTTCAAGCTGGCAAAGACATTGTTGCCGGAAATTGTTCTACTCGATTTGCACTTGCCTGGGCTTCTGAGCACACCGGACTTGTTGCGAAAACTGGTTGGGCTGCCGAATGTGAAAGTGGTCATATTCGCCAGCCAGAGCAAGGCTTCCGAGGTTCAGGATTACCTTGATGCCGGCGCCTCCGCCTATATTTTGAAGGATGACCCGCCGGCTCTCTTGAGAATGTCGCTTTTAATGGTCCACCGTGGCTCTCAGGGCATTGTTTCGCCAGATTTGCCTAAGAATCTTCTGAGATTGAGCAGTCAGGAACGAAACTTCTTAAAGGAAATCGGCAAAAGAGGCGGCATTCCGAAAGCTGCCGAGCGAATGGGTTTAACGGAATATGACCTCAATCAAATTCTTTTTCATATAGCCGATAAACTTGAGATCGAAGGCATAGAGAAACTGGGAAAGTGGGCTAAGAAGCACGGTTTTTGAACGTGTAGTTTCGTCCTAAAAATCTGTTCAGATTGTTCTCCTGACTAGTCTTGTTTTTTGTTCAGGTCGGACCTGGTTTGCAAGGGTATAATCGTCAGTCTTGTCAAGAAACCGTCGGTTTCGTGGCTGAGCGAATTGTGGGCGATATGAGTTTTACGGAAATCAGCAGGAAACTCAAGAATATTTTTTCCTCGGGTCCGCTACCAGCAGCGGTGCTCGCATTTTTGCTTTGCAATCTGCTCTTCATTTATTTCAATCCCTTTGGAAAAGTCGACCCTGATGCTCTGCCAGTCGCACGTAACTGGATCTGGTGGGCGACTCACGAGTATAGCGATGCACCGAATGCGCCAGATGTTGTGGTGCTTGGATCATCGGTCGTCATGCATCCCCTCTGGCATCATGAAGCTGATTTTCGGCAGCAGACCGTCGACCTGGTTGCCGATCACCGCAGTAAATATCTCGAGCACGTGATTAGCAGTAAGGCACCGCTCCCACTAAAAAATATCACCGTATTCAACTTTGGATTGCCGGGCAGCATGGCCTCAGACGATTACATGGTTTCAAAAGCATTGTTCACTGAGGAACACAAACCGGCGCTTGTCGTACTCGGTTTGTGTCCACGCGACATGTTCGATAATCGTTTTAACAACGCAGCGTCCTCCAAACACTTTCAATATCTTTCCCGCTACACTGAAACTCGGCATTTGTTGGATCTGTCCATGCCTGAGTGGTGGCAGCGTATTGGTTATCTCAGTAGTGAAGCGCTCTATTTCTCCAGCAAAGCTACGGCGGCGCAAGTTTTCACTGAGGAAGCTGTTAAAGCCGTCTTTTCACCTCTGACTTCGAAGCTTCCGCCGAGTCCATTGGATCGTAAATCGGAAGAGGATAAACGCTTTGCGATGTACCAGAATCTTGTCGAAAAAGGATTCTGGATCGCAAAACCGAATGCACCGTTCATGTTCATGAATGACACGGGCGACCTCAAGAAACGGTTCAAGAACGCGAACAACAAACTGTTTGAGAATCAGAGGAAATGGCTTGAAATGTGCTTGCAAGACTGCCGCGAAAAGGGTATCAAGGTCGTTCTGGTCAACATGCCAAACACCTTGATCGCGCGCTCCACCATGCCTTCCGGCGTGTATGAACGCCATGTCGCGTGCCTGCAGGGATTGGCTAATAAGTTTGATTGCACTTATGTTGATGTTGATAAGCCTGGTGTCTATGGTGAACGTGACTTCACCGACTGGTGCCATTTGAGCGCTGATGGTGGCAAAAAAGCCTTTGGACTCATCGGCGAAGCAATTGCGTCCAACATGCAACTTGTCACTTGTTTATCGGAGCGATCCGTCCAAGTAGCTGCAAAGCAAGCGAAAGGGAGGGGCATGTAGATGTTATTCAATAGCTTCAACTACATGGTTTTCTTGCCTATTGTCGTGCTCCTTTATTGGGTTCTGCCTCGCGCTTGGCGTACCGCGCTGCTGTTGCTTGCCAGTTATGTCTTCTACATGTTCTGGAAACCGATTTACGGAATTTTGATCCTCGCCCTTACGGTTGCGAATTACTTCATTGGAATGGCCATCGATAGGACGGAGAAGCACAAGAAGCTAGCGCTCACACTCGGGATTGTTTTCAATCTACTTGTCTTGGGCTTCTTCAAATACGCATATTTTGCGCGTGATTCGGCAAACTCCGTATTGAAGGTGTTGTCGGGGCCGCAGCTTCCGCAGTTTCCCTTTGACATAATTTTGCCGCTAGGAATTTCTTTCTTTGCATTCGAGTTTATCCATTACATTGTGGATATTTATCGAGGCTCAAAGCCAGTAAAGGGCTTCATGGAGTTCGCACTCTTTCCGAGCTTCTTCCCAACCCAGATCGCTGGACCCATTAAGCGCTTTCAGGATTTCGTTCCGCAATTGCAGCACGAAAACAAATTCAATATTGAATATCTCAATCAAGGTGTTGAACTCGTTCTTTTTGGACTCTTCAAGAAAGTCTGTCTCGCCGACAACATCGCGATCGTCGTAAACCGTTGCTATGCGCATCCTGAAATTTTGACGGCAGCTGATATGTGGCTGGCGACATGGGCGTTTTTCTTTCAGGTCTATTTTGATTTCTCCGGTTATACGGATGTTGCACGCGGCTCAGCTTTAATGCTTGGTTTCAAGGTGCCGATTAACTTTGATATGCCGATGATTGCATCATCGATTGCTGATTTTTGGCGCCGCTGGCATATTTCACTTTCGAGCTGGCTTCGCGATTACCTGTTCATACCACTTGGTGGAAGCAAACTTGGCGAGCTGATGACTCATAGAAATGCTCTGATCACGATGACAATTGCCGGACTTTGGCATGGTGCCAGCATGAACTATCTGGCCTGGGGCTTTTATCTTGGATTGATGATTGTCGTGCATCGCGAATGGACAAAATTGTGGAAGCGATTGCCTGCTCTTGAAAAAATGGTTCAGACAAAGATTTTCAATATTCTGGCTGTCGCTGTTACTTTTAACGCATTCAGTTTTGGGCTTGTGTTTTTCCGTTCCACCAATATGGATATGGCATGGTCCGTAATGCGGAAAATGCTATTTATTGATCCCAGCCCGGCCGGCTACACAGCTTGGATGCCGAGTATTTTAACAACGACGGGATCGATTATGTTCCTGCTTCTGCCGCTTATCCTTTTGGCGTTCCTCATTTCCCAAATCGTAGTATCCAAATTCAAGGGGACACCGGGTATAATGCCAACCTTCAATATCCCAGGATTCAAACCTGTATACCTGGCGACGCTGGCAATCATCCTACTTTTGGTTGCTCCAGGCGTGACCGCAAGCTACATCTACTTTCAGTTCTAAGAATCTAATCCACCACCGGGGTGATGCTGTAAATGCTCTTCACGCCAAGCGCAATCGTACGAGTGAATTTGAGGCTAATCATGAATCGCTTTGAGTGGCTTCTTTCGAGCATGTGCTTGAGCTTGTTGCTAACTTCAACAGCCTATGCTCAAACTGAACCTGGTAGATCGCGCGTCGCGCAGCGCTGGCAAGAGTCTCAGCAATTCCTATCTCGTGGCGATTATTCAATGGCTGCAAATCGCATGTCTGAAGCCTCAAGCTTGTTGCGAAGTGCACCAAATGCGATGCCTGGGCAGACTCCCGTTAGTCTCTTGCGCAAAGGGCTGGATGACTTCGCCGTATTGATGAAGGCACAGCAGAACAACAAGGCGCAATACAATAAAATTCTCATTGCACAAGAACCGATCATAAATGCACTGTGCATGTATGAGCCGCAGAATCCACGTTGGTTTTTTCAGAGAGCAATGGTTTTTGTCACTCGTGCAGGCGGCTCTAGCGCAAGTGGTACTGCTGGAGATCGTCATTATATTGTCCAAGCCATACGTGACTTGGACAAAACGCTTTCTTGCCCATCAAACGCAGAATATGTCGTTCCTGCACAAAAATTGAAAGCCATGTGTCAGACCGAATTAGATCGGCGCAAAGCGCTGGGAACCGAAATACAGAGAAGAGGCGCACGGCAGTTCGCAAAGATCTACGGTATGCCTGGTGGCAGCTCGCAAAACGATTTTGGCCCTACTCTATGTACAATTTGTGGACAATCTCATCGGTCGGGTGAATGCACGTACCGGCGCGACTAAGGATTTTTGAATCAATGAAGGTATCTTATAAGGCCTCAATTGTTTTAATTACTTTGACTCTGTCACTGGCTGGAGTTTTTTTTTCGTCAAGTGCTTTGGGGGTTGACGAAACTGCTCAAACCAAAAGCGACGGGCGACCTCAGAACGCTGATGCTTATTACAAAAGAGCGCTTACACAGACCGAACAAGGATTATATAAACAGGCTGTCGAAAACTGTAATCGCGCAATGTCATTATCTCGGGATAAGTCGCTTACTTTCAATATTCTGCAATGTCGAGCAGCTGCTTTTGCTGGTTTGGGGGATGATCCTCAAGCTCTGGAAGACGCCTCCAAAGTGCTTCAAATTGATCCCCATAACGTGGTGATGCTAGGCATTCGCGCAACTCTTTACGCCGACCAAAAAAAGCTTAACGAGGCAATGGCCGATTACAACAAGATAATTTCATTGAAGCCTGCCTCTCCTGAAATTCTTAACGCGACATATTCCGGCCGAGCCGCCCTGCGCGAGGATTTGAAACAGTTCCAAGAACAAGTTGAAGATGCCAGCAAGGCGATTAGTTTTGATCCGAATGATTATGAGTCGTATTCCCTGAGGGGAAGGGGCAATTTCGAATTGAAGAAGTTTGAACTCGCGATCATCGATTTCACCAGGGCGATTCAACCCAATCCCAAAGCTGCAAACTATTATTTAGAGCGAGCGGCAGCATACACGAATGCAGGTAAGAAGGATTTAGCTATCGCAGATACCAAAACTGCTGCTAAGTTGGGCGCTAACGTCGGCACCGCCGCTGGTGCCGGAAAATAGAACTTGCGGATTGGAAGCTGTAGATCGAACAGACGAAGCCGGCAAGATGCCGGCGCTCCCGGGATCGAACAGACGAAGCCGGCAAGATGCCGGCGCTCC
>JAIEQI010000189.1 GCA_019747875.1 Candidatus Obscuribacterales bacterium
GAAAATGACGAAAAGCGCCAGTAACTGCTTGCTCCTGGACACTTCTCGTGGCGACCTGTGGTCGCCGAATACTTACGTACGGAAAAATGCCAACGGGTTAAAACTGGCTTGCTGAGCCAGTTAAGCTTCCAGTCTCCAGCTACCGTTATTTGCTACGGCAATATTTGAACGCTTGCTTGCAGTGTCTAAGCTTGCTAGCAAAAAGTCTTTCGTTCCATCATAGCGTTGAACCAAACTGTCACCGGGAAGGGGCTTCTCAAAGTTCAGGACTTGCTCCGCATTTCCTGTGTTAGAGCGACGTTCGCCGGGTTTTTGGAGAAATTCCTGACGCAACAAATCCGATAGTTGCGAACCAGCTCCTTCCTTAATGGAATTTGCTTGAATTTCATCGTGATTGAAACTTTCCACCATTTTGATTTACAGCAAGAAGGGACCATTGCGACTATAGGTTTCAGGGACTCATTCTGCAATGGTGTGATTACGCTAATAGCCCAAAGTTTTTAATCCCAGTTTTTGACCGCTCATAACCAAGTACTTCAAAACATTTCTGCTGACAGTTGGCAATAGCAGCCAATTTAGGGATTAGAGCGCTCCCGATAGTAGAGGATGAGCTCTCCCATCAATTGTAGGAGCAAATAGCGCGACTCATTAGTCAGGGATTCCTGTCGCTTGCTGGTTTTGTTCTCGATCAGATTGCTAAGCACTTTTCTGTGTATCTGTACGATTTCCTTGGGGCCGCACCCTAGCTTGCCCAGCATGGCTGCAAATGTGCGAATTTGATCGGGTGCCTGCGGTGTTCTCTTGTAGGAAGCGTCTGCGCTGAATACACTGAATAGGTGCTTATATTCTTCCATTAGCTTGTTCAGTTGTCGGTCAAATGTTTTTTGATCAAATTGAATCGCACTTGATCCTGTTTCAGCTTGCTCCAGTAAGCGCAATTCGTGCTCTCTTTGTTCGCGCTCTTTGCTGTTTTGAAGTTCTCTCCAGAGCCTGTGCCGCTCCAGTGAGTAGCGTACTGATTTACGCAACTGTTGAACATTTCTTGCTTGCTTGGAAAGGAATTCGTGCGCTCCCAAACGTATAACTTCCTCGCCAACATCATCCGTATCTGTTAGAAGGATAATCGGTGTGTTCAACCAACCGTTCTCCTTTAGCTTGACTAAGAGATCTGTGGCCAGCTGATCCGGTAGCTCCTGCGTGATCAGAGCAACGTCAAATTCCTCTGCTGCCAGAGCGGCATAAGCTTCAGAAGCGTTTGCGCATTCCCTGATGGAAACATCAGATGCCAATTGGGCAAGTGTTTTGATCATCGACTTCCTGAAGTCGGGATTGTTATCGACAATCAGTACAGATAGGTTGTTTTTATCTGAATCAATGTAATTAGACATGTTGCCGCACGAAGATTTTTTCACTTGGAACCTTCATCAAATTCCATTTTACGAATGAACGGATTTAACGACAAGAAGTTGCATGAAAAAATCTCGCAGTCCATAAACTGCATTCTGTCAAAAGCATACAACGCTGCCGCTAAAAGGCACGCTGGCTGCGGGCATTCGACTAATGGCGAAGCGTTTAGTACATCAAAATGTACCTAAAATTTTGTCGACGTACTCTAAAGTTGGAACCATTGCCATTGTTTGTCCATCACCTGTGGAGTATATTGAATGTCCTTCGCGGTTGCCGACGTGCATCAATTACGTCTGCAACATTTGGTGCTAAGTCCGTGATTGGAATAATGACTAAGGCGAAACTAATACTTTTTGTGGCCGGATCCTCAAGTCGTACTACTCAAGCAATTGAGAGTTTGCGGCTTCTTTGTGATGGTCACGATGACAAAATTGAGTTCGAGATAGTGGACATTCTGGAAAATCCACAAGTAGCTGAGAAGGAGCGTGTGTTTGCAACTCCGATGCTTGTGAAAACGGCACCATTGCCACGAAGACGAGTAATTGGAGATCTGGCCGATCGCAACATGTTAAAGCAACGGTTGGATTTGAACACATGATACTTATGGTGGGAGCATGAGTAAGAAACTAAAGACAGGTATTTCCGGATTCGATCATATTTCGCACGGTGGCTTGCCATTACATAGAGCGACACTGGTTGCTGGTACTGCAGGTAGTGCTAAAACCTTGTTTGCTGCACAGTTTTTGGCAAGTGGTATACAGAACTTCGATGAACCGGGTGTTTTTGTTACTTTTGAAGAAACGCCGGATGATATTCGGGAGAATCTGGCAACCTTTGGCTGGGATGTGGCTGGCTGGGAAGCGCAGAAGAAGTGGATGTTCGTGGATGTTTCACCCAATACTGATGACGAAACATTCATATGCGGCGACTTCGAGCTTGCGGCGATCATTGCCAGAATCAGGCATGCAGTAAAGGAAGTGAACGCGAAGCGCTTGGTGCTTGATTCACTCGGAGCGTTCTTTTCGCAACTCAATGACGTTCACATAGTGCGGCGAGAATTGTTCGCCATCTCAACGGCGTTAAAGAAGATGGGGGTTACTTCCATTGTTACCGCGGAGAGAACCAGTGATTATGGCGATATCGCCCGATTTGGCGTCGAGGAGTTTGTTGCCGATAACGTTGTGCTGCTCAGGAATCCGCTTGAGCTTGAGAAGCGCAGGCGCACCATCGAAATTTTGAAATTTCGAGGCTCGAATCACGAGAAAGGTGAGTGTCCATTTACCGTTTTAGATAATGAGGGGCTCTCCTTGATTCCATTATCCTCAATGTCATTGACGCAAAGATCGTCCGAAACCAGGCTTTACAGTGGTGTCGAAGAGTTGGACGAAATGTGCGGAGGCGGATTCTTCCGTGATTCGATTATCCTTATTTCGGGAGCCACGGGAACTGGCAAATCGCTTTCTGTCAATCATTTTGCTAATGGTGCGGCCAAGCAAAATGAGCGTGCGCTCGTATTTGCCTTTGAGGAAAGCAAAGATCAGTTGTTTAGAAATGCAGCCGGTTGGGGAATGGATTTTGCAAAATTGGAACAAAAGGGGCTTCTATCCGTTCAATGTCAGTACCCTGAAAGTGCGGGGTTGGAAGAGCATATCTTTCATATGAAGAGGGCTGTGGACGCTTTTAAGCCCACTCGTGTGGCTGTGGATAGTCTTTCTGCGCTTGAGAGAATTTCGCTACCAAAAGCTTTTCGCGAGTTTGTGCTCACAATGAGCTCTTTTCTGAAAGAGCGCGAAATAGCAGGACTCTTCACATCGACCACACCGTCCTTGCTGGGAGGACCATCGATTACTGAATCTCACATTTCTACAATTACGGACACAATTATTCTTTTGCGTTATGTAGAACTGAACGGTGAAATGCAGCGCGGTATCACGGTTTTGAAAATGCGCGGTTCGGCCCACGATAAGCAGATTCGCAGATTCGTCATTGATCACAAAGGCATGCATATTAAAGAGCCTTTTCAGAACGTCACCGGTATTCTGGCTGGCCATCCCATCCAGAGTTCCGCCGGCGAAATCGCCAGATTGGACCGTATGTTCGAAGAATAGAATAAGCAGGAGTTGTAGAGAAGTTGCTTATGATTGCGCCATATAGAGTGATAGTCATAACCGCTGACGATGGCAGCGCTGAGCTGATTTCGCGTAATTTCTCCGATAATCCGGAAATACGGGCTGAGGCTGTTAGCGAGAAAGCCCTGGATGCTGCAAACGGAGACCTTTCGCTTGATGGCTGTCATGCTGTTGTGTTGTTGAGCAACTCTGTCGGCAAAAACTGGGCGGACAAGAAAGAACTGTTTGTCGATGGTCGTAGTGTTCCTATCCTAAAATTCGGCGAGTCATATGCGGCTAAAGATGCTAATGGATCCGAGCTGCTCAATGCACTCAAGAGCCGACTTTCGGAGCTGGCTGAACGCCTGACTTTGGCAAGCGCATTACAACAAAAGGATAGCGACCTTATTCGCATTATCGAAAAGAGTGCTGACAGTATTCTGGTTTTTGATGATCTTGGCGTTGTCAAATTTATTAATCCAGCGGCGCGAAAGTTGTTTAGAGACCTGCTGGAAGTTGGCGACGAATTTGCATATCCGATCGTCAATGGTGAAACCACAGAGTTAGATCTGATTGCCGCCGATGGAAAACGATATGTCGCTGAAATGCGTGTGACTCCAATAGAATGGGCAGATTCTCAGTGCTGTCTTGCTATGCTTCGCGACATTACGGAGCGCAAGCTTACAGAAGAAACTCTGGAAAACATGGTCGCAGAACGAACCAGGGAGCTGGAGGCTGCAAACGCGCAGCTAAGCCAAATGTACAGAGTGTCAGAGCGAGCTGTGCAGTTGCGATCGCAATTCATTGCAAATGTCAGCCACGAGATCAGGACGCCTCTTTCTGGTATCGTATCCGGCGCTGAACTTCTTTGTGAAAGTCCAGATCTTGCTGCGGCAAAGGAGCTTGGGTGCGTCATATTTGAATCCGGAAAACGGTTGCTAAACCTGGTTAACGAGATTCTCGACTTCGCAAAAATTGAGCGCGGAGACGTACAGTTGACCGAAGTTGAGTTCTCGATTTCTACGCTCGTCAATGAACTGGTGGCGCAAATGCAACCAATGGCAGACCAAAAAGAGCTTCGTTTGTTGACCTCGTTGTCTCCGAAGTTGGACAAAAAGGTTCTCGGTGACGTTGGCAAAATAAGACAAATTCTTCTCAATCTAGTTCACAATGCTCTTAAGTTCACCAGCAATGGTGGCGTCATCATTACGGTGCAGCCGGGTGATAGGCAGGAGGTTCTTTTCATAATTCGTGATACCGGCGCCGGTATTGAAGCCAGAGATCTTCCGCTGATATTTCAGCCCTTTGTTCAAGGCAGCGGTGCTGCAGCAAAGGGGCTTGGCGGAACAGGATTGGGGTTGTCTATTTGTAGCCAACTGGCTAAGGCTCTTGGTGGTTCCATAAGCTGCCAGAGCGAAGCCAGGGAAGGCTCTACATTTACTTTACGTGTGCCTTTGCGAAGGGCCTGATGCCTGCCTGTTGCTGCTTATCAGGCTGAAGTAAATAGAAACCTCTTTCAAAGGAAGCGCTGAATGGAAAAAAACGGTGCACGTTGATCGCACCCCTGTGCCGGTAAAATTGTGGGTACAATCCTGCCACAACTTTGAAACATTTCTTCTGTTTAATAAAGCCAGGCGGTAAGGGTTGGTATTTACTATGGCGTCAGAAGAATCCGAAGGCAGCAGCCGCGGCATGGATCGCGCGTCTGAAGGTGGTCGAGAGCAAGCCGAGAGCAGACAGAGCTTCTCCAACGAAGCAGTGGAATCCTCGCGCGAAAACGGATCAAATGCACAAGCCCAAAATGAGCAAAACAAGCTCGACAGTCAACAGCTTGCGGATGATGGGAAGTTAGGCAACCTGACTTTGACCGACGATCAGGCGACTCGTTCTCTCGGCGGTAAAAGTGGTAGGGCAGAAGGAATTGATAATGCAGCAGAAACTGCAAAGGCAGACAGCACGAACAAACTCGGAAATGACATCGCACACGATCTTGCCGAAACCAATGGACAGCTTAAGTCGGACACCATGGAAAAGTTGGGCAAAGAAGCTGATAAGGCCTACCAGAAAGATGGAGACGCTGGGCTTTCAAAACTAAGCGATGGGCTCAACAAGTCAATGAGGCAGAACGGAGTGGACAGCAAGCTTTCGCTTCCAAATCGCGGCGACCTATTGAATAAAGGGAAGGACTATCACGAAGTCCAATTCGACCATGCAAATGGTTCTAGGAGCGCGGCTCCGCTCAACTTGAATCACTCGGAAAGGAAGAGGTAGCTTGCGACTACAGACTTGCCCGAGTCAGGCTTGGGTTGTTGCTGTGTCGTCCCTGTGCTTTCCAGAAAACTGTTCAGTCCGGTTCCTGTGTATACTACGCAATGTCGGAGATCGGAATTGAAAAATTGAGGGCTAGATATGAGCATTCTATTTCCCGATCCCTGAGATCCCGATGAAATGGAGGGGAGGAAGAGTTTGCTTTTTCCTCCTCCCCTCCGGCTTAGCAGTCCAAGCTTTCGCTTAGCCCTTCTTCTTGAACATGCTGTAGACGAGGAAGCCGAGCACCGTCAAGATGAACGCGCCGACTCCGATGATCGGGCCCATGTCACCCATGTTCGCCGCCGCGAAAGCGACGAACAGCGTGATGCCGCCGATGACGACGAGGCTTCCGAGCAGCTGGCTCATGGAGCGCTGGCCCGACACGGCCCAGAAGGAAACGCCGATGATGATCAGCGCGAGGATGTTGTTGGTCATAACCGATCTCTTTGTTGAAGTGAACAAACGCCAGAGTTAATCCCTGGCGCGGCTAAGAAACAAGCGGATGCTTGCTTTACTTAGCCCTGTTCTTCTTGGAAGTCCGGCGCTTGCGCGTAGACTTCGTCGGAGGGACTGCCGTCAGCGGCGTGACGCGCATAGCCGCAATCGTCTTCTTCTCAGGATGAGGATTGGACTTGTTGCGGTGCTCGTTACGCTTTTGCAGGAAGTAGGAACTCCAGTCGGTCTCCTTGACGCCGAGGTAGGCATCGATGACGCGGTAGGCAACGGCGAACGGCGCCAGCGAGTTGTGCATGTTGGTCAGCACGACGACGCCGAATCCGTACTCCGGACCCATCGCGACGAAGGATGTGAAGCCGTCGACGTAGCCGCCGTGCTGAACGATGGTCGTTCCCGCGTAGTCGCGGTTGAACCATGCCAGCCCGTAGCCGTGTCGAGTCGAACCCGGATGCATCATGAGCGTGAAGGGGTTCGGCACCACCTGCAGTTGCTCGCTGTGCATCTCATCGAGTAGGGGCTTGCTCAGGATCGACGGCGACCCGGTGGCAGCCAGCTGGAACTTCAGCCAGGCAGCCATGTCGGATGCGCTCGATTGCAGTGCCGCGGAAGAGGCGAGGAAGTCCAGGCTCTTCACGGGCATCACCTTCGGCGACCGAGCGCCCTTCGGCTTGTTGTGCGCGAGGGCGTGGTTCGGAACGAGCGAAGCAGCGGCGACGGTGGCACGGCTGTCCGTCATTCCGAGCGGCGAAAGGATGCGGCTCTGCAGGAAGTTCTCCCAGCTCATGCCGGAGACCTTCTCGACGACCTGACCGAGCACCGCGAACATGGTGTTGTTGTAGCTGAAGCCCGCGCGTTGCGCGCGCATCGCTTTCAACGAAGCCAGGTTCGCCAGCGCCTCATCGAGCGTGGACGCCGGAATGTTGGTGATAGCACCATCCTCGACACCACTCTGATGAGAGGCGAGATCGCGAAGCGTCAGCTTGGCAGCGACGCTCTCGTCCTCGAGCTTGAAGTTCGGCAGGTACTTGCGTACCCGGTCATCCCAGCTGCACTTGCCGTCCATGACGAGCATGGCCAGCGCGGTGGCAGTGAACGCCTTCGTGCAGGAGCCGATCGTGAAGAGCGTGTGCTCATCGACCAGCTGCGTGCCGTTGGCGCTGAGATTGCCGAAACCTTTGGAATAAACGGTCAAACCATCTTTCACGATCGCGATGGAAAGTCCCGGGATCTCCCAGGCAGCCATGGCGCTCGTGATGTAGGCCTCGTCGAGGCCAAAACCAGTGTTTTTGGTCATATGTGTCCTCCAAAAACGTTGTTCGCCCGGAGTTACTCGGACGAATTTCTGTAGCCGCAAAACACCCGACCCTGCTAGCACCACTTATAGTGGCAATGCTAGGCAGCGTGAGACGAATTGGTTTGGTGGTCTTGAAGCTTTAACAGAGAATGTTGATATGTGCCCCTACCCTGGCCCGTTGGGGACCGGGAAATCAAGCGGATGGGCGTGGGCGGCGAGCTAGAAGGCTTTAATCTTCTTTGCAACTTAGCGCGGCTCGCGAGTGCTAATCTGTAAAGCCTTTCGGAGCTTGGCGTCCCGGAGTCCACCTCTTCTTGACATGTGTAGTGTGAGGAGATGATACCCCAGTAATAATCTCCTTCAGGCGTAAAGAAACTTTGTGTGATCAACAGGCTGGCAAGATCTTAGTAATCACCTTCGTCGCATTGCAGGCAGCAAAGACCTAGAGCTCTCCATGCGTCGACTGCGCTTTGCCTGTCGTCCACAGCGAGCCAGGGGTCAAAATCTTGTCCCCGAATGAATTCGATCATTTCCGCTTTAACCTCGCTGTCCTTTCGGAAGTCGCCTTCCGGGCGCAAGAAAATCGCATCAAAGGGCACTTCGTACTGTTCCAGCCATGCTATTGTTGCCTTCCGAAGATTCTCTGGTCGCCCGCTGGCGATGATAATTGCATTTGATGCAGAGAGTTCTTGCGCGAGCCTCACTATTTCTGGTCGAGGCTCGTCTTTTGACACACCCTCGAAGAATTTTTTCCAGTTTTTCTTTTCGGCTCCGCGAACCCAATGCAATCTGTGATTGCAATCAGCTAGGGTGCCGTCCATGTCAAAAATAACTGCGGAACGCATCAGAAGCTTGGACGTATTGCGGTACCGACTGACATTCCAACGAGAAAGCTCGTCAGAGGAGTCGTAAAAAGAGCAAGGTGTGAATCAAATGCGAAACATGCGATCGTGAAGGAGGCACAAGAACAAGCAATGACGCCTAATCGCAGTGATGAAAGTTTTGTGCGTACCATTGTTCTCATCTTGAAACCGGACATAGAGAGCCAGCTGTTGAGAAGGGCAAGCAACGTGATACCGAGCAACGATAATAGCGCGTACATCGTCGGTCCTCAAAAATTTAACGCGCACAAGAGTACGATGCATGAGCGGATTTGCCAAGTAAAGAAACTTGGACTTTTTGTCGAAGTGTGTTTCCCTGGTCCGGCGTTGTCGCGCAGATGGCTCTAATTAAGAGGGTTTTGGAAAGTCTGGTAAATGACCAAACCGGTTTTTTATATATGTTTCAGTTTCTGGATTCTTATAGCAGCGTAACAAAACGAAATGCAAAGTCCTCAAAGTCTTTCTTGAACATTTCGTGGGGAAAGGCTTCTAGTGAGCTGCGCCGAATGTGGAGCTGAAAGCTATCCCCAGGCCGGATTGCACTATAGGTGGTGCCTGTCTATTGTCTTGCCACCCATGTGTTCACGTTTGCTTCCGCCCGTGAACGAAACAATACAGATTGGTGTGCAAGTTCCAACATGCGGGCAACCGCGCTCTTTCCGTATGAAAGCTCATGCTTCGAGAAGAAATCGCGCAGGTCGCTTTCCTGCTCGGGAAGATCGAATGAGCCGCAAGCCAGCGCTATTTGCGAAAGTGTTCTTGGCGGGAATTTCTTTACGATTTCATCCCAATGAGCCTTAACGAACGTCCAGGCTTGGACGTTCGTCTCTCTATTGCTCAAAAGACTCGAAAGCAATCCAAATCCGTCTTGAGCGCGAACCTCATCGCTCATAACCAGTTTTAGAGTTCTCTCGACCAGTTCTGCTTTGCGGAAGGTGGCAAGTGCGCTGAAAATGCGCTTCTCGAGCTCAGGTACCGTTTCACTTTTCCATATGCTGAGGTACTTGTTGTACTCGTCGTCGGAGCCGTTATATCCAACAATGCTGAGCATCGTTTTTGCAATATCTGCCGGAACCGACTGTCTGTCCTGCTGATACTTAGCAAAGAGCCTTCGGGCCTCTTCAATACTTTGAGGATCTTGCGCAATCGTGCCTTCAACGTTCAAAAGCGTTGCTCTCAGGTCTTTTACTGAGTCATTCTCGCCGGCTTTTTCCGTCCAACCAATCTGATTTTTGATGATGCCTAGTTTTTCTCGCAGCAGCTTTTGATAAATGGGTTTGTTGGCAGGAGAAAGCAAATAATAGGCTCTAGGAGTCGAAGCGACAATGTACTCTTGTACGATCGGATCTGTTTCGGACGGAGCTTTCTGAATCATTTCCAATCGGCGTTCGACGGGCAAGCTGCCGCGCGCGACCTGCGCAAACAAGTCATTGAGAAAGACCAGTCGTTCTTTTGGTGTTAGCTGATCCATTTTGCTGATGATTTGGTCGAGGTCGGCCGGCTCATAATGAACTCTGTAAAATCCGTTTCCACCAGCATTTGCTAGAAGAACAGCTTCGGCTGCTGTAGAGTTTACGAGCTCATTTTTCTTTTCCAGCAAGTGCGGAAATGCTTTGGACTTTGCAGTCAGTGGACGTAGTGCAATTGGTGCTTGCCACAGCTCCGGACTTGATTTAACCTCTGGATCGCTAAAGAATCGTTCTTGGGTCAACGAAAACTGTTTGTTGTTCAGTCTCTTAAGAGAAATGAGTGGAAAGCCTGCTTGGAATACCCAAGTCTTCATCACGGCTGGTATGTCAGCTGACTGCGTTTTCTTGCCTATCGATTGCCAGAGGTCCTCGCTAGTAGCATTTCCGAATTTAGCCGCTTCGAGATAGTCGTGAATTCCGGCTTGAAATTGTTTATCGCCGACAAATGTTTCTAGCATTCCCAGTACGGATTCACCCTTGTCATATGTGATGGGGTCGAACATCTCGGCAGCTTGTTTGGCGTCCTTTACCTCCGCATGGATAGCTCGTGTTGCCTTCAGTTCGTCAATATCCATGGCACCATTTCTGGTGTCAACGGATTTAACATCAAGGCTCCATTCGGGATGGATGACGTTTACAGTTTTGGTGGCCATCCATGACGCAAAGGCTTCGTTGAGCCAGATATCATCCCACCAGCGCATAGTAACCAGGTCGCCGAACCACTGGTGAGCGATTTCGTGCGCGACAATCTCCGTCGCTCGTCTCTTCAGGAAATTGCTTCCGGTCTTCTCATCGACAAGGAAGTTTGCTTCGCGGAATGTTATCGCTCCCATGTTTTCCATGGCACCGGAGCGAAAGTCGGGTATGGCGATTAGGTCCAGCTTCTTGCCGGGGTAAGGAATCCCAAAGTAGTCGCTTTGGTAGTCCAGAATTTTGCAGGCTTCATCAAGTGAATACTTACCCAGCACTTCTTTTCCTGCAGGCGCCCAGACACGGATCTTTACTCCGCGTGTTTCTTTTATGTCAGTAGGCCTGAAGTCACCGATAATAAGTGCTACCAGATACGAGGACATGCGAGGGCTGGCTTCGAACTTAACCACTTTCTTTTTACTCTCGGGATCGATGCCCTCACTCTCTATAGCCCCGTTAGAAATAGCGGCATATTCAGGATCGATTTTTGCAGTAATCTTAAAAGTCGCCTTCATCTCTGGCTCATCAAATCCTGGAAACATGCGCCTGGCGTCGGTCGGCTCCATCTGAGTCGTTGCAAGCCAGTGCTTCGTTCCTTTTGCATCGAGATAATGTGAGCGATAGAAGCCTCGCAGTTTGTCATTCAGCGTTCCTGTAAAAGCCATCTCAAGTCTGTAATTGCCTCGTTCCAAAGTCTTGGGAAATTCGATCCGCGCAAGTTCATGTTCAGGATCGAGGCTTACTTTTCCCTCCAGGATCTCGGAGCCGCCGCTAGATTTTATGGTCGCTTTCTTAATCTCCAGATCGAGCGCATTCATCACGATAAACTTGCTTGCTTCCTCCAAAGTCAATTCAACGATTGAGGAACCTTCAAAGGTGAAGTTCTTCAGGTCTGGAGTGAAGGTTAAATCGTAGCTCTGTGGACGAGCAAATTTAGGTAATTTGTAGGCGTTCTCTTCGAGGCTGCTTGTCTTGCTCGCTTGAGCTGAGGCGCAGTTCCCGTTGGGGCAAAATGAAAATACCGATGCGGCGGCAATGATCGATATTGTTGACGCCAACAACTTCTTTGACACACCCGGTCCGAACGCACTAAAACGAGCAGTTGCCATAAATTTGTCCCCTATAACCCCGGACAAATCTATCACCTTCCGGGGGCATATTGGTTTGATGGAAAATTTTGTTGCGGAAAAAGAAGAACGAAGGGCAGCGTGGGGTCGCTGTCCTTCGTTGTCTTGCGCACCATGTGGGGAAATCTATCAGCCTTTTAGAAGTTCCTGGCAATGGTCTTGCTATCGAATTCTCTGCATGTTGAAGAATTCAACAGAAGGAATCGCTTGTGGCATGAGTGGCGCGACCCGATCTGGTTTGTTGGCGAAGAGATCGACAGGAGGAAGAGGTTGCGGATTGAGGGGCTCCGCTCGATTCAGTCTTTTGCTGGTGAAGACATCAACAGGAGGAAGTGGCTGCGGATTGAGGGGCTCCACTCGATTCAGTTTCTTGCTGGTGAAGACATCAACAGGAGGAAGTGGCTGCGGATTGAGGGGCTCAATTCGATTTAGTTTGCTAGTGAAGACGTCGACAGGAGGAAGCGGCTGCGGATTGAGTGGCTCGATTCGATTTAGTTTGTTGGTGAAGACGTCGACAGGAGGAAGAGGCTGTGGATTGAGTGGCTCCACTCGATTCAGTACTCTGAAGAGATCAACAGGAGGAAGTGGTTGAGGGTTGAGAGGTTCGAGGCGATTGATTTTTCTGAAGAGATCGACGGGGGGAAGCGGTTGAGGATTCAGAGGTTCGAGACGGTTGAATCGACGGAATAGATCAACTGGGGGGAGCGGCTGAGGATTGAGAGGTTCGAGACGGTTGAGTCTACGGAATAGGTCGACCGGAGGGAGCGGTTGAGGATTGAGAGGTTCGAGGCGGTTGAATCGACGGAACAGATCGACCGGAGGGAGGGGTTGAGGATTGAGTGGATCGAGACGATTGAATTTTCCGAAGATATCGACCGGTGGTAAAGGCTGCGGATTGAGCGGTTCCAATCGATTTAGCGGATTTCTCAGAATGCCACTGAGACCGGCTAGCAGTGCTTGCTGTTTTTCTGCGTATACCGCTTTCTCTTGTATTGCCGCTGTCTCTGCTTGACGTACAGTCAGCCTGTCAATTTCTTTGGCTATTTGGGATACGGCCTTGATAGCATTCGCGTCTTTCAAACTATCGAAAAGATCTAAATCACCGAAAGTTTTTGAGACCATTGCAATCGATTGTGCTGAAGGTGTTGCGAGTTTGCCGATAGTTGAAAGCGTTTCAAGTGATTCTGTTACTAGCGATACTGGTGTTTTGTCCACCGCTTTAGAGATTTCCTTCGCCACGTCTTTTAAGAAGTCCATTTGTCTTGCTCCATTTGGTAGGTATGCAACCAGAATAGAAAGCTCTTGATCCCGTGTTGTCCTCAAAATGTCTCCAAATTGTCCTCGGGTTGATAGTGGCAATTGAATTGTTTTAGGAGGGGTGACCAGAAATCTTTTTGCTAGGGTGCATTGTGTGCACTATAGGATTCCCAAAGCTGAAGGAGGGCAGTTCGTACTGCCCTCCTTGTCTTGTAATTTGCCAGCCGTGAAAATTTAGTTTAGCCAGAGATGGCTTTAGCTATGCTTTTGAGAGCCGATCCAGAGCTTGCGGAATGTTGATGTGCCATTTGGTTATCTCTTTGTTGGTTCTCATTGGCCGTTTGGATTGCTTGTGCAATGGTGGATATTTCTTTTAGCTCGGCAGCCATACTTTGGGCAAAGAGTCCCGTTGTTTGAGTGCCCTTGGCATTAAATGGCTGGCTAATCTTCGGAGCGATCTCCTGCAATATTTGTACGGAGTTGCGAAGAAAATCGCGATCCATTTTTTCCTCAAGTTGCGGCGTTAGATCTAGCTCGCCAGAGCGCTCTTCAGCTTGTCTGAGTAATTCTTCTTCTTCTGGGACTTCAGCCCGCGCCATTAATTCATCTTCTGGTGGAATTCCGGCGCGTTCCATTTCGTCTTCAGGTGGAACCTCAGCTTGAGCCATCAACTCATCTTCTGGTGGAATTCCAGCGTGTCCCAGTTCATCTTCCGGTTGAATCTCAGCTTGAGCCGTCAACTTTTCGTTCTGCAGATTTCCCTGCCTAATCATTTCATCTTCTGGCGGAGCTTCAGCCAGTATGACCAGGCGCTCTTCTCCTGGTGCCACGGCAGCTAGCTCATCAGCCAGGTCTAATTGAGGAAGAGTCTGCTGTTTTAGTTCTTGGAATAGTTGCTCAAGCGGGTCTACGATCTCTTCAGGTTCTGGCGGGAGATCCGCCGGTGGGAGTGGTTGGGGATTGAGGTCTTCAGTTATGCGATCAATTTTCTCGGCAATTCCTCGATCAATAGCTCTGATTCTGACTTTGTCCGCGGCCTTGCCAAAGGTCTGGGCGAGCTCTTTTGGCGGTAGAGGTTGGGGATTTAGCATCACTTGTTCGGACCGTTGTCCATAGATTTCCTCTGGTGGAGCCGGTAATGGATTCAGGTTCTCCGCCATCCGAGCCACTTTCTTGAATGCATCAGTAGGAGAGTCGTCAAACAATTCTAGATCTCCGAATGTTTTTGAGATCATTGTCAATGCTTTGGTAGTTGGCGCTACAATCTTGCCGATGCCTGCAAGTGATTCCATTGATTCGGCCACCATAGACAGCGGTGTTGCGTCGACTGCTTTAGTAATTTCCTTCGCCACGTCATCTAAAAAGTCCATCTGTTTTCCTCCAGTTGGTTTGGTATGAACCCAGAATAGGAAATTGTTGATGCCGTCTGGTCCTCAAGATGTCTCCGATTTGTCTCCGGTGGCATAGGTGAGTAGCAAGATTTTTAGGAGGATTTCCGTCTTTTTTCTGTGATGTGCGCACCGACGCCCTTGGGGTGGTGGCTCATCATGCGGGTCGGCACTGAGGCTTGCTTGTCAACTCGCTTGTGAGTCAATCCAGTAAGTGAATTTCATTCCTTAGAAAACCTTCTCGAATCCTTCATTTTCGGTCAATCTTTCAAGCAGCTTTCGTTTGGCGCTGACAACCACTGGTGGTACCACTCTTGCAGAAAGCTTTCATCTATTCGCTGTCTGAAATGCGTGTAAACTGCGATTCCGTAAGTATTCTCGCCATTATTGGTTTTTGAACCTTTCTGCTTTCTTTCATAAAACCTTCAAATGCCCACTGGTAAAGGGTTTTGCCCGAAAAATTCCGATCGAAAATAATCTTTCTCGCAAAGCGTTGTGTCGCAATGTTTTGCGGGAGTGATACCACTTCTCGCTTTCAAGATGTCGATTGACGGATAGGTTAGTGGCTGCTAACTTAGTTCATGTAGTGGTTGCTGACCTCTTTGAGCAACCGACAATATCAAATAGCGCTTGGGCTGCGGGTCTGGCGCTATGTCTTTGCATCTGAAAACTTAGTTCAATCAATCGCATCGATTGTGCGATTGGTTGTCTCGTGCAACGGAGAAAGTATGGTCGTACAACAAGTCAAAGATGACGCGAAAGTGATTGATATAGCCGATGCGCGCGCTGTGCGCTACATCATCGCCATCAAGAGCGAACGGGATATCGATCAGCTCACCCTGTGGCTTGCATCGCGAACTTATTTGCGCAAGATGCACCTCTCTCTTGTACACGTGGTGAAACCCGGTTGGCTTGATCGTGACCCTGATTCGGGCCTGGCAGGGGCGCGGATGCTTAGCCAGATGGAGCTCAATACCGTGAAGAATCTGGCCATGCTAGAGAACGGTGCCAGCATCCTCCGCGAGCAGTTCCCACATGTGGAGGTTGACTATTGGATCAAAGTCGGAGATCCCATAGAAGTGCTTCCTGAGATAGCTCGAACTATAAGCGCCGACGCCATGTTGGTGTTTGGCTGCAGTGGTGATGATCGACCCTTTTGGGATCGCAGTTTCTCGCAACTCGTTGCAAACAAATGTCCGTGCCCATTGGAATGCTTTTCACCGCGAAACTGATTAACTAGGAGAGTACAAAAACATGAATTCGATGACCACTGTCCAGAAAGAGGAAACCAAGGATTCTGGTTTTATCCAGACAGTGTTTGGGCGCCTGGTAGCCTTCAACAAAGTGAACGATAGCCGGTTCGAAGACTTGACCAGAGACACTTGGGTGAAGACCTTGGGCAAGGATCTCGGAGCAGGTTTGGTTGTCGCTCTGACTGCCATACCGATGGCCATGGGATTCGCCATGGCATGTGGATTGCGCCCGGAGCAAGGAATCATCGCCGGAGCGCTGGCTTGTATCATTGGGCGGACCTGGGGCGGTTCGAAATATCAAGTCTACGGTCCAACAGCAGCTTTCATACCTGTTATAGCTGGTCTGATGATGAAGTATGGTCACCCAGCTACCGGGGGCAATTTCAATGAAGCGCATGGACTTCTGGTTCTTTGTAGTGTCATTGCTGGTGTAGTTCTGATGTTGATGGGTGTATTCGGTCTGGGCAAGTATGTCAAAGCTGTTCCGAATTCAATCGTTGTCGGATTCACTATCGGAATAGCCGTTGTAATTGCGCTTTCAAATATTGGAGAAGTGCTAGGACTTCAACATGCGATCAGGGGTGAGTTTATTGAAAAGGTTTCACTGATCAAAGAACACATAAACGAGTTCAACATCTTTGCTTTCGGTGTTGCATTTATGACCTTCTTGATCTGCAAACTGGGAATGGGCAGAATCAAGTTTATTCCCGCGCCGTTGCTAGCTTTAGGTTTTGCCACTTTTGTAAGCGAGGCCTTTCTTACAGGCAAGGGTGTAACTGATATTGCCGAGAAGTATGGTGGCATTCCCGCCAACTTTTTCGTCTTCACCCCACCTACTCTCCCGGCTGTGACACCTACACTGCTGATGGATGTAAGTTACTTCGCGATTGCGATAATATTTGTCTCCAGCATCGAAAGCTTGTTGTGTTCATCTATGGCTGACAAGCTGGCTAACAACAAGAAAACGCAATTCAATCCCGATAAGGAATTGTGGGGTCAAGGTCTTGTTCAACTTATCGTACCGATGATCAACGGATTTCCTTGCACTGGCGCGCTGGCTCGCACCGCCACTAGTATCAAAGCCGGCGCCGTGACTCCATTTGCTGGCTACTTCAAAGGTGTTCTCAAGCTCGGTCTTGCAATCTTCTTAGCACCCTGGCTCGAAATGGTACCGATGGCTTGTATCGGTGGAATCCTGGTGTGGGTCGCCAGCAACATGGTAAAACCGGCTGAAGTAAAGGAAATTATGCAGCAGGGCCGCTTCCAGGTGTTTCTCATGGCTTTCACTGCCGTGATGGTGCCGCTGACAGATTTCCTCACGGGCGTTCTTTCAGCACTTATGATTTTCGGTGCTAAATCCGCATACGATTACCTCAGAAAAAGAAAAACGGCTTCAGTGCCTGCTGGCGCATCGGTTCTGACACTTGAACATGAGTTTACCGAAACTCAAAGTCATCTGCTCGAACATGAGTTTGCGCAGACGCAGCAACAAATTGAGTCCAAGCATTTGATCGATAAGATGCGCTCAACCGTCGGCTCAGATTTGGAAGAAAAAGACCGCGATCGCGAAGCCTTGCACTCATAGGCACGAATTTATTCGGAGAAAGAAAACGGGAAGGGGCTGGAAACAGTCCCTTCTCGTTTTTCAAGTTCAAGCTATAGCTCCTTTTTGATTTTTCGAACTACTCTCAATGGACTAGTTTTTGAAAAAGCTATGCCTCTATCTTTTGCCGCTTAGTTCTTTCTCATTGCTGAGAGGCTCGCGCATGCTGGGCCAACAACAAGTAATCGAAGTTTTGTAACCCCCAGGCATGTGCTTCTTGAAAACAAGGATCTAGAAACGACAAGACTAAGGATGTTTTCAACCTTCGTTTTCCGGCAAAGCCCCACACCCAAAAGCAGCATATTTCAGCAATTGGCGTCTTCCCAAGATTAGCACCTCGCTAAGTGTGGTTATGCTGGACATCGAGCGCACCCGCTGACTACTCGTTGTAGCCAGCACGTCCAACATTTCCAAGAAAGGAAATCGCGCATGAGCAACAATGGTAACACCCGCTGCGTCTGCGACTGCGGCAATAAGAACGTTCTCCGCATTCCGGCGCGTGGTCCTGTCGAAGCTCTGGAAGCTTTGGGTGCCAGCCGCGTCGACAGCAACTTTGAAACCATCGGGCTCACGGTTCCCGCCGGCTGGACTATCCAGCCCACTTCGGTCAGCCACTTCCACCACCATCTCGTCGACGGTGATGGTACTCCGCTCGCTTGCCTTTTCACCAAGCCTGGCAGCGGTGGCACCGGCTCCTTCCAGCTCAGCAGCAAGGACAACTGCGCCGAACTGGCGAAGTAACTTCAGTCTCCTATCCGCAACAAACTGCTCTGGGGTTAGCTCGGCCTTCGCCGTGCAACTCCTCGGCCATTCCCGAAGGGAAATCCAAATGAACTCGACTGAATCCAAGGCAACCTTCCTCAAGGCGATGCTCGTCGCCGATGTCGCATGGGCCGCCATTCTCGCGACCTTGCAGTCCCTCATCCTCGGTCAAGCCGGCATCGTGATCGGTGCCAATGGTTTTGCCACCTCGGTCGCTGTCGGCACTGGCTGGCTGGCAACCTTCGTCGTCGGCTTGTTCCAGGGCGGCATCCTGCTGTTCTTCATCACGCTTCTCTTCGGCCTGTGGGTGTTCGCATACCACATGCTGACCAAGACGCTCGACAAGAACGCGCAGGTAGCGATCGGCAAGGTCTTCCTCGGTGTCGCCGTGGCTGACCTCATCTGGGCGCTCATCCAGGGCCTCTATGCCGCCGCGATCATTGCCGGCATCGGAAGCGCACCAGCGGTCAGCGCCAGCGTCCCCGTGCTCGCTGCCGCATCGGTGTTGAGTTTCATCGTCTCGTTCATGGTCGGCCTTTTCACGGGCGCCGTCGCGCTGACCATCCTGGCCGTCTTCCTGTTCGTGATCGGCTCGGTCTGGGCATTCTTCAGCAAGCGCTAAGAAGCGATCAGTCGGCGCCTGAATAAGTGCCGAAAGAGATGGCGCGAGGGTTTGGGATTTGTCCCTGCCCTTGCGTCATTCTCTTTTGCTTTTATCTACGGACGGGTATGTATTATTGGTAATAGTACCACTGAGTTTTTTGAGAGGGAAGAAGGGGGTCTTTCAAGAGACCCCTTCTTCGCAGTCAGCAATGTGCTGCTGTTTTCCTCGCTTGCTTTTTTACTCCCGAGTACATCCCGCAAGTTCTTGGTCTAGCGATTTGAATTCGTGCTTGATGGAGTAATCCAAAGCTTTATTGTGTGCGCTCTTAACTGCAGCATGTAGAAACTTTGTCGCCAAAGCGTTGTCTTCCGGAAGTTGAGTGCTTAATCTCTGCGATGTTACTGCAATCGGTTCTCCAATCACTCCGATGGCCTCGTATTTTGCCACGCTAAAGAATGGGGAACCATCGCGCCGGGGAGGCATAAGCTTGTTCATCATGTGCTTGAAATGCCTATTTAAGAGCGGGACCTTCAGTTCATCATTCTTGTAGTGAATGCCTAGAGGCACAATCCAGATTGTCTCGTTTGGTTTCAGCCGTTCAGCTGCGCGTCTGGCAATTTCTGCTGTTCCCCTTTTGAAGGACTCCAGTGTAATCTCTTCATTGGGATCCAGCTGTCCTTGTGGAAAGATAGCCAGCAGAGCATCTGGACCGTCATCAATTAAAGCGTCGGCGGCCGTGGAGATCACGGTTACCTTTGCTCTTTTTGATAGCTGATCAACAGGAATTGCCCCTGCCATTGCCATTAGTATTCCTTCCGGTTTCTCCGGAGGAACCTCAGGCAACGCAATCAAAAAGCGCCCGGCTTTTCGCCCGACGATTTCTGAGATGACGTCGGTGTCGCCGATATCAATGTGATTGCCGGCGATTATTGTTCGACCAGTTGGAAGATTTTCGCGTCCGATGATCGTTATCTTGCAGCACTCGATGTAGCCTTTTATTTTGAAGAGACTTCGGGTTATTGCTGTTTCGATCTTTCCTGGCTTTGGCGCTAGGTAACCAACGTCCTGTAACTTTTTGCTTTCTAATTTCCAGAATGAGAAATAGTCGCGGATTGATTGTTGGAGACTTGTTATTATCGCCAGGGCGAGTCCGACCGCTATGCTGACTCCAAGCCAGATTGCCGCAAGTGTGGACACGCTTTGAATTGAATGATCCATGTATTTCTACCTCAGTTAATTAATCCAAATTGGGATAGAAACAGCGCCAACGCGGCACTGTTTCTGGACTCTGATCGCTCTGTCAAAGCGGCTACGCGCTGAGGTGTTCAGGGCGTAACCACTTGTTTCTTTTCGCGGTTCTGAGCGATTTGCTGGTGCTCTTGTAACCGTAGTCAAAGAGCTCTTTGTGAACGCTAGCCGGAAGGTTCCAGGCAACGCTAGCGATGCTGGGAAGTCCTGTTTCTATGAGCAGGGCGTCGCGTGGATCGGGCATTGGATATGAGATTATTGAAGTTCTTGCAAGAATAAGTTCGCAGAAGTGAAAAGCTAAATCTTGCACAGAAAGCTGCGTCAAACGGCTGACAGGAAGCTCGGTTCCCATCCCTAATTTGCTGATTAACGCAGGCTTGCTGGAGAAATCGAAAGCAAAAGGATGGTGCATAAATCCGTCAACATAAATTCCTTCTGAGTCCGATTTCGAATCTCTCATGCGCTCGTAAACTTCAAGATATTGTTTCCAGCTACTGATCGTTTTCACCTTACCTTCGATGACTGGCCTCATCACACCTGGGATTGCACTTGAAGCTGCCAATGCTTTGGCGAGATCGTAGTCAGTACCGGCGAAGACTTTTGGTCTGTGATGCAGAATGTCGTAAGCAACTATCTGCATGTTTGCTTGCGGTTTGAGTTTGTATTCCGCGCAGAGATCCTGAAAGACAGGCAGCATATCCAGCAACTCGCCGTTCAGGAATTCCTTCAGCGATGGCCATCGCAGTCGTCCTCTTCCCTTTCCGGAACGGTCCCTCAAGCGCTCAAACTGCAGGCGAACAATCTGGCAGATCTCTTCGGGGCGATAACCGTTCACATAGAGCGCAAGAACTATCGACCCGATTGATATTCCGGTACCTTTTCCAAGTATCACTTTGGATTCTTCAACAGCTTTGAGAAAACCGGCATGCCCAGCACCTTTCGGGCCGCCGCCGCTGAGAACGAAATCAATTGCTTTTTTGTTTTCTGATTTTTGCATGTGTATATCTCCAAAGGAAAGTCGCGCCCGGAATTAGTAATTCCGGGCGCTTTTGCTTCTATGATCATGCTCTCCGGCCGGGCGAGGACGAGCTATCCAGCGAGCTGCCGGTTCTTTGCTTTTGGAAGCAGCATGACGTTAGCCCGATGCGCGGACTTTCGCTTGTTTGCCTCGTATTCCAATTTGTCGTCCAGATCAAGCAAGCGGTAGTATGGCTCACCACGCTCGCTCTTCAGGAGGATCACTTCCACCGGCAGGACTGGATTTCCGAAACCGAAGGGCGTAAAGTTTCGACGATGATCTTGTTTGACTCGTGCACTAAGTCTGAGATCTTCCAGAATCGTCGAAATTACATGCGTCGAGCAAAGATCGGACTCGTCAGAACTGGTCTCGCCAAAGACTAGCCAGGCTAGCTTCGGAGAGACCTTTCTCACGGAAGAAACCAGTCCTTCTGCGTCGGCGAACAGCATTTTGCACCAGTTGTAACCGCTGGCTCTCAGCAGATCGCACAAGTAATCTTTGAGGCGAGGACTTAAGAATGGAATCGAGCTGATGAGCTTTTGTCGACGCAAAGTTTCCACCCTGCGCGTAAACTTGTTTCTCACCGTTTTCTCAATTACCAGTTCCGTAAGGCGCTCTTGCCAGTTCTTTCCCCAGATCGCTTCCAGGTCTCTGTGTCCAGCCTCGGTCAATCGGGCACAGAACCAACGTTCGTGCCCTTCTTTAAGGTGCGTTTGTTTGAGACAATTTTGGAGAACGTCCTCGCAGCTATGCAGATAGGTTCCGTACTCCATAGAACAACTGGACGCGCAGAGAAGCTGGCCTTCGTGCGACTTCAAATATTGCTCCCACTCTTGTTTGCTCATTGCTTTGTTCGAGATCAACGAGAGAGCGGGCGCATATGAAATCAACTCACAATGAGCAAATGCTTGGTGGTGCGGCTCCCACCAAACGCCAGTCGTTCCGATCACGTCTCCTGGTTGAAACACATCAGAGGGCGGATCGAGCCAGGTGTCTTTGGGGACAAGTCCACGTTCGACCTTTCGATACTGGGCATGAGTATCGGCTGCCTTGAGAAAAATCATGATCCAGCCGTAGAGAATCGCCAGGGCAATTGCTGTTTGCAATGGAGCCGCCAGGGGAGATAAGGCGAGTATGGAAGCTGCTGTGCCGCAGGCAATGGTGATCTTGAGTCTGCGTTGTTTGCGGGTATCAACGTAGTCCGCTATCAAGCCATTAAGCTCAAGCGCTAGACTGGTCAGCCACAAGATGCTACAAAGCAGGCAAGAGCTCGAATAACTCAAGCCGAACATTGTGTGTCCTGTAAGAATTACGACTGTCATTGTGAATAAAGCGCACGTTTGAAAAACGTGGAAAATCAATTTTGCATCAATTCTCATTTTTATTCCTACCGTGAGTAAAGTAAGTACGCGCCAAAACAGCCCACTCATACGAGCGGAGCGGTAAAGGCATTCATGCAAAACTAGTTTGGTTCCAGCGGTGTTATGCGCAGAACCGGTCGTTCCTGTTATTTTGTGAGTCAATCTGTTCTAGTTGGAATTCCGCTGTGGCGGTGTGACACCAAACTTTTGTTGAAACATCAAATATCAATCTCAATCAGGCATCTTTCTGCCGCGTATATCAATAGAGCTTTGTGGTGGCTACTTAAGAGATGCTTGACGAAGCTATTGCTAACTTGTAAGCGCTCTATCAGTCGGAGGCTGGCAGTGGCGCTCGGATCAGACTTGGTTGCTTGGCCACTTTTGCGCACATAGGGTTGAGGCCAAACTTCTTTGACCATGACAACGTTCCGCTGAGAAATACGCGTCATCCCGAAAGCCTTGCAATTCATGAGTTTTAGCGGCGCTCTGCAAAAAATGTCGCCTTTGTTCGATGTAAAAGATCTTTGACGTCGACACCGGGTACTGAAAATAACTCAGAGATAGTGTCTGTATCGTTTGTTCCTGCCGCATTCCCCTGGAGCGATGGGGACTTAGCAAAGTTAGTGCGAACCGATTTTGCTCTGTTTGTAGCGCGTTGCAGATCGTCGCAACACCTCCCAAGTTCTATGTGGACAAGGAAGAATTTCTTCTTCTTCTTCTTCTTCTTCTTCTTCTTCTTCTTCTTCTTCTTCTTCTTCTACTATACGAACAGAGACGTACATAGACCAATAGTAGGTTTGTCAAAAATAGATAACCGCGAAAGCCTGCTCTGTTAGCCAGACCCCGCGGTCGAACCACTCTGCTTTTGCTTTGTGGATGGTGAAAGATTCTTCTTGTAGTATCAGATCTTAGTTCAACACTTCCTTGAGCGCTTGATCGATGCCGGGCTTGATCGCGTCACGCAAAATTAGCTTCGCGACGCCGTCTCCTGTCAAATGGTTTAGCCAGGTATCAGTAAGAGCGCGGTCGAGTATCTTTGCGTCAAGCCGGTTCAAGATCAGCAACGAGGTCTCGGAGACTTCACGCACGAAGAGTCGGTGGAGATTCTCGCTGATCACGGCAACGGCTCCTTGGAGTTTGAGCGGATCGCTGGCAACTTGCACCCGACTCAAATTCACGGGATGCCGCTTCCACTGAAACTTCGCCCATTGGTCGAAAGTGACAGTTTCGCAAAGCCCGGCTCGCTTGAGCTTGGTGATCAAAACGTTCCAAGTTTCTTCGTCATGCACTGATTCTTGCAGAAGCTGCAAGCAGGCACGGCTGATGATCATATGCAACTTGTTTGATTTCATATCGACTCCAAAATGATGATTGTTGAAAAATTACTTGCGATGCTTCGGCTTTTGCAGCAAGTCCGCTTTGCGTTCGGCATGGAACGCCATAGTTTCGTCGGCAAGTCCGGCGCGCTTGCGATACAGAGCGGCAAGCTTTCTGAGATCATGGGCAAGACCGGGATAGGGAGCTCCTTTTGTCCTGGCCGCAAGATGCGCAATTTCGGCTCGTCGGGAAATCGATTCGGCAAAATCAATCTTCTTTTCGCTCACGTAAAAGGCGGCCAGCTCACGAAGAACGCTGACGTTGTAGGGATTGTCCTCACCCAACGCTTTTTCGTTGATAGAAACCGCGCTGAGCAGCTCCAGGTGCTTCTTGCACTTTTTCAACGCCGGTTCATCATGCATCTCAGAAAAGGCGCTTTGCTGACGTTCCAGCAGCTCGACCAGTCTCGGCGAATCTGCTCCGAGCAAAGGTTCCATCAGACTTTGTGCCGCAAGCAAGCTGTCCTTCGCTTCCGCGTGCTTGCCGGTTTTGACGCAAATCATAGCCAATCGTTCAAGGTCGGAAGACTTCTCATCCACCGAAGAGCTGGAATCTACAAGCAGCATAAAGCGGCGAAGCATGGCTTCTGCCTCTTTGTGTTTGTAGTAACGCGCCAGAAAATCGACGAGCTGAATGGTCTTCTTTCGGAACTCGAAAGGCAGTTGTCTATCGTTTTCTGCTGCGGCGAACAACAATTTGGCCGCTTGCAAATAGTAGCTTTCGGCTTCGGCATAGCGGTAATGCGAATGATAGAACTCAGCCAACGACCACATTGAATGCACACGAAAAACGCAGCGCTTGCCGAACATATACTTGTCCTTCTGCACGCGCTGTTTCAAAAATCGCTCGTGGCGACTCACCGGATCGAGATGATCGAAGTTCTGGTAGCCTTCAGCAAACGAATTGAGAAAGTCCGGGAACTCTTCGATGAAGTCGTTGAGTGCCAGTTCAACCTTCTTGCAGAAGGTCTTGAGATTTCTTGCAGTCTTCGAAATCATAATTAGTTTCCAAATGAACGAACGAAAAAGTTCGAAAAGTTATTGTCTTAGGCGTTGCATGGACGCAGCGCCCTCCAATTGAAAATCAAAAAAAGCAGGAAAATTGCCAAAAGCAAATACCTCATGTACAAATTCCACGTTCAAATAGGGGCGACAGCACACCTTCGGAGCGTCTTAGACAAGAACGGAGAGACCCCGTTTAGGAGTCTCTCCGTTTAAGTGGTTAGTAGTAGTTTCTTATTAGCCCCAGGGAGGGCAGTTCGGATCGCACTGATCGACGATTTCCGAAAGCGTGATGATCACGCCCTCGTTCTCTTCGTCGAAGCCAGTGACAGTCAGGCAGGGGAAGCCGGCGCAGAACAGAGTCTTGCCGATGTCGCTCCCATGCACTTCGAATGTCTGGTTCTCATACTGCCGGCCATTGATCATGACCTTGCAGTCAAGGGCGACGCCCTTGCAGTTGCCGCCGAACCAGTTCCTTGGTTTGCTGGTTTTGACGGAAACGACAGTATGAAAGTGCGCGAGGTTGAGCTGTTGGCCCTGACTCGTGCTCAGTTCCATGCCGCTGCAGATTGGCTCGCCGCGCTTGGGCTCAGCGAATTGCAGAATCTTTTTGGAAAGCATAATTTCTCCTTTGGGAATTTTAGCTAGGCGCGTTCGGTGTACCCGTGTGCTCTAGCGTCATCCATGCGTTACTGAGCGACGGAGGCGATGAACCGAAGTTCATCGCCTGCCGTTTTCCGAAGAATTACTTCTTCGGCGCGCTCTCGGCCCAGATCTTACGGAACTCGTCGCCGGTCAGGGTCTCTTCTTCGAAGAGAGCCTTGGCCGCGGCTTCGATCTGAACGCGGTGGGCCTCGATGATCGCGTCCGTCTCCTTCTCGAGACGGTCGATCATGTCACCCCAGGCGTTATTGAACTTGACCATCATGGTCTCGCCCACCTGAGAGGAGGGGAAGCCGTTCTGATCAAGCGGAATCGACTTGACGCCGAATTCCTTCGTCATTCCGTAGACGCCGACCATCTGGCGAGCCAGCTGGCTGGCGCGCTCGAAGTCGTTGCTGGCACCGGTCGAGATCTTGCCGAGCAAGATCTTTTCAGCAGCGCGACCAGCCAGCATCATCTTGAGCCGGGTGATGAACTGCTCATCGGTCCAGTCGTAACGCTCGCCCTCAGGAGGAGAGCTGTCCATCAGACCGAGCGACTTGTCCGTCATGACGATGGTGATACGATTCACCGGGTCGCCGTTAAGAACAGTCGGGACGGTCGCATGGCCGATCTCGTGCACCGAGGTAGCCCAGCGCTCCTTGTCCGTGCGCACGCGCGAACGGATCTGAGTGCCGTAGGCCATCTTGTCGATGCCGAGGTTGAGGTCGTCAGGCGTGATGATCGCCTTCGCCTTGTACTCCTCGACCTGCGCTTCGGTGATGTCCTCGGTGACTTCACCGAACTGACGCTCAACCGCGATCGTGGCGCCGTCTTTCACAGCACCTTCGATTTCCGCGCCGGAGAAGTCATGGCTGCGACGAGCGAGGTCGTCGATCAGCTTCTCGAGGGCCGCATCCTTTTCCGCGTCGGTCGTGCCCGGAAGCACGATCTTCAGCTTCTTCAGGTAGATCTTGTAGATCTGCGCGCGACCCTTCTTGTCCGGCTTCGGCACCTTCACTTTGATGTCGAAGCGACCCGGACGAAGCAGAGCCTCGTCAAGGATGTCCAGACGGTTCGTCGCCGCCATGGTCAGAACCAGACCGTGGTTGCCGAAGCCGTTCATCTGGACGAGCAGCTCGTTGAGCGTCTGCTCGTATTCCTTGTCACCGCCCTGGTTGCTGGCGCCACGCTTCTTGCCGATCGCGTCGATTTCGTCGATGAAGACGATCGAGATACGACCAGACTTGCGCGCATCCGCCCGAGCTTTGGCATAGGCTTCACGCACGCGCTTGGCACCGACACCGACGTACATCTCGACGAACTGCGAGCCGGCAAGAGCCTGGAACGAGCCGCCGATTTCACCGGCGAGGGCGCGAGCCAGAAGGGTCTTACCAGTACCCGGAGGACCGTAGAGCATGACACCGGACGGAACCGGCGCACCGAACACCTTATACAGGCGCGGGCGACGGATTTTCTTCTCGACGACGCGGAGCTCGTCGATGGCTTCCTGACAGCCCGCGACGTCAGCGAAGGTCTTGCGATCTTCATCGCGCACTTCGACATCGCCGCCGCTGCCGCCGCCACCGTAACCACGACCCGAACCCGAGCCGGAGCTACCATCGTCATCCTGCCACTGCTTCCAGTTGGCCAGGACGCTGGTGCCGACGAAGAAGATCATGCCCGAGAGGATGAAGAAGGCAATCATGCCACCACCCGTCATGGACTCGAAGAAGCCGGTGTTGCGCTCGGCAGCCACAGGCTTGACGTCGATCTTCTTATCCTTCATCTGTTCGACGAAGGTATTGAAGGAGGCCTTGTCGGCGAAGACGACGGTGCGATCGACAGTGATCGGACCAGTCTTGCCGGCGTTGGTGTTGGCACCGTTAACGATGACCGGCGGAAGCGGGCCGTTGGTGTTCAACACGATATAGGCCGTATTCAGTTCCTCGACCACGGTCGCGCGCTGAAACTCACCTGCGTGAGTGTCCAGGTGGCGAGTGATCTGCCAGGGCTGAATGCGAGTCGCCACAGCGATGTCAGACGGGGACGTCTTGAGAGCATCGGTGTGGAACAAGCGGAAATACCCGCCGGCGGCCGTTCCGACGATGAGCGCGCCGAGAAGCACCAGATAGAAGGTGCTCTTCTGCAAGCGCGTCAGATCGATAACGCCGTCCATGTATTGCGGGACAACATGCCACGCAACAGTCATGCGGCTCGGCACAGTGCCGTTTTCTCGCGGGTAGAACAGCAGCCAGACGAACCAGGCCGCAAAAGCACCGACGATCCACATGAAGCCCGAGGGCAACAGGGACCAGAGGTCGCTTTCGACAGAGGCCGGAACGTCTTTCACCGAGATGTCCGCTTCTTTTGCAAGCTTGCGCATCACTTCGGTGTCGGACTGAGGAACGATCTTGTCTTTCTCGAGCCCATCACCGATGACCACGACGCTCTTCATCCCGTCGATAAAGACGAGACCCTGGACTTCCGACGACTTCTTGCGAAGCGCCTGTTCCAGCTCCACTGCGGACATCGTCTTGCCCTGCTGGACAAGGGTCGAATACTCGACCGGAACGATCTTCTGCGGAGTGCGCGTGATGACGTGGTTGGTGGTGAGCAGGTAGAAAGAAGCTACCGCCACAAAGAAGGCGGTGAAATGAAGGACGGTTTTCTTGAAGAGCTCATCGCTCCACATGTCCTTCAGGTATTCGAAAAAATTCTTCATTTTTCTTCCCCATTTTATATGGGAGTTGTTGGTTTCAACTGAGTCCCTCTGCAGGTAGTAATAGGTGCCTCCGATCCCTCCTGCTGTGAAAATCGCAGGACAGACACTCTCAACTTCGACATTGGGCAAGCTCGCAAAGGGCGCGGGCAGACCGAATGCGCAGGCTGGTCAGATTCAGCACTTCCCTGAAGGGCAAGTGAATGAAGTGATGTGATTACAGCTGCGGGGGCTGAGTTAGTGTGTGGGACTCCGGATCGAAAAAGAAAAAAGGCATATAAAGATAAGCTAGAAAGATCAGATTCTCCAATGAGGATCTGATCGGATCTAATGACAACTGATCTTCGGGGCCAAATCTGTAAGTGTTGGAACAGCGAGCCACTCCGCTTATCCGGAAGTCTTTACATCGTGTTGCAATGCGTTACAATTGCATTTTGGCAAGCGTTTCCACGTTTCTTGAGAATTTGCGCGGCTCTCAAATGCTTTCGCGAAACTGTCAGCACGGTTCTTTCGCTCGGTGTCAGAACAGAATGTTTCTAAGACGAGCGGAGAATTGATGGTCGCTTGCTGGTCGTTTCGGCGTAGCTTGACTGGCCTCAGACACACCACGAAGGATCTCTCGCAATTGAACATCACCTGGAAGTCCGGTTTCAAACGGGGTCTTTGCACCTTCTTTGATATAGAAAGCATTGTTGGCATTGGCGGTGTCGATGGCAGACTGTTTTGCGGCAATACGCTCTGTGCCGTTCTCTATTGCCTGCAGTGTGGCAGAAGATCGTTTGGATAAGTAGCGGATTGCGCTCCCGGCTCCGAGCACCAGAGCAGCAGCTGTTCCGGCGCTTTCCAGAGGATGCGTTTTGGTCCACTGCCAAACTTCTTCGAACAAATTTGTCTGAGCGCTCTCAGTTCTTGTGGATAGCAGCTCGCTGAATTGACTGGAGATCTTCGTGTTTAGTTCATTGCTCATGTTTTGCTCTCAGAAGGTGCGGCTCACAGCACTAGACAATCATCGGTTGAGTTACTAACTTGTGAACCTCGAGGAGGCGCGAGCGAGTTTCCTGAAAGCAACTTGTCTGGGCTTTGGCAGCGGCACGGTCTCAGATGCGTAGTTCTACCAGTGACAGAGGGGTCTGGACTGGCGTACTATCAAGATCTTCCCAACATAGCCTGCCATACAAGACCCTTGTTCGAGGACATCGAATGGCAGATCACGCAGAATTCTCTGATACTGGCTCGAAGCAATCGCGGCGGCAGGATCAGCCTGAAGTTATTGATGGCGAATTGCAAATGACTCCGCAGCTCGAGAAGTTGTGGAATGACTTCATGGACCACCTGAAAGAAAAGGAAACAAGGGCGGAGAAAGAAAAGCAGCCAGGCGGCTCCTCCCAATCCGATTTGCAAAAGCCGAGCAAAGAGCCAAAAACAGTGGATATCAGCCCTTATGAGTATCCTGGACAGGGCGAGGACTATACTGCGGCACCGGGGTTAAACGCGGGCAGTAAGGATGGTGGATTGGATTTTCGCCCGATGCCGAAGGATCCAGGGGGTCTGGATTACCCAGATTTTGCCAGTGATCCTACTCGCAACAATGATTCGGCAAATCATTCGGAAGCGCACACTTATTCCGAGTTGCCGTATTCGATTACCGACAAGAAGCCTGGTAGAAGCTATGAAATCCAGGAAATGATCGATACACTTGAACGCGTCGAAAAATGGACTGACGAACAAAAAGCGCAAGATCGTCAGGCTCGGCAATCAGCGCGCGAGGCGCGCATGAACCCTCTAGATTTAGCAAACAATGCGATCGACGAATTCAACAAAGCAGACGATAAGGGGGCTGCTCTTGAGCGCCTGGCGCCTCAATTCCAGCGTGCAATTGAGCTCTCAGATGCTCAGGCGAAGACCAGAATGAAACAGATCGCAGGGTCCTTAGCTATCAGCGAAACCGAGCGCAGTTCAGCACGTTCTGCCAGGGAGCAAGCGGACGCGATGATTCAATTGAACATGGCGGCGATTCCCGACGATCAAAAGGAATTCGTACAGCAAAAGCTCAATGCTTATGAGCATTCAGTGACAAATGGTGGCAAGGAAAATGCACTAAAGGAAATGAGCCGAGTGGCGCCTGGTTTGGCAATGGCCATAGAATCCAGAGAACAGGTAAACCGTCACACCGCCCCAATTCTCGCCAAGGAAGATAGCACTCTAAAGAATCTCGAAAAAGCAACCGAGACTCCGATTTCCGTCAGAGAAGCTTTTGCCGGAGCACTTCAGCAGGCCGGAAAAACAGAGCAAGCTGAGCAAATGAAGAAACAAGCCGTCGATATCTTTATCAACGTGCTACTTGCTCAGGATCGTGCTAAACAACCGCCGCCGGATTATTCTCGAGAAGCTATGGAAGAACCAAAAGCTCCTGTCGTTGAATGGGAAATTTGATCGTTTCTAAGAAGGTCTCCGCGGGATCTTCAAAATGGATTTAAAAGACAAAAAGCTTTGGCGCTTTTGGGATCCAAAATCCTCGTGGAAGCAGGCATTTCCGATTTAAAATGCAAAAAGATATTTAAAAAAGAAAAAGAGAGCGAAGCGGAGGGTCGATTACTCGATCCTCCGCTTGCTCTCCCCACGTTTATTAACGCGGTATTGACTCTGAGCCATCTCAAGTTGCTCACTCAAGTTCGGCTCCGGCGCTCATGATGCGAGCTTTTCCGGAGCAGGTGGTGTCGATTTCTCGACAGTCGATTTTTCGGCGGTTTTCTCGTCCCGCTTTTCATCGCCTTGAGTGCTCGCCGTGCCACCGTTGCCGGTATCAGGCGCGTCGTCATCCTCACATCGAGAATGACTGCAAGCTAACGCCGAAGACGTCACCTGCTGAACTAGCGCGTGACTCTTATCGAGCCCGTACAGGCGCTCGAATATTTCAGTCACGACACCAGCCTTCTCAGCATGCGTGAGCGGCTTGTCGCCAAAGTTGAAGAAAAGAAGGTCAAACTCGTGCTCGCTTCCATCGCCGCTGTGGCTGGGTACTCGATAGTCCATCGAGCGGCAGAGGCGCTTGCTTCCGAGTCTCTTGTAGAATCCGTACCGGCGCTGGCGCACGACTTTTTCATCGGCGCTGGGCTGGCTCTTTTTGGGATTTGTCGATTCAATCTCGAGGAACAGCCCCAGCTGAGTGGGGTAGGTCTTCTTGAGCAAATCGAGCAAAGCCTTCATGTGCTTGCTTCCATAACCGCCGGACCGTTGGTTCGGATCGGTAGCGATGTAAGCAAGAAACGAAAAGTTGGAGACCAGCGAAACCATCGAGAAGCACAAAAGCTCCCCTTGCTTGCCGATTGTCTTATGGTAGAGCAGTTTCCCATCGTTGATGAGTTGCTGCAATCGGGACTCAGGCTCGCGTTCTCCAGCTGGAAATGCGGTCTCGTAGATAGTCCTCCAGTCCTGTTCCAGGAGCATGGATTGTTCACAGAGCCGCACGTTATTATTTGGTGCTGTTGACACAAAAACTCCCTTGCTCGCGCTAAGAGCAAATCTTCATGAGCCAACGAATATCCTGTTCTGCTCAAGGCGCAATCAATCTGCCTCAGTTCACGTTCGATCTCACCAGTCCCGTGCGGCTGAATACCGTCACCGGTATATGCAGGCGTGCCACAATCAACATCGCTTGATGCTGTTCGTGTGCGGGAAGATTGCTTGCTGCTATTGGGGGTAGAAGTTCTGTTTTGAGATCTGAAAAAAAGAGGCATCATAAAATACTTAAAGGAAAATGCTGGCGCAACATTTCTTCCTTAAAAGCGCATCAGAGAATCTCTTTCGCTACTGTTTTTGGGCATTTCGGGTGGTTGTGAAGTGGCGCCCGGCAAGATACGCATATAGCGCGGCTGTGAATTCTTGACTACGTTTATTTGTCGGTCCAGGAAAATCGCACTTCTTTCGAGAATGCCTTTGCTTGCGGCTGTTGGCAACCGGGCGGAGCCGCTACATGTGCTAGCTGTCAAGAAACTTCATTTCAAAGAGATCAGAAACAGATCTTGTTGTTTCTATGAAGATCTTAGTAGGCTGCGCGCGAATTCCATCCTACGACCTATCTAGAGCTGACCAATCCCACTTCTGCTTGCCGCCATTTGAATCATCTTGTTTGAGAGTTTGCCAGGCAAATGCTCGGTAGACCGTTCATGCTCGATTCGATTGCGGTGCTTAGCTACCGGTCTGCTCGGTCGTATTTGTTCGCTGAACATAAACAGTCTTGCCACCGTCGCTGGTGTCAGGACCATAATTTCTCGGAGAAGCTCCATGAAATTGGACGCCAAGATTCTTCTTCTGATTCCTTTGCTGCTTCTGCTTGCTGGCTGTAATAACGACGGCGGTAACTCGCAGCAAAATACCGGAGGCGGTTCCACCACGAACTCCCCGGACAAGCCCACCACTCCGAACAAGCCCGGCAAGGTCACCGTCAAGGTCGAAGTCATGCCGGAAAGCAGTGAGGAGGCGACTCGTATCCACAAGTTCAATGAGCTCGGTGTCGAGATCGAAACGGAGATCAAGTTCCGCGACGGCGGGCTTGGCCTCGAAAGTCGTCATCCACTCACTCGCAACGTCACGGAGTACGTCCGCTACTTCAAGGGCGGAACCGATGTGAAAACTCGCATCAAGTACTCTTCCGACGGCAAGAACATTGTTCTGGAAGAGTCCTTCTACGCGCCCGGCAAAGTCGAGCGCCGCAGAGAGAGGCTTCCGGATGGCAGCTTGCGAGCGGTCGAGTTCTACGAGAGTGGCATCGAGCAGACGCAGTACCTTGTGCGTCCCGACGGTTCCGGACATCAGATCAACCATGACGACAACAGCAACGGCGAGCCGCCGATGCTGCGTTTCAAAGCCGAGTGGACGGCTGATGGCCATGCAAGCGTTGAAGAGTACAACAACGAAGCCGTGCTTGAAGCTCGCAGCCAGCTCTTTCCTGATGGAACGGCTCGTATGGAGCGCTTCAACAACGGCAAGCTATCCGTCGTAGAGTTTCTTCGTGCTCGCGTCGGCGCTGAACTCGAACACGCGCGTACCCACTTCCTGCACGCGTGGGCGGTGGAAAAGGCTGAGGTCTATGACGAGGAATCGGGCGAGCTTGTCCGGATTCTCGTTTTCTTCAAGACCGACCTCAACCGAACTCAGCAAGCGACTATCATGCAAGAGGATGGCAAAAAGGCTGTCATCGAGCTTGATGAAACAGGCAAGTGGATCAGCCATAAGATCTTCGATGCCGACGGCAAGTTGCTCGAGGAAGTGGACCCGGAGCTGGAGGACAGTGCTCTTGTCGAGCTGCCTGACAGCTTCACCATGTCACCTGGCTTCGAGCCGAACAACTATGCCGAGCAGATTCGGGAGATGTTCCGCAAGCAGTAAGGCGCTCCCGATCAAATAACAGATGGGATGAGCAAGAGAACACGCCGAAAAGCTGTTCTCTTCTCATTCCCATTTGTGTTTTGTCTGTAATTATTATGTAGAGTAGTAGAAGCCAGCCGGACTTTGTCCGAAAAATGAAGGCAACGACGACCTCTTAAGAGCAGGACAACTGTGCGTTAGGGACGGACGAAGTAATGTGCGCCGATTGATTGCTAAATAGGAGATGAGGGAATGATTTCACCACCCGCCTGAGGAAATGGGATTTCCTCCTGTCGCTCCAAAAGCTCGTCCGCGAACGCTGGCAGGATACATCGACCACAAGAGGGAGCTGTTTTCTTTGCTGGTTTTGATGAGTGTGCGTGTGATGAACGAATGTGAGCTTGGTGCAGTGTGGAGCTTCTTTGTTTGATTTTTGTCGGTTAGGAGAACCGGTGCTGATGGTCTTCTAAACATCCCTCCGAACCCGAATGTAGAAGCGCTGCTGCGCTCAAGATCGGGGAAATCGCTTCTTACAAGGTCCGCCGAATAGGCTGAGGCAACTGTTGGCAAAGCCACAACAATGGACAGTGCCGAGAGGCATTGAACTATAGTCCCTCCAATCTGCTTCCATTTTGAAGTTGTGTCGGTCTTCATTAAGTTGCCTCCTTTAGACGTGGTCTCCAGACAATACGATCCGTAAAATAATGAATGTAGAAAATCAACATAGACCAGCCAACTGAGAGTGTTTTGCCGCCTACACCAAGCGCGCTCGATTCCATAAACAGCGCGGGAATGAACAGCACTAAAAGCGTTAACGACTGGACTGGCAAGAGAAGTGCAAGAAACTGTTTTAGGTGAGATCGTGTTGCAGCGGCATTTACGTTTTCCTGTTGCTTCGCCGACCAGGCTACTGCCCAGTGTTGGGTGGCATGGTAGAAGACAGGTACGAAGAGCCATACGTAAACCATTGCTGTGGGCGGCAACAGGACGAACAAAACAAGATTTGTCCATAGAAGGGCTGTCGGAAGAGGGAGCCATTCCATTGTCTTGATCCCGCGTTGAACGATTTGATTGGCGACGTAAGCTACGCCAATTACGCTTCCCCAATTCCAGAGCATCTTTATTATGCTGAATGCGTCACTTGCAATGAAGGTGTTGTCGAAGGAAAAAGGAAGGGCGACATTGCATGTTCCAGCGAAAACAAGCATTGTGGAAACAGCCGCAAAATTTCTAATCTCTGCTTTGGAGAGCTGATATCCGGCTTTTCCGCAATAGATCTGCCCAATTGTTCGAGCCTGCGCACAGATATGGTGCATTAGAACAAGTGGAAAACAATTGGCTGCCAAAGAGACTAATGGCAAGGCAATAACCATAGCGGGAAAACCAAGAATCGTCCCTAAAAGTGAGACAATCCAAAACTGTCCCATTGTGGATGCTCCGGACAGGATCAAAAGGATAGCAAGGCTGAACCAGATAACCTGTAGAGGCAAACGAGTAATCCAATGTACCTTCGGTCCTGGCTTTGGTCCGAAGAAGTAGCGCAGGATTGAGGTGAATTGATGCGATTCGCCAATTAACAAGGAGGCAACTATATAACAGATCGTCAGAGCATGTTCGTTACTGCTCGGATTTGGCTTGCTTAGTACGTCGCCTAATAGAAAGTAGGTTAACAGACCAAAGCACCAAGGAGCAATTCCGCAAACGAACAACAAGTCGATTGTTGGCGAGACTAGCCAGGGCTGCCTGATTTGACCGGCATGCTGAGTGCCCGCGTTTGCATCGGCAGGCGCCGTCAGCAAAGGAAATGGGAGTGCGTTTTTTAGTGAATTGCTTTGCATATCTAGGAATATAGGAGCTGAAACTATGTTCTAACAAGTAAACAAGGTCACCACCAACTCATGACTGAGGTCATCTGATCTAGTAATGCGATAATTGCGTCGAAAGTTGGCACCAAAGCGATCTCGCCATAACGAGACCCCGCTGATCATGAGAGGCTGAATGCAGCAGTTCTGACGTGGACTGCGTTCAAAAATTCATTAGGGCAGAACAGAGCAATCTCTTGAAGTAAAGAGCAGCGTAGCAAAAAGCAATTTCATTGGAACTAGGATAAACACCAATCTTCCTTATCGGAAATGCTAGGCATGCCAGATGAATTCATCGGTGCATTACTCCGGTTTGGGCTATTTTGGATTGGATTGGTTGGATTTCGACCCGCCTGTATCTTGAGTGAATTCCTGTATCGGAGTGACCGCTTGAAAGGCTGACTAGTGCTAAACTGAGGGATGGGTGGCTGGCGCGTCTATTGATGAAAACGATCGAACCTGGGACAACCTTCGATGGTAAATATGAAATTGAAGCCGTTCTCGGCTCGGGTGGAGTAGGGACAGTCTATAAGGCGCTGGAAACAGATCTTAATCGCCCTGTGGCAATCAAGATCCTCCACATATGGACAAGCAGCATTGGTGAACCCGATTCTTTGCAGCGGTTTAAACGCGAAGCAAAGGTATTGTGCCAGTTGCTGCATCCGAACATTCTAAGAGTCTACCGATTCGGTATGACAGAAACTGATTTGCCTTTCTTGGTCATGGAATATGCCAAAGGTGAATCATTGCGCAGCTTGCTGGAAAAGAACGGCCCTATTGAATATAACACAGTAACTAAAATCGCATTAAAGCTAGCGGCTGCTCTGGAGCATTCTCACGCGCATGGTATTGTTCACCGCGATCTAAAGCCGGAAAATGTTATTGTCGACCTGTCGGATCCGAATGATCCAATGGTGAAGTTGATTGACTTTGGCCTGTGTAAGCCAGAGCAAAAGACTAACAGTACAAATCAGAGAACCCTAACTAGTACCGGTGACTTGCTTGGAACAGCTCTCTATATGAGCCCTGAACAGGTGCTTGGCCAGCCGGTCACCGAGCGTGCCGACATCTATGCCTTTGCTCTGGTTCTTTTTGAGATGATTGTCGGTAAAGGACCCTTTGCAGAGGGTAACGTCGCAGAGATCATGATGAGAAGGACTACAGAGCAGATTCCGGAAATTCTGCAAATGAATCCTTCTTCCGGTTTACCGCGACAGCTTGACCAAACTGTCCAAGCTTGCGGCGCGCGCGAGCTGGGGCAGCGGCTGCAAAGCTTCACCGAAGTAATTGAGATGCTTGGGTCTGTTCCTGCCACTACTGCCGGTGCCAGGTTCCAGCCCGGAGGCAAGAGCCTGCTGGGCGGCAAGAAAAAGTTGCCGTTAATTATAGGCGTAGCGTTTGCGCTGATCTCCGGCGTTGGTGCGCTTGTTTACCTGTCGAGCTCAGATAACGGTTCTGGCAATGGTGCCGCTGTTAAAATGCCGTCGGAAGTAATCAAAACTTCGATCGCGGAAGTTGAGGGCAGGATTCAGAAAAAGGATCTCAAAGGTGCGCTAGAGATAGCAAGAAATAGTACCAAGCATGAATTTGAGCAATGGCCAGCTAGTCAGCGAGCAGATTTGCTTTACAGCTATTTTGAGATCTTTAAGCAGTCCGGCGACAAGGAGGCAGCAAATGAGTTCCTGCCTCGTTTCTTCAAAGCTGCTTTACCGATGCTGTTTAAGAAGGATAACGAGCCTCCTGAGTGGAGGGCGAGAGTCAAGGCTTGTTATGACTATTTGCACAGTGAAAAACAGATTGATAGGACTACGTGGAGAGCGATAAGTACGGCGCTAACATCCGATGGTTCTCTTCGGAAAAATTATAAAGGTGATGTACGAACCAGATTGCTTTTGAAGGAGCTGAGTTTGGATGCTGAGTTCCGAATTTGGCCACATCCGCAGCCTACCCACCTTTCCGACTATACAAAACGAATGGTGGAATTCGCCAAAGAGGCTGGACAATATAAGATTGAGGACCTCTATCAATACTATTACACAATTGCGCATGATTTGAGCATAAAGCATGGCTTCAAGCGTTTTGAAGTTCTGGCAGCCGAGGCGGCCTGTGCTCACGCGCTGGCTCAGAACGACGTAACGGAGGCCGCCAAGCAAATGGACCTCTGCAGGCAGCTCCTGAAACAGCTTGATCAGATGCCTGACTCCAAAGAACTGAAGTCCAGTTCACGACATGCAGTGCATGAAATGGAAAGCAAGGTTGAACTTGCACTGGCGGAAGAGGCAGAGGCGAAAGGCGATAGTGCGGCGGCGCTAAAACATAGAGAATTGGCTCAACGAGCAGCGGAATTGTCGGTGCAATTCGAAAAGCTCGCAAGGGACCCCAACAAGCCTTCATTGAAAGGCATGGTTATCGACCAGTTCGATAATAATAAGTGATCTGAGCCTATCTCAGGCACTTCCAGTATCTGCCCATGTGTTTCTTGATCTCCTTGATGCGCTCGTCAACCATATGTTGGCTGCGGTCCTTTGTTTGCGCAGGCAGCTCGCCACCGTAAATTCCGGCAAATGGCTGAATGTTTTCCCGTTGCGATTTGTCAGCGGTGTTCAAAACTTTGATTGTGGCAACGACCGAGTCGGCAAGACTTCGAGTGTTGTATCCACCTTCGAGAAAGCCTACCACTGGCGCGTTGACGTTCTCTGCCATCTCTGCCAGTCTGTTTGCAAGCAAGAAGTAGCCGCTTGTGGAGATCTGCTGCTGCCCCAGTGGATCGGCTTGATGTGCATCAAAGCCGGCCGAAAGGAAGATCAGCTCTGGCTTGTATTCAAGGCATAGTGGCTTCACGATTGCATCCCAGGCGGCTAGATAGCCGCGGTCGCCCGTCCCTGCGGGCAGTGGAATGTTGACGTTGTAACCCTGTCCGTCTCCGTTTCCATCTTCTGTGTACCAACCAATATTGGGAGGCCAGAAGGGAAACTGATGAAACGATACGAATAAGACACTGGGATCGTTATAGAACATGTCTTGCGTTCCATTTCCATGGTGCACGTCCCAGTCTATGATCATTACGCGCTTCAATCCATAAACTCTTTGGGCGTGTCGAGCTGCGATAGCAACATTATTGAACAAGCAGAATCCCATTGGTTGGTCTGGAAGCGCATGGTGCCCCGGCGGGCGAACGATAACGAAAGAGCGAGTGTAGCCTGACTTGAGCACTCCGCGAACGGCCTCAACGCCGGCGCCAGCGGCCAACTTTGCTGTTGAATATGATTCCGGGCTCATCCACGTATCAGAATCGAGCTGCAAGAGTCCCTTTTGCTCGCTTGCTCGTTTTCCTTTTTCTTCCAGGTCTTCAATATAGGATTGAACATGTACGCTGGTCAGATCGTCGAGCTCAGCTTGGCTGGGCTCCAATCGAGACAATTCTTGAATGAGCTCTGAGCGATGTAGGGCCTCATCAATAGCTGCAAGGCGTTCAGGAGACTCGGGATGGGCTTCTGGCGTGAGATGCTTTTGAAATTCCAGCTTATGAACAAGCGCTAAGTTAGACATCGGCTTCCTCGACGATGACAGGGCTGCAAGACGTACAGGATATTCCAAAGAGGAGGGCAGATCAAGCAATGTCTGAGTTTGAGAATCTAAATGAAAACAAATGAGCACAAGACTCCGAGGAGAATCTTGTGCTCTGGCGGTCGTGAACGAGCAAATACTTTAGTTCTTGCCTGTTAAGCGATTTCCTGCTGTAGCGCTGTTGCCAGTGCTTGTGCCCAGGTTCTCTCCAGGAATGCCTTCTTCCCTGTTGACTCGCAACATGTTTTGAACATTCTTGACACCGAATACATCTTCAGCCATTTCTTCGACAAGTCTCTTGTCGGCTCTGCTGAACACGGTTCCTTTGATTGTAACTTCGCCGTCTTTGACCTCGATGATCACCTCGCGGGCATCGACGTCGAGATGGCGGTCGATTTTTTCGTGGATATCATCTGAGATTCTTTCATCTGATCGCTTGTAGTTGCGTGGTCCGCGCCGTCCGCGTAGCTCGCGAAGTGAGGACTGTTGTGTGGCCCATGGAGCCAGGTGGCTGCCACCGCTGGTGGTGAACTCGCTCTCGCGTCCACGGGTCGGTCCCCAATTGCCTTCGTATGGGCGAGCTTCATGATCTTCAAAATGTCTGCTTGGAGAGCGGTCGGAGTAACGATCTTGCATCGGCATGCGATTGCCGTATTCCATATCTCTTCGGTATTGCAGATTTTGTGACGATTCGGGCCAGGTGCCAAAACGCTCATGTCCATACATCGATTCTTGAGGGCCGAACCGCTCGCTGTGGCGATCTCCGTATCTTTCTGAAGAGCGCTCTCTATCCTGCTCCAGCCTGTCCATTCTTCTTCTTCGTTCGGCTTCTTCATCACCAAACCAGGAAGCTATTTCGTCTCTGCTCTTTTCGAGCCAGCCACGCTCCCTTCCATAGCGCTGCCATCGCTCGTACTCTTCGCGATCACGATCTCGGTTATACATGCAGTACCTCCTGCTTTGAGCAAAACGGATTGGTTGGACCGATGTCCAGAACTTCTTTGATGGTTGCCGAGTATATCGCCGCTGTTTATGTGGAATCCCTGAGTCATTTACGAGCAAACCTTTGTTCGGGATAGATTTAATCACTTGGCTGGATACAAAAGTCGATTAGACCTTCAACGGCAAGCGCTGAAGCTGCTATCCTGACGAGGTCGCGCGTGTTGTTGGATGGAATCTATGCTGGAAGAAGTTTTTGGTAACAACAGACCGGTAATCGGGGTGATACATCTGTTGCCCCTTCCTGGGTCTGCAAGATATGACGGGCAGTTAGATCTGGTTCTGGCGAGGGCGGAACAAGAAGCCGCGTCGCTTGCAAGTGGTGGCGTAAACGGTATCATTGTCGAGAACTTTTTTGACATGCCTTTTGCCAAGAAAAGAGTTGATACGGCGACTGCTTGTGCCATGACCCTTGCTGCGCAGCGCGTTAAGGCTATTTCTGGTTTGCCGATTGGTATCAATGTTTTGCGCAATGATGCACACAGTGCGCTCGCTATCGCTGCTGCTGTTGGTGCCCAGTTTATCCGCGTGAACGTGCTGACCGGTGCGATGCTATGTGATCAAGGCATTATCGAGGGTGAGGCTCATGAGCTATTGCTCTATCGGCGCGCTCTGGGGCTCGATCGTAGTGTCAAGATTTTTGCCGATGTGATGGTTAAGCACGCAGTCCCAATGGGGCAATGGTCGGACATCCGACTTAGCGCCTTGGACACGGTTAAGCGCGCCCTCGCTGACGCAATAGTTGTAAGCGGGCGTAGTACCGGTGATGCTCCGGAGCAGAGCGATATTGATTCTGTAAGAGAAGTGCTACCTGAAACCCCGATTTTTGTAGGAAGTGGGAGCAATCGAGACAATATAGCAAGCATGCTTGAAAGTGCCGACGGCATCATTGTTGCCAGCTCAATTAAGAGGCATGGTCTCTTAGAGAATCCGGTCGATGTTGGCAAAATAAGAGCGCTCGTCGACGCTGTTCATAAGAAGTAGAACTAGAACTCATATCCTGGTGGTCTAACCGAGCTTGCCTGCCGATCCGACCCTTGCGTCTGATTGTCGACCGAGGCTCCGTCCATGGTGGCGGATGTGGTGCCCATGTCGTCTTCGTCTTCTTCATCTTGAATCGGTGAGAATGACTGCTCATTGGTGGGGGTAGCGGCTCCCGGACCAGCTTTGGCGGTGTTTTCTGCCGTGGCGTTTACGGATAGTCCGCGTCCATCGACTGAGCTGATCAGGCGTGTTAAATCAGCGTCGGCTTGGTAAAGCCAGCATTTGATGCGATCCGTCCAGATTACGAGATCGACGATTGCTTGTGAGGGGTCTGGGTTGTCTTGTTTGAGCCGCGATATGACCCAGTCCGGGAGATTGATTTGTTCGCTTACAGTCGGTGGCTCGATTACTATGGCGTGTCCATCTTCGAGAATTTGTCTTAGCTGAGGAATGTATTCACTCTTGCTCAGTCGCAGTTGCGCGACGATGTCACCGAGCGGTGTTTGACCGTCCATTGCAGCTAAAAATGCATTTGCTTGTGCTGGCACGATGGACTGAAAGATAGTGCGAAAACTTATGCGCATTTGCTCGAGATATCGTCGTGCTTCCTGATATGAGAGCCCCTCTTTTACGATCAGTTCGAGGTGTTCGTCTTCTCCGATGGATATAGGTGTGTTTTCTACAGAACATTCGATGTAAGAAAATGTGCCGCTCTGCCACAGGAAGAGTTCAAGCAGAGCGTCCTTTCCTTCGCCGACGTCGGATTCGACGTGAAAGAGTTCTCCTTCAGCGAAAAACAAATAGGCCGTGTTCACGCCTTGTGTTAGGCAGATTTTGCCAGTCAATTCGCCATTGCGCACCAGTCTGATCAGACTGGCGAGGTTCACTTTTGACAGTTCTCCGGCAAGTTGCATTAGGACCCCAAGATATTGGTCAGGCACCCCTCTAGTAATTACCCATTTGCTGGTATATTTCCTTGCTGTAACGGTGTTTGACAAAGATCTGGCGGCAGATTTATCGGCGCATTCTGCCATTTAGTATCAAGTTCGGGGAGTTCTACAGGCCGATGGCGCCCTCGCTTTAGGAAACTGAAACGCCGTCGCTGCCCGAATTCACAAACCTAAGTGAAAACTATGAGAAGTAGTACCACATTGATGAGTATGAAAAATCAAAAGCAAAACAGACAGTGTGAGCTTGCGCTTCACAGCTGTCTGTCTGCCGTCTTCGGTGCCTAACATCCAGTCAGGAACGGCTGTTATTAGCAACCGAAAAATGCACCTGGCGGCCTGATTGCTCAAGCCGCCAGGGCACATTATTTACTTACGGCCCACCCATGCCGCCCATGCCACCCCAGCCTCCGTTCGGGAAGCTGATCGGCGGGGTTTCGGCCGGACCGATGTTCTTGCCGGGCTCGACGAAGAAGGCTTCGATCTTGCCCTTCAGGCTCGGCTCGCCGATGAACGGTTCGCCGTTGGTGCGGAAGACTTCGGCTTGGGCGTGGGACGTATTACGGTAATTGGCGTCGACAGTGCCGACCTCTTCCGAGCCCGACTTGTCCTCGTCCTTGTAACCGTTCGGTTCGGATTTGTTGTAGGTGCGGTGCACCTTCAGCTTGCCCTTCTCGTCGAAGAACTTGACCCAGTTCAAACCGTTGCCGTTCGACCCGTCTTCGATGCGCTCCACCGTCCCGTTCGGGCGAAGATAGAAAGCGCGGTCGAGGGCGTGGGGCTCGGCAGCAAAGTATGCCACCGACGATTCGAGCCGGTAGAACGAACGGTTCCAGTCCTCGATTTGAGTCCTGTAGGTCTCGACCAGGCGACGCTTGCCGTCATTCCAGGTCTCGACGACGAGCTTGCCGTCCGCTTCGAAGCGTCCGATCAGCTTCGTCTTGCCGTTGTTCTTGGTCCAGACCCAGGAAACGATGCGATCGCCGACCAGGTCGACTTTCAACACCGGAACCTTGGTGCCGTCCAGGAACGTTACCACGCCGAATTCTTGCGACGTCGCTTGCCCCTTGACGAAGGTTACCTTCGGCTCGGCGCCGGCGATGTACTCGGTGACGGTTTCATCGCCGTTCGCTTCGATGATGGTTTCGCTGACCTTGCGGCCACCGATGTCCATCTTCACGAGCGTGCGGCGTCCGTCCGCGTCGTACTTGTAATGCTCCTCGACGGTCCCGTCGGGGCGGAACTTGTTGAGGGTGGCGATGTACACTCCGTCGCGGTAGGTGACGTCGTAGTGCAGACCGCGGTTGCCGTCGTAGGTGCGAGCGAAGTACTGCATCTTGCCGCGCACGATCACGTAGCGATCGGCCGGTCCGGCAGCAGCGACGCCGTCCTTGTTCCAGACGACGGTGATCTCGGTCGTGTCACCTTCGGTGTGGACCGACCGGAGATACCGATCGCTGGTCTCGTTCATGATTTCGACTTTGGCATCACCCTCGATCTTGAAGGTGGCGTCAGCGTCGACCGGCTTGCCGACCTGGAAGGACGGCGCGGGGTCCGGTTTCACCATGTTCGGGATGACGACGACGGTGGCGACCAGGGCTGCCAGGGCGGCAACACCGGCCAGAAGTGGCGTGAGCCAAAAACTGCGTTTCTCGTTCATGTTTCTTGCTCCAGTTCCGTGGCGGATGAAGTTGAAAAACGCTGCGGCATCAGGATGCCGGAGCAGTGAGTGCTTCGAGCTCAGCGATCAGCCGGAAAACGTCGGAGCGGGTAGCTCCGCAGAAGTCGGCCGACGGCTGGAAACTCGAGCAGATTGCCGGGCGTTCGGGCTTGCCGAAAAGCTGGCAACGGTTGTCGTCTGCCAGGTGGATACACCTGGTTCCCGCGGGTTTGCCATCGGGCATTCCGGGGATAGGAGAGGAGATGGAAATCGCGATGCAGCACGCACCGCAATTCGTCCTGCATTCCATTGCTCTCACCTTTCTTCTCTGGAGCCGTGTTTGGCGGCTCGTTCTGCGAGTTGTGACACTAGAGGTGGTGCTGTTCGTTTGTTGTGGCGTAAAGCCGGGTTAGAGTTCTGGGGAAGGAGGGAGAAAATACTATTCGAGCCAACGCTAATTGCACGGCCTAGGGCAATACGCTATGTACGTAGGATCACCCTCCCTGGCGGGGTCATCCTAGCGTCAGGCGTGCGAGGCTACGCTTTGCGCATCTAGCGTGTGCTCTAATCTTGTCGTGCGACCTCTGCACATTTGTGCAATGAGAGGCTGTTAATGATCGCGGTTTGTGACTGTGTGATACCACCGGTGGTGCGGCTGCGTGATTCTTGAATCATGGCTTGGGCGGCGGGAACTACGGTGGCTCTGTCTGCCCTCGATCTTTTGTGGGGTGGAATGATCACCCGAAAACCACTCCGTTGCTGCTCCGATTGCATTGTGCTTTCCGGTGTGATCAGCGATGTGCTTGCGGTGCTCGTGTTGACACCGGTGTCCTTACACCCTTTATGGTCTAGTTATCTATCAGATTCTCATTTCAAGAAAAGAAAACTTCTCACCAAAAACAACAGCCAAGCAACAACTTTGTCGACTCAGCGCATTTTTCCGCGCTTCAATCCGATACCTGCATGGAGAGAAAATGACTGCACTGCTTGAGCGTTTCGCTTTCCGACTGATCGACGTGTGTGTCAAAGTTCCTTCGTGAGTACCTGCCTGCGCGAGAAGCTGTCCGGCAAGTCGGCCAGAATTCTCGGTTAGTTCGCGTTGCGAACTACTCTTGTTTTTGTCGCAACATCCAACAGGAGAGATCTGACATGAATGTCATCCTCGCTGCTATCGCGATCTACGTCGCGTCCATCCTCACGGCACGCATCTCCTACCACAACTTCCTGAAGGCCAATGCCAACTTCTACGTCAGCCCGGGACGCACTGTCTGGTACGTTCTCAAAACCTTGGCGCTGCCGCAATTCCCCGTCGTTTGGTCGATCGTGCAAGGCGCCGACGCTCCTGCTTACATGGCGGAAGCGGCGTTCTTCATGATGATCGCCTGGGCTTTCGGCGGTATTGCGCAGACCTCGCCCTTCCGCGAGTTCCTGCAAACGATGCCGAAAGTTATCCACACCGAGGAGGAGAAGGGCCTGAAACGCTTCATCGCCGACCTGGTCAACGTCACCGCTCTGCCGTTCTTCGCTGGGTGCGCGTTGCTGGTCTTCGGCATCGCGATGCTGATGCGCTTCGGTGGTCGCGCTACCCGCTGACCTTAAATACACAGCAAAAGGAGTTGCAAATGGAAGTAATAGTTCCGTTTCTTCTGCTCGGCTTTTTCGTGCTGTGGGGCGTGTCCATGTGCAAGATGCATGATGGTCCCAGCTTTCATGCCACGGGCAACATCTGCTTCGATGGACCGAACGCGCTCGCCTTTGTCATGGAGCACGTGCTCAAAGTCGAGCGCATCTCCAAAATCGACCTCGAGAAGACGCTCACCCACCGGCATGTGACGCTGAAAGGTCGCACCTATCTTCAGTACATGGTGAGCTACTTCGACACGTTCTCGCGTGGGTCCGAAGGCCTCATCTACCTGGCCGACCTGAAGCGCTAGCTTGGTGTCAGCTGATAGCGTAGTAGCGTAAACTGCCTACGAGCCTGGCGTCAGATACAGAGAGCGTACGCGCTCTCTGCTCTTGTTGAACAGAGCCAAATTGGAAAGCTGGAGAATCGATAATGATCGCTGTATCGCCGGAATTCGCCGTACTCGTCGCGCAAGTCGTCATGCTCGTTCTGATCGTGATCCCGACGGCCATGTTCTCCTACGACGCTGGGCGCGATATCGCACGAACGAACCGGGCGCTCCCCCCATTGTTTCTGAGCGGTGTCTTCCTTCTGGCGAGCTCGGTTTTCGCGTACTGCGTCATTGGCCTGCCGCACGCCCAGGAGTTTATCTTCACCGCAATGAGCTACGGTGCGCTGGCGTGGGTGATGGGCAACATCGTTGGCTTCATCAACGATCTCAATGGTGCTAAGCTCAAGTGGCTGCTCACGGCGAATTAATTACTCGTCGTGCTGAGCATCCCGCCTAATACAGAGAGCGTACGCGCTTTCTGCTCTTGTTGAAAAAATCCTCCTCGAATTGGTGCAATGAGCACCAGGCAAGGGTTCGAACAATGCTGAGCAATTTCGGAAATATCGCTGCCGCCGCCGCAGTTCTTGCTGTCATCGGTGGGTTCGTCGGCTATCTCTTCGCGCGCTCGCAGGCTGGGCAAGGACGTCGCAGCATGCTGGCGAACGCGGGGGCGCTCGCCGGGCTCCTCGCCGTCATCTGCGTCGGCTTCACTGTCAGTCTCGCGCTTTCGGCGCCGGTGAAGCTGGTCGTCTCCGTTCTTTGGGTTTGGACTGGAGTTGCACTCTTCTTGCCGGCCCTGTTCATCTCCATCAGCGGCCATGCGCAGAGCCTTGTGGTCAAGAAGGCGGAGGATTCGGCGCGCGAAGTGCTGTTCTGCTTCAACCAGATCAGCGGCGGCAAGGACGTGATCCAGTCCAGCGATCTGCAGGCTGCTCTGGAAACGAAGGGCATCTACACTCGCTCGGAGAAGCGTGCGATCAAGCATGTGCTCGCCAATATGAGCATGGCGGGTCACCTCGTCGGCACTCAGCGCAGCAATGTACTGATGCCGGTGCCGGTGGGCTCGCTCCAGGTGTTGCCGACCGTGAAGGTTCGTGCGGTCTATCACATCACGCGTGCGGACCTCGCAGGATTCGCTGCACGCTGCCGCGCTACCTGGTAAGTTCGGTCCGCCGGACTGTGATGACGACCATCAGGAGCCCCGGCTCCTGATCTTTCGCAGCGTGTAGCTGCTTTTCTCCAATGGAGATGTTCTCATGAAAAACAGCATCAAGATCCGCCCCCTGGCTGAGATCATCAATGACCTGGCATCGCGCATGAGGCTCATCGCTTCGCGACGGCCCTATTCGCGGCGCTCTCAAGTCGACCTGACGCAGGCTCTCCATGCTGCCGGCATCAGGGGAGAGGCTATGGCGGACCACTGGCGCTCGCTCGACCGACTCGCGCGTGAGCTGATCTGCAACCAGTACCACGCTGACGCGGCGGTCGTCGCTGGCTGTGCGCTGGAGCTGATCCGCAGCGTTCGCGCTGTCGCCCTGGACGACGCCTCTCTGCTCAGCCTGCGCTGCCATCTGCTCGCCAAGCTGGCTCACGCTGCCAGCCGCTGCGGCAAGTTCAACGAGTCGATGGATGCCGATCGGCAGCTCGGTCTCGAACTGATGGCGGTGTTGCGCTCGGATGCCGATTTCCCTGTTAAGCAGGGTGGCATTGCGGCCCTGGTCGACTATCTCGTCACCGAGACCTGCGCCCCTCCTCTGCCGGCGCTGCTCCGCTTCGTGGGCAGACCGGAAGTCGAAACCGTCTGACCAATGGGAAGCGGACTTTAGCCCGCTTCCTGCACCCCTTTCGCTCAACGCAACTGGAAACAAGGAGCTACCATGAGTCCTGAATTCGGAATGGCCTCTGCCATGTTCTCGGTTCTCGTTCTGCCGCCGCTGCTCTTCGTCCTCTGCCTGATTGCTGGTCTGGTCGCCGGCTTCGTGCTCGATCGCTTCTTCGGCGATGCTCGCGCCGTCAACGGCAACGACGGATTTGCGGTTCTGAGCCTGCTCTGTGCGGTCTCGGTTGCTGCCACCCTCAGCATGCTCACTTCGCCGCCACCGCTCGGGATGACCTTCCCGATCAGCACCTACGTGACGATGTTCGTGGCGTGCGCGTTGGTCGCCTTCTGGCACAACGTGCGCATGAACCGGCGCCGCCCGCCGGCGTTCAGCAACGATAAGCGCACGCTGGCCGCACCGGTGAAGATGAAGCTTGAGATTCGCCCCGACGAAGACATGACCGTCGTCGTCGTGTACAGCGCGAAGGATGGCAGCTTTGCCAACCGCGAGATCTTCTCGGCCGAGGCGAAGAAGGACCAGCGCTATGTCTGGGAAATCGACATTCCCCGGATTTCCGGCACCGCCACCGTCTATCTCGTGACCGGCGGCACGGGCTCCTGGGCTGGCAGCAAGGACTACGAGTTCTAGTCAACTGCGCAGCTTGAATGAAATTGGGTGGCGGGTGCTTTCGGGCGCCCGCCACCAGCCTTCTCTTTCGCTTCTAACTTTTTGTCAATCTATTCCTATATATAGTATAATTCCAGCCCGCGAGCTGCCAATAAGTGGCATCGCTGGCGGTATCAGGCTTGCGGCTTTAAGAAGTCTAGCTCAAGCTGGCTTAGCTTCTGTCAACGCTTCCGTCACGATGGGTTGTCGTTCTCTTGCCTTTCGAATCGGCCGATACAATCGAGCCGTCGTCTCTTACTTCGAACTCAGCATCAACTCCAACCTTCTTTCCGTTTTTGTATTCAGACTGCTGGTTCCAACACAGTTTTTCAGTTTTGTTGAGCGAAGTGTTCTCTGCGCTAGTTTTGCAAACAAGAATACGTCAGGCTGAGAAGAGTATAACTACCATCCAATTTTTGCTTTAGATCTATGTGCGAACTTTCCGAATTAGAGACGGCTTTTTCTTTGAAATTTGAAAAGACAGACTCAGTATAGTTTTCGACTGAACCAGCAGCTTCTGAAGAAGCACAAAATTCGTTACTCAAATCTCATTCAGAATGCCGCGAACTCAAAGGACTCCTTGTCCCTGTAGCAACTCGCTTGCTAGGCTCGGGTATCTTGTTTGTCCCCCCAGTTGTCAGAAAAACCATTTCGCCCATCAGTAAACTTCCTTGCAGCTTATTCGTGCTTCAATAGGCATCGCCAATAGTCGCGATGTCAAATGGTTGACCCGTTTTACCAGGTGTTTAAATGAGAGAACTTGCCGAGCATGCACTTGAGGTGGCGCGCAAATTGGGCGCTCAGTATGCTGATTTGCGAATCATTCAGCAAGAGGTTGAAGAGATCGCGACAAAGAACGAAACGGTTGCTCGCCTGAACAAGAGTAGCAGCGAAGGCATTGGAATTCGTGTTCTTGTGAAAGGCGGCTGGGGATTTGCCTCAACTCAGGAGCTGCGCAAAGCCGGCGTCGAGAAAGCCGCCAAGAAAGCAATTGAGGTTGCAAAAGCGAGCGCGTCTTGTTTGCCGCAACCGGTGAAGTTAGCGCCCGAGCCGGCTTATCGTTGCACCTGGGTATCGCCGCACCTGTTAGACCCGTTTACGGTGAGCATTGAGGATAAGCTGGCGATCCTGCTTGAGTGCTCTCGCATTGTCCGCTCGGTTAAAGGCACAACGCTGGCAACTGGCAGCATGAACTTCATCAAAGAGCGAAAGCTCTTTATGTCGAGCGAGGGGAGCGAGATCGAACAGTTTTTCATTCGCTCTTCTTGCGGCATTGAAGCTTATGCCAGCAAAGGGGATGATCGGCAGCGTCGCTCGTATCCGCAATCAGCCGGTGGGCAAAATGAGCTTGCCGGATGGGAACTGATTCAGTGCATGGATCTTCCTGGAAACGCAGGACGAATCGCCGAGGAAGTGGTGGCGCTTCTGAGCGCGGAGGAGTGTCCTGAAGGCACGGCGGATCTAATTCTTGGCTCATCCCAGTTGGCGCTGCAAATTCACGAAAGCATGGGGCACCCTAGCGAGCTGGACCGGGCGCTGAAACAAGAGATCAACTTTGCCGGAGCGTCGTTTCTGACGCCCGATTTGCTCAATACACTGCAGTATGGTTCGCCGATTGTGAACCTGGTTGCAGATGCCACCAGACCTGGTGCTTTGGGAAGCTTTGGCTTTGACGATGAGGGGGTGCAGGCTCAGAGGGTGAATCTTGTTAAAGATGGTATGTTCTGTGGATATCTGAGCTCTCGTGATACTGCAAGTCTAATCGGCTTGCCCCGCTCTGGCGGGATGATGCGTGCCGAGTCTTGGAATCGCGCACCGATAATCCGCATGACCAATATTTCGCTCGTGCCGGGCGATGCTGGTTCCTTGGAAGACATAATCGCTGATACCGAAGATGGTATCTACATGGAAACTAACAGAAGTTGGTCGATAGATCAGCTACGATACAACTTCCAGTTCTCGACTGAGATCGGCTATCAAATTAAGAACGGCAAGCGGGCGAAGCTGCTCAAGAACTGCAGCTATGGTGGCATAACTCCACGCTTCTGGAATTCCTGTGATGCTGTCGGTGGTGTCGCTGATTACGTCGACTGGGGGGTGCCAAACTGCGGTAAGGGGCAGCCGATGCAAACGATGTGGACAGGACATGGTGCATCGCCTTCGCGATTCAGGAACGTTGATATCGGCATGGCGCATAGGGCTTAAGGTGGCGAATGATTACGCGCGATAAGACAGAATCTATAGTTGAGTTCATTCTCGATTATGCTAAGGGAAAGGCTCAAGGAGCCGAAGTTACTATTTCGGCTTCAGACATTGCCACCTCACGTTTTGCCAATAATGGCATGACGCAAAATCAAGCTCCCGACCATGTTCTTGTCTCTGTGCGTTTACTGAAAAACGGCAGGCAAGCCCGGCTCAGCTCGGATAAGCTGACCATTGATTCTCTGCGGCAACTCGTTGATGACGCGCTTACAGCCTGTAAGTTTTTGGAAAAAGACGAAGGCTTGCAAGCGTTGCCTGCGCCTCCGAGTAAACCCTATCAGAAGTTGAAGCATTACGATGCGGCAACTGCACAGCTTGGGCCGGATGAGCGCAGTAAGGCAATCAAGAAAATCGTTAAAATAGCTGAGGCTCATGGATTGAGCGCCGCCGGCGTTATCTCTACAGGTTCAACTGTGCTCACCTTGGCTAATTCAAAAGGCTTGCTTGCCACTCATAAGGAAAGCACGGCCGAATGCTCGATCACCATGTACAAAGACGCAAGCACTGGGTGGGCAAAAGCTGATTTCGTGCGTTTTGACCAGCTTGATTTCGAAGCGTTGGCTAAGAGGGCTGCTTCGAAAGCCGCTGCAAATGTTAATCCGGTCGAGATCAGTCCAGGTCGCTACCAGGTGATTTTGGAACCGTCAGCGGTGCTCGACCTGGTCGGATTCCTGTCCTATGACTTCACAGCAACCAGCCATTTGGACCAGCTCTCATGCTTCCAAGATCAAATGGGGCAAAAAGTGCTTGGTGATAATATCTCGATTTGGGACGATGTGGCAGACGAACAGCAAGCTGGGACGCCGTTTGACGGCGAAGGTATTCCTCGTCAATCAATCCAACTCGTTGAAAATGGTGTTATCAAAAACTGGGTTTGCGGACGCAGGTCTGCCCGCAAGATGGAGCTAAAACCTACGGGGCATGGCTTATCGGAACCGTGTGCCGAAGGAGAGTTCCCTCAAAATCTCGTATTCGCTGGTGGCTCCACCAGTTTAGACGAAATGATTTCGCAGACTGATAGAGCTGTGCTTCTGACCCGAGTTTGGTATATTCGAGAGATTGAACCAAAGGGGAAAATCGTTACCGGCATGACCCGCGACGGCACTTTTCTTGTCGAGGGCGGGCGGATTGTTAGCGCAGTCAAAAACCTCCGATTCAATCAGAGCATTGTTGATTTGCTCAACAATGTTGTAAAAATGGGACCGTCTGTTCGCACTGCCGGTGAAGAAGCCCTGCCGGCTGTTGTGCCACCCATGGTGGTTAATAATTTCAACTTCGCATCAACAACGACCTTCTAGCTATCGGTGGTTCGATCCCGGGAGCGTCGGCATCTTGCCGGCTCCTGCCTTTTTGAGAGCGATATCGTTCTTTCTTTCAGTGTGATCAATGCGCGCGTTCCCTGTCATGAACATTGCTTTTGTTTGTCCCCTACGTTCGTAACAGCTCCTTGAACGAAGCCTCTTGCGGCTGTTCTTGTTGCGTTGCTTGTCTCTGACTTTCATCTCTGCTTGCAATGTCGCCGCGTTGTTATAGCGGTGCCACTTGCTTGCAGGACTTGCTGGCGATGCCAGATTGAGGTGTTTATGGGTAAGAAATTGAAGCCGGACTCCGCTTCCCCGGCTGCTTTTGAACTGGTGCTTGGTGCCGGTGGCGTCAAAGGTTACGCGCATATCGGTGTGCTCCAGGCTATCGAGAAATACAATGTCGCGATCGGTAACACTACCGGAGTGTCGATCGGAAGCTTGATCGCTGCCTTCTTCAAGAACGGCTACAGCGCCGCTGAGATCGAGCGCATCTTTCAGGCGGAGGATTTCATGGGTGAGGGTGCTAAGACGCTGCATCGCTGGCGTCAGGCGCTGTCACCGCGGGCGGTGCAGCGCGCGGGGCTGACGAACCTTGCTCCGATTTTCCAAAAAGCGATCAGGAAGTACAAGCTCGTGCCGCAGGATGATCTCACCATCATCGCCTTCAACGTCAGCACTTTGTCTCCGGTGCGCTTCAGCGGACGTGACTATAACCTGGCGAATGCCCTGGCAGCTTCCTGTGCCGTCCCGTTCGTCATGCAGCCTGTCTGCAATCTGGTGAAGGAGAAGAGCCAGTCGCAAGCGCAGTGGCTGATTGATGGGTTTATGTATCACACCCATCCAAGCAGCTTCTGCAGCGGACCGGCGATTATCTCGAAGCTGGGTTTTGCTTCTGCTTTGCCTTCCGAGCTACTACCCGCTGGGCAGATGCTTTTGCACCTCGGCGAGATGCTGAATGCCCCGCTCTTGAACTGGCTTTTCGACGACCCCAAAGGAGGCGAACATATTCTGATCCAATCCGGCATGCCGGATGTGGCGGCGCTCAGCTTCGGTACTTCTGCGGCAAAGTGCAAGCAGATGATTGGCTACGCGCGGCAGCAGGCTCTCATAGCCCTGCGCCAAGCAAAGTCGTCCGGAAAGTTGCCGCTTGCTTCGTAAGTGGGTAACAGCACCGACAGGGCAAACGCGTTGTAACAAGAGATGGAGGCGGCGGTGGCAGTTAAGGAGGGTGGTCTAAAAACCACCTTCCGGAACTGCCACTGTATACGGTGCGTATACGATATGGGATAGGAGAGGGCTAAAGCAAAAAAGCTCTAAAATGCATGTCTGAAAGAATAGAGAAGAAGACAGGAAGGGGCTGTTTCCAACCCCTTCCTGCTTCAGGCGAACATAGACGATGCCGACCGGAGGGATCCAACAACAGAGCAAGCGTAGATGTTCTGGGGATCCCTCTTGGTCAGTTGCAAGTTACTCGAGATTGAGGATGAGCTCAACCAGCGTGCGAACACCAACGCCAGTTGCTCCTTCCGGATCGACGCCGATTTCCTCGGTGCGGAACGAAGTGCCGGCGATGTCCAGATGAATCCAGGACGTACCTTCCTTGACGAACTCGCGGAGGAACCAGGCAGCTGCGATGTGGCCAGGGTTGGCGCCATCGTTGGTCAGGTCTGCCATCGCGCACTTGTTGAGGTCGCGGTGATGCTCGGTCATCGGCATCTCCCACATCTCCTCACCAGCACGCTCAGCAGCGTGCAAAAGCGAGCGGGTGAACTTCTTGTCGTTGCCGAACACGCCAGTGATGTAGTTGCCCAGAGCTTCTTCCACGGCACCGGTGAGGGTAGCCAAGTCGATGATCTGGTTGACGCCGTTCTGCTGCAGGTAGGTCAGCGCGTCGCAGAGGGTCAGGCGTCCTTCCGCGTCCGTATGATCGACCTGGACCGTCAGTCCGGACATGGTCGTGATGATCCTGCCAGGACGGAACGAATTCGCATCGACCAGATTGTCGGTCGCTGCGATGACTGCGCGGACGTTGATGCTCGGCTTCAGGGCTGCCAGGAGAGACATCGTTGCAAGTACGGCAGCGGCGCCGCCCATGTCATTCTTCATGTTTTTCATGTTGGTACCGTCTTTGATACCAAGTCCGCCGGCGTCGAAGGTGACGCCTTTGCCGATCAGTCCGAGCGTGGGTGCGTCCTTCTTCGCTGCCGTGAAGGTCAGGTCGATGAGTTGTGGCTCGTCGATTGACCCTTCGTTGACAGCGAGAAATCCGTTCATGCCCAGCTTGGTGATTGCTTTCTTGCCATACACCTTGCAGGTGATCGTGCCGTTGGAGGCGTCAGCGATCTCCTTTGCGATGCGAGCCAGCTTAGCCGGGTTCATCGTCTCGGAGGGTTCGTTGACCATGTCGCGCGCTTTGCAGGTGGCTTCGGCAATCAGCTTGCCGCGATTCATGCCACGCTTGGTCGCCGACAGCGCCCAGTCAGCCGTGAGAATGCTCATCGACTGCAAGTGAGTGCGCTCGGTCTTGCTCTCCTCGCGCGTTTTCTGGTGGTTGATTTCGTAGTCCATCAGAACAGCGTAGGATGCGACCGTCTCGGCGAAATCTTCCACTGTCAGACCACGCAGATCGGTGTCGATCAGCGGGAAGACCAGGTGTTTGGAATGCGCCGAATCGCGAGCCGACTCGAAAGCCTCGACCAGCGCACTGCGCAGACCGCTGCGGGTCAGCTTCGAGCGCGCGCCGAGACCGACGAGAATGATGCGATCCAGCCCTTCGACAGACAGATCGGTATCGATGACCATGACCTTGTCGGACTTGGCATCGAAGTCATGGTGAGCCATGCGACGGGAAAGCAAACCGTTCGTGAGCTGGTCAGCTTCCAGTGCATAACCGGTGAGACCTTCACCGGAGAAAATAGCGAGAATCAGGTTCGCGCGCTCTTCATTGCGAGCAAGAGCGCGACCGAGCATCTTGCTCGACCTTGCGGAGAATTCGATAGTCATCTTGCGCTCCTCTGTTCCAGACCTTTAGCCTGGGTTTGAGAAAATTGCCTGAGCCAATCCGCACCGAAACAGTCAAACAGGAAGCCGTGGACGGTACTCCGAAGGAGAGCTCCTCGGCTTCTTGTGAAAGCAGAATTCAGTCTTTATCTCACGGAAAACCATGTCTAACCGGCTTCCATTGAGGGAAGTCGGTTCAATACCGTCTTGCTGTTCGAGATTGTTGCGGGATGCGGGAAAACTCGGGCGGGATAGGGGAATGAAAATTCGCCCGTACACTAAGGGGCTTCAGCATGAGGAGGCAATGCGCTAGAGCTTAGAGAATGTTCGGTTTTAAAGAGTGAAACTGTTGCTTCTTTGAATCCGCATACTGAAAACCGCTCAGGGTCAGCTTCTTGAGATGTGGTTATCCCGGTGGGATGACAAGCGGAAGCCTGGTCGGAGCAATATTCACGATTTGCGCAAGCTCGCAGAATAAGGCGGCTGCAGTGTTTTAGATGGTGGCGGATTCCAAGATGCTGCATTTCGAGGATCTGTTTACATCCATCCATCGCGACCGATCCGCATTCTTCAAGAATCCGCTTGATAATACTATTTTGTCTGCTTGGAAACATGGTTTGGAGTCTCGGCTCTGTCGCCACAGGCGGTGGAGGCACAGGGAACAATGATCGCTCACTATCGCTTCACTACAGCCGTGTGTCGAGGCAGATCTCAAGTGAGCGCTAGTTGCGTGAATCTGCAATGAATTGGTGGAAATTGCTCTGTTTTGAGCTTGTCATTTGTTGGGTGTAGGCTGCTGTGCCGCTCCTTCCTCTTATTGTGTTGGAAGATTTTTGTGGGGATAACCGCATCTTCTCTTACCTAGGAAAACAGAATCTGTACTGATTCTCTTGTGTTTTTGCTTTTTCAAACATAGGTTCAAGTTGTACTTACATAAGTCATTTCCCAAAGGTTAAAAACAGAGCTTCCCGCAGCCAGCAGAAAGAATTGTCGCCCGCTCAACTGAGCTGGTGGTGATCTGCTGTTCTTGTTTTAGCTCGAAGAAACAGGAGGCACCATGCTCAGTTTTCTCTTGAATCAAACTCTCATCGTTGCTCTTTCTTTGTCGGCTCTATTTCCGTCGGCGGAGCAGATCGATGATGCCACCAGGTCCGCCGTCGCATACTTCAAAGCGGTCGCTGTTTCGATTTCAGCAAATGCCCAGCGAAATACCGAGAAGCAAAATGCTGAACAGCAGGGATTCGGCACTCGACGCATCGACCGGCAGGCGCCGAACACCAACTTGCAAGGTTCGTCGAACAGCAACCGGCAACAACAAGGGGTTGATCGGCATCGTCATTCGCGCTACTTCGTCGCCGGCTCTCGCCGTGCTGTTCAGGTCGGAAGCTATCGGGATTTGCCTGCCGGACAGCCACTTTCACAAGAACCCGGGGCGAGCTACTATTTCTTCAAGACCCTCTACGGTAGCCGCGTCCACCTGGTCGTCATTGATATCGATTCGGCTGCCTGGGATCTTCGTCCTGCAGTTAATGCCACCGTGGACACTACTACTCATTCCGCTCAGGCGCGCTCGGCGGCTGCCACTGTAAATGGTGGCTATTTCGGACTGTCTGATGGCGCCAGCGTCAGCTATGTAATCGTGGATGGAAAGGAGGAAGCGTCCCCGCGCCGGAACTCTTCATTGCTTGCCAATTCGAGATTGAGCAGGTCAACCAAAGATGCGATCTATAATCGCAGTGAAATGCGAATTCTCGTTTCATCCAGCGGCAAGAATGAGGTTGTTGTAGCTCACCACGATGAAGCTATTCCCAATGGATTTATGCTGCTTCATTCGCTACAGGCCGGTCCGCGATTGCTGCCCGACTTGAACACCGAAAAGGAGGCATTTGTTCGCCAAGAAAACGGAAAGACTGTTGACGTAATACGTTCTCGCCAGATGGTGGCAAGAACCGCATTCGGTGTCACTGCCGATCGGCGTGTGTTGCTGGTCTGCGTAGAGGGCGGAGAGGAACAGCAAGGTAGGGGCGGCGCAACGCTGATTCAGCTCAGGCAGTTAATGCTTGATCTCGGCTGTGTTGAAGCGCTCAACCTTGATGGTGGCAGCTCCAGCACAATGTATGTCAGTTATCCTGATTCACAAGGCAGGAGCGTAGGGCATACGGTTTGCCGAAACAACCCAGAGCGGAGAGTGAAGTCGGTGCTCTTGCTCTTGAAAAAAAAGCAACAATCCGGCAAGATCAAGGTTCCTTCAGTGCAAAAGCGATGTAAATAGGGCGTTTGCGCTTGGTGAAGAGGGTTGTACAGAAGGTGTTGCGCGTCACGCGACTTGCCGTTTGCAGAAAGGGGCTGCTTTCCAGCCCCTTTCTGCTCTTTTTTTCACAAGAGTTCTCCTGTGTGCGGAGAAAAAACTGAGTTACGAATCAGGAGTGTTAATGGGCGGGCAAGAGCAAAGTTTTTTTTTCAAGCAGTAATCGCGGTAAGCGTATAAGCCGGCCAGAAAACCACTTAGCACAGCCCAATCTCCTCCCCCATTAAAATAACACCTGAGTCTCAAATGCTGCTAATAATAAAGTTTTCCCGGTGTATACTAAATGAGGGAGTAGAGCTGCTGCAAAACTGGGCTATAAGATCAGTTCAGCATAACGCATTGGAACTGCGAAGACACAGGCACGGAGCAGGCTTTCAGAGAGCGC
>JAIEQI010000074.1 GCA_019747875.1 Candidatus Obscuribacterales bacterium
GTGAATCGGGCAAAAAAATCGGAGCCGGCAAGATGCCGGCGCTCCCGGGATCGAAGCAAAATCGAAAGGGTGAATCGCCCAAGGAAAAACGGAGCCGGCAAGGTGCCGGCGCTCCAGGAATCGAACAAGGACAATTCTCTGGTAAGGCTATGGGCGGACGGGACGTCCGCGCTCCTTACGCGAACGAATCCAGGAACGAATCGAGGAACGAATCCAGGAACGAATCGAGGAACGAGTCCAGGAATGAATCGAGGAATGTATCGAGGAAGGAATCGAGGAACGAATCGAGGAACAAATCCAGGAACGAGTCAAGGAAGGGATTGAGGAACGAATCGAGGAATGAATCGAGGAAGGAATCGAGGAAGGAATCGAGGAAGGCATCGAGGAACGAGTCCAGGAATGAATCGAGGAACGAATCTAAGAACGAATCTAAGAACGAATCCGCTTACTCTATTGTCGAGAGCTTCGCGAAATCGCACCATAAATCGCCGAAACAAGCAAGCCGGGGCAAGAAGCGAAAGTCAATGGTGGACGTTGATTCGGATACGATTGCCGAGGTCCTCGAGATGCTTGAGGTCGAGAAGGAAGCACTATCCTTGGAAGTTGATGGACATAAGATCTCGTTTTCGAGTTTGAATAAGGTTCTCTGGCCGGGTTTGGGGCGCAAGTACAAGCCCGTGACTAAGAGGGATTATGCAAGATACTTATGTAAAGTGGCACCTGTGCTTCTCGCTCATTTGAAAAACAGACCGCTTACATTGATTCGCTACCCAAATGGCGTCGAAGGAAATCGATTTTTCCAAAAACATTGGGAACATAAGGTCCCTGAGTTCGTTGAAACGATCACTTACTTTTCAGAGAAAGAGAATCAAGACGACGAGTTCTTGCTTTGCAATAATCTGCCCACGCTCTTGTGGTTGGCTCAGATTGCAGATCTGGAATTGCACACAGTGCACACAAGGATCGATCCCGAGCCCGATGCAAAAGACCTGCCTCGGACATTTACAGGGTCGCTCGAAAACATCAATAAGTCTTTACTGAATTATCCTGATTATGTAGTTCTCGATCTCGATCCGTATTTATACAGTGGAAAGGAGGCTGCTAATGAGGAGCCGGAACTGAATAAGAAGGGTTTCAAAAAGGTCTCCGAATTGGCTTCGATGCTGAAAGATATATTGGATAGCTTGGGATTGAAAGGCTTCATCAAAACATCCGGAAAGACTGGTCTGCATATTTACGTTCCGGTTGTTCGCAATGCAGATAATGAAGAGCTTCGTGCTTTTGCAGCGACACTTGCTAAACACTGCTATGAGAAGAATCCAAAGGATGTCACTATTGATTGGGCGGTAAAGAAGCGGACGGGAAAAGTATTTTTCGATTTCAACATGAACGCAAGGGGCAAAACACTCGCTTCAATTTATTCACCGAGAAATTCGATTCTTGGCACGGTGTCGACGCCATTGAATTGGGATGAGCTAGGCACTGTGTATCCAACGGATTTCACTATGGACACTGTTCCCGATCGCTTAGCTGAAGTAGGCGACCTTTGGGAAGACATCCTTTATGAAAAGAACGATCTGCAGAAATTCATAGAGCAGGTGCGAGCTCAAGATCCAAAAAAGACCAAATCTCGACGGGCAAGATGAGTCACTGATTCATAGTAACTGCCCCGGATACCTATAGCATCAGAGCTCTGAGGCGTTCGCTCTTAGTTTAGCCCCTGATGGGGGCTCAACTATATAGTTTTTTTTCAGATTCTTGCTGGTAGTTCTCTTTCGCGTCGAAAATCTCCGTGATTCTTGACCTGTCTGTGTTCGGGGATTGGGCGGTATACTCACAAGGTCCTCATCTTTTTCTGTTTTATTTAGAGCATCAAATAAAACGAGGACTAAGACAATGAGAATACAAAATATCGTCCTGGCAATTGCAGTTATCGCTATTTGTCCTTTATCGGCATCGGCTCAAGCTTTTGGCAATCTCAACATCAATCTGAACGATGTAATGGTCGGCCAGCGTATGCAAGACATGTCTCAGCAATTATCGAGTGTTGATGCCTCTGCTTTCAAAGCGAAGAAACAGCGCAAACATGATAAGAAGAACAAGAACCATCGGATGGCGCTTTTGCACGATGCAAACTCGCAGAATACCGCCGCTGATGCAAATCAAGCAGTTGATGAGAACGCCATCCCGGCTACAGGTGTAAATCCAGTGCCGAACTAGTTGGCTTTGGAAGACTTGTAAATCGGCTTACGTTGTTGTTGTCCAAGTAGAAACACAGCGGCCGCACTTTTGAGCATTCTCTGAGCAATTAATTGAGCCTCTTTATCATGCTTATCTAAGACTTTGAGTACAGAAGTCAGTGCTGACAAAGCAGAGAATTCCGACGTAAACACTCTCTTCGTGCCGATTGTTATAGAAGACAGCTGTCTGTAGCCAATCGCGGATGGGTTTAGGTCATCAAATTGTAAGTTGTGCTTGTTGCTGACCACGATTTGTCTGCCGATCGGAACTTCCATTTTTGATCCGTCAACTACGGCGAAAACAGAGCCCTGGTGATCGTCATGCAAATTTAGCAGTGCAACACTATTAGCTGATTGGAAGATCAGGACCGCCGAACCGCGATCCAGCGTAAATGTTGCCAGTGGTGTCCGAATTTCGGTGTCGGTCTTCGCAAAGACAAGACCGTTGCCAGTGGGCATGTTGATGAACGAAACCTGCCCGTTTGTCTCCAGGTTGGGCTGGAAATACATGAGCTGCGTAAACCCTGCTAATTGCTTTGCAAGAGCGGATTGCGCCACACTGTTTGTTTTCGAATCGAGCTGACCAAACTTATCAGGATCTGATTCCGGGGTCTGGTCTGTAGAGATAATGGTGCCAAACGGTCTTGCGCCGGTCAGATTTGGGTTAAGAGAAAACAGCGGAGGCGGCGCTGCCGACCCCAATATTGGCGGAGTCGGAGCAGGCGGCGATATGACCGCTCCCACCAGAGTATTAATACTTATCCCGCCTGAAAGCGTAATGGTTGTCGGTGTGGCGCCATTGAAGACTACGTTGCCGTTTGTCGCCCCAATAGTTACACCCGGCCCCGCGACTATTCCGTTAGTTCCGAAAAAGACTCCCGAACCATTGCTACTACTGGCCGTCACCGTCGGTGGAGTCGTTCCGGCCACGAGTGGACCTAGTGGGCCGCTTGTGATAACCGTGCTGCCAATGGAGCTAATCGGATTGGCTATGTTGATGGCTCCTGCCAAGTTGTTGTTCTGGATCAGCAAACTGCCAGCAGCAGTTATTGCTGTGCCGCCTGCTAAATTGTTCACAAAAATATCACCAAAGGTGGTGTTGCCATTAGTTAGCGAAACGGGACCTTGCGAAGAAATCAACGAATTTGAGAAGATACTGCCATTGCTTGTAAATGAGAAGCCGCTGCCCGTCTGGATGTTGCCGAGCGCTGCAGTAGTTGTGGAATTGTTGATCGTAGCGGCTCCAGCTGTGCTTAGTGTCAGTGTTCCAGGAGTGCCGTTTGCAAGGATATTCACCTGCAGCGGTGAAGCGGTCGTCCCGATGTTGCCACCACCTGTAATATTTAAGGTGTTTGCATTTATCGTTGCGCCTGGAGCCTGGGTGATGCCGGTGCTTGATTGGATGTTAACTGTTCCATTTGCCGTAAATGCCGTTACTGTAGGATTTGTATAAGTATTGAAAAGGTTGCTGAAGATAAGGCTGTTTCCACTGATCGAACCAATAAACTGCACTTCCGAAGTAGCTCCGGAGCTTATTGAAACCGCTTGATTTTGTATGAAGCCCTGGCTGCTCGGTAGATTCAGCACGTTCGTCACTGAAAGTACTGGAGGTGTGACTGCATATGTTTTTGTCGTGGGCGTAATGTTAATGGAAACGCCCGGATTAACTGAGGTTATCTGCTGCGTTTCCGACACTGCATTTGCCGTTACGGTAGGAAATGTTGTGTATGTATTAGTGACATCCACTGTTATAGAAACGCCCGGATTGACACCCGAGATCACCTGCGTTTCACTAAGAGAATTGCCGGCTATCGTGACAGTTTGACCGATTCCAAATCCGCTAGTATCTGCGACGGCAATCGTGGAATTGGACTGCACTGCAGGAATGTTGGTTGCAGTTTGGTTGAACTCCGGGTTGGAGAGCTGCACTGTCTGTAAGGCGATATAGCCGGTGGTATCGGCCATCGTTAGCGTAGTGGTTCCAGGTGTCAGTGGTAATGGATTGGTGGCGTTATTCAGCACATTAGGAATGCTTGTATTGGTAGCCGTTTGTGAGAGGCTGTATGCCGATACCGTCACACTAGCTCCGTAGTTATTCGCAAGAGGGGCTACCGTGATAGAAGTATTGGCAGAAAGACCTGTTATTACCTGCGTCTCTGTGTTGGTACCATCTGTAATCGTTACTGTCTGACCGATTGCAAATCCACTCGTTGAACCGACGTCAATTATTGATGTTCCTGCGTTCAATGTATTCGTAGGTGTCTGTTGGAAGATTGCTCCGCCGCTTACATCTATTGTTCCATTCACCGTGACCTTTCCGGTTGGCGCACTCAAATTGACAGTGCCTCCCGGTCCAGGTGTTGCGTTCTGTCCAAATTGCAGAGGGTTAGCGGGAAATTTATATTGAGCGGCTCCGGCCGTTACTGAAATGCCATTGTTCTCTACTGTAATTCCACCGGCACCATTATTGGTGACTGAAATTGTGCCGCCGCTCCACCCATTTGCAGTTAGTTTGCCTGTCGAGGTTCCATTGATGTCGAATGTATTGGTGCTGTTCTCGAGGATAGTAAGTGTACCGCCGAATCCCGCACTGTATGCAGACGTGGTGGAGGCTTTTCCGCCATCGGCATGTAGATCTCCCGATATGATGACCTCACCCTGCGGCGCCTGAATATTGATGTGTCCGCCGGATCCCGCGTATCCGGATAAGGTTGCATCGGGTGCTGTCACAAGAACAGAGTTCGAGGCAATGTTTATTCCACCTGAATTATTGGTGATGTTGATGGTTCCGGCGTCACCGTTTCCGGCTGTGCCGGTTCCCCCATTTGCTGTGAGATTGCCGGATATAAAGTTGCTTGTGGCACTGGAACCGATACTTAGCGTTGTGCTGCTGTTCGAGAGCAGTGTCATAAAGCCGGCCATTCCCCCGAAGTTTGATCCGGATGCGCCAGATACGTCTAGATTGCCTGTTACAGCTAGTGGTCCGCCGCTTGCGTTGAGCGTTAAGGTTCCGCCGTTACCTCCGAAGCTAGTTGCACTTGCCGCAGAATTCGCCACAAGGCTGAGGGCACCATTGTCAACTTGTATGCCGCCGGAGCCGAGATTGCTGACGTAGATGGTTCCAGCAGAGTAACCGTCTACAGTGATCGAGCCGGAGACGCCGGCAACAGGTACTCCGGGAAGTGTTCCAATCACAAACGGATTGCTGCTGTTGCTGGTTATCGAAATCGTACCGCCGACTCCAGCATCGACATCGCCTACGGCGCTAGGTGCACCACCTATGGCGGCAAGAGAAACCTGGCTGAGGACTGGTCCCATTGGTGCATTTAAGTTTATGCTTCCGCCATTTCCTGCGGGAAAATTGGTCGTAGCCGAAGCTGCTAGAACAGTAATGTTTCCGGTTGCATCAATGAGTATGCCACCGGTGCCGTTGTTGTTAACGGTGATTGCTCCACCAGTACCGACATTCGGCATTGGTAGCGTGGCTGGTCCCGCGGGCGGAGTTCCGGACCCCACTACATTGCCGTTTGCGGTCAATGTTCCGGTTACGCCGTTGCTGCCGGTTGGGGTTCCTATCTCGAATTGCGTGGAGCTGTTTGTTGTGATGGTTATAGATCCGCCATTGCCACTATTTTTGGCGGCGCTTGATCCGCCACCGCTAGCATCAATTCCAGATTTCGTGAAAACAGTAGTACCATTAAGGATTATGGTGCCACCATAACCTGCATGGTAGGTTTTGTTGGCTGCAGCCGCTTGGACCGAAAGCGAGTTGCTCTCGACGATAATTCCGCCGCCTAAATTAGTGACGGATATCAATCCGCCTGTTCCAAATGCACTGGTCATTGTTGGAGCAATGGTGCTTCCGTTTGCACTAAGAATACCTTGAATACCATTTGTGGGAGCTGCAGCGGCCCCGATATCGAATGCGGTGCTGCTATTGACAGTAATAAATATTTGTCCGCCATTGCCACCTGGATTTCCAGTTTGGCTCGCATCATTGTAATTGCTTGCGGCCCCGCTCGCGTCGAGACCTGCTCCAGTTATTGCCAGCGTGCCAGCTGCCGTAAGTGTAATTACGGGGCCAATTCCGGAATTGACAAGTGTGTTTGCCCCAGCGAGTGGATCAACAAGCGAATTGCTGCCTGCTTGTGGTGCCAGCGTTAGAGGAAAAACACCGGTACCATCGATGGCAATGTTTGACGCGCTGACGACTGTTAACTTGCCGCCATTGCCACCGCCGACAGCGCCTTGTGCCGAAACAGTCATGGAGGTCGGTCCCAGATTGATCGTTCCTGCGGCTCCGGTTCCCGTTCCTGTAATGAAAATTTGACCACCATTTCCGCCACTGCCGTTCGCGACTACAAATCCTCCCGTGGCGTCGGCCGTCAGCGATCCCTGTCCGCTGAATGAGGCTGCTTGTAGGCTTATGGTGCCACCATCGATTCCCTGTCCATTTGCCGGATTCGGTGCTGCCGCGCTTGCTGAGATGATTGGGCCGCCAGTAAATGTTAGCGTTCCGTTTGCGCTTAAGGTGATGTTTGCTGACGGTATGCCATTGCAATTTGGTCCGCATCCGCCTGGCAGATTGCCGGCGGGCAAGCTTGTGTTGAGATTGCTTATGTTGGCTCCGACAGTAAGGTTTTGCCCAGACTGAACAAGTATGCTCGTCGTTTGAGTGGTGTTAACTCCATTTGCCGGCGCCGGCAATAAGACTGATCCGCCCTCAGCCCTAATCACCCCATTCAACGATATTGAAGAGGAAGTGAGGGTTGAATAAGTGAGGGTTCCGGATTCTGCTCCGTTTAAATAGACATAGTTGTTCGGTGTTACTTGAGCAGTTGCAATGGTTATATTTCCGGCACCGGCATTGCTACCATTTGTAGTGTCAAAGGTATTAACTGCACCAAGCGAGATTGAAGTGGTTGCGGCGCCCGAATTATTTCCTGCGAAGATACTCAGGTTGCCATTTGTGTTGATGACGTTCGACATGGAATTGCCGTTGGACAATCCATAAGTGCTGATCGTCGATGCCGCTGGAAATGTCACAATACCAGTACCAGCGCCTGAACCGGCAAAAGCTACGACTTGCACGTGTCCACCGGCGAAGCCTGCCCCGGCATTGAAACCAATGGTCGAAATGGAGTTCAAATTGTTTGTTCCACCGCCGGTCATATCGACAAAGCCGCCAGCCGCAGAAGGTCCACTTACACTGACCTTTGAATTTATGGTATCGCCTGTGACATTAAACGTCTGGCTGTACTGTGCTTGCATGTTCGCACCAGCAAGCATTACTACACTACCGCCATGATTACCTGAGCCGCCTGCCGTACTGACTGAAATTGCATTTGCTCCTGTGGCAATGTTGCCGCCTGCAAATAGTCCAAGATGTCCCCCTGGTCCGTTAACAACTATTGCGGGATTGCCATCCGTAGTAATCGATCCATTGAGTGTGATGCCATTTCCGGCGATGATTGTGACGGGAACTGCATTGGTAGAAATTGACCCAACTGAAATTGAAGAGTTCACCAATGTTGTGGAACTGAGGACGGAATTATTTGCGACCATTCCATTGTTTATAGTCATTGCTTGAACTGTGGGCACGCCCGTCATTAATACAACTTCGCCGCCAAGATTGACCGCTGTACCAGCTGTGTTGATGGAACCGGCGTTGATCGCAGTTGTAGCTCCGGCGCCGGCAATCATAACGACATTGCCGTTATTCCCGCCGCCGCCTCCTGTCAAAATTCCGCCCTGAAGCCCATTTGTGGTTATAACCCCAGCGTTTGCAGCTGTTCCTGGAAACGCTACTATTGTGACATTGCCCCCAGAGCCAGCGGTCGCTGTAGTTTGAAGCGCGCTGGTTGCACCACCCGGTGTCGTCAGATTCGACAGATCTACAAAGCCACCGGCTGTAGTACCGCCTGCGATTGTCAAAACTGTAGCATTATCTCCAGCTCCACCGTTTTGCCCGGAAGTTGTGGCGCTGCCGGGAGTAGGGGGTGCTGTTGAGAAAGACGTACCGGCCATGATGATGACGTTGCCACCGGCCCCGGCTGGCTGGGTAGTGTTTATTGAGCCGCCGGCAGTGCTTGTGATGTTACCTGAGGCAATGATAGCTAGAGCACCGACAGCGCTTATGTTGTTATTGATCTGAATGTTTCCCTGGTTGAAAAATGTTGGATCACCCAGTATCTGTATAGAACCCAACATTAGATCTGGGGTTGCAGCATTGAGATGCATTATTCCAGTGCTAGCGTTTACTTGTCCGCTAAGTGTGTTCACATCCACATTGAGGATGCCGTTGCCACTCCACAAATTCAGCTCTCTGGTGATGATGTCACCGCCGAAAAGGTCCAGATTGAACTTTTCAATGAATGACCCGTCGCGAACATTTATCGATCCAAGCTGGGCCAGCAGTGTGCCACCTGTATTGTTGATCAGCAGGTTGCTGGCGCTGGTACTGTTGAAATTGATGTTACCAGCTATAGAATTGATGGTTCCGGCATTGATGATAGAGGCAATCGAATTGTTCACGCCTGTGACAAGATTGATGTTATTCATTGCTTGAATCACAGGGGTAGCTGCGCTTACTCCTGTAGGCAGTGAGTTTATGATCGAGCCGCCAGCAGTCATGTTCAAATTCGCTGAACTTATTATCTGACCAGCATTGACGATGTTCATTGCAGCCACGAGCGACAGATCTACTGCACCTGGAGCCAGGATCCCCGAGTTTACTGGAGGCATGCTACTTATTATGCCGCCGACGTTATTCATAATGTTCGCGGCGTTTATTACCGCATTGAGATTCTGCGGCACCGCGTACAAATTTCCGCTGTTAGTCAAGTTACCGCTAAGGTTGAGGCTGGAGGCTGTTTGGATAGCTGTCACTCCTGCTGGTATTACAAAGGTGCCAGTAGGGCTGAAGCGATCCGTTACGTTAAAGCTGCCACCGATGGCTGATCCTTGTCCCGAGAGTATCAGGTTCTGCCCACCGTTATTTGCTTGCCACAACGCTATGCGCTCTGCCGGAGTTATGAGATCGTTGATTTCGATGGACCTTGTCGTGTCGCCGACGAGGATCTGTCCAGCGCGCCTTGCAGCGACACTTCTGTCAGTGGACGAAAGATCGAGGTCTAACGCCTGACCGCTTGCTCCGACGTATAGAGCATTATCGAGAAGCAGCCAAGCTGCAGTAAATGCGATTAGACTTCTCTTCTTTTGAATTGTTGCCACGTTCAATCCGGCTCCTTTAGTGAGCGTTTGGTTAGTGTAAATTCGTGCAGCGTCATTGCGCTTTTGGTTGTTGCGTAATTACAGCTGGATCTTGTAACTGAGTAGTTCCGGTTCGCGCGCATGGCACAATCTTGGCTGCGTCGGCTCGCCGTGCTTAAGGAGGTGGTTGAATCGGTCCTCTATATGTAACCAGGACCGTTCCGCCGAAGCGTTGTACTCCACGCACCATTGGATTGCGATCGAAAAGGCAGCCGTTGTTGGGTGTGAATCCATTTCTTGCTGCACAGATTTGCGGAATCGGATGAGCTGAGCAAGGCGGTGCTGGATCCGGGTAAGTGTTGCACTGGGAGCAACCGTAGGGGAAGACTCCCGGGCGCGCATAACCGGTTGCCGGATCGACGCAATTATTATCGCGACGCCTTGCTAAATCCACCCAAGAATTTGGTCCGAAGGTGTGAGTAGTCTTGAAGACCTTTACGCCGCCTTGGGCGGTCGATGTAAGTGCGCTCCAAAAGGGTCCGTTTGGTGGCGGTGTTATGGTTACCATAATTTCTGAATTGGCACCGTTTACGCATGAGATGTCCATTGATTCTGCGACCGGGACCTGAGTCGTACCTACCATAGTGGCACCATTGACAGTGCCCGGAAGATTCAAGGTGCATTCGAATGAATTTGACCCGTTAGGCAAAGCGATTGGAGGATTAACCGGGTTATTGAAGGTTGCCCCTGGCCTTATGTCTGGAAATGCTGTTCTCTTCGTTCCCAAGTCTGGACACTGGTTTCCAAACTGGCCGAATCCGACAATCATTCCCTGGAAACAAGAGCTAACTTGTTTAGTAAATGGATTGATACCCATGTTCAATAGCTGCACTCTTTGTCCTCGTGGGAGGATGAACCAACCTGAGGCAGTGGTGCCAAATTGTTTCAGTGATTGCGGTTGGCCGGCGGTGCTTATGTTGATTGTTCTTAGGTTGGCAACAGTACCGGTCGGGCATCCATCAGACTGTACACACGGTGCAGCGCATGGAAGTGCAGGGACTGCAACCATTACGGTGACATCTGCATTTGAACTGTTATAGAAAATCAGAGTGGTGGCACCGTCTCTCACAACTTGGGCAATGGATGGAGGCGCTGCAACGCTTAAGACAGTGAGCAAAATTGCTATCAGCGTGGTAATGGCTTTTTTCACTTAGTAATACCTTGCTTATTTTCTGAGTATCGAATCGCTATATTCTTTGTGAAGAGCGGTTTCCCATGCCCTTCGACTTTAAGTGTAGGATAAGTTTATTCAATTTCAGTTACATGCGCGAAATTTAAGCTCAGGCGCTTTCCATCTCGATAGTTTGAAATGGGTGATAGCATATATGGAGTCACTCCATTTTCAAACTTGTTGAATGTAATGCATAAAAACTGGCTTTCTAAGCTGCTTCTAGGCACATTGGTTTACATGTCTTCGACATCGGCGTTATGTTTAGCCGATGTGAGTTCGATATCTAAAGACGATGGCGATCACACTTTCGAAGCAGTAAGTTTGTTTAATAAGGGTAGATTGAATGATGCAATGGTTCTTGCTCAGAAAGCTGTTGAGCAGTCACCGCAAGAGTGGAAGGCGCACGCAATTTTAGGCTTCCTTTCCTGGAAGCAAGGCGACGTTGTGCTTGCACTTCAAGAAGCTGAAAAAGCAAGCCAGTTAGATCCTGGCAATCCAAAACTACTCGAAAATCTTGCAGAGATGAATGAGATCCTTGGAGATTTTGCGGCAGCAGCAGCTGTTTATAAGCAGATGCTGTCTAACTCGGAGAGTAGTGTTGCCGGGCTCGGACTTGCCAGATGCAATGCTAAGATGCCGGACAAAAGAATGGAGGCACTTGGAACGCTAGCGGAAATGGCTTCGGCTCATGGAAAAGATTCCGATTGGTACGCGCAAATTGCCGATACTTATTTGCAGTTAGGTGAAGCGTATTTGGCGTCGCAAACCGCCGTTAAAGCGGACAAGTGTGCTAACACCTTGGAGAAAAAACGGCGGTCTAGATCGCTGCGTCTTTTGGCTTTGCTGAAAGCGAATCAGACGAAAGATGCTGCAGATTTAGTAGATCTCGTTTTCTACAAGTGCGAGTCAAAATCTCCCGAACTTTACGTGCTGGCTGCGCAAAAACTTTTGGATCAACACGATATTGTGAAGGCTCGACGTATATTGCATTCCGCAACAGAGAGTTTGACGTCCAGAGAGGATTCCGATTGTTTCTTTCGAATGGGACGAGTATTTCACGAGATCGCGAGCTCATGCTCGCAGAGCCCTCGAAAATACGAAGCCTGGATTGACTTATCGGCAGATGCGTATGCTCATGCCTCGAAGTTGGAACCAGAACAAGGTCGATATCATTTAGCTCTGGCTGGTACTATGCCTCAGCAAGGAGATCTTGCTCCATTCCTTGATGAGCTGGCAAAAGCAAAGAACTTCGACCAGTTTGATTCCCTTGCACCGTTTTTACTTTCAAGATTTTCATCGCAGAGCGATTCGAAATCGGAGGCGCCTCGTCACATGAAGTTGACAAAGGCAACATTCAAGCTAAAAGGTGTGAATTGCAGCTGTCATTTAAGTAAAGTGGAAAGAACGCTCGCGGCACAGAAATCAGTGGCATTCGCGTGCATCCGGCGCCCGGAGTATAACGGGAGCCCCTTCAATTCTGAGTCTGAAAACAAAGCCCAAGAGTACGAGGGAACGTTATTTGTCGAGGCAGCTTCTGCGGATCTCGCTGAGATCTTCGCCAAATGCAGTAAAGAATTTTTCTCTCAGCCGGGCCTAAAAAGTTCATTTGAGTTTGAAGTTGTTGGAAGCGTTCCCCTCAATGAGATCTCAGAGGCTGTTCGAATTGCTCATAATGCCAAATATCCTGATCCAGGCAAGTTCATAGATCAAATTCGAGTTATTGAGCCAACGCTTCCGATCGATGACGTAAAACAAGCGAGCAAAAATTCGCCCGCGTTATTCTAGTTCATTCTTTTACTTCATTGCTTCGCCCAGATTCTGGCATTACATAGCTAATTGGACAACTCTGTTGCGACTTGAATGTAAGCTCTCGTTCTCCATGGAAGAGATGAAGCAAGATTGGCTTGATGGTGATTTGCGTAGAAGCTATCGCGGAGCCCTCTATCGGTCCGCCGGGATTGAATGCTTCGTTTGATTCGGGATCTAGTTGTACGTTTGGTTTGTTGGTTATCATTAGTGCCACCGGCTCTGCCAGGCTAATCTTGCTGAACCACCCGGTGGACGAATCGGATTTCTGGGCAAGGATAGCTTGTGCTCGATTGTTAGCATCTTCTGGCGCGCCTGATGCTGCGGTCCGCACTACGTTTCTACATACTGAATCATTCTTTTGCAAAGCTGCAAAGACGAGCGTGAAATCTACAAGCAGGAGAAAAATTGGAACGAGGAAGCTGATCCCCATCACTGTCTCGAGGAGTGATTGTGCCTTTCTTTTTCTTCTTTCAAATCGCGTCATGATTTCGCCTATTCTGTCTTGATCGCACCATTTGTGGCGGCAGTTGACACAAAGGTTAGATCTGCGCGATAGTCGCCTTTGATTCCCAAAGTTGTAGGCATTTTGCAATGCACTTGCACTGCGCATGGTGCAAATTCAGGATGGCAAGGCTGCCCTTCTTCGTTATCGATCAATGTATCCATTCTTGTGAAAACGTGTGCATTGACATTGTGCGCCGGCGAACACGTTCCCCTGACATTAGGCGCTAAAGCTGAGATCTTAAAGCTGAGATCTCCGTCGGGTGGTGGGATCTTTGCATCGATGTTTGCGCGATACAATCCGTTCGTTTTATGTGAATGATTCTGTTGCAGGTCAAATTCACTGAGCCCTTCAAAGACTGTGTCCGATTTGGCATTGGAAGGGATGTCTTTTATACTTCCCAACTCGACACGCTCTATGCGTGCTTGTTCAGTGAGCAGACCTCCCATTTTGAATATTCCTAAATCGGACAAGGCTGAATTGTGAGCGAGCGCAGATTCTTTTACTTCCTTGCATATTTGACTTACTAGATTGTTACTCTCCCTCTCTAATAAGGCGTGTCCTTCTCTTGCCTCATTGAGTAGTTGCTCAGCTATGGGTGATAACATATCGAGTTCTTCGCCGTGGCAGTCAGCAATGCGTTCTCTGGAGTTGAAGATCAGTTCGCGCGAGCGAGCCTGTAACTCGTTCATTTGCCCGACTCGATCGCCAGTGTTTATTTTTGACGCTAGTAAAAGGGCAAGATTGTCGGCTCTATCTTGTGCTCTGGTGCGAAGGAAGAGGAAGTTATTTACTGTGAATGCGCCCAATGCAAAAACAACGAAGATCCCTAGAAGAAAGACGATCAGTACGAGCATGCTCCCGCTTGACTTTCGAATGGTGCGCATGCTACTTTCTCCAGTCAGAGGGCGATCCCTATACCTTTTGAGAGTGTATCACGATATAAATGCGATTCAATCCATTAATTCCAAGGATGGACTCTCGAGGAAAGCTAGCCTTCGATCGCAATCGAAGTTTTATCAGAAGAAGAGCTCATCTAAGGCATTCCAGTGGTAGTCAGATTGCTGAATTCGCAGCAGCCCTTGCACTATTGACAGTGGCAGTAATAGTGCCGGTCATTGATCTTTCCGTAGTTCCTATTCGATGGATGATGGCGCAAGAAACCGTGAAAACTTATTCAAGGCAACTCGCCTTCTGTTCTTCATTCTCTGAAGCGGTCAGAATGATCCAGCGGGAACCATCTCTGGAAACTCGCCTGAATTCATTGGGTGGTATCAAGGTCGATGATCTTGGACTCAAACTGCGCTGTGCAAGTATCCAAGATCCATCTGCTGTTATGTTGGTTGAGAATCCAGGTTCCGTCCCGAAGGATTGGCTCCCAGAAGGAGCTAAAGGGCCTTGTACCTATTCATTGGTGTTAGAAGCAAAGATTCTTCTCTATCCCGCTTTTCCTGCAAACCTGAAAGGAAATCCGGTGCCCGGCCTTACTGGTCCATTTCCATTAATTGCATCCGGTTCCCACGAATGGGAAAATCTTGGTCGCAATCCTGACACGGGAAATTTTTACTTGAATGAATAGAGTGGAGCGGACTATCTCAAGAAACATAGTCGCTGCTTTTCTTGGATTGCTTGGTGTGATTTTAGTATCCGCCGTTCCTTCGTATTCAGAGATCATTCGAACCGACAGTGATAATGAGTATCTCCAGAGAGAGTTCGATTGGGCTATGTTTCTCGACTTGCAGGAGCAGCCCCATTTGTTGAAATACCAGAGTTCTTCGTTGAATCCGCTGACGAAGGTGCAGATAAATTTCAAGCCCTGTTCGCGGGGCAAAGGTGAAAAAGCGCCGAAGGGGAATTCGCGAATTTATGAGGAGATCTGGTACAGAAAGACAATTCCGTTGGGATCAAAAAGGCATTTTCTTTTTGACAATTCGCCGCACGAGCAGGGCATCATAGTTTTGCGGAATATTGGAACTGCTCCTGAGCGCGTTCAGATTGCCGCGAATGCAGTGATGCGCTTACTGATAGATCTTCAAATTAAGAAGATGCCCGTTGCGGTTGTGGCTGTTCCGCTGGAGCACTACGATCGAGTGGCATCTGCCTTCGAATATTACCGCTTTGCACGAGTCAATCTCAACACCGAAACAAAAATGTCAGGAAAGCAATTCCACATCCGGCTGCAGTCTTATCCAACAGCACATGACGAATGTTATTACTTGCAGAAGTAGTAGCAAAACTGTTTGGGCCTGGACCTCCGGTGTCGGAGCACGCGAAATTCTGCTTCCTTGTGAAGGAAGTCCTTTCTTTGGGTTAGAAGCCAAGAAGGCATGTGTGGTCAAGAACCGTTGCTGTTGAAAGCGCGAGCCCGCCACCCTGCTAAAATGAGCAGGCTAGATAACAACGCGGTAATTCTTGTCTTTCATGAAGATGAAAAAGAAACGCCCACATCATGACAAGCCCAAGTTGAGAGGACACGTTTTTGCTGTTCGCTTGCTTACCGACACGTTCGTATGTGCTTGGGTCCGTGCGGCATCTCCGCGTGGTCTTCTGCAGGTATTTGTTTGCAAGACCATATTTAATGAAATGCCAGACTTGAAGCAAGTCGCCAAAAATTTCAAGAAAGCAAATTGCATGTCGATGTTCCTGAGAACTGCGCAGAAAGATTGGGATCGATGGACGGACCTGGGCACGTTCAAGCCTAACAAGCCATGGAAGATCCCAACAACTGTCGGATTTCAGTTCGCTGATAAACAGCCGCGTGTGCTGAAGTTCTCTGAGTCTCTCGCAATCATTGGAAAGAAGCTCGCATCTAAAAAGCAAGCGAAGGAATTTCCTGAGTTTGTTGTTATGGATCTAGATCAAGTAGCGAAGTTCGCGACTCTCCATTTTGATGATGAGTTTCCGGAAGAGCTTGGAATGAGGTATGCATTCTAAGCTATGGCAGACGATACTATACTGGCTTATCACGACAGCGAATCTTTGAAGAAAGCATTCGTTAAACAAGTAGTCACTGCTCGCGAGAACAAAGTTTTTGCGACGTCGGGCTTTAAAGCCATACGTCCAAACACGCAGGATTTTATCTCGTGGCTTGCACCGAGTGCAAAAAGATCTGAGGCATCGCAAGTGGTCTCTCAGCGATTGGGAATTCCAGAAGAATTACTACTTCTCAGCGCGGCAATTTACCAGCGAATTAAAAAGTCGCAGTTCGTGGCGGAGCGTTTCCTGGCGGCAATTGAAACTGGATCGGATTTATCTGGTTGCACTAACAAAATCTTGAAATGGATATTGGTTGACTCAAGTTCCGCGTTGATCAATCACTGCAAAAAGAAAGGCAGCAAAAACCTTCTTAAGAGGTGTGCGGAAATGTTTGGTGAGGGCAATGAAATCGACCAAAAAGTGGCGATCGAAATTGAGCTCGAGTGCCGAGAAAGAGCTAAATCGCACAAGTTACGCAGAAAGCTCTTTATGCCTGATGGAACGAGGGCCGAATTGGATTTACTTCGTCCAGAGTTCATAGCTCTCTGGGGAGCCGCAAGGGCTGCGGCATGGCAGGCGAGAACGGTGCGTTCTGCGTACTGGGTACTCATGGTCGCTGATGCATGGTTCCGTGCGGAGAAAGAATCATTTGTCGAGAAGAATCAGGATAATCAGGAGTTCCGCACCGTTAATATCAGAGAGCATTTTGATCTGGAAGTGGCGCCAATTCTTGCTGAGGCGCTCTTCGATCAACTAATTTCTGCAATCAAAGACGCTGCTAGTAATCAGAACAGCTGAGCTGAGTTGTCGCGAATGTTATTCCGTCGTGAGGACTACTTACTTGCCTTGAGTGGTGCCCAGTTGCTGTGGAATTGGAGAACTTTCCATTGGTTGTCTTTGCGTTCGAATACTTCCCAGCACCAGGATTCTTGTTTGCTGGGCTTGGAGCCGGTGAATTCCTTGGTTGCTCGGAAAGACACCATTGCTGTTTCGCCCTTTACTTTGATAAAGGGATGATATACGACGATACTACTGACAGTGCCTTCGTCTTTGCCTAGAACTTTCTTTGTTATGTGATCTAGCACTGCTTGCTTCCCGGCTACTAAATCGTGGTTGTGGAAAAGAATTACCTCAGGGCTCAGGCAGTCGCCAATGGCATTGAGATCTTTTTGACCAAGACCTTGCATTAGTTTCTTGAAGGCGGAAAGTACTTGTTCGCTTTCTTTGTCGGCTACGTCTGCGCCTACTATTTCAACTTTCAGTTGTTCAGCAGCGGCACTGCATGATAGCGGTGCAAAAGTAGTTTGCGCTATTCCTGCCATGATCAAAATGAGGAGTGCTGGAGTAAGTTTTATGTTCATCTTAGCGCCCCCTGTATGCATCGTCTTGTACTGCTAGCATGCGATCTATTTCGCGCAGATTCCGATCACAGTCTGTCAGGTACCTATTGATTGCAAATTTTTTGTCCTGCAACTGAGCGATACTCTTATCGATTTCATTGTATGCACTGAGCAACTGAGCTCTTTGATCGGCAACTTGGTCGCGTGAGCGCAAAAGACTACTGCGAGCGCCGCTAGTATAAGCGATGGCTGCTGCCGTAGCGATAGACAAACAGAGAATGAATACAGCAAATTTTCTTGTCAAACTCATTGCGGACTACCTTGGGTGGAATAGGGTCCTTCAGCCCGGTACTTTCAGATGTGAACAAATGGATAAATGAGAGCATAATCCGAGGCTTAAAGTGTCCGGTATGGTACCATAGATTTTTGTCTGAAGGATTAGAAACCTTCTCTGGCCAAGGGAAATAGACGCCTTTGTGTGGATGCAAAGTGGCGGCGCCTGGTCGGTCGGCAAGCTATTTGCCTATTGCGATTCGCTCCAATTGGAAAAGGACGGAAATAATGTTCAAGTCACAGTTCACAGCTATAATGATTGCAGCATCGATTTTGGTGTTTTCGCCGAATGCCATGGCGCAGGGTGCGCAGGCTCAAGTGCCGCAGGTTTCTGTTGTGAACTTGCAAGTCGTTCCTGGTCAGAATGGTGGTCAGAATGTCATAACTCCCAAAGGAGATCTTGCGCCGCTTCCTGGAGCCGGCGTTAATGGGAATGTGGTTCAAATTTACATGGGTTCGCAAGGTGGATTTTGGTACACGGACAAAACGGGTCAAACTATTGATTTGACGCCAGGTGTGGCGGCGCTACAAGCACGCCGGGCTCAGCAAGCACAGGCTCAGCAGGTTCCACAATATGCACCGGTATACACAACCAATAACTATTATGAGCAACCACAGCAGCAATCATCTAGTTCTGGATCTGGAGTCGGTGCAGCGGTGGGGACAGCCGTAGCCGCAGGCACTGGCGCTATGCTCGGATCTATGATGGCGGGAAGTTATTATAATGCGCCCTACGGAACGCCATATTACTATGGTGCCGGTGGACGTCCCTATTATTACAATAACGGCAACGAAGTCGAGCTGAACCAAAATCAGAAAATGTACTTGTACAATCAACAGAAGTTGCAAAACGAAAATCAACAAAGGGCTGTATCTGCTTATCAGGCCAACCAGCAACAGAAGGCAACTGAAGCCTATGGCAACCAACAAGCTATGCAAAACCAAATGGCTGCTAATCAAGCCAATAGGCAAGCTGCTGCAGCTAATGCCGGCGGAGGAGCAGACGGTCAGCGTTTTGCTCAACATCATGAGAACTTTCAACAGCAGAATCAGTGGTATCAAAATCAGTTGCAACAAAATCCGAACAAATTTCAGCGAACTGATAACAATCCATTCGTGGCACAGCAAGGCGGCGGTGGATTTGGAAATCGTGATGGCGCCCGTGCCGGTGGGGCTGACGGTGGCCGCGCTGCGGCTCGCGCTGGAGCCGACGGTGGGCGTGCTGGTGGCTTCTCTGCCGATGGCGGTGGACGTGGAGGATTTGGTAATCGTGGTGGCGGTGGCAGATCGTTTGGTGGCGGCGGTGGTGGCGGCCGGCTAGGTGGCGGACGTCGCGGGCGCTAAATACTTTCGAATTCGATTTATTTGACGGGGGCGCATGGCGTCGCCCCTACAGAATCGGGATTGGGAGCGTTGCGACTAGGCGAGGCGCCAGTGTTTTTCTGTTGCTGTGAATTCGGCGCCGTTCAGTATTGAAACGGTGTTGCCAGACGTTGCTGCAGTCTTTTCCCCAGGGATTATTGTTCCGATCAAATTCAGAGGATCGGCAGCAGAGAATGTGATGCATTGTCCATCTAGTGGTCGGTTTCTTGAGGCGCGTAAGGATTCGACAGCTTCCGGTAAGGCGAATTGTTCGCCCAAGAATCCTGTGACGAATCTTCCTCCGCGAATCTCCCCGCGGTCTTCCATTCTTCGGAATGTGAGCAGCAAATCTCTCCAACGTGGCAACATGCTTTCTCTTGTAAGAACGTCTCTGAAGACCACGCCATAGCGTTTCAAGAGCACGCGGCAGATTGCTTCTAATTCTTTGTTGCGATCTACCTCATCAATATATAGCAGTGACCACCGCCCTGTGCTGTTGCGTGGGCGTTGCATTCTGGAATTGCCTTGACCAGAGCGCCGCTTCGGATCAATCAGCGATCGCAAATTGTCGAATCCGTCCGCCGTCACGATGCCGGCTGCGACCAATTCCCAAAGTGCTGTTTCGACTTCCGATTTGAGTCGGCCTGTTCCCCTGACGATATCGGCAAAGAATGATGCCCCACGCTGTTTGAGAAGGTCTCGAACTTCAATTGCCTGGGTGCTGAGACCTTTGTTTTCATCCAGCGAACCAGGGTGCTTTGGTGACATCCAATCAGAATCATCGCGAACAAAAAATGCGATCGGAGCGACGCTAGTTGGCATGACTCGGCGCTTCTTCGTGTCACCATCGTCAAGTGTGGCAGGATGCGGAGAAAGGCGTCCCCAGCCGATTGCACCGGTCAGGCACAAGGTATCCAAAACTTTTGGATTGTAGTTTTTGAGTCGGCGAGGAAGAATGTATTGCTCCCACGCGTTAGCTGGAATTTCGAAGCCCTGGAGTTGTCTGATGATTTCCAGAGTCCCCCGCTCGTCACCAGGCAATTGAGAACCCGGCAACATGTGTTGCCAATTCATCAGCCAGTTCATATACTGCGCCGCTGTTACTGGTTCGATTCCCTTGCGGAGAACTGAAACCGTCATGCGATGGATGCGGGCTAGCAACCTGCGATCGCACCATTCAAGAACGAGAGAATTGTTCTGCGCGCGATCTGTTGCATCCTTTGAAATTTTGTCAATTCCTGATGCCGCCACCTTTGCAATTGCTTGCTCTGTGATGCTGGTATCAGTTCGAAACTGACCGCGCAGGACGTTGCCTGATGATTCCAATCTGATTAACGCTGTCTCTAATTCACGAATCGGAAGACAAAACAGAGCGGCTAATTCAACGGCGGTTGTTGGTCCCATGTGTTGAGTCCAACCCTTCAACATGGCATTTAGCGCATCCTCTCGAACACTCTCGACCCGCCCGACTGACGGCAGGTCTTTATCATATTCAGCATTTGGATAGATCTGATCAAACGCTGAGCGCTTCTCGGCTGCTACCCAAAATACTTGCGTAGTTTTTCCAGTCGCTACTCTTGCAATTGCCGCACGGTTTTCTTTGCTCAGTTCTGCAAAATACTCCTGCCATTTGTTGGCGAGGTTTTTGTCTGAGTTGATTGGATTCTTGAGGACGAACGATTCAGGCAGCGCAATCAAAGTCTGCATTAGGTCGTGCAATTCATCATAATCTCGGATGTCCGGCCACGCTTCTTCGCTCACTTGTCTGATTACGTCTTGATCCAGCAGCCCAACGCTCTGCAAAGCTTCGGGCAGCATGCGGCGCATTTCGACAGCACGAGCACGCCGCTCTTCAAGTGGTGCATCGTCCAGATACGCATATGGATTTGCGTTCAAAATCTCATGTGAGAACACTGACGGAACTGGCGTGTCAACTGAGATAGTTTTGATCTCTCCAGTGATAATCTTGTTCAGTACTGCTATCAGTCCGTCCAGATCCATTGCTTCAGTAAGGACGTCTTTCATAACTTCGTTTATGAGGGGATGATCCGGAAGCTCGATATCACCGGGCATGTTATCCTGGCAGGCAGCTGCGTCGGGAAAAACTGCGGCGAGTAAATCATCCGACTTCAAGCGCATCAAATGTGGCGGAACCTTCTTGCCTCCCTGAAAACGCAAGAGCGCTAATGAACGTGTCGCGTCCCATCGAAATCTCGTTCCGAAGATAGGTGAGGCCAGTGATGCTTGCTCCAAAATATGATGAGCTGAAGATGGGTGCAAGAAATTGAAAACATCCGAGAGCGGGAAGCTGTGTTGTTCGCCCAGCGAAATGTTCAAACCATCATCAGTTGCCGCCGCCTGCAATTCGAAATTGAATGAACGGCAAAAACACTTTCTGAGTGCCAGACCCCAAGCCTTATTAATTCGGCCGCCAAATGGCGAGTGAATAATCAATTGCATGCCGCCGCCTTCGTCGAAGAAACGCTCAGCAATAATCGTGTCGTTACTTGGAACCGTACCTAGCACTGCGCGGCCTTGCAATACATATTCAGTGGCTTGTTCTGCGCCGGATTCATCGAGTCCATAATCATTGATCAGAGTCTGTTTAGCCTCGGGCAATGAATTGAGCAGTGTATGCGTGTCGAAGGTTTCGGATAGCGAAAGTGTGCTTGGGATTAGTTCTGAAATGTGTTTCCTCATTTCGCTGACATAATGCGAAAGCTCTACGCTACGTGCTGGCGCTTCGCCGAGCCAGAATGGAACGGTTGGCGGCGCGCCATGAGCGTCCTCAACGATCACCCGTCCTGCTGCGCTTTCTATGCGTTTGATTCTCCAAGAAGTGTTTCCTAAAAGAACGATGTCGCCGCGGTTACTTTCAACTGCGAAATCCTCATCCAACGTTCCGACAGTCGCTTGATCTGGTTCTGCTAGAACTGTGTATAACGCTGTCTCCGGTATGGCACCGCCACTGGTGATTGCTGCCAACCTGGCTCCGCGCCGACCTTTTAATATGCCATTAACACGATCCCACAAGAGGTAAGCGCTGTATCTGCCTCTGCGTGCTGAAATACCTTCAGAAAGCATGTCAAGAACTTTGTTGTATTCTTGCCTGCTCAACGTGGCATAGGGAGCCGCTTTCGTCAGAACCGAATACAATTCATCTTCATTCCAATCTTCACATGCGCACATAGCGACAATTTGTTGAGAAAGAATATCCATAGGACATTCCGGAATGATAATCCGATCTAGTTCGCCCTCTTTGATTGCCCGAACGAGTGCCGCGCATTCAATTAGTTCGTCGCGGGTTGTTGGAAAAATTCGTCCTTTTGGAATGGCTCCCCGCCAGTGTCCGGCTCTGCCGATTCGTTGCAGCGCGACGGCAATTGATCTCGGTGAGCTGATCTGGCAAACGAGATCGATCGCTCCAATGTCGATTCCCAATTCCAACGATGCCGTCGCAACTAATGCTTGAAGTTGTCCGGCTTTTAGTTTGCGCTCTGCTGCATGCCTTAACTTGCGTGATAGGCTTCCGTGGTGAGCGGCAACTGAGTCTTCTCCAAGTCTCTCAGCAAGATGCATGGTCAGTCGTTCGGCCAGCTTTCTAGTGTTAACGAAAATCAGCGTTGAGCGATGTTCGTTTACGAGTTTTGCGAGGCGATCGTAAGTTTCATCCCATTGTTCATTTGTTGCGACGGCTCCCAGGGGCATACCTGGAACTTCGACAGCTATGTCCAGTTTTCTTTTGTGTCCGACATTCACAATTGTCGGCATCGGGCGATTGTTCCCGGTCAAAAAGCGGGCAATATCTTCAAGTGGTTTTTGGGTTGCGCTCAACCCGATTCGTTGAGGAATCTTGTTGGCTAGTCGATCCATTCGCTCGAGGCTGATTGCAAGGTGCGCACCACGTTTGTCGTCTGCGACTGCATGAATTTCATCCACGATCATTGTCCGAACGTCTCTTAGAGCTTCTCGGCTTTTGTCCGCTGTGATCAATATATAGAAGGATTCAGGTGTCGTAACTAGAATGTGAGGAGGACTCTTCAACATTGCTCTTCGCTCGGGCATAAGCGTGTCGCCTGTCCGCACGGCTGTGCGGATTGGCATCATCTCTAATCCCTTTTCCTCTGCTAGTTGTCTTATCTCAGCCAGTGGTCCATCCAGGTTTTGCTGGATGTCGTTGCTGAGCGCTTTCAGAGGCGAAATGTAGACCACCTCGGTTTTGGATTCGAGTTGATTGCTGAGAGCCTTTCGAACCAGGCTGTCTATGCAAACCAGGAAGGCCGTTAGCGTTTTTCCTGAGCCAGTCGGCGCCGAGATTAGCGTCGCCTTTCCCTGGGCAATGGCTGGCCAGCCTGCAATTTGTGGCTCTGTTGGGCTGCCAAAGCGTGACAGGAACCATTCCTGCACCAGGGGATGTGCCCAGTCCAGAGCGTCGTTTTCCGCAACGGGCGCTTCAGTCCGTTCTCGTGAGTTCCCGATTTTTGACATTCTCTAATTTTAATCGGTTCTCTGGCTTTTGCCAGCTTTTTCTAAATCCTTCTGTTCATGCTTGCCGGTGTGTAAATGTGTTGGAATCGGCTACGAAGAAACAATTAGCGCAAGTTCGCATTTTAGATTAAACGCAAAAAGGACCCTACGAGCCAGCGCCTGTTGGTGGTCAAGCGGTTCTGTCTTGTGCCGCTGTCAAGTTTTTGGCGAATTGAGATTGGGGAGTTCTTTTGTTATGGCTTTTGCAAGATCCGATTTCGCGGCTAGCTCTGTTAGAAGTTTTCGACTCTCCTGATCGCTTGCGTCTGTTTCAAGAATCGTCTGCAATAAACCGATAGCATCACGGAGTTTGCCGTCCTTTAATAGGGAATTTACTTCTTTCTTCATTTGTTCGATTTCAAACTGCGCAAATATCCTTTCTCGTTCCTGACAAATTTGCGCTTTTTCAATGGCTCCTGCTCTCTGATTTGCTTCACGTAATAGTTTCCATGCTAGCGATGCGCGCAGATTGTATTGGACAGCATTCTCTAATATAGGAATCGCTTGAGCCGGCTTTCCATCTGCCATATATGCGTCAGCCAGAAGCAATAAAACCGACGGATATGCCATCACGAAGTCTTGATTTGCTGCTGCTTCAGTGCAGAGGGCGATCACCTTTTTAGGCTCGCCACTGGGAGGAAGGCAATGTGGTAATCGTTTTTCACCAACATAAGTTCTCGAGTAGGTCTGTGCAAGGTGGTACTTAATCAAGGGATTCCTGGGATCTAAATTCGCGGCCTGTTCAAATGACCTTTGTGCGTTAACGCAATCGAGTTGGAGAAAAGATATTGTTCCTTGTAGGTCCTTTAGATAGGCATCGCGAGCAAATGCTTTTACGGATAGCTCTGCAATTTTGACTGCTTCATCGAATCGCTCCGCTGCCATCTCGCTTCTAATCAAACAAGAGTAGGCCGCTACGTTTGGAAAAATCGTCAGTGACTCTCGGGCCCAAACTTCAGCAAGCTGCGAACCGCGCTCCAAACATTTTGTAGCGACCGCTGCCAATTCCAAAGACTTTGCTTGTTTGTCCGAGCGCCTCCATTCAACAAAATCCCAAATTGACCCGTGATGCGCATACATCCAATCGGCATTCTGGGTGCGATAAACCTTGTTTTCATAAGAGCGGGCAATTTCAAATTCGAGTCGATTGCGATCATCTGTATTCTCGCTGGTCGAAGCTACCGCTGCACTTACGCCATCGGGAGACATACAAATTCGACTAATTAGATCTTCTGCGCTTGTAACCCGGGCACGAGAAAGAGATTGTGCTAGAGCCGGACTGGCAAGCGTTTGTTCAAGCAGCGCCATCGAGATTTTTCCTGGATCATTTAAGGCTACGGCGCATACATCGCCTTGTCCTGAATCAAATATGTAAATGTAGGGGAACACTTTTCTCAGTGCCGAGATTATTTCGGCGAGATTCTTTGTGGGCATCTCAGTCACTTGCGACCAGAAACAGAATGCGCCGCCAGGCGCTAGTCGGTCTTTGCATATTTGGAAATATTCCCGCGTAAATAAGTTGCAGACACCAGCTTGCCATGGATTAGAAGGTTCCGAAATGATCACGTCAAATTTCTCATCCGTACATAAAAGATAATTTCGCCCATCTGCGGGAACCACCTGCGTTCTGATATCGGTTTCCGGCGCGAAATTGACATGAGCAAACAAATTGGAAGTTTGAAGAACGGACGGCTCAATCTCTGCACAGACTAACTTAGCAATGGGAAAGCGCAAGGCGTATCCGGCGGTGACGCCGCTGCCCCAACCGACAACGCAAACATTTTTTGCATCCGGTTTGATCAATAGAGGCAGCGCTGCAAGCAGTATTTGATTCTCCAGGTCACCGCCATCTGAGGCGTCTGGATGTCCGTTGGTAAAGAGACATCGCAGAGGCGGGTTCCCACCTGTTGACACCGCAACATTTGCGCAGACTCCATCCTTATAAAATAGAGTGGTGTTCATTTTCATTAGATTATCGCGCCACTGATCATAAGTTGGGAATGCAGCTCCTGGCGGCTGCGCCATTAACCTGCGGCGCTCCGCTTGAGCATACACGATAGTGTCACGCTGCCAAATCTGGGGGCTTTGAGCTACCCAAATCAGTAACGCGCCCACGGAAAGAATGATCAACGCTCTATACAAGTAGACGCGAAAATCAGGTTTGGGACTTTTTTGCTCGGGGGCTGTTTCTTGCATTTCGAATGAGATAATCGGCAGCGTTAATAATAACGCTTCTGAGACTCATTCGATCCAGGACAATTCTCTACTTAAATGATGGAACTAGCTAATTGGGTGAAGGTACCAGTTGCGCACAATGAGAACTGCAGAACGTTTCTCCATGCTCGCCATAGGTGCCGTGTCCGACTACTTTGCAATTGCAGCGTGGGCATACAGGCGCGATAAGAGTGATTGCACATTCAAAGCAGCAATAGTTCCCCACCTTGTCGTGGTAGGTGATTTTCAGCGGCTCCGATGCTGGGAAGCCGCATAGATCGCACGCTGTGATCATATTACCTCTCTACTGGCTTACTGCTTTGTTCGGCTTTGGAGAGGTTGCAATGCTCTTCGGGGGTCGAGCCGGAGCTTCTGGCATTTCCTGGGTTTGTTTCATCATTCCGCGTGGTTCTAGTGCGTCGCCCTGAACTGGGACGCCATTTTCATAGCTGCGACTTGGGACGTCTCGATTGTTCACCGGTATAAACATGGCAAAACACAACGCCATAAGCACAGCGAAAAAGAAGAAGAAAAACCACATTTCTGCTGGAGCTTTTGCATTAATCATAAGATACCGCCCACGGTGCTTGACCTATTACTTGGGGAAAACAGACTTCTTTTTGGCAGACGGAGATGTACAAGGGAAGTTCCTTCCTTAAATTTGGGAACCTAAATTTGACGACGCTTGTATGCATTTGTTAGGATTCGGGGTCTCCCACCTTCAGGTTCTTGAAATGGTATCTATTCTTCGATGTTTTCAGGTTTTGTGTCTTAGCTGGGTAATTTTGCAGCTTCAGATTCCGCTCGCGTCGGCCGCTGCTATGCAAGCTCTGACTGGCTGGGAGCCGGATCGCTTTGTTGCCGACCTCCCGACCGGCGATGCGAAAAGCCTAACGGTGATCAAAGCCGGAAGGATGGTCGATGTTGAAACGGCAACGGTAGAGGAGAACGTCACTATTCTAGTTTCGGGCAATCGCATCCAGAAGGTCGGCAAAGATGTTCCCATTCCTGCGGGGGCAACAATAATAGATCTCTCGCGGAAAACTGTGCTGCCTGGGCTGATTGATTGCCACACGCATATAACTGATGAGAACGAGCCAGATCCAATTGTTGAATTGCAGACGACAGCGGCTGACAAAGTACTCCATGCAATTCCTGCGGCAAGGAGAACCCTGCTTGCTGGATTCACTAGTATTCGTGATGTTGGAACTTACCGGGCACTCATCGATGTATCGCTTAGAAATGCGATAGAAAAGGGGTGGGTCGATGGACCTCGCATGTACGTTGCCGGTGCTTACATCACAAGTACAGAAGGTGGCGGGGCTATGGCTGGCTTTGCGCCCGACATTAAACTTCCGGAGGAATTGCGATACGGGAAAGCTGATGGACCCTGGGAAGTTCGGCAACGAGTTCGTGAACTCGCTCATCGCGGCGTAGACTTCATCAAAGTAATCGCTACTGGTGCTGTTTTAACTCATGGTAGCAATCCTAACTCGGTCGAGTTTTCTGAGGAGGAGTTGTTGGCTGCTACTGACGAGGCGCGACGATTTGGACTGAAGGTTGCTGCTCATGCGCATGCTACTGCTGGGATTAAGGATGCGGTCAATGCAGGCGTGGCATCGATCGAACATGGTACCTTCCTGGATGATGAATGTATCGCTTTAATGAAAGCGAAGGGAACTTATTTGGTGGCAGATATTTACAACGAAGACTATATTCAAGGTGACGCACAGAAAAATGTGATCCCAAAAGATTTTTTGGAGCACGACACCGGCATGGGGCAAGCTCAACGGGACAATTTTCGGAAGGCAGCAAAGGCTGGTGTAAAGATAGCATTCGGTACGGACGCCGGAGTCTTTCCACATGGAACCAATGCCAAACAATTTCCATACATGGTTCGCTATGGTTTGACGCCAATGCAGGCCATTCAATCTGCCACCATTTCTGCAGCTGATTTGATCGGGAAGGCGAATCTAATCGGTTCGATTAAGGCAGGCAAATTGGCAGATCTGATTGCAGTTGATCAGGATCCGCTTACACATATAAATGAATTGGAAAATGTCAAATTTGTAATGAAAGACGGAAGAATCTACAAGAACGAATAGGCCAAAAGCAACGAAGCGCCCTGCGGGGGAGGACGCTTCGTTGGGGTTCAGAGGACATTGGGTTTGTCGTGGAAAACTTCTTTGTTGCTTCTTCCTTATGCTGCGAAGAGCTTTTTCAAATTTGGATTTTTTCGGATGTTTTCATCAATGTTCAGGACTTGACCTGTCGTGAGGGTTCCAGCTTTTCGGCGGTCGTCTGCGATCCAAAGTTGGCGTGACAGCTCGCGAATTTGCTTGGCGGTTGGATCCTTTTCTCCAGCTTGGGCTAGCAAACGCTCTGCGCAGTGGGCGTAGGATTCGCCTTTCTTAATGGTCAAGGCTTCTTTGATCCTCTTTTCACTTTCAAGTCTCTGGGCTGCGGCCTTTGATTCTGCGACGGCCTTTGTTTCTGCTTCGGTTAGCGCGGCGGCAACTTCCTTCACGCCATTTTTCACAGCATCTTGGGCTGCGCCTTTCACTTGAACTCGCTCATCTGCAGTAATCAAATGATTCTTTTCCCGTTCATCTTGTATTTTTTTTAAGGCTGCATCCAGTGGATTCTTCGGAATCTCCGATTCTCCGAGGAATCGATGCGGCGGCATCTGATCGCTTTCGGGCTTCCATTTATAGAATGGTTCATCTGTGGATTTCACGCGATCTACTTGCGCGACTGGCTTCTCACTTTTTACCTTCGGCTTTTGGTCGCTGGAGTTTTGTTCACCGGCTTTTTGTTCAGGTGCCTTTTCTGCCTCCTTTTGTTTTCCTCCGGTAGAGGTCCCCGTTTCCGAGGAACCGTCTACCTTCGGTGCATTTCCCTTATCAGGTAAGTCAGTATTAGTTGATTTGACTTCAGGCTCATCTACCTTTTTTTTTTCCGACGACGCTGCTTGAAGCGTCGTCATGTCCAATCCTTTATCTTTGCAAATCTGCGCCAGTTCTTTTTGACTGATGTAATTCCAGGGTCCCAGCCGATCCGTTTGACCTTTGAGCCATTGAAGAACCTCTATGTCTCTCTTGCTTAACTTCAAGGTATCAGCGTTAACCTTGGCTATGTCCAGGAAGCTATTGATCGTGCTTTCACTAACCGTTCCGTCGCCTGATTTCAGTTTGTCGTAAAGGCTGGGAGAATTATTCTCTCCTCCTTTGAAAAGATCGCGTAGCCCCATGCGCTCTTCTCTTCGAGTATTTTCTGCTTTCATTGACTCGTTGAGATCTTCTTCGCTAACACCGAAACTGCTCTTATCTTCTATGCCTTTAACCAGTTCAGATTCCAGAGGATTATTGATTGCAGCAGCGGTGCGTTCGAAGCGCTCAACCTTGCCATTATCATTCTTATCAACAATGTCGAAATCGGTCTTGTTTGCAAAAATTTGTAGCTGAGGCAGCATGTCATCTTGCTTTGCCTTATCGCGCACAGCCTTCATATATTGATTGAATTCCTCTGTTGTGTGACCAGCGCGGAATGCAATTACTTCATCCAAGGCATTGCGGAATGCGATTTTGTCCTGGTTGTTGGCAGCAGCCTCAAGCGCTTCCGCGGTTTTTGTGCCAGCGCTTATCGCGTCTTCTCCGCTTGCGGGTGTCTTCTTGCTATCGATTTCGCCTTCTTGACCCATCGTAATGCCTCCAGTTCGTCGATTGAATGTCGTCCTTCCATGCCTGAAGTATCGTTGTCATCAGTGACATGCCTGTGACACTTTTTTCTAGGCAGCTGGAAATATGCAAATCTCAGTAGATGGACGACGCAAATTGCTTGCTGGCAGAGGACTGAAAGGCAATTAGATACATGCTAGCCCCATATGCTCTAACACGTTATGTGCTACATCCGCAGTCTGAAGACCGCTTGCACAGCGGGTCTGCAGTCGATGAGTAGATAGACTAAAACTCTAGGGCTAGCTGTGCTTGCCAAAGGCGCTGTTTATAGTAAAAATAAGAGCATGAGCACAAGTAAGCTTATTCGACCTTGAACTACACGATACCGCATCCGGTGCCAAAAGTTCGTCAGCTGTGCAGCGACTCTCGCAGTTCACGAACCCCGTGTAAAAAAACAGTTCTATATCAATAGTTTATGCAACCATATTTTGGCGTTGCAACCCAAACACTGTTGCGCCACCACATTATGGTTAATGTGTTCATTGAAATTCCAACTTTAGGAAGGTGATTGCGATGAAGATCAACCACAAGAAACTTTATGCAGGTCTTGTACCGACCGCACTGCTGGCGATGAGTATCATGCCAATGGCTCTAGCTGCTGACGCGATTGTAGCCAAAACTGCAGTGGTGAGCCTCTGTGGCAAACTGTTCGAGATTGACGCTAACGCTGCCGGAATGACAGCTGAAGAAAGAGCTCGAATCGTTCAAAAAAATCTGGACAATGCACTTATCAATGCAAAGAACAGAACACCCGCTGCTGTTAAAGTAGAGATTTCCAACCGTAACCCGGTTGTTACTCTCGACGGCTTCCACATTGTGACGGCTGACGGAAACAGTGCTGCAAGACATCAGACGACACAGATGGCTCTAGCTCAAAAATGGGCTGACAGCATTGCCTTCTGTTTGGCTGATGCCAGTGCAATAAACAACTATCTCTCTATGCTTACCGGAAATTTCCCTAAGAAAGAAGCAGTTGTTATCACAACAAAAGATCGCGTAGCTGTAGCAACAACCGACATGCTCTTCCCGATTGCGCTTGGAACGCCAATTTCAGCAAGCTTGTGCAAATTGGGTGACGGCATCGAAGCTGTCGTTACACAAGATGTTCCTCTGGCACCGGACTACGATACATATATTCCGAAAGGAACCATTGCTCGTGGTGCGATCGCTGATGCGAACGATTTCACGTTCACTACATATCCGAAAAACGGATTGACAGTGCACTTCTATGAACTGCGTACTCCGGATGGCAAGTCAATTCCAATTGACGGTCACGTATTTGGTGGCATGAACTACTGGAGGCAAATCAGCTCTCAACCGGTTAAGGCTGAGTGCTGCGGCAACGTTGCCGAAATTGCCAATACTGGATTGACCTTCAAAGTTCGTCCGAGCAAAGGTGTAATAGTCGGCGCTTGGAAAGGACATCCGCTTGATCGCTCTATGGACAGAGCTTCACGCTTCATGTTCCGTTCCGGAACGGGACTAGACGTAGCACAAGGTGAACCCATGATGCTTCAACTCAACGCAACAAGCGCAATCGCTGTTGCCGGAAGCAGCATGTAATTGAAAGATTTCCAGAGGTATAAATCATGAAAAATTCGAAGACAAAGATCATAGTTGCCAGTTTGGCAGGCGTGATTCTGTCCGCTGTTTCACCGGTGCTTGCGCAATTCCACCAAGGAACATCGGTAACTATGGGCAACTCGCCAATCTTCACGATCACAACATCGTATGGTGGCTATAGCGCATCACATCGCGCCTGGTTGGCACAAGATGCTCTAGACAATGCACTTGTTGTCGCTAACAACAAAGGTCCTGATGCCGTAGCAGTTGGACGCATGAATGGTGCGTGGATTGTTACTCTCGATGGACGCAAAGTAGCAACCGCCAGCTCTGAGGCGGAAGCCAATGAATGGTCATCAGCTATTAAAGGCTTCCTTTCAGATAGCGCTCGCACAAGCAGCTACCTTGCAACTCTCACCGGGAAAAATCCAGTTGGAGCCAATATCGCGCTCATCGAGCGCAAGTTATATGCTCCGGCCGGTCTTGCGATGAAAGTCAGATTGGTTAAGGACCTCAATCCGGATCAACTGCAAAGTGTTGAGCTGGTGGAAGCCGTCGTTGTTGAAGACGTGCCGATGGGTGGTTTTGTAATTCCTGCGAATTCCACAGTAATCGGTGATGTCACCAAGGACGAAAGCGGTGCCTATGCAATTCGCTTCACCTCATTGCGCACACCAACTGGAACAGAAGTTCCGATCAATGTTGCAATCAATTCGGAATTTCTCGTAACATCCGAGAGCCCGCATCCAGTTTGCACTTATGTGATTCCCTCGGGTGAAGCCAACGGCATGCCGAATATCATCGGTCGTGTCCCGGCTTCAGTCGGAATTGGAACTCGCAGCGGAACTGCCGGTCTGCGCACCGCGCTTCTGCTTTCACCTGGCGATCCTGTGATCCTATCTAGCCAACCGATGACGCTTCTATTCCAGGAAGCTACACCTGTGGCAGTGATCAACAGAACCGCAATGTAACTTGTAACTTTTATCCAGCAGTGACGGAGATCTTCCGTCCGCAACCACTCACCTCAAATGGTGCAGCTTCCGGCTGCATCATTTGAGCTTTTTGCTTAAATTTCGGGGACTTGTTACATTGCGTCTCTTGGCATGTAGGAAAAAAAACTTTTCAATATACTTTCAGGTCATTGATGTCCGAAATCGGAATCTCTCTAGCTACGGGACATCACAGTCTTCCTTTCGTCAGTTGGCCCTGTATACTAAATCGTACGTCGGGCTCAGAATTTTCCTGGCTTGTGCGATTCTTAAAATTCGTTTATATTAGTCCTAAGGCATTCACCTGCTATGTTTTGGGCCGTTTAAACCATGAAACCCGTAATTGGAATTAGTCTTCCCGCAGCGAACATTCTCCATAGCTGCCGAGCAGATCTTGCATGCATGAAAGCGGTTGCTGAAGCTGGTGGTGAGCCCGTTGTCCTCTCACCTGTTGAAGACTCAGAGTATAAGAACATACTTGCTCAATTAGATGGAGTGATTCTTTTAGGTGGCGAGCATTCTCATTTTGGCGGACCGGATGATGCAGACCAACCGACGCTGGTTAGTGATGCACCGCCAACTGCGGAGAGGAAAGCCGAGATTGAGCTAGCCAAAGAGGCGGTCAGAAAAACGAAATTGCCAGTGCTCGGAATTTGTTCGGGAAGCCAATTGATAAATGAAGTACTGGGCGGTAATTATGAAGATCACGTTCGACGCCGAGTTGAACTGACTGCAACTCGAAGTTCTGGTCGTGAGCAAACTACTGAAGTAGCTTTTGCCGCCGGTAGCCGGCTTGCGGAAATTTATCGGCGCAAGTCAATTACTGTTCCCATTTTGCACCACAAGAACGTCAAGTTCGTTGGTGATGGATTGGTATCTGCAGGTGCGGCCTCTGATGGTGTGGTTGAAGCTATTGAGAGCAATAGCAATCGTTTTCTCATTGGCGTGAACTGGCATCCCGAGTTCGATCTGGAAGAGCATCTTCCCCTTTTTCAATCTCTGGTTTCTGCTGCAACCCGCAAGCAATTACAACTCACCGATTGAGTAGATTCACTCTCTATTGCTCGAATAAGAGCGTTTTGCTCATTTAGCAAGCCTTCAGACGAAGCTATGCAGCATTGGGTGTGATTAGGATCTTGATGCAGTTATCTTCTTTCTTTGAGAATTTTTCGTAACCTTCCGGAACTTGATCAAGAGTCAATCTGTGCGTGATTACAAAACGTGGATCGATGGCGCCCTTTTCGATATATGCCAACAATTTTGTCATGTACTTTTGACAATGTGTTTGTCCCATCTTCAAGGTTAAACCTTTTCCAAAAGCCGCGCCCAAGGGGAACTTATCCAAGAGTCCGATGTATACACCAGGAATGGATACAGTGCCGCCATTTGCACAGCATTGAATAGCTTGGCGCAATGCGTGTGAGCGATCTGTCTCCCATTTTATTGTTTGCGCTATCTCGTCATAAAACGCATCGAAAGTTTGTCCGTGAGATTCCATTCCTACGCAATCAATGCATGCATCAGGTCCTTTTCCCGCGGTCATTTCTTTGAGCGCTTCCAAAACATCTGCTTTCGTATAGTCGATCGTGTCAGCGCCACCATCTTGTGCCATCTTTAGTCTGTCTTCAAAACGATCAATTGCAATAACGCGCGTGGCACCTAGCAGAAAAGCACTGCGGATAGCCATTTGTCCTACCGGTCCGCAACCCCAAATTGCTACTGTCTGTCCGGGATGAATATTACAATTTTCCGCAGCCATAAATCCGGTCGGAAAAATATCCGATAAGAAGAGCGCTTGCTCCTCTGAAATTTCATCGGGTAATCGCAGGGCTCCGACCTCTGCAAAAGGTACTCTCACGTATTGAGACTGCCCACCAGGATAACCGCCGTACATGTGCGAGTATCCAAAAAGACCGGCTGTGTGGTAGCCGTAAGCTTTGTCTAGTTTTTCTTTGTCAGGATTCGACTGTGTGCATAGGGAGTAGAGTCCTCTACTACAAGTTTCGCACTCTCCGCACGAAATGGTGAAGGGTACAACAACGCGATCACCGACGCGTAGATTTTTTACATCGGATCCTACCTCAACAATTCTTCCCGCGAATTCGTGTCCAAGGATGTCTCCCTTCTTCATTTCCTGAACAAAGCCATGGTAAATATGCAAATCAGAACCGCATACTGCCGAGCAAGTGACTTCTATGATGATGTCGCGAGGATCGAGAATTTTGGGATCTGGAACTTTATCAATTCGAACGTCTTTCTTTCCATGCCACGTTAATGCTTTCATTTTTAGTATCCTCGTGCAAAAGTACGACTGACTGACTCCAGTCGTTGGTTCGTTATTCTTTCCACCATAATGATCGTAACGCTCAAATGAGCTGTTGTCTGTCAGTAAAGAGTGTGGTTTGCCATTGAAAGAATCGAGATCTCATCATCGTTGTTAAACTGAGAGCTACTGCGGAATCCCAAGGGTAGCCTCTTTTGGGGTCATTCTTAGACTAGGGTTTGTTACAGTGTCAGTGTCAGAGATCGATTCGCTCTTTGGACTTTGATTCGATTCTGAGAGCGTCGGGACTGTTCTTTTCTCGACAGAATCTTGTTCAATAACTGGCAAGTTAGCTTGCTTTCGTGGTTCCTTTTCCGCGGTTGTAGTTGTTTCCTTGATGTGCCCAGGACGACCGAAAAGCAGATGAAGCAGCGGGCGTTTTTTGTTCATGATTTGACTCGCCTGCCTTGCTGCAAGATCAATATGCGCAAGAGCTTTACGCGAGTCTCTTAAGGTCGCTCGCAGATCCTCACCGAACCCAGGCTTGCTGATCAGATTCTCTACCTTCTCTAATGAAGCCTTGGCTTGAGTAACTATTTCTTTTACATCCGTTCTCAGATCTTTATCACCTGCCATACTCTCCACTGATGCCAGCATGTTTTCTACATTCTGAGTTGACCGATTCAATGTATTCAAAGCGGATAGAACATCTGTTCTCAGCTCCTTATCACCTAGTGTATTTTGCACACGATCCATCACGACCTGAAGCCGGTCAACTGTGTCTCTGGCTGCCCGCATTGTCTCTTTCATATCGTTTGAGAACTTGGGATTGGAAACAAGTTTGTTGACACTTCTCGAGGTTTTGGTTACCTCTCGAGCAAGAACTCTTATATCTGTAGTAAGTGGTCTCGTCTCTTCTAATATTGGTATGGTTCGATTGAGCACTGGTATCGTGGTGTCCGCCAATAGCGATAACTTATCGGCTGTTCGCGTGAGTCTGTATCGATCTTGGGCAATATATGTTTTCAATTTCTCCACATCTACGTCTTCAAGCGTGGCTGCTAATTTGTTCATCGCTAGTTCGACACGAATCGGATCTTCACCTCTCACTCTCGCATTATTTGGCAAAGCTTCTGCGACAGATTCGCTTTTCTCCGGGAGAACGATATCGATATACCGAGCACCAACAAGACCGTTTGTCAGAATCTGAAATTTTGCATTTTTTGGAATAACAATGCGACCCGGCGTGACGCGAACCTTAACAAGTACTTCTTCGGGATTTTGGATTTCCAACCGTTCCACTATTCCGACACGAACGCCCTTCATGAACACTGCTGCGTTATTGTTCAAATTTGCAGTGTCGTGAAAAATGAGGTTGTAATGCTGTGCAGCTTCGAATGGGTTGTAGTTTTTGTACCATAGGAACGCCCAGCAAATCATCACAATTGCAAAGGCTGTGAATGCGCTTAGTCCTGCATCAGAATATTTGATCATTCCCAAATCTTGCGGGGTCAATCGTTCATTTACGTGTTCTTCTTGCTGATCTGACATCGCGCCTAATACCTCATTGGAACATAAACTAGCGCGGTAACTAATAAGTTGGCCAGATAACCAGTTATTAGCGTCGCTGTGACGGCATGAGCAGCAACAGGAGCAAAAGGAGAGCGCTCGGCGCGCCCACAGATGCAGCCGGCAAATACTGCAATTGTCGGGTTAACCAGACCAAGTTTGAAGAAATAAACTACTAAATCCTGCATTTGAATTTGCTGCTTTGCAGACTCGATGAAGTCAGCCGTTGAGCTGACGCCCAGCAATGGGGAAAATAACGCGCCGGTTAGAAACCCGATCGCTAATCCATAAATGCTAAGCGGGATGCCCATTGCTAATGCCGCTAGATAGCGTACAAGAACAAAGCGCTCAACAAAGTCGTCTTCCGTTCCATTCCCAATATATCTTCGTGCTTCTTCTGCTATTAGTGCAGATGCTCGAGCTCCCCAGGCAAGACTGATTGTTATTGAGCCTAACTCGCGCAAGAGTCCTATGGAGATCAACGCTCCCGAAAAATCTTCAGCTTGAAATTTTTGCAGTTCAGTGACACATTGAACTGCCAGTGCTAATGAGATTGCCATCGACCCAAACGTGACCAGATAGATCGATCGCGGTCCGAACCAGTAGCAATACGCTTTGAACTGTTCCCATCGCACTTTTCTGAATGATTCATAGCTGAGCGATTTGAAGAACAATCGGAACGCGGTTCCGATCGAACTCCACCAGGGTACGAAATCCGTCAGCGGGTATTTGCTGTTGCCGATGTTCTGCATTTGTATGACTCAATTGACATACTTCATGAGAGACGCGGGGCGGCGCGAAAAGTACCCATTGTTTTTTCTTAAATTTGAGAGCTTGCTCGTCTTCGTGACAGCTTCTTACTTCTGTTTACGCATGCTGTCGAGTAACTGTAGACGTCGAAGAATGGGACCTTCAACGTTTGCGGTCTTGTCTTGTGATGGAGCCGTCTGTCCGTTTAATGGAGCATACTGTTGGTTTGAATATTGTGGATATTGTTGAGCACCTGAATATTGCAGGGCACCATAATTTTGTGGGCTACCTTGCAGTGCGTAATTTTGTGCTTGCGGCGAGTATCCGTTCACTTGATACGGAGCTTGCAGGTAAGCCCCGTTCTGATTCTGTGCACATTGTTGATTTGGACTTTGAGTTTGATCGCCGGTCGATTGGGTCGAGCTTTCTTCTTCTCCTTCGGATGCAGACTCACCAGTTGGTGTCAGAATCGGTATCGGGATGGGAACTGTTATAGGCATTGGATATGCGTAATTTTGTGAGTAGCTCTGTGCATATTTCTGAGCTGTTGATGCAGCTGTGGCGGCATAAGGATAAGCTGCCGCGGCAGCTGCATAGGGGTAGGCAGCTGCCGGTGGAACAGCGGTTCCGGATGCATAAACGGTTGGTGAACCACCGGTGTAAGAATAGTTGTTTGTCGTTGTAGATGGAGCTGGGTAGCTGGCTTGCGTCGGTTCGCTGCTAGGATATGTGCTAGTCGGCGGAGCGCTTGCGGCTTGTGGAGCGTTATAGCTCTGGTTCGCTTTTGGCGCGCCTTGTGCGCCGCAGGCAGCGCCGAAATTATGTGCGCCGCTGGCAGCGCCGAAATTATGTGCGCCGCTGGCAGCGCCGAAATTATGTGCGCCGCTGGCAGCGCCGAAATTATGTGCGCCGCAGGCAGCGCCGAAATTATGTGCGCCGCTGGCAGCGCCGAAGTTATGTGCGCCGCTGGCACCGCCGAAGTTATGTGCGCCGCTGGCAGCGCCGAAATTATGTGCTCCACCGAAGTTATGATTGCCGTTTCGACTGTGACCTCCAGCGCTCCCTCCAAACTTATGACCGCCGCCCATGCGTGCATGTCCGCCGTGGCCCCCTCCCATGCGAGCTCCGTGCCCGCCATGCCCTCCACGTGCTTCCACAGGTTGCAGGAATGAAATGCACGAAACTAAAGCCAGTCCATAAGCGAACAAAATTTCTGCGCGTTTCATTTTTGGAAGCTCCATATTTGGGGGTGTGACTCTCCTTACTCGCCAGCGTCCAGAAAGTTTCGCTCAGAAAGATTAACTCTTCCCTATTCCCAGGTGTTAGAATTGGGGGGCATGTCGCACAGCCCCTATGCCGCTGTAAAAATCCCTGATTTTCGCCTCTTACTTGCGGGTCGATTGTTAGTAACGCTGTCGGTCCAGATACAGATACTGGCAGTCGGCTGGCAGATGTACGAATTAACCAAAAACCCCCTTTTTCTTGGGTTCTTGGGATTATCTGAGGCGATTCCGGCGCTTTCGGTCGCGTTGTACGCCGGTCACGTAGCGGATGTCGTGGACCGGCGCCTCATCATTATGGGTGCCAGCGGTTTGCTTGCGTTTTGTATGTTGGCCCTTTGTGGCGGCTCGCATCTTATGGCTGCAGAGACTGACATCCTAGTAGGCATTCTTTTCGCTGTTGTTGCGTTGTCCGGCTTTGGGCGCGGGTTTTATGGGGCTGCGATCTTTGGGATGATTTCGCAGGTAGTGCCGCGCGAACTCTACGGAAATGCTGCCGCTTGGAATACAGCGAATTGGCAAGGTTCAGCAGTCTTAGGACCGATTATTGGTGGATTCGTTTATCTGCGTTATGGTCCAGTTGTTACATATGGGCTTTGCACCATTCTTCTGGTTGCCGGGATCTTTTGTTTCTTAGGTATCAAATCTAAAAGCGATCACGTTGTCGATAAAGATGTATCAGTTATCGAGAACATTAAGGAAGGGCTTCGTTTCGTTTTCTCAAATGAGATCATTTGGGGCTCGATGGCTGTTGATCTCTTTGCAGTTTTATTTGGTGGTGCTGTTGCACTCCTGCCTATCTTCGTGGGCGAAGTTTTTAAGATGGGACCGGAGGCGCTCGGATTCTTGAGAGCCGCACCTCCTGTTGGTGCGTTGCTTACGGCGGCTCTGTTTACTCATCGTCCCATCAATATGAATGCGGGAAAAATCTTCCTTACTTCTGTGGCCGGCTTTGGTATCTGCATGATCGCCTTCGGGCTTTCCACCAACTATTATGTTTCGTTCGCACTGCTAGCAATAAGCGGTGCACTTGATGGGATCAGCGTGTTGCTTCGCTCAACAATCTACCAATTACTAACTCCGGACAATATGAAGGGGCGATTCGCAGCAGTAAATAATATGTTCATCGGGTCATCGAATGAAATTGGCAGTTTTGAATCTGGTCTTGCGGCCAAACTAATGGGGCTAGTGCCATCAGTTGTGTTTGGCGGTTGCATGACTCTACTGGTGGTGACAACCACAATTATCAAAGCGCCCAACTTGTGGAAACTTCACATGCAAAATCTGTATGAAGAAAAGCCACAGCACTAACAATCCTGTTAGACAAAGGTCAAGATTTGGTTGGCTCGGTTCGATCCCCGGAGCGCCGACATGTTGCCGGCTTCTATTTTTAGAGAACGATCAGTCTTGCAGGCGATGCCGGTCCGCATTCGCCTGCATAGCATCGCTGGCAGTGGAATACAGAATCCATTCGCTCCGAGTGCGTTGACCATAGAGCAACGCACTCGGAGTATTTACTTCCTGGGCTCAGCAATGCGAGGTCATGTGCAACGGAATTCAGGTCCTCGCATATGTTTTGCATCCCAGAGTTCTTTTGGTCGTTCCTGCTCCCACATTAATTCAGCATCGGCAAGAAACGGCAACCCGTCTTCATATCGGCAAAGTCTAACCAATCGTGAGACACGGTCTGGTGTGTAGTGAGAACTGTCCTCAGGTGAATGTGTGGCATGACCCGGGATAGTCCAGTATGCCAATGCTCGTTTTCGTCCATTACGCAGAGCATCAATGTTGCCAAAATCAACTGGGAAGTACCGTTGGACGACCGGCTCTACCTCAATCGGATTCTCGCCTGTTAACGCCTGCAAGCGCATATTGGCAATTCGGGACCAATCGCTGACGCTCTCAGGGATTTGCTTCTTATTCTTTTGAGCCAGGAAATTTAGACGTTTTAAGTGCGCGAATAAGCCAGAGAACATATTTCAAACCTCCTAAGGTGAGGGTATGGACGGCCCACCTAACCTTTAGTTCCATCTATTTTTGATGGACTGCGGAGATTTTTGTGTTAGCGCACCTGCTGTTTAGCGGGAACCTGTCCCATTCGTGCGCGCCATCTTTCTAAAGCTCTAATTCTTTTTGCTTCCTGGCTTGTCTCACCGCCGAGATTCTGCAAATCGTATGGCGTGAGAATTTTGTCGAAAACGCGATATCCGATCGTAGCTGCCGCTTTCCCCGTTTTGTATCCAAGCTCGGTAGCAATTTCTGCCCAAGTGTGACCATCATTCAAGAGAGCCATCAAACGTGCTTCTTTAGAAGAAAGCTCCTCGCGAATGAAAACATGGCGCATCTCGCGTGAGACCAACATTACTTGTCCGTTCAAGGCTAGTTTCAATTCCGCAACCATCTGCGGAATGTCTTCCATTTTCGCGTGCTTGCACAGGTATCCGTCGCATCCTGCGGCAAGAGCTCGCTGCCCGTCTTCAAAAAGTCTCGAGTTAGTGAGAACAAGAATCGTGCCGTAGAATCCATTTGCGTGCCGCAACTGTTCCACTATTCTGAGTCCAGCCATAGAAGTCGCGCCGAGTGCACCAGGTTCTTTCGGAATCACAAGATCAACAAGAGCACAATCAAGATTGGAAAGATCCGCTGTTTTTAGCCAGTTAAGAGCATCTTGCTCATTGTCCAGCATGGCTACTACTTTATTCTGTCCGTCTTCTTCAAGGCATTCTTTAAGGATTTCTGCGAAGTCGGTATCGTCCTCAATTATCGCAACAGTTGGCATATCTATTCCCTCGTGTCCATCGTTGTGGTAGTTGTTGTTTTGTAGTCGGCGGCTTGGGGATTACCTACTAAGGGGCCTACTAGTATCAGGGGTTCTTTTGAGACTTCCTTCAGGTCGCCGCCTGCGGCAAGATTAGTTGAAGGCAAGGACAATGTGAAAGTCGTCCCTATGCCTTTTTCACTCGTCGCCGAAAGAGTTCCACCCATAGATTCAATGAACGATTTGGCGATTGCTAAGCCAAGTCCTTCACCGCCTTCTGAATGGTGCTGAGATGCATAAAGTGGATCGAACAAATTGTTTAAATGTTCTTGAGTCATGCCGACGCCGTTGTCGGAAATGTGAATCTGGTGAACGTGTGCGCGTGAACGTGCTTCAAGGTGAATGCGTGTTCCCGGTGGGTTGTGTAAAATTGCATTGCGTACGAGGTTGTCGATCACGCGGGCTAACTTAAGCTCTGTAGCGGTAACCCATAGTTTCTCTTCAGGAACTGCAAGATCAATGATGCTGCCCTTCATTTCTGCCTGTGGCTTCGCCAAATTCAGGCAATCGTTCAATACCTTGTTTAACTGGAATGGAGCTACGTCAGCCTGGATTCCTTTTGCTGCATGTTCGTAGCTGCGAGCTAGTTCATGAAGCAAATCGACGAGGCGGTCGCAAGTTTTTGCTAAACGCAAAATCTTTTCGGACACAACCTCCGCCTTGAGACCTCCGTTCTTAAGTTGTGAAAGTGTCCAGCTCATAACAGTGACCGGACCTTTAAGGTCATGATTAATCCGACGAACGAATTCCTTGCGGCGGCTTTCATCCTGCAGCGATTCTTGTGCTTTGGCTTCCGCTGCTTGGATGCGCAGTTCCGCCTCGTGTTTCTCTTTCTCTAACATGAGGCTTTCTTTTGCGTGCGCCAGCTCTTGCTTAAGAGAATTGCAACGTTCGCTTTCTCGTTCCCAGAGAGCGGTGCCAAGTGCGGCGAAAGTCAATGCTATTGCCGGAACCATAACAGGAACAATCACGCGTGCATAAGCAAAAATTAGACACGATATCAGGCACGAGAGAGCAACAATGAAAAAGCAGCCCAGAAAATTCAGCCAAACGCCAAGCGCGCGGCTGGTTGATCTTTGGGAAAATGGACTGTGAATTCTTTTCCAGAGGCAGAGTAAACCGCCGGCGATTGCTGCGTTTATCGCCAAATAAACGAGGCTGAATGGTTCACGAACTCGATGGAACCAACTGCGTCTTGTAACTGTATCAAATGCTTGCGCAAGGATCTCGGGACCGCTCATCAGATTAACACCAAGATTGGTGTAAGGCGTGCTGTAGAGGTCCGTGACACCATCGCCCAATACAACAACGGCATCTTTCAATGTGACATCGTTGGAGTCAGGTGGAGGATTGATCAATTTTTCTTTTTGTTCAGGATCAAGTAAGTAAGACATTGGGCGCACGGGATAAAGCTCCGAGTTTGGAGGTCCCGCGAAATCTATATCCATCTCGGCGGGCAAATTCTCTGGAATAGTTTCGCCCAATGCTCTTGATGCTTTGATGATCAATGATTCTCTCATTTTTGAATCAGGACCAAGAGAGAATGTTGCGGCGCGTCGAACAACTTGATCTTCATCTAATAACATTCCTGTTGAACCACTGTATGTTTCTGCAACATCCACATCTGGTTCTAATTTTTGGAGTTCGCGAAAAATTCCAGCCGGAGTCGATGGTAGGTCGAGCTGGAGGACATTTGCAAAACTGCGGTGGTTGACTGTGCTTACCATAAACACAGGCACCTTGCGTCCGAAATCTCCGTTGTTGCATTTGTGAACCGCTTCTGCAAGCAATCGATCTTCCGACGTATATTGCGGAAAATCATTATCCATGATTATCAGCTTTACGCCGGATCGAGCCAAAAACTCTAGAACTTTTGCAATAGTTCCTCGCGGTGTGGGATATTGCATTAAAGGTTGCATCCACGGATGCTCTTCAACAGCTTCTATCGGTGGCTCGTCTTCGAGCAAGTGGTTGAAGATGATCCATTTGTGCTGAACCGGAATGTGATTCGGTTCGATCATCCAGCTCAACGTGTAATCCCACGCGTACCAGCGTCGTGGAATTTCATGCTTCTCATGGTAATCATAGAGCGCTTTTGGATCTAGTCTCTTCAGAGACTCCGGCGTCCAAAGCAGCCATCTTCGTGCCTCGAACATGCGATTAATAGTTTGCAGGTCGGCTCGATTCAATACGCCCGAGAATTCGAGCGCAGCCCCTGTGATTAATGCAACTACAAGGTAGATTACAAAGAGACTCGCATACTGGCGAGTCTCGATAGGGTTCTTCGCGCTAGTGGTCTCACTTTTCAAATAAAAGGTACCTCAATGACCGAAGAGTCCTCCGCCACCACCACCAAGTAGACCTCCGCCGCCTCCTCCGAGACCGCCTCCGAGTCCGCCCAGGGCGCCACCGACGCCACCGACGCCACCGACGCCACCGAGAAGACCACCGCCTGAGCCACCACTTGTACCGCCGCCAATCAAGCCGCCGACAGTTCCGCCGACTGCGCCTGTAACACCGCCAATGGTGCCAGCCAGTCCGCCGCTTGTGGTCGCTGACCCAGCTGCGGAGTAGACGCTGGACCCGCCTGCGCTACCAACGAATGTGCTGAGCATACCAACGCTTCCGATGTTTCCAAAGTTTGCATTTCCGCCGTTAGGCAAAAGCGCGCTTCCCCCAATTGGCAGGAAGTTGAGTGCGTTTCCGCTTGCCTTCGAGAGTGCGTTCAAGTTGAGAATATTATTTTGGTTTGGATTGACCACCGTACCGTCAGGCAAAATCTGTAACGGAATTTTTTCCGTATCTGAAACGGAACCAATTAAAGTCTTTCCGGATGATGAGCTGCCAATTGAACCAATTAGCTCAGTTGGAAGTATGCTTCCCTTCCCTTTGATATCGGATGACGATTTTGCAATCAGGCTGCTTGAAGGCATCAATCGGGAAAGTAGTCTCGGTTGTACAAAAGGTGCCACCACATCATTGAGCTCTGGCGGCTTCGAGCCAATTATGCCGCTAGGTGGAAAGAAGCCTAAAGCTTCCCTCGGTACGTTAAATGCTGTTCCAGCCAGTGGTCCGATTTCATAAGCAATTGATCGCGGTACTGATAGAATTTGCGCTCCATTTAGTTTCTCGCCGTTCAATAAACCACCAATTAAAGAGTCAACCTTTGAGATAAGTGGAGTAAGTGTATTTTGGACTAAGGGAAGACTCGATAACGGGCTCTGAAATCCTGTCAGGAGCGGATGGCTCAATGCCGAAGTCGGATTGAGCGCATAGATGGAAGTGACGGTCTTTTGTGTTTGAAATAGCGTTACTGGCTTGGCAGCCAGGGCGACGTTTGAGACTGTGCTTGCGACGTTAGTGCTTACTGCACCTAATGCTCCTGAGTTTGCTCCAGCCTTGGACCCAGCGCTGAGGTCTTTTACTTCATAGACCACGCCGGGCGTGATGCGCACAACACTTCGATCTGTTCTATTTAATACATCGACGCATCCTTCAAGTACTGTAACTCTCGTCGAATTTTCAGTGTTCTGAAAAAGAATTGTTGTGCCGCGAACGCGCGCTTGGACCAACTTTGTCCATACGTAATAAGGACTCTTGTCTTTGCGATGCTTATCTAAGTGGTAAAGCATTTCGCCACCGAGCAAATAAACCAATCTTTGGTTTGGCGCGACAGCATATATAGAATTAGCCCATGCCCGAGCTGTGACATTTCGCCAACTCAGTTGCGCCCAAGATTTATCCCCGGTACCAAGCTGCATTCCTTCCTGTAGCCGGTCGCCTTTCTTGGCCGGGCTAGGGTCTTCCCATTGTTCGCGGTTCCAGTCGATGAATCCGCGTTTGAAGACGTCACCGCGGGCTTCCACTAAGGTCGCCGTGTTAAATTCCTCGGCTATTGCCGGGGCTATAGACAGGATCTGTGAAAGAATCAGGATTCCGGAAAACGCTAGTTTCTTTTGCAAATGCATAACACCACCGCCCGGGAGAATTGGCTGTCGACTATCATTGTCGTTCACCGGACCCCAACAACTCAATTGGAATATGCCCTAAAACCATCTATGGGTTTCCGCATAAATGCTAGGGTTCGCCCGCAATGGCTGATGTAGAGACTCAACTACAACTCTGTTTATGGACCCCAGGGATGGTTGACTACACTGGATTTACAGGATTTGTTTTATCTACCTTCTTTGTAATTTTTGGTCGATATCTTGAAGCCTGTCGTTGGAGTCGTTGATCCCATATGCGTTTGCGGTCTTAAAGTTTTCTTCCAATTCCACTTTAAATGTTAGGGTTATAGCTGGGAGACTCTTATCAAGAGCATCGAGGAGGATCACGTATGCTGACCCAACGTTCTGTTCCTGGAATGTTTATCCAACATATGCGGGAGCAACTACGAAGATCACGATCGCTCAGATCGCATGCGCGACGTATGAATCCGTCTAGAAAGGCGATTCCAGTCAATTGCGCGTTAAACATATTGTCCGGAAGGTACTCCGTGCGGCTATTATGCTCGATGGCCGACTGTCAGAACCTACCACCATACATGTTGCAATGGTTAATTTCGCACCCTTCATCCGAGGTGCGCATTGCAGTAAGTGAACATTGTGGTGACCTGCCTACCGATATTTTGCATCTGTTGCTTCAAGACGATAGCGTAGATGTCCGATACGCTATGGCTGAGAATCACAACATGCCTGTTGAAGTCATCGATAGTCTTTGCGAAGACGACAACCCATATGTTGCTTGTAGGGCGGCAAGAACTAAGGAGCGTATGAATCGACAAAATCAAGGCGAGAATGCCGAATCCCTCCGGCAGTTTCCTCGCAGATCATCTTCGTCTGGCGGAAAAAAATCCGCAAGCGCGTAAGTTATGACTAAGCAAGTTTAGCCAAGAAGCCAGGTCTACCACGACCTGGCTTTATATTTTGGAATGGAACTTTCTAACGATCGCGCAATGGGGATTTCCCACAATGCATGCGCTGGAATAAACTTGTTTTTACTGTTCGTTTATGGCTATATAACAATAGGTTTTAGTACAAACAGTATCCTTACTTGCTCTCGCCGTACCAATATTCGGCGCAGACGCAGTGTTTCTTGCGGGAGTTCACATGAGTCGAATCGATATTGTTATCGCGCTTACTACAGCGCTTTTCGCCTTCTGCTACATGATTGTTCTTGCAACCATCTACCCCAACAAGTTGTTGATTTCGGCGATAACAATCGAAGTGGTGGCATTCATAGTTGTTTTCGCTTGCAAGATCTTTGTTTCTCGAACAAAAAAATCTCGCGCAGAGGCAGCCGTGATTTCCGAGTTGATAAGGCAAAATCCGAAATTGCACATCTTCCGAGCTTTGCTTGATCGAGGAAAACTCCTACTTGTATCTGTCCTCCTGGTGCTTGTCCCGATCGACCTGCTCGCTTTCACAGCCGCATTTGTCAAAAAGGATCAGGTGGCACAGTATATTTATACCTATGTTCCAACCAGTTCGCTTTTGTTGTTCGATCCCGCGTATTCACTCGAATTGATGGCCGGCGCTTATATCGAAGCTGGGCAACACTCACGTGCTAAGGAGCTGTGCGGAGTGATGTATCAAGTGCGGCGCCGGCTCTATGGCGAGAGCCATGAAATGGTTGCCTCGATCCTCGCAGACATTGCTGATCTCTATAGAAAAGAAGGCAACTACGAAACTGCCGGTATCTATTATTCCAGAGCACTTCAAATATCGGAAGTGGTGCTCAAGGACGAGAAGATGGGTAGTCTGCTTACTCGTATTGGTAACAATCTCAGAGATCAAGGACGCTTTGTTGATGCTGAGCCGTACTATCAGAGGGCTATCAAAATGCGTATAAAAGACTTTGGAGATAAGAGTTCCAATGTTGCTGAGTCGCGATTCGAATATTCGATTGCCCTGCAGAAAATGGGAAGGATTGCCGACTCAGATGCTTTGAAGAAGCTTTCCCGCGAAACCTGGGAAAAGTACCGCGCTTCGAAAGAGCCCGCTTCAAATATTGCATTTATTGTATGCATGTTTGCCTTCTCTTGCGCTGGATCTTTCTACCTTATTGGTCCGCGCGGCTATCTGACAAACTTGGCAGTCAAACAGTTGCGCAGTTCGATCGAATCCAGTGAAACTGCAGATAAGGACGATCTGGAAAGACTAAGAGCCCTGTATCGATACCAGCGCAAAAATGATGACATAAAGGAAATCTTGTTGTCTTTGAAAAACGGAAAGGCGAATAACGATCTCAGCGCAACAATAATCTTAGGTCTTGGTCTTAACCATATCTGCTCCGCAATGAACGCAGAACTTCTGGCTTAAGGCATCGACTGCGCGGCAGTTTGGGCATGGCTGAGGACCTCCAACAAAAATTGTAGTTGTGAGATTCGCAGCAGACTTTGCAGCAACCGCTTCCTTTTCGGCCGCCGTTTCATTGTGAGATGAAACTCGCAGACGAGAAAACTTGATCAGTTTGTTTTGCATTAGGAATCCGGCGCCAGACCATACCATATTTTCCGGACACTCGGTTGATAGTCGCGCTACTAGCTCTTCCAGGCTCAGCCTGCCTGTGCATAGATCCCAGACCTTGTTAGTCACTTCAATTTGGACTTGGTTCACCGGTTTGCCCGTTTTGCTATAGAGCCTCTCGATCATATTCGTTTGACGGTCTACCAGAGGATGAATGATCATCTCTGGTGTCTTCAACAAGATTTTTGCATCTGCTGAAGTTTCCTTAGAAGTTTGGGCTATTTCAAGTAGTGGAAGTAATGGAGTCTCTATGTTGTACGCCACGCCGAGGTTGCGCATGTCTTCGGCGGTTTGCTTATCGATAGTGGAAAGATCTTGCAGTCTAAGTGACCCATCCGTAAAGGAGCTTGCGAATTCAAGTATAGCCATGTCTCCGTAAAGCGATCCCAGCCGGGCTTTGGAGGGAAGACCCCCCTCCAGGTAGGCCCAAAAAACGCGCCCCAGGCTTGATTCGACAGTGAGAATTCCAGTTTTTCCTCCTTGTGCAACATCGCGCAGAAGGGCTGCTGGATCGAATGCAGCAAGTCCGCCGGCTTGGTTCCTGCTCAGAGCCTTGTTCATGAACTCTTCTGGAACATCTTTCGAAATGACGATCATATTCGTGCTTCGCTTCGACCTGACATACTCCAATGCGATCATTGCTTCTTCCACGTAATCTTGAGGTGTGTATTCCGTTCCGGCCACAACCGGCGCAATACCGCATGACACCGACCATGATGGCAAGCCTCCGGGCCACTCTTTTCGCTCTGCAACGGCACCGGCCACTGTCTCTGCCAGCTCGCTCAGTTTCTTTATCGTGGTGCCTTCAAGGCATAAGAGGAATCGGCAGCCGCCAATTCTATAAAGAACATCGCCGAACTGCAGTTTCGATTTCTTGAAGCGTTGTGAGTGATCCAATGCGCTTGTTATTGTTTTGGTAAGCTCCTGTATCAGTCGATCGATTGTCCGCGGTCCAAATGAATTTATTAATTGCCGGAAATTATCGCCTTCGATAATCACGAAGTATGTTTCGTTTGCAATTTTGCCATTTGCAAAGTTCTCCTTCATGCCTTCGAGCGTTTCTTCCAGACTCAGTCTATTTCTAACAAAAGTAAGAGAATCGTGCCTGCTCAGCCAGAACGCGTTCTCATATCTGGAAACCAAATGCCACAGGGGTGCAACTTCTGCGACGAGTCGCTTCAATATGCGTTCGAGCTTCTTTATGGTCTCGGATTCTTTGCTTGCAGACAGAACCACAAAGAATGCCAGGGGCTGTCCGTGAAATTCAAGTGGGGCGATGGTGCATTTGATTGCTCCCACGTCTTTTGCCGCTTGCTTTAATTCTGCATCTTCTATGGCGTCCACATCGATTGTGCTGACACTTTTGTACTTGCGAATGAATTGAGAAAAAGATCCTTCGTCTTTTAAGTTTTGCAAGAACTTGGATTGTTCCTCTGAAAATCCAATTTGATCCATGAGACGCAAGCCTGGTACGGAATCGGAATCTAAGCCGAATCCCGCTTTTACGATGCCCGAAAATTCATCGTTGAAATTTTGAATCAATCCTTTTGCAACGTCGTTTGTTCGAGCAATCGTAACTAGATCTTTCTCGAGCTGATTGATGAATCTATCTTCGACTTCTTTTGCAAAAGCTCCGGACAAATCACTGCGTGCAGCTGAGACTGCTCTATCATGTTCCTGGCGTATATTACTGATTCGGTCTCGAACAACCCTTAGATTATCAGCAATTTCGCCAGATACGAAAAAAGGAAACTTTTCCGGTACATCTTGTCCTTCTCTCAATCTGAAATTTAGACGGGAAAGTGGCTTGTATACAAAGAAGAAATAACTGACACCAAGCGCTACGACATTGAGAAGACTGGCTAATAAAATTGTGCCGGCTGATATTTGATTGGGCCATGTCTGCTGCCCGAAAATCGAATCGAGCAAGCTTGGGCTGGCGTAGCCGATTGACATCGAGCCTCCCTCGATCGGTTGAGTCAGCTCGATGAATCGGGCACCATTAACATCCATTATTTTCGAGCTTGGCTGATTTGAAGTTATGATTTCGCCCAATCCGGCTGGTCTCGAATTGGCAAGCACGCGTTTTGCCAGGTCGGTGACACGGATCCAGCTAAAATGGTATCTGTGCGCGAGGTCTATAGCTTCTTTCTGTGTAACTTTTCGGTCTTTGGTGAGTTCTGCAGCTACTTTTGAGGCATTTGATTCGTAAATAAATTGGCTGAAAAAAGGCGACAACGTATCTGATATCACCCAGATGGGAAACTGGAGAACCAGCAATACGCACAATACTCTCGGAATAAAGCTCTTTAGCATTCACGCTCCTCAATCCTGACGTACCCGGGGCGTGGGCGCGTTAAACCGGCTTTTACAAAGCTTTCCGCTTGTCAACATCAGTATTTCGACGGATTGTGATATGTTATCTGCCGCTGTTATTTGGCATCATTTTCCATTCTTTGGCGCAAAGCCATATCCAGGTCGGCTGCGTCTAAGTTGAAGACTCCCAGTGCAAGTTCAGCATAACCATTGCACTCATTTATGATCGCTTGCAATAAGTGCTCGGGCGTCGCCAAACTGTATCCTGTGGAGAGAGCGAGATTTACTGCATCTCGTACTGTACACAAAGCGTTAGGCGATAGTTCGATCTTGGATGAGCGCCTCAACACCAATGGCTCGTTGATTGTAATCGCTGGCATGAGTGCTGGCTAAGGCAAGAATGTTTTTCGTTGAGCTTGTGAGAAAATATTCGAAGTCCTCTTCCGTCGTGAGCTGCTGTTGATGCGGAATTGATTGATTCTCTTCATCGAGATCTTGAAGGTACTTTTCATGAAGAAAAAAATCCGGCACAAGCGAACTGTTTTGTGCAGCGAGGCGCACCGAACAGGATTCAAGCTGTCGTTGAACAACTGTTAGATTTGTTGTGATGCCGCATTCCAGGTTGAGTGCCTGTCTTTGGCGCGCTCCTAGCTATCAGTCTGCATGTGAATTCGGGAACCAGCATGCTGGTTCGTCCGTCGAACTCCGTCGGACATCGTAAACAGTATGAATGGTCCCATGACGCCATGAGCGCGAGCCTAATGCAAGAATTTATTCCTCCGCTTCATAACAAGTTAGTTATCTCTGCTGCGAAGCTGATGCTGCCTCTGCATCTGTCGCAGGAGAAATTGATTATGCGTCCCTCCGCGAATTGCATTAACGCAATTCGCAGACTTAACGGGCAAAGTACAGTTTTAATGTTGAACCACTCAGATCGGAATGATCCGACTGCGGCGTTTTCTCTGTCGACTGCTGTCGGTGAGCCATTCTTTTATTTGTCAGCGCGGGAGTTGTTCGACATGAATGGCGGATTTCGGGGGTTCGTCATGCAGCGCTGTGGTGCTTACTCGGTGAAGCGCGGGCACCCTGAGGATTTTGAATCGAAAGAAAAGACAGTTTCTCTAATTGTCGAAGGACGCCATCCTCTAGTCATGTTTCCGGAGGGCGATGTCACCGGGCGTGATGATGAGATACTTCCGCTCAAAGTTGATGGAATCAGAAACATATTAGAGGCACAGAAGATACTTTCCGCGCTCGAAACTCCGCGATCGGTATTTCTTTTGCCGATTGCAATATACTACGAAGCGCAAGACGATTCTATTTTAAGTCTACAGAATTGTTTGGCGAAAATGGAGCGAAAGCTTGAATTGGTAGCTCGCGATTACGCGTTACAGCCTAGAATAACTCGCATTCTTTTGGATGTCGTCTCGCATCTGGAGAGCTACTATTCAATTCACGACATGCAAGACTCTTCGCTTCAATATCGTTTGCAGAACATTTGCAAGCGGGCTGCATTAGCCATCGCACAATATGCACAGCTAATTGATATCAATCCAAACGAGGACGAACACGTCTTACTTTACAGTGTTCGAAGTGGATTGCGGGGGCGCGCCGCCTTGAACCATGCTTACGGCTGTGACTTTTGCGACAAGTTGAATGAGGATCGCTTGCACAAAGGAAAATTCTGCGAAGCGGAACTTGATTTGTTACAGCAGTTGCTGATTATTGCCAGTACGCTTGACGAGCGGAAATTCTCACTTGATCAAGCCTGGCGCTTGACGGATCGCCTGGAGCAAATAGTCTTTGGAAATGTTACCGCAAAAGGACATCGCATAGCCTGGATGGAAGCAGCTGAGCCAATTGATTTGATAGGCTACACGGCAGAATTCGAGGCATCCCCTGAAAAAACCATTCAACGAATTGATCGCATGGTCAGGCAGTCATTGTCGAGCAATTTGCAACGATTAAAGCGAATTGCACAGATTGTGCAGAGCCAATAATGGAAGAGGTGCACATGAGGAATTTGAAAGGTTACTTAGTAATTCTTGCATCGGGAATGATGCTCTCATCAAATGTTATTGCCAGTGCAACTGAGTTGAACACTACCGAGACGGTGTTTAACAGCGGAGCTATAAAACTGGGCAGTGCCAGTTTTTGGTTTCGAAGTACATTTGCGGACAGTCTGGGTAGTTCAATTATTAATCCTGAGAATGTCGCTTCACTGCGTGTTGGCGATTCTGAATCGACTGGCGGTAGCTCGGCAAAACCTGGTGATTCTTCAACGAGGACAGCTGCCGTCACCTATTCAAGCCAGCCTGGGCTTAGCGCAATTGAAACCGAACGAAGATTCTCATTCCTGGAAAGGAAGCCTTGGGCTAAGCATCGTGGTCATCATGTGGCCCAGAGCCTACCTAATGGCACCATTCCGTTTGGAGTTGACGTACCTCAGCCAGCTGCACCAGAAGGCGACGGTATCATCGAAAACTCGGTACCATCTGCGATAGACGGCAAGAAGAGTTTTGCCTTGACTTTGGCTGGTGGTGGCGCCAGAGGTGCTGCTCATATAGGTGTATTAAAAGTTCTTGAGCGAGAAGGTTTGCGTCCCGCGTTTGTATCAGGAAGCAGTATCGGCGCCGTGATTGGATCCTTATATTGTGCTGGAGTTCCCGTGGCTGAGATTGAAAGGCTGATGCTCAGCGGCAAGGTCAGGAAAGCGTTGATGCCGGTTCCAATCAAAATGCAAGCGGTATGGTCTGTTCCGCGCGACACCGTTTTGCGGATACTGCAGAGAAAGCCGCAGGTAGGGCTTTATAGTGGCAAGAGCATTTCTAAATTTATCAACAATAACATTCCTCCTTCGGTTAAGCGAATGGAAGATATGAAGATTCCATTTGCTGTAATTGCTACTAACATTCTGGATACCAGAGCAACATGGATTGCTCACGGTGATGTTGGTGAGGCGGTGAGAGCGAGCGCTTCTATTCCCTACGTGTATAAGCCATGTTTGTTGGATGGAAAGGCGATGGTTGATGGAGGAATGCGAGCTAATCTACCAACCGAAGCTGCCCGTGCATCTGGTGCGCCAGTTGTCGTCGCTGTGAAGTTGCACTCGAGTTTGGAGTCAAAGCCGGCGAGCGACTTTAGAAGCCTGCTCAAATTCAGTGATCGCATCATGAGCATTATGATGGCCGAGATTGAGTCTAAGAATATGAATGACGCCGATGTTCTGATCGAGCCAAATATAGATGACTTCAAGCTCTATTCATTTGAGCGAGACGTGCTCAGGCGAGCAATCGAGTCAGGCGAAGAAGCCGCACAGAAAATGCTGCCACAATTGCGAGTTGCTCTCCAACCAGGTCCATCAAGAACCGCCGGTGTCGACAAACCGGAAAACACCACCCACTAACTGCGTTCTCATTTTCAGGATCAGGCAGGGCTCACCCAACACAAGATATCGCTCCACTTCCATCGTGGAATCGCATGCTGCCAGCCTCAACTTTTGGTCTCATTTCGAACTCAGCGCGTTATGCGCAACAATCCTCCGGAGATCCGCGATTCGTCTGTGAAACTCGCTTGGAAAACAATAGATGGTAACAAACTGAATACTATCTGTTTGTTTCTTCCTGATTAACGCAGTGATACCAGTCATCGCAATTGGAGACCCATCAAACAACTGAGAGTAAGTAAAATACCCGGTTACCACCTCTGCTTGCGGATTGCTCCATGTTTCAACCTTCTTAAGGCTGAAATCAGCAAGTAGTTTCTCTTTTGATATTTTTTCTGCAAGCTTTTCAAATGTCGTATTGAGCGACAATTCGTTCACCGGCAATAGTCCGGTGTCCATGTACGATTTTAGATCAGTCTCTCCAATTGCAGCAAAATGGTTTGTTGTGTCTTTTGGATTTGCCGGATTTTTGATAGAAGTCCAATGCGCTGGCATTACTATCGTTCCGCTATTTTCGTGTTGTTCATTTGAAATCATCCTGCTCTCATGGAGCCCGTTTCCGATTGCAAATGTGAAAACGGCAAAAACGAAGAAAGCTATTGCGCTAAGTTCCTGTCGGGAAAACAATGGACTTGGGTGCGGCTGTGAAGAATCTGAACTCTCTGCTCTCGTTTGTTCGTCGTCGGCTGGGACTGCATCGCCGTCACCAGCTGATCCCGATTTTGGCTCAATGCATGCATCTAAATCCACTTGGACCTTATTCCAGATTAATAGTCCAAGATATAGAAGTAAGACAATCCCGGTCATACTAACTAGCGGAAGCACATTAGCTGAGATAAGCTCATATTCCTGTCCTGGGAACAGCCACAGAATACCAAAATTGGTGAGAGCTGCAGCGGCGACGGCGGCCAGCAGTCGAAGATTGCGTTGAAGTCCAGCAGCTTTTTGAGGAAAAATAAAGAGAAAAACCAATGCTGAAAGCCAGGCCGATAGATAAGCAACCAGCCAGTAGTAATCCAAATACACATTCATTGAGAACGGCGATATCAAAACCTTCCAATCGTTAGGGAGCGGCAGATCAACTGCTGTTTTGCTGAATGAGGCAAAGCCGCCCGCAAAGGAGATTAACAAGAACACGAGCGCCGCATAGGTCCCCGGAGGGTTGCTTGTTTTGCCTGTATTCTCATCGGAATTGTGGGATCGCGAAAACCATTGCTTACTTCTTACGTAATGCAAAGATGCTGTTAATAGAGTAAGCGCTGATGCAAACAGGATCCCTCGTAAAATTAGCCACTGGGGCGAAAGGTGGGGAATGCTGGTACTTATAACTCCTATCGTGCTGTACAACGTGGTTTCTTGTTTCCATAGTTCCGCGAGACCGCTCATGGTGCCTCCGCTCAGGGAGAACTTGTCCAGAATATTCATCGGAAATGTGAACACTGCACCGAGGCAAAATGCCTGAAAAAGTCGCAGCGTAGAAATAGGAAGTTGATCCAATTTTCTCGTTGCAAATACGAAAAGGAAGTACGGAATTCCTACATCGATGATTCCTCGAAACATCATCAAGAAAATTTCGTTGCTGACATTGTAATCTTGGACGCTTGTTCTTGCGGCGATCTCCAGTAAACAGAGACAAACAAATCCACTGTAGAGTAATTGGCGCCCTTGCGCCGGCCAGAGGCGAGATGACTCCGAGCATATTCCTAGTATAGATGTGTGGAAAAGCCACATTAGCCAAACTGCAAATAAAGTAACCAGTACTTCCGAATGTCTCGGCGCATGACTGAAAGACGAAATTTGAAATGTGTATTCTGCAATGAAGAACCAGCTGAGCAGAGTGAAGTAAGATAGAGAACCAACATTATCATTGGTGAGTTTTCGCTTAGCGATCATCCAAATAATCACAAAAAGATCAACTGCAAGTATCCAGCGCATCCATTCGCTGGAATAAATGTTTGTGGGATCACTCAGGACAGCCCGGTAATACTTGTAGATTGGGATGAATGCGGCGCTCACCGAAGCCAGTGGGTGCGGCGGGAAGTACGCAAGTGCCAGGACAGGGCTCCAGAAGATCAACAGACCTGCTGCTAGTGCGACTAATGCGAGCGGAACAAAACTCCGTTTTGGCATTAAATCCTGCACGGACTTTGAGATGATTCGTGCATTCTTCAATAGTTTGTAGATGATGCCGACTCCAATGTAATACCAGATCGGCCACATGTAGCCATTCCAAAGTTTGATGGAGGAAATGAGCTGTTCACCAACCGGACTGAGTCCGCCTCGCAGTACCAAACTGACCAGGTAAATTAGCGAACTCAGCGTGATAATCATAATTTCCTTGGGAACGTCACGCGAACAAAAATCAGACACGCAGCCCCTGAGGCTGTTTATCCGTCCAGCCGTGCTGCCAATTATCCCAGCCCATTGGAGAACGAACGGTTTGACATAATGATGAACGGGCGTGAGCGCTGTCACTACTAATCCAGTTGGCGCTCCGCTGATTACGCTGGCAATCACAGCCCCTATTTTTTCTTTGACAGTGGACATGGCTAACACTTTTGCGGAGATCATTATTCCTAGCAAAACGGTGAAGCTAAGAAAAACATTCCAGTAAGATCGGGGCAGAAAAAGCGCGCATGTGCCGAGATAATAAATACAGGCAAGTGAAATTATTGTCAGCGCCCAGCGGTTGGAAATCGCCGCTCCAGCAGTGAGACAAGCCCAAGCAAACGCAGAAATGAAAACCCAGCACCAAACAGCCCAGGCGGGAGCTGAGGAAACTGTTCCATTTCCCAGTGTGATTTTGACTAAGTTTGAATGAAACACCGCGCTTAGTGGCATCAGAAAAACCAGGAATATTGAAACGAGCGCCACCAGTTTTAGTATTGGTACCATTTCCGGTGCAAGTGTGGCTATTTCCAAACGGTCCTTTGCGTAGTCTTTCCAAAAGAATCGATCAATAATTGGAGCAATTGCTGAAAATGGTGGTTTCTCACGTTGCTTCTCAATGTAGGCGTTTAATTCTTTCAGTTTTAGGAACTCAAAGACGCGGTTTCCGAGCACAGCGAGCACGGGAAATAATCCAGCAAGAAAATTGCCAAATTTGCGGAGAGTGGCAATTATGTTCAAGAAATCCATTGAACAATTTTCGTACTTCGTCGTAATTTGTCAATTGCCCTGATTCTCGATTGCCAAGGGTGAATGACAAGCGCGGTTCAGGCCGATGCAGTCTACTTACCGGCAGATAGCAGATTATCGGCGATTCCTACCATTTTGCTTTTTCGATAATCTGAAGCCTAACTGCTAGAATAGGATAGTAGAAGTCGAGGCGCGGCGAATGTCTGCGGACCCACAAGAAATCTTCGCTTCACAGCTGATCGAGATAATGAAAAGCTGCCGTGCAGAGTGGAGCTTTGTCTACGATTCTGAGGAATTTACCATCGAGGCTCTTGATGCAAGAGGCACTCGCCAGGCTGTCGTTCGCCTTGATAAGTTATTCACGAAATATTTGGCGGCAGAAACTGATGAGCGCCGACAAAAGGTTCTCTTCGATTTCTCGAAACTTATAGTTTCAACAGGCACGCCGGAAACATTTGAGGAAGCAAAGAAGAATCTTATGCCACTGATCAAGGACAGGTGGTATGTCGAGGTGTTGAACGTAAGTGAGAAACTTGCAGTCTCGACGGACAAATCTGATGGCTCCATGATTTTGCCAAACTACAATCTGTCAGACGAAGTGTGTGTGATCTTGTCGTATGAAATGCCTCATGTCCGGTCGTTGATCACCAACGGCAAGCTGAAATCGTGGGAAGTGTCCTTCATCGAAGGTATGAATTATGCAGTGGAGGCGATGCGACACAAGACTGCTCCAAAGTGCAATGCAATGGTGTACCAGGATGAGTCGCGCCCTTATGCCTACGTTTCGTCCTGGGAAGATGGATCCGATGCCTCTCGTGTCCTACTTGAAGATGTGATGTTGTCCTTTCCTGTGTTCGGCGAAATAATAGTCGGATTGCCTCACGCCGGTGAACTTGTGGTGACCGGTACGGATGAGAATCACGGACTTGAACTTCTGCTTGAGCGATACACGATTGCTTATCAAAATGAGTCACGCTATTTGCCACCAATACCTTTCATTTGGAAGGAAGGAATTTTAAGTCGTTTCAACATTCCTGAAAATCACTGCACATATCGTGCATTTGAAGCGCTGCGTCATTTGTGGCTGCAAGACATTTATGGGCAGCAGAAAAAGATGTTTGCTACTGATTGGGTCTCTCTGACGGACGGTTTGCATGTTTCACAATATGAGTTGCTGGAAAAGGAAACACCAGCAGGAAATGTGATGGTATCAAATTGTACTGTGCCCGATATGAATTCAGTGTTGATTCCTCGCACGGACCTGATCACATTTTGCGAAGTCGATACTGAAGGTTTGCACACGAGAGCTGTAGGTACATGGACCGAAGTGCAGAGCATTCTGGGTGCCGACTTAGCCGAAATGGATTTCTACCCAAAACTCTATCGCGTAGGCCGCTTCCCTACAGTTTCCGAACTTCGCTCGATCAGAGAGTCCTGATTAGTCGAGTAGTTTCTAGCTTCGAAGATTCGTAGTATGGAGCGGCGACGTCCCGTCCGCCTATGACGTGCGTAGCAAGCCTGTTCCTGCGAGCACTCGCGGAACAATTAAAGCTCATCTCGATTCTCATACATGTCATTTATTGCAAATTACGTAGTTTCGATCTTGACTCAGTTTATGCAAACCGATAGGATGAATTACATAAGTCGCTAACAAATTTGGAACTAAGACCATGTTCGCAGTTAATCTCCAGCCACATCAGCACCCGCAACAGCCGCAACCGCAGCTGGTGTTTGATGTCGCACTTCAACCGGAGATTAATCATGTTGCTCAAATTGTTCTTGTCGATAAATTTCAAGTTAGCTAGAATCGCAAAGGCATTTTTCGATATAAGCGAATCCTTGTGTGACGCAGCGCGCTACATGAGTTGTTTCCGTTGTGGATACTCGCGCATCCTTCTTCGCTGGCATTCAGGCGCTGGTATGGCGCGTGCAGTCACAGCTCTGAATTCTGTCTTGATTGTGAATCGCGCGTGGCTTGCAAGTCGTAATTGGTTTGCCCGTAGGGCGTTAGCCATCGAGCGACCAGTTGCGACCTTCCGTCAATCGTAAGTGCTTCTGCTCATATAGCGCGATGCATTCTTGATCACCAGCGATAGCGGGTAGCTTCACACGATCCAAATTTGCATTGCTGCGCACTCTATTCGGCGCACACATTTAGATGTGTCTGGGAGTGTTCGGTCATGAAGATAATCATCTCTCTCAATTTCTTTGAGAGTAGTCAGCTCATGGTTGATTAGTCCATAGGCACCAAATATAGTGCGCTGTAAAAAACGGAAGAGATCGTCTAGAGGTCAGGACGCTGGTTTGTGAAGCCGGAGGCGCGAGTTCAATTCTCGTTCTCTTCCCCATTTATGGGTGTAGCTCAACAGGAGAGCGCCTGCCTTGGGAGCAGGAGGCCGGAGGGGCAGCACCTCCCACCCATATTTTAATCCGAGGTCGTCTAATGGTAGGACACGACGCTTTGAACGTTGGAATGGTGGTTCGAACCCATCCCTCGGAATTTCTGAAATCTGAAAGATTTGGAAGTTGTTTCGGTCCATTTATTCGGTTGGGGCTTTTGTCTTAGTCGCTGATCTTGATTAATGCACGCTCATTAACTGCGTCAAACAAACTTGTAGGCGTTGTCATGTACGATAAGGGGCACTCTAAATCGTTGAGATTGCACGCAGTTCATGAAAGCAGCTCTTTTATCGTTGTCTTTGTTTGCCGGATTGGCTTTTGTAGCCCTTCCGTGCGCTGCTCAGCGAACTCAAATCATGAACACGTTCAGCGATGCGCGTTCCCCGATTGAGCATACTTTGCAGAACGAGCTTGCGATGCCTGGCATGGGCATCAGCGCTAGCCGAAATCAGATAATGAACCGCTTTCAGTACGCGCTGGACCATAAATGGCTCACTAGCGCACAGGTTCAAGACCTCTGTAATGACCTGAAGACGATCACTGATCGAGAGGAAAGCAGTCGCGATGCAAACGGTAAGTTGAGCTATGAATCGCGCGCCTTAGTTGCGAAGCAGCTGAACGCATTGAATGATCGCTTTGAGCAGCTTGTACTCTCAAAAGAACAATCCCGCACCAATATAGATGGATTGCGTGCTCGTCGCGCTGTCATCATTCAAAAGGTAAGCAAGGCTGAATCCGATGGCATACTTACCTCGAAAGATGCCGAAGCGTTAAATTTCGAAATTACGGCGGCTGGCTCGTCTCTGAAGAGGAAGCAGCTGAGTGAGGATGAACTGAAGGCTACGGCTGAGGATTTGAGCGAACTCGACAAGAGAATTGATGAACAGTTGGTCAAAGCTGCGGAGATTGCTGCGGCACCTTCGCCTCCGCCGGGTCCGATGGCTAGTTTGAGGCCCAAGCTGGAGGCGCTAAAGCCTAAACTCGCTGTCAAGCCAACGATGGACGCGATTAAGCCGAAACTCGAAGCGATGAAACCGAAGTTGAATGCTATGAAACCAAGGCTGGATGCTATGAAACCGAAGCTTGATGCATTTAAGCCGAAGTTCGCCGCGATGCATCCGGCGCGCATCAAGACCAGGATTCAAGAGTATTACACCAAAGCTACTGGAACGCAAAGTGCTGCCGGAAAAGTGGCGGAGAACCAAAGCGCTGGGGCGAAACCAGCGGGAACAGCCTCAAGCTCAACTTCAACCCAGACCGCTGGAACACCAGCTGGACAGCCGCACTAAGTTAGAAGCCGGCAGGATGCCGGCGCTCCCGGGATCGAACCGAAAACAGCGAAGCCGGCAGGATGCCGGCGATCCCGGGATCGAACCGAAAACAGCGAAGCCGGCAGGATGCCGGCGCTCCCGGGATCGAACCGAAAACAGCGAAGCCGGCAGGATGCCGGCGCTCCCGGGATCGAACCGAAAACAGCGAAGCCGGCAGGATGCCGGCGATCCCGGGATCGAACCGAAAACAGCGAAGCCGGCAGGATGCCGGCGCTCCCGGGATCGAACCGAAAACAGCGAAGCCG
>JAIEQI010000144.1 GCA_019747875.1 Candidatus Obscuribacterales bacterium
TGCCATTTTTTCCATGGAATAAAAAATGGAAAATTTCTTGAACCCATTGACAGACAACAGGAAATCTCCATACTATGACGTTCGAGCTCCTTCCTATCACGTGCTCCTTCCTATCACGAGAATCCAACCTACCACGAGAATCCTACCTACCACGAGAATCCTACCTACCGAGTGCCACCTACCTGTCACGTGCTCCTTAGCATGACTGGTTCCGACCAAAACCGCTCAAAACTGTTCTATGCAAAGGACCGCTTCATACATGGCGGCTTCACCATCGCTTTACTTTCCAATTTCCGTGTTGGAATAGTTTGTACTAGTCTATAAGCAAGGAGGTAAAAATCCGAGATTACACACCGTTTTTGACCATTACTCAATTTTGACCGATTGAATAACATTTACTCAATTTGACCATTGACCAATGACCGCTTACTAATGTCCATGTCCAAATTTGCTTAGCAGTGCACATTGTTTCCCGGCACTGCTAAGCAAATCTCCTTTACTCCCTATACTGGCCATGCGTTTTTCGCAAGCAGTGAGCTTGCGTGTTTTGGCATGAATTTATGACGTTGAAATTTGGCTTTTTAAGCCCATTTAGAGGACCTGTTTATGCGTGCTTTTTCATCCATCCTTAGTTCCGTGCTTTTATGTAGCATGATGATCTCCAGCAACACCCCTGCGCTAAGCGCTCCAGAAGCGCCACTCGATGTTCCTTCAGTGGAGGCGAGCATAGCGCCTCAGAACATTTCATCCGATATACACAAAGACTGCCAGACCAAACAAGTTCGACTGCAAGAAGCGATTTCCAAGTTCGGCGAAATGGGAGTCGGCGTTGCACCATTTCAATCGCAACTTAATGCGTCAAAACAACTCCTGTCAGAGGGCAAAGCAAGCGAAGCTGCCGGCGTTCTTGCCCGTCTAGAGAACAACCTCGTAGACCAACAGAATCGCTACTACTCAAACAAATGGCAGTCATGGCACAACGAGCGAGCACTGCTAGCCAGAGCTTTCACCAAGAAACAAGGAAACAAAGCCTCGGTCAGTAGATCTTCCCAGCCTGCTAAATCAAACAACATGTCCAAGACAATAGGATCTGTTATTTCCAAGAAGGACACGAAGTACAAACCAATTATCTATGCAATCGCAAGATAATCGACCGAACAAAATGAAGAGACAAACTTCATCAAACAGTTCAAGCTCAAAAGAGTTTAGAAGCCGGTAGGATGCCGGCGTTCCCAGCATCAACTCGAAAAGACATCTATCAGGTTACATTACCCAAATCATCATCATGGGGATGGTGGACAGAGGGCGGCGAAGAGAGCGCCGCCCTTGCCATTTGGATGTAATTCCTGCCGATGCAGTTATGGTAAGCGTTTGGGACGCCTTCTTAGGGCACGCAGTCTATAAAGCCCCCAAGGTGATCGGCGGCAGCGGGCGCAATCAATTTAGAAATTGCGGTAGCGGGCGGACGCATGGCATCGCCCCTAGATCCGGCAAGGCGCGTCAGGTTGGCACACAAGGTTCGGCGCATCAAAGTGGTACACCAGATCCGCACACCACTTTGCACGCAAGGTCACACCAGAACAATAGTTCAGAACAGACTCGGCACGTCGGCGCCGGAAGAATTCCATCCAAGAGGATGAGAATTCAGTAAGGCGCTATTCAATATATAAACGATCGCTTCTTGATATGCGACAATTCTTGTGATTTTCGCGACAGTTTCACCGGAAAAACGGACTCCCAGGTGGGAGTCTTGACTGTGGCGTGCATGAGGTTCTCCAGTCGATGAGCAGCTCCGTCCACATCGCAGAAACTAGAAACCTTCAGGCTCTACAAGCCCTGGAAAACGCCATCAAAAGAGATCTCGATCTCCTCAATTATCCAGCTCGGGACTGGGTGCTCTCAAGAGAGAGCTCAAAGGGGCAGAAGATCCTTGATGTAATAATTATTGGTGGCGGGCAGGGTGGACTGGCTAGCGCCTTCGGATTGATGCGCGAAAAGGTCAAAAACATTCTCGTTATCGATGAAAATCCGGAAGGGCGCGAAGGCCCCTGGCTGAACTTCGCCCGCATGCACACACTTCGAACACCAAAACATTTGACAGGACCGGATCTCGGCCTACCAAACCTGACCCCGCGGGCATGGTACGAAGCTTTGTTCGGCAAAGATGAATGGGACAAAATGGGGCTCATTCCGAAAGAGCATTGGGCGGAATATTTGCGCTGGTACAGACAGCTTTTGGGCATTCCAGTCCGCAATCTGACAAGAGCAGGCGCAATCGAATGGAATGAAACCGAGAAATGCTTCTCAATTCCGCTCACGGATCTGGTACTCAACACCACGGAAGTTGCGCTCGCGCGCAAGGTTGTTCTTGCAACCGGAATCGATGGTAGCGGACGCTGGGATGTACCAGCAATGATCACTGACAAAATCACTCGCAAACACTACGCGCATACACGCGATGAAATCGATTTTGAACAATTGAAAGGAAAAGTGATAGCCGTTCTGGGAGCGGGCGCTTCTGCCTTTGACAATGCCTCAGTCGCGCTGGAAACCGGCGCCAAACAAGTACATCTTTTTTATCGCCGTGGCGATCTGCCGAACATCAACGCGTATCGTTGGGCAGAATTCGTTGGTTTTCTGAAGCATCACTCGGATCTTCCCGACAAGATGAAGTGGCGTTTCATCCGTCAAATCCTGAAGATGGGGCAGCTTCCGCCGACAGACACATTCGCGCGCGCCACACGCAATCCGAACTTTTTGCTGCACGGCAATAACAAGTGGAACGACATCGAGCAAGAAAATGGTCATGTGAAGATCCTCAGCAACACTGGTGAATTCAATGTCGACTACATAATTGTCGGCACTGGTTGCGTTACGGATCTATCACTCAGACCGGAGCTGGAAAACGTCGTCGACAAGATCGCGCTCTGGAAAGATCGTTTCACACCGCCCGAGAACGAACGCAACGACGACATGCTGAGACACCCATATCTTGGCTCACACTGCGAATTCACAGAAAAGAATCCCGGTGAAGCACCATACCTCGCCTCCATATTTAACTTCACCTTCGGCGGACTTGTGAGCATCGGATTTGGTGGCGCCAGCATCTCTGGAATGAAATACAGCATTCAGAAACTAGTTAATGGAATCACGAAACAGCTTTATCTAGAGGACGCTGAGGCGTTCTACCAGTCGCTTGAAGAATTCGATTTGAGGGAGTTTTAAACGTGACGAATCAAAACCATGGCTTCGGACTTTACAGCAAGAAGGTCTACACACCAGATGGTGTAAAGGAAGCAGTCGTAATAATTAAGGACGGTAAGATCACTGACATCATCTCGCCGGAGCTCGCCCATCCTGACTGCCCAGTCGAAGATCTCAGCAAATATTGCATCATCCCAGGCATCATCGACAGTCACGTTCACGTAAACGAACCGGGCAGAACTGAATGGGAAGGATTCGAAACGGCGACTAAAGCAGCGGCAGCTGGCGGAATCACAACTATCGCCGATATGCCGCTAAACTGCGACCCTGTCACCACTACAGTAAAGGCACTGAAAATAAAACTGCCTGAAACACAAGATAAGCTCTGGGTGGATTGCGCATTCTACGGGGGCGTTATTCCAGGTAATGAAGGCGAGCTGGAAGAAATGATCGACATGGGGGTTGCAGGCTTCAAATGCTTCCTGATCCACTCCGGCATCGACGAGTTTCCAAATGCGACTGAAGAAGACTTGCGCAAAGCAATGCCAATCTTGGCGAAGCGCAACATCCCACTGCTAGTGCATGCCGAACTCGATTGCAATCACCACGAGGAAGCAGAATGGACCAACGAGAAATCCTACAAGTCATTCCTGGAATCCAGGCCAAGACGCTGGGAAAACGACGCAATCGACATGATGATTCGCCTCTGCCGTGAGTTTTCCTGCCCAGTGCATATCGTTCACCTCTCATCTTCTGATGCACTTTCTGCAATATCCGTAGCGAAGAAAGACGGACTGCCCTTCACGGTTGAAACCTGTCCTCACTACCTGAGTTTTGAAGCAGAGAAAATTCCAGACGGCGATCCACGCTACAAGTGTGCTCCACCGATTCGTGAATCCGAGAACCGCGAAAAGCTATGGAAGGGGCTTAGCGCTGGACTCATCGACTTTGTGGTTTCAGATCACTCGCCGTGCGTGCCGGACAAAAAATTCCTTTCAGAAGGTGATTTGAAGAAAGCCTGGGGTGGAATTTCATCTCTGCAATTCGGCTTGCCCGTCATTTGGACACAAGCCCGCGAGCGAGGATTCGAACTGGAAGAACTGATTGATTGGATGAGCGTCAGACCAGCCCGCTTCCTTGGACTCGGCAAGAAGAAAGGAAAAATCGCCGAAGGGTTTGACGCCGATCTGGTTGTGTTTGATCCCGATGCCGACTTCCAGATTAACAAGGACATCATTCAACACAAGCACAAAGTCACGCCTTACGAAGGAAAGCAACTTAAGGGCGTAGTTCGAAAAACATACGTCAGAGGCCGCCTCGTACACGAGGACGGAAAACTCACGGCCGTTTCAACTGGAGAACAAATACTGCATAAACGTGTGGAGATGAAAGCCTAATGGATAGAAATGCTTTGCTTGATGCCGCCGCCTTTACCGGCACAACAGACCTCGCTGCCGAAAGAGTCGGTGGAAAGGTTTTACATGCAAACGATGAGTTCTTTGCTGAAAAAGAAAACTTGATCAAGCCTGGTCGCGGAGTTTTCATCGCGGACAAATATACAGAGCAAGGGAAGTGGATGGATGGCTGGGAAACCCGCCGGAAGCGCGTCCCCGGCTACGACTGGTGCATATTGCAACTGGGCATTCCGGGTGCGATTCATGGACTAGACATCGATACAAATCATTTCCTCGGAAATAATCCAGCCTATGCTTCCGTCGATGCACTCAACGCCAGCGGCGAGATGTCCGTTCAAGAACTTTTGAAAGATTCAACACAGTGGACTGAAATCCTCTCGAAAGTGCCACTCAAACCGGGATCGCAAAACATTTTCGCAGTGGCGAGCAAAGAGCGCTGGACACACCTTCGCCTGAACATCTATCCAGATGGCGGAGTGGCTCGATTCCGCGTCCACGGTGAAGCCAGACCCGATTTCGCTAAGTTCGGCAAAGATGACGTTCTCGATCTGGCTGCCATTGAAAATGGTGGCAAAGTCAGTTGCGCAAGCGACATGTTCTTCGGCAACAAAGACAACCTGATCATGCCCGGCAGATCAGCAAACATGGGCGATGGATGGGAAACAAAACGCAGACGCGGACCCGGACATGATTGGACAATCGTTCAACTTGGACATGCAGGCAATTTGAAAAAAGTGGAAGTTGACACCAACTTCTTCAAAGGGAACTATCCCGATTCATTCTGGCTCGAAGGTGTCTACGCACCAGGTGAGGAAATCACAGTACTGAACTGGAACCAATATGACTGGAAACCAATTCTGCCTCAAACAAAATTGCAAGCGCACAACAGACATTATTACGACACCGAAAGCGACAAGCAGGGTCCGTGGACCCATGTACGTCTCTCAATTGCTCCAGATGGCGGTGTCAGCAGACTTCGCTTGATGGGCACGCTACACAAAACCGAAGGTTCACCTACCGGAAAAAGGGAAGAAGTGAAAAGTGGAGCTGCACATTAACAAGCTAACTGCACACGAGGCAGCTGAAGCTTTCAATCGTTGTTGCGGATCGAAGGAATGGGTGACGCGCATGCTCGCCAAACGCCCATTCCCCTCGATAGATAGCATCTTCGAGAGCGCTAAAGAAATATGGTGGCAGCTCGATCGGAAGGATTGGCTAGAGGCATTCTCGCACCATCCGAAGATCGGCGATCTCGACAGTCTCAAGAAAAAATTCGCAGGGACAGCAGACCTTGCGGCCAGCGAGCAGGCAAGCGTAAACGCAGCACGAGAAGAAACGCTGCAGGCACTTGCTAAAGGAAACAAAGAATACGAAGACAAATTCGGCTACATATTCATTGTCTGCGCAACAGGTAAGAGCCCGGAAGAGATGCTGTCTTTGCTGCAATCACGATTGCCTAATAACGACGCTGACGAGATTAAGATTGCTGCCGAAGAACAAAGCAAGATTACCCGATTGAGATTGGAGAGGATATGCCAGTAAGCCCTATCACGACACACATCCTTGACACCGCCCGTGGTTGTCCAGCAGCTGGTGTTCCTGTAAGTATCGAAATTGATCGCAATGGACAATTTGAAGTGCTTTCAAAAGGCAGCACAAATAACGATGGCAGGATCATGGATCTCCTGCCGTCCGACAAGCCACTGGAAGCCGGCCGCTACCGCATGAGATTTGAAACCGGCACATATTTTTCAGAGACCAATGTGCAAGGTTTCTATCCGTATGTCGAAGTGGTTTTCGACATCAAAGCTCCAGGCGAACACTACCATGTTCCACTTCTTTTGAGCCCATTCGGTTTTTCAACCTATCGCGGAAGCTAACGCAGCTGCTAACAACAAAAACGATAGAAGCCGGCAAGATGCCGTCGCTCCCGGCATCGAATAAAGCGGATCGCCTTTGATCTTAATCGACCGAACGCCTCGATCTGCCGTCTACTATTTTGACAGAGCCCGTTAACAGCTAGCGCAAGTTCGCATTTTACATTAAACGCAAAATGACTCCCCCAGACTCGATGTTCACTAAGAGAACTGTTCAGCTTAATCATGCCTACACTGGCCCCATCACAAGCACACAACATCAAATTATTTGTGAGGTTAGAGGAGCAGACACGCGCAAAGACGTCCGGTGCCCCGCGCGCATTCGTTCACGATCGAAATGTATAGTGAGGACCGGAGCGGATGGCTATGTCCTTTTATTGCCAAGACCGGGCAGGGGCATATCTTGTTTCGTAAAGATCTACGCAAAAAATCCTCCAAAATCCGCAGCGACAGGCAAATTCCGCTATCATTTCGATCCCGTTTTCGGGAGAAGCCTGGTTTGTCTCTCGATTCATGAAGGAGTAGAAGAGGAATGGCGACGAATACCCAAACTAAAACGACATCAACAGTCAAGGATTTCATCAAGCATCACTTTCGTCATTTCAATGCAGCGGTGGTCGTTGATGCAGCCGAGGCGTACAATGCTCACCTTGAAAAAGGCGGCAAAATGTTCATGTCGATTGCAGGTGCAATGAGCACTGCTGAGCTTGGACTCTCACTTGCTGAAATGATCCGCCAGGACAAAGTTCATGCAATCTGTTGCACAGGTGCCAACCTTGAAGAAGATATCTTCAATCTGGTTGCACATGATTCCTACATTCGCGTTCCGCACTATCGCCAATTGACCCCGGAAGAAGAAGTCGAATTGCGCAAGAAAGGCATGAACCGCGTCACAGACACTTGCATTCCTGAAGATACCGCCATCCGAGCAATTGAACATCAAGTTCTCGATCTCTGGAAAGCTGCAGACAAGGAAGGCAAGCGCTACTTCCCTTACGAGTTCATGTATCAATTGATTCGCAGCGGAAGCATCGCCAAGTCATATCAGATCGACCCCAAACATTCCTGGTTAGTCGCTGCGGCCGAAAAGAACATTCCGATTTACACACCAGGTTTTGAAGATTCTACACTCGGAAATATTTTCGTATCGCACGTATACACTGGAGATCTTTCGCGCTACGACATTTATAAATCCGGACTGGAACAAATGGCGCATCTGATCGACTGGTACAAAGAGAACAACAAAGACGAATCGATCGGATTCTTCCAAATTGGAGGCGGAATCGCAGGCGACTTCCCAATTTGCGTCGTTCCCCTCATCCACCAGGACTTGCAAGAAAAATGCCGTTACTGGGGGTACTTCTGCCAGATCTCAGACAGCACAACTTCTTATGGATCGTATAGCGGCGCTGTTCCCAACGAGAAGATCACATGGGGTAAGCTGGATGCACAGACCCCGCGCTTCGTGATAGAATCAGACGCCTCCATTGTTGCTCCACTCATCTTTGCATATGTGTTGGGACAATAATTTCGGAGCGAGATCTTTGCACGAGCAATCGCTCGCAAGAGATTTAGAAGCCGGCAAGATGCCGGCGCTCCCGGGATCGAACCGAGCTCCAAAGAGCCCCCGCTCTCAAGAGATCGAAGCCGGCAGATACCGGCGCTCCCGGGATCGAACCGAACTCCAAAGAGCCCTCGCTCCTAAGAGATCGAAGCCGGCAAGATACCGGTGTTCCCGGGATCGAAGCGAACTCTAAAGAGCACTCGCTCTCAAGAGATCGAAGCCGGCAGATACCGGCGCTCCCGGGATCGAACTAACGATATTACTGATGCGTTCGTCTCAAATAGAATTCTCAGGTAAGGAGAAACAGATTGACTGCGGAAGAACTGATTGAATTGCTTCGACTGGAACCACTGACATTCGAAGGCGGTTACTTCCAGAGAAACTACTATTCCAATGAGCTTCTCCCGCAGTCACACCTGCCTGAACGTTATCAAAGTGATCACACATTCGGATCAGCAATTTACTACTTACTTACCAAAGACACTTTCTCAGAATTTCACAGTTTACTGTCGGACGAGACATACCACTTCTACATGGGCGACCCGATAGAACTCATCGAGTTGCATCCAAACGGCGAGTGCACGACGACTATTTTGGGCAACGATCTTGCTGCCGGGCAGAAGCTGCAACACACCGTTCTGCGCGGAACCTGGCAAGCGTCATACGTGCGCCCAGGTGGAAACTTTGCTTTGCTGGGATGTACAGTCTCCCCATCATTCGAAATGTCCGACTGGATAAAAGGAAATTGGGAAACGTTGTTACGATCCCATCCAAAACATCACCAGATCATAATGCGCCTCACTCGCAAGTAATTCATTCCCTTGGTTTTTTTGCGCAAGCGCCAATGCGCGAAGCCCCGGGTTACCGATTTTGCAGCTAAGTATGGAGCGCGGACGGCCCGTCCGCCCATAAGCGCGAAGCGCGTTGCAGCTAAGCATTCGCAGTGCAAGAGCTAGAGTCTCCCTAAAGCCATGGCGTAGATAGTAGAATTTGCATATAGGCGGGCAAGATGCCCGCGCTCCATACGTTTTGCGGATCCGCTCGAACAGAGGACCTTGCCACCCGATTAATACCAATCGGTTTAACACTCGCCTAACCGACTTTTGACTCATTTACGGTTTCCCCGAGCACAGCCCGCGGCATATACTGGGTGTGTACCCCAACAAACGAGTTGTATCGTGGAAAAGACCATACAGCTTAAAACGAAACTAAAAGCGGCAGATTGCGCTAGTTACTTAAATCAATTCACAAGTGACAACGCGACAGACACAAAGCCACTAACCGGCTGGGTGGCGAATCAATCATTCGAACTGGCTCCAGCGCATGCAGGTTTTTTCAGCATACAAAGCATTGGGAGCATAAGCGAAGGAAGCGACGGCGCGACGGTCAATCTAAAGTTCCAAATGTCTCGCTCCAGCAAAACGTTCTTGACCATAACCGGATGTCTGATTATCGGTGCGTTTGCTGCGCTCGTTCCAGCGTATTTACAAAACATGGATGTATTCGGTTTCTCGTGGGCATTCCTGTTCCTGGTGATCATCCCCGCACTGTTTTGGCTCGGTGCATTTTTCATGATCAGAAAGACAGCACGTAGCAAGCAAGACCCATTCATCAATACACTCTGCTCCTCGCTTCAAGCTCAAAAGGTTCAAACCGTAACAGACAATCTTCCCGCAATAGTATTGCAACGCCCAAAAGGAAAGGGAATTCAATCCGGCAAGATCCTATCTGCGACCTGGCTAGCACTACATGCAGTACCAATCATCGCAGGATTCGGAGTTGCAAATTACTTGACGGACTATTTGCACAACCGAGCGTGGTCTGCATGGGTTGGAGGCAATTATGCCGAATCAGAAAACTATTGCAGGCCGATTATGCAACTCACCGAGCTTTTCTTTTCCGCAGATCAAAACAGACAAGCTTTCGCATACTACATTCTGGCAGAGAATTTGCGCTGCCAGCAAAAATGGGACGAAGCCTTGCTTTACTACAACAAAGCGAAGTCACTTCAAGAAAAGACGCTCGATATAGACAGCCCAACTCTGGCATGGACATACGACAACATCGGCAAGGTATATGACGCAAAGAACAGCCCACAGGCCGCAGACTACTACAATAAAGCAATTAATATCTGGAAGAAATCCAACCCGCCCAATGAGGCTCTGATCGCGAGAACGCTCAATCGACTAGCAATGTTTCACGCGAAACAAGAAGATCCCGCTCAACTTGAATTGGCCGAGGAAGAACAACTTGATGCATTGAGTCGAGATCGGACAAGTTCTTCAGAAGATTCGAATGCCAGTGCCGCAGTAGCCGAAGATCTCAATGACCTTGCCCTCATTTACTTCGCCGAAGGAAAGGTTGCCGACGCAACCAAGACGATTACTGCTGCTATCCACCTCAAAGAACTAAAAGCAATTTCCGAAGCAAACAAAATAAGTCTAGCTACTTCTTACTGGAATTACGCCATGCTGACTTCAAACTCGACGACATCGGAAATCAATTTTCAGAAAGCGGAGAAACTCTATCGATCCGTTGGCATCATAACTACGGACCACAACCTGCCGACTACAATGCAACTGGACAAAAAGATGCGTCCATATATTGAATATCCAAACATCGATAGACGCAGCAACAGCAGAGCCGAACAAGTCAAAGCCCTTTCGAAGGGCTTCCGCCAACAGTAGGGTTTATAAAGCCGTATCTGGTCACTCAAATCAATGGGCAACACAAACACTACCACAATAGCGCGCTGCCCATTGATAATTGAAGAAGAGTTGTCCTAGCTACGTAGAGATTCCCAGTGCTTAAGCGCCGTATGGGCTGCGAGTTGTTTCTGTTCAGCGTCGTTCTTGCTGATCGCTCCCTCTTCGAACAAGGCTTTGAATATGTCAGCTTCCTTGGCCAATTTTTCATAAGCAGATTTTGCGCTTGCAAGCTCAGTGGCGCTCGGTTTTGGTGGAGCCTTAATCGCTGGCGCTTTCGCAATCAAGCTGACGGCGCCGGCGCTCTTCTTCGAGGCGGTGCTCTTCTTGCCCGCAGAACTGCTAGCGACTAACACATTCTTAGAGTTACCTGAACGGCGGGATGCGATTGCAATGCTCCTCGAATTAACCGGATTGCCCAAATAAGCAATCGGATCCAAATAGCCGCCACGCCGCTTAATGGTCAGATGCAAGTGCGGCCCCGTGGATCGACCGGTTGAACCCACCAACCCAATAACAGTTTTGGTGCTGACATTTTGACCAACTCGAACCATCATCTTGTTTAAATGCCCATACATGGAGAGATCACCATTCGGGTGCGTTATCTCGACTGTATTACCTAAGAGCCCTTTCCAGCTGGCGCGTGTTACTCTTCCTGCCGCAATAGCCTTGACGGGAGCGTTCATGGGCGCAGCGTAATCAACTCCAGCATGGAAGTCCGTCGCTCCGGTTGTCGGATGAACACGCGCTCCAAATGCGGAACTGACGAAGGCGCCGACCACAGGCGGAGATACCACCCCGACAGCAAACGCGCTTTGACAAGTAGCACTAATCAAAAGCATTGCAACAAAAAATCTGGGCAGCAAAACAATCAGTCTCTTCATTCTTGGGACTCGAACTCGCGTGTTATAGGGTGATATTTCTAGACTATTAGGCTTCCGGAAAAGCTACCGCATGAGGCTTTCTACAGATCTATAAGGAATCGGCAAGGGCGTTGCCATAAAGCCACAGGGAACATTTTTGTACGGTATGTGCAACCTGATTAAATCGTATTCTTCAGCTTCTTCAAAAACGCCTTGTTTTAATGAACAAATTGCGCACGAATGCTATTTTGAGCCCAACATTACTTAACAGATGCGGAGGTTCGCCGCCGCAAAGCACTCTGGGGGGAGCTATGTCTCAAACCGGCTATTACCGTCAACCAACGATTCACAAGAACCAGGTAGTTTTTGTGTGCGACGACGACCTCTGGTCAGTGGAATCTAGCGGTGGAATTGCACGTCGGCTAACCAAGGGACAGGGCGAGTGCTTGTATCCACGTTTTTCACCTGACGGAAAGCAAATTGCATTCATCTGCCTGGAAGAGGGTCATCCCGAACTCTTTGTAGTGAACGCAGACGGCTCTGCACTGAAACGATTAACTTACCTCGGAGGAGAACAAACATTCGTTCTTTGTTGGAGCCTGGACAAAAAAAACGTTTTGATAAGCTGTGATGCTCGCACGCCATTTTTCCGCCACGCTGAAATACTTTCAGTCGACGCACTATCTGGAGAAATTCAGCCGCTGAATCTCGGTCACGCGCTGTATTTCACAATCGACCAAAAAGGTCGCAAGGTCATTGGTCGGAATAATCTCGACCCGGCGATGTGGAAGCGTTACCGCGGCGGAAAGGCGGGACGGCTGTGGATTGACAGAGACGGAAAGGGACAGTTCAGCCGCTTCCATAACTTAAATGGCAATATTGTTTCTCCGATGCTCATCAACGATCGAGCCTACTTCTTAAGCGATCACGAAGGCATCGGAAATATCTACTCATCAAAACTCGATGAAAGCGACCTGGTACGTCACACCCAACACAGCGAATACTTTGTCCGATTTCCATCGACTGACGGCGTGCGCATCATATACGGTGCCGCAGGTAATTTGTTCATACTTGACTGCAAAACAAACGAAACCACACAAATAGACATTCAGACACCAAGCCAGGAGCAGCACTCGGCGAGAAAATTCAGCAACGCCGCAGATCACATTGAGGATCTGTCCATCAGTCCAGCCGGAAATAAGATAGCATTCACAACTCGTGGGCAAGCATTCAGTATGCCTTTCTTTGAAGGCGCTTGTGTTCAGCATAGCCCAGGCAGCGAAGTGCGTTATCGCGAAATCAATTGGCTGCATGAAGGTGAAAAGTTCATTGCGATTAGTGATTCAGGAGCCTTCGAGCGAATCGTTTTACACGACGCGGCCGATCCCTTATCACCAGCACAATACCTCACGGACGCTGAAATAGGAAGGATTGTCGAGTTGTCTGTTTCGCCAGACGGAACACGAATAGCATTCAGCAATCACAGATTCGAGCTAGCTATGCTCGACATGAAATCAAAAAAGATCACAATAATCGATCGAAGCAACGCAGAACGTATTTCAGGTCTGAGCTGGTCGCCAGACAGCCGTTGGCTAGCTTACGCATGCTTCCCGCAGTATACAAACCTCAGCATCATAAAAATTGCTGATGCTGATTCCGGCAAGACTCACGAAGCAACTCGACCGATTCGCATAGATTACGATCCGTGCTTTGATCCATCCGGTAAGTATCTCTACTTCCTCTCAAATCGTGAGTTTAAGCCGATCTACGATTCGATGCAATTCGAATTGAGCTTTCCCCGCTCCGTTCGTCCATACGCAATAATTCTGAGCAAAGCCACAGCGTCGCCGCTGGCGCCAAATGAGAAACCTTACCTGAGCCAAGCCGACGAAAAACCTACAGCCTCGGATACAGAGAAGCCAGGCGAGAAGAGTGAAGAGAAGGTTTGCCAAGTTCAAATAGACTTCGATGGAATACACGATCGCATCCTTTCAATTCCAGTTGAAGAAGGTCTATACGGTAACTTGAAAGCAAGCAGTGACCGCATCATCTTTCTTGCAGCCCAGCTCAAAGGCATTCCGAGGGAATTCAGTTGGCACGGGGAAGAGACAACATATTCGCTAATAGCCTACGATTTTATTGAGAAGAAAGAAGGAGTTTTAGTCAACGCGCTGAACAGCTATTTCATCGGAGCAGATCGCAAAACTATTGTGGCTCGACTGAAAGACAAATTCAAAGTGTTAGATGCAACACAGCCGCTAGATAAGCCTGTCGATCTGAATGAGCAAACCCTCTCACGTGCAACAGGCATGTTTGACTTGAGCCGCTGCAACCTACTGGTCGAACCGCGCAAAGAATGGGCTCAGATGTATCGCGAAGCATGGCGGCTGCAGCAAGAACATTTTTGGGACGAGAAAATGTCTGACGTGGACTGGAACCTGGTACATGAACGATATGCTCTGGTCCTGCCGAAAGTTCGAACGCGCTCTGAACTGTCCGATTTGATTTGGGAAATGCAAGGAGAATTAGGAACCTCGCATGCCTACGAGTTCGGCGGAGACCGGCCGTCGCCTCGCCCGTATTACAAGGGTTTTCTTGGTTGCGATCTTGTTTGGGACGAAAAGAACAGCGGCTACAGGATTTCCAAAATTCTCAGAGGCGACTCCTGGGATCCCGATGCGAATTCACCCTTAGCAGAGCCTGGAATCGGCATCGAAGAAGGAGATTTAATTTTAACAGTGAACGGGAAACGCGTCAGTAAGAACTTAAGCGTTGATGAATTACTGCTGAAAGCCGGCGGGCAATACATACAACTGGGCATCAGAAACGGAATGACGAACCGCACAGTCACCGTAAAAGCAATGACTTCGGAGCGCTATTTGCGTTACAGAACTTGGGTCGAAACTAATCGTGAAATCGTGCACAAAGCAAGCAACGGAAAGCTCGGTTACATACACATTCCGGATATGGGTCCACCCGGCTTCGCTGAGTTTCACAGGAGCTATTTAAGCGAATTCAATTATGAAGGATTGGTCGTCGATGTGCGCTACAACCGGGGCGGCCACGTGTCTGGACTACTGTTGCAAAAGCTCCTGCGCAAGCGGCTAGGTTATGATGTGCCTCGCTACGGGCATCCGCAACCGTATCCGAACGAGTCACCAGTCGGTCCAATGGTGGCAGTTACGAATCAGTTCGCCGGCTCTGACGGAGACATATTCAGCCATTGCTTTAAGTTGAACAAACTCGGCCCACTTGTGGGTCATCGAACATGGGGAGGGGTCATCGGCATCCATCCACGGCACAATCTTGTCGACGGAACGCTGACAACACAGCCTGAGTATTCCTTCTGGTTCGAGGATGTCGGATGGTCTGTCGAGAATTACGGAACGGACCCGGATTATCCGGTTGACTACCGACCACAAGACTACAACGCAGGTGTCGACCCCCAACTTGAAAAGGCGATTGAACTGGCAATGGAGGAAGTGAAGAAGGCAGCATTCAAGCTCCCCGACTTCAATACTCGCCCTCGCTTGCCGCTGCCAACGGACTTAAAGAAGTAAGCTTGTAGAGCTTGTAATCGCTGCAGAGTAGGAGCCGGCAAGATGTCGGCGCTCCCGGATCGCTGCAATTCAAAGCCGGCAAGATGCCGGCGCTCCCGGGATTGCCGCCGCTCGGAGACCGACCGGATGCCATGCTCTTAGATCAGTGGGAAGCGCCTCACAATCCGTAAGATGAGCGGCTCGATCTTGTCAGATCATGCGCACTAAAGCTAAAATGCCTAACCCAAATCATTACGAGGAGCGGCTTTATGGCGATGAATCTCCGCCTCAGTCCAGATTTGATCGATAAAGATCTTTCACTGGCAGAAACACTTCCGGCTAAGTTCTATCGGGATGAGGCCTTCATTGAGATGGCTAAAGACGCCATATTTACTCGGAGTTGGCAGTTCATCACAGACAGCGATTCACTCGCCGTCCCTGGCAAGGTTATACCTGCCACCATTCTGCCCGGCTACCTCGACGAACCAATCATCATCTCTCGCGACAATGATGATAAGCTGCAATGCCTGTCTAACGTCTGCACACACAGAGGCAATTTACTCGTTGAAGGTGAATGCCATGCTCAAACTTTGCGTTGCCGCTATCACGGTCGCCGCTTCTCCCTCAATGGCGAAATGCTCTCCACTCCTGGATTTGAGAAAGCTCCGTGCTTCCCTCGCGAGAACGGAAAAGACAACCTCAGCAAGGTCCATTTCGGACAATGGGACAAATTCCTATTTGCCGCAATACATCCAGGGTATGAATTTGCCGAGCTGATTGCACCGATGAAGGAACGCCTCAGCTGGATGCCGTTCGATAAATTCATTTTCGATCCCACGCGCTCGCAAGATTATTTGGTGAAGGCGAATTGGGCACTTTATGTGGAAAATTATCTGGAAGGTTTTCACATTCCTTATGTCCATCCGGCGCTAGCTCAAGCACTCGATTGCAAAGACTACAATACCGAAATTCATCGGTATTCAAACTTGCAAATTGGAATAGCAGCAAGTCCCGCTGACGCATTCGAAGACATCCCGAAAGACTCAGCTGACTATGGCAAGAACGTTGCCGCATATTACTTCTGGTTGTTCCCGAATATGATGTTCAACTTTTACCCATGGGGCATCTCAATCAATGTGATCACGCCTCTTGCAAAAGATCGCACACGAGTGAGCTACATCACATACCTGTACGACGAAAAGAAGCTGAATCAAGGAGCTGGCGCCAACGTCGATAAGACTGAGCGCGAAGATCAAAGCATTATCGAGCAAGTCCAAAAAGGAATGAATTCTCGCTTCTACAGCCGCGGTCGCTATTCTCCCGACTGGGAAAAGGGTCCGCATCATTTTCACAGCTTGCTTACCGAGTTCCTTTCTGCTGATTAACTCCAGCAAAACGGTTATCTAAAGACACCAAAAGAACTCTTCATGGAGATCAACAAATGAAAAGAATTTGCGTAGTAGGCAGTCTCAGCTACGATCTCGTGATGAGAGTACCGCGCCGACCACAAAAAGGCGAGACGATAATTGGAACCAGTTTCAACACGTTCGTAGGTGGAAAGGGAAACAACCAGGCACTAGCTGCAGCTCGTTGCGGAGCCCCGGTCAGCTTTGTCGGAAAAGTCGGCAAGGATTCGTTCGGTGATCAAATAGAAGAGAAACTAAAAGAAAGTGGTGTCGATTGTAGATTCCTCTTCAGAGATCCTGAAGTTGGAACCGGCATCGCAGACATTCTTGTAGATGCCGATGGCGACAATAGCATTTCCATTGCTCCTCAAGCCAATGCACGCCTCACTCCCCAGGACATCGATAATGCTCGCGATGTTATCGCTTTGAGCAAATTCATGCTTTTGCAATTGGAGATTCCGCTCGAAACAGTTATTCATGCCGCAAAGCTGGCCAAGAAGCTAAAACTAACTGTTGTCTTAAATCCCGCACCAGCTCCCACAAATGGTACTTTGCCGGATGAATTATTAGCAAATGTCGATCTTATTACTCCAAATCAAACCGAGGCCGAACTACTCACAGGCGTTAAAGTTGTTGACATAACGTCTGCGATTGAAGCTGCAAAAATACTTCAGGCGAAAGGATTAAAGCAAGTAATCATCACAATGGGCGAGCAAGGCGCATTGTTGGTTGATCAGAATAGCAGCGCGCAAATGACACCTGCATTTGAAGTTGCAGTACAGGACACGACAGCAGCAGGTGATGCTTTCTGCGGCAGTTTGCTGGCGGCGATGGCTCGCGGCGAGACTATGGAAAACTCCATCATTTATGCATGCGCCGCCGGAGCACTCGCAACAACAAAGCTAGGGGCAGAGCCTTCGTTGCCGTCAATCGATGAAATCAAAGAACTGGCGAAATCGCACATTCCGTGCGCAAGTGCTACATAGCGGAGTGCTCGCATCAAAACAAGCGACAATCTCAAGCACAAGCTCACTTTAGCCAAGGGCCCCTGAGCATCCAGTCACTAGGACCTTGGACGTCCTGAGCCCAGGGCAGCGACCATCTTGTCCGCTCCACGGTACCAAGATTCCACAAAAGCCTTGTAATATAAGAGAATAGAACAGAACGACCCCACTGAGAGCTCGGCTTGGTGGGGGTTTTCCTTTGCTAAACAGTGCGTACCCAGTCCAACTCGAAACTAAACCCGGGGCACCCCCAAATTAGCTAGGGAACCTCTATACCCCCTTTTGAGTCTTCTCGATCGTTGGTTGCAACATTAGGACCTTGCACATGAATATTGAACAAAATTTTGAACCGAACTTCGAACCTGACTTCGAAACCATCCTGGCTGACAATGAGCCCATCACCAAGCACAGTGCCCGAATTCTGCGCAAGCAAATTCTTCAAGATGGACATGTCAGCAAGCGTGAGCGTGAATTTCTCAGAGATGCGCTCGACCACGGAAATCTGATGGACGACGAATCCTTCTATATCCTTCTGGACGTTTTGCTGAACGGAAAACGCATCAACTAGTTGCAGAGGCGGTGCACCGGCCGCCTCTATCTGCGTACGCCCTGACCTGCCGCTGCAAGGTCCCCGAGGAGCGAACTAGTGATTCTATGCGTCTCGCTTCTGCGGCATTAGAACTTCTCTTTCCAGATTAAGAGCTGTCGGGTCGTCCGCACCATCGCTGACATTTGCCTTCTTGAGCCTGAAAAAGAACACGCTGCCTTTGCCGAAAGTAGAGTGCACATTGATAGTGCCGCCATGCTGTTCAATGATCGCCTTGCAGATTGCAAGCCCGAGACCAGTGCCGCCCTTCTCCTTGGCATCGCTCGCCTCGACCTGTTGAAAGCGATCGAAGATTCGCGAGATATGAGTTTCAGGAATACCGCGCCCAAGGTCCGTCACACGGATTTCGACAATGTCCTCGATGTCCAACGCCTCGATCCGAACTCTCGAACCTTCGGGCGAATACTTGACTGCATTTGAGAGCAGGTTTACAACCACCTGCACAACTCGATCCATATCAGCTTCAACTCGAAGGTCTTCGCTCAACTCGACACAGTCGATTTCAACTTTTCGTTCTTCAGCAAAAGCTCGGACCGACTCGATAGCCGATTCGAGGATTCTTTGTACGCTGTTAGGCTTTATCACCAGTTCGAACTTTCCTGCTTCCAACTTGTCGATATCAAGCAAGTCATTGATCAGCCGGATCAATCGATTCACATTACTGTCCAAAATCTTCACCTTCTGCTGAGCTTTCGGTGGCAGCTCTCCAGTGATACCACCAGCCATAAGCGCAATATTGACTTGCATGGCACTAAGCGGTGTTTTCAATTCGTGGCTGACTATGCCAATTAACTGTTGTTTGAACTGTTCTAATTCTTTCAATTCATCGGCAGCTTTGTGAAAGGCCTGGTCAAGCTCAGCAATTTCATCGTCACCCTCGATCGACGGCACAAGTTGTTGCTTTCTAGCCAAGCGGCTGGTGTTTTCTTGAACAATCAAGAGCCGACTAGATACGCTCTTTGTGAAATAGAGCGCTAGAATTCCAGCAAGCGAGATGTTGACGCAGAGAGCAATCCACACCAGCTGTTGAGCCATCTTTCGAATTTCTTGAGCCTTATTTCCGCTTTCTTCCTCAGCCGCAGACTCTTCTGCTATGACCTTATTCAAAGCCGCGTCAAGCTTAATTGCTATCAAACGAATCTTCATTATCTTCGACCGCTGCCCGAGGATTCCCTCAAAGCCGTTGTCGCTGTTCTGTTCCATGGACTTCATTGTTTCAAACAGGATTTTTACTAATTCCTGAATTCTCCTTAGCATAGCCTTTTGGTCCGCGCTCTTAGCACAAAGAAAAGCAAGGCGAGCCACCTCTATGTCGGCTGCTTTCATGATAAATCTAGCTCGCGCCTCTGCTTCCGGAGTCGGTGCGACTCCCAAACTGGCACCAGTCATAGCGGCATCCACAGAAATGCGAGTCAAAGTCATGGCACTGGCAATTACTTCCTTGGAGTGACTTGCCGTCTTCGCCTCTAATTCTGCTTTCTCAAGTAGATTACTTAATGTGACAACAAAAACGACTTGAAAAAGCGACGGCAACGCCACTAACAAAATTCCCTTATGAAAAATCTTCAGCTTGAGTGCCATGTATATAACTTAATCGGGGGTGGTAGGAATTATAAGGGGTCGGTGCTAACGATGAGCTACCAATAAAATTGGGTGCATTAATGTCAAAAATTCTACTGGTAGAAGACGATAAAGGCTTGGCTGACGGGCTTGTTGAATGGCTCGAATTCGAAAAGAATCAAGTCGAGTGGCGCGGCGATGGTGAAGCGGGGCTTGAGGCTCTGTTGAACGGCGACTTTGACATCGTCATTCTAGATATAGAGATGCCCAAAATGAACGGACTTCAATTGTGCAAGACCTACCGGGATGGCGGCGGCACTATTCCTATTATCATGCTCACCGGGAAGGATACTATTCTCGACAAAGTAGGCGGCTTGGACTGCGGTGCTGATGACTACTTGACCAAGCCTTTCCACCCGCGCGAATTGTCGGCGAGGCTCAAAGCCCTGGCACGCCGTTCACCTGAAATAATTATGACGACTTTATCAGCAGGTGACATCGAAATCGACATCCCTACGGGAAAGGTATTTCGAGCTGGCGCTGAGGTTCGCCTTCAACGGATGGAGTTTGCGGTGCTTGAGTTTCTCATGAGGAACGCCGGGCAAGTCTACAGTCCCAACGATCTTCTTAATGCTGTCTGGACAGCAGAATCGGAGCGCTCGCCTGAGACCATCCGCACTTGCATAAAGAAAATTAGAGACAAAATAGATGTTGAAGGAAAGGATTCCATAATCCAAAATGTTCACGGCGTTGGCTACAAAGTAGTTCGCTAAGCTGCCCTTTCCTATCGGGGGCTGATTGATGGAACCAGACAAACTTCTGAACACTTTGATATTGCCGGTTGGTACTAAAGTCGTCACCAGAATAGATTTGATCGCAAAAGATCTGCAGGTGCGGCGAGAGAAGGGTGCAGTCGGCACCATAGTTAAGTCACCGACCGATAATAGTCACGCTTATCTTATACGCTTTCCTGACGGAGCCGAACATCCATTCCGCAGAGGCGAGCTTTCTATTCTCAAAGAGATGCAGCGGGACGGTTTTCAGCCACCAGAAGGAGCGTTTGAGAAGCTGACCCAATTCATCATTTACAAGTGCATCGTTGGTTCTCGCGCATACGGCTTGGACAATGAAATGTCAGATATCGATCGCCGGGGAATTTATTTGCCACCGGCAGAGCTTCACTGGTCATTGTACGGAGTGCCTGAGCAGCTCGACATGCCTGAAAGCGAGGAATGCTATTTCGAGATTCAGAAGTTTCTCATCCTGGCACTTAAAGCGAATCCGAACATTCTGGAGTGTTTATTTACGCCATTGATTGAATTCAAAAGCGATTTGGCCGATGAGCTGCTCTCGATAAGAGAGTGTTTTCTTTCAAAGATCGTTTATCAAACGTACAACGGCTATGTGCTCTCTCAATTCAAGAAGCTGGAGCAAGATGTGCGCACAACGGGATCCATAAAATGGAAACACGCTATGCATCTGCTGCGACTGCTTTTGGCAGGCATTGAAATACTCAATGAAGGATATGTGCCAGTACAAATATCCAAACACCGCGAGCTTTTGCTTGAGATAAAGGCAGGTCAAAAGAGCTGGGACAGTATTAACAGTTGGCGACTGGAACTTCACAAGGAATTCGATGAAGCCAAACAGAGAAGTAAATTGCCCGAACGTCCGGACTACCAGAAGGCAAACGAGTTTCTAATTCACGCGAGGCGTTCAGTTACATGAATAATTCAATTGCAGCAGTTACCTCGGATCCTCGGTTAAAAGCTGAACTTGCCACGGCAAGCTATCCATTGATTTTCGCCACTATTAGTGGTGCACACTTGTACGGTTTCCCTTCCGAAGATTCAGATTTTGATTTGCGTGGCGTTCATGTTCTGCCTCAGAACATTGTTCTTGCACTCGAGTCGAAAGACGAGACGGTTGAGAAATCTACAAAAACAGAAGGTTTTGAACTTGACCTGGTCACTCATGACGCCAAGAAGTTTTTCCTGTTGATGCTGAAAAAAAATGGTTACGTTCTCGAGCAGTTGTACTCTCCGTTAGTCGTGCATGGCAAGCCGGAACTAGAGGAACTCAGAAGCATTGGAAGAAACTGCATCACGCGCTTCCACAGCCACCACTACTTGGGCTTCTCAGAATCACAGTGGCGACTTTTTGCCAGCGAAGAACGGCGTCGGGTCAAACCACTTTTGTACGTTTTTCGAGTATTGCTCACCGGCATCTATCTAATGGAAAGCGGGAGAATTGAAGCGAATCTGGCAATACTCAATGAGCACTTCAATCTACCGTACATTCCAGAATTGATTGCACGAAAATTGAATGGGGGCGAACAAGTATATCTAAGCGATCATGATCTGAGCCAATACGAAAAAGAGTATCAACGACTGAGGGTAGATCTTGAAAACGCTCGGGACAAATCATCTTTGCCCGATCTTCCGTCGGCAAAAGGGGCGCTTAACGACCTTCTTCTTCGTATACGCATCAAATACGGTGCCAATCAGATCTGCAACACATAGCCACCATATATAGAGTCTCGACAATTTCCATTAAAACGCAGATAATGCAAATGACTTTCTGAGGGACAGTTTGCATGGGTTCACGTTCTACTGCACGTACTCCGCGAAACACAACAAAACCAAATCAGCGAATCGATGTTGAGGGTTTGGAAAGCTTTTTTCTGGACGATCACAAAGAACTCTTGGCAAAGGGGCTCAATCTCAAAGAAGCTGTTTATTATTACGGTGACAGCAAGACAGAGATTCGGGAAAAAATCCGGAACGGCGAAATTCCTGCAATTCGGATTCCCGATCCCGAAGGTCCAAAATGGTGCATTTTTCCAGATGGTGTTCCTTCAGCGCTCAAACACCTGATTCCCTCGAATGAAGAGCCGGAGCAAAAGGCCGAAAGTGCGCCCAGCTTGCCAGAGACACAGAAGTCATCGAAGAAGCATCTAGCCAATAAGAAGGCTTCAGATTCCGAGCAAGAGAATGCTGTTGTCTCAGAAAATGTTGCCAAACCGAAGATATCCAGAACAAAAAAAGTTGACCAAACTACTCCGGAAGAACTTGGAAAAGAAAATAATCCAGAGACGGCTATTCCAGGAGCCGCTGTTCCAGAGGCAGCTATTAGCAAACCCACCACGCCAAGTCAGCCAAAATCACAGAGAAACGCTGAACCCGCAGAATTGATTGTGCCACCACTGCAGATATCTTTTGGGGTTATCGAAGGTAATATCGCAGATTTTGGTCCAGCACCGACACCATCCAGTCTCGTGCAAGGGACGTCATCGGATACAGATGCAGAAACAATTTCCACGGGGACATCTCAAGATTTCTCAGCTCCGCCAGCATCGGCGATTCCAGTTCTTAACTTGCAGCAAACGGGATTGTCGTTCCCTGCAAGTTTCCTGATTACAAACTCGGTAGAACGCGGGTCGCTTGCGTCACTCAGCGCCGCCTTCCAAACGGTAATGTCGATCGGGATTCAGCACACAGCTGAGCCGTCCAAGTTGGCAGCGGAGAAAGGTGCTACCGACGCAACAAGCAATGAACTGCCAGCAGAATCCAATGATGCGATACCATTGCAGATTCTACAAGACCAGTTAGCCGAGTTCCATTTGCCTAACTTAGTGGAACAGCATGCGATGGTCATTGAATCGGATCAGGACTTCGAACAATTTCCCTCGTCCGATTGGCCGCCGGCATCCTTTGTGATCAACACCGTTCTGCCGTCGGATCCTTATCAGCCTGCCTACGTTTCACCAGCGACAATGGCGTACATGCCATCTGTAGAGGCAGTTAGTTCATCCAAGGTAGTGACGGAGGTCGTCCACAGCCTAATTATTTCGGATGCTAGCCCGAACAGTTCTTCGCTTCCGTTAGGCAGCATTTTGGAAGCATTGATTCCTACTCTCGATTTCGAAGCTGACAGCGAACGCAACGAAGAGTTTGAAGCCGACAGGAGGCCGGAGCTCCTAAGAGCGGATCAACTTCAAAGCGATCTTCATGCACAGAGCAAGTCGACGAACGACATGCAGCTAGAGCAGACATTCCCAAATCTGCATTCGTTGTCTGAATTTGCTGCAATCAGGTTGGAGCAACCAGCACTGGAGGATATGCTCACGCGTATAGAGCGGGCAGCTCTAAACGCGGTCGACGAGTTTCTCCCCGAGCTAGAATTGGGCGATGCGAAAGAGGAATCGCCGGCGGTGCAAGTCTGGGTTAGTGAGGATATCGCCCTGCCGATCGCACCGATTCTGCGGCGCGTCGATAGACAGGAAGCCTCAAGAAATAGATCCGAAAGAAGCCTGAACGACGAATCAATACAGGCAGCAGCAAAATTCGAGAGGGTGGCAGACTTATATCAAAAGGTCAACGAGCTCGATAAAGCGCTTAGGGAAGCCCACTACAAGAACAACTATCTTGAAGCCAGACTCACAGGAATGGAAGACCAGCTCAAATATTTGAGCCAAAATCACTACAGCGCCAAGTCCTGGAACACGTATACCATCATCATCTTGGGACTCCTCACAGTTCTAGCCGTAATTGCAATTCGACTGTTCAGCTAGGGCACTTTTCTCAAAACACTCGCGTCTAGTGCCATGTTCCTAGTAGAACACCTGTAGACCGTTATCTCAACCCTTGTCAAGAACAGGGTTTTGATACATAATTGAAATAACATCTTTTACAAAAGCGCTACCTGACTGGGTTTCCTCACAACATGCCGAGCAATCGTCATGCTGCAGTTCGTGAGCACCCGATTTGCTGCCATTCTCCGCAAGTGACACGCCCAGGCAAGACATCGCGAGGGCTTTCGACTTGGGCAGAGGACGTATAAAACCAGCATGGATAGCCAACGGGAAGCATGATTTACTGCGGGCGTTTGTCCTTTTACTAAGCATCCCAACTTTATTATTTGCTCTTGTACCTGATGTGCAGCCCGCCTCACGCGACGATGCTGAGAGCGCATCTGAAAACAAAGCGAAGTCGAAAACAACCGCAAAGTCACTGCGCTTAGAGTTGGAACATTCCTATCATGAAGCCTGGCGGCTGGTGCGCGATAACACACTATTTCCGGATCGATTGAAGAACTGGAATAAGTGGGAGCACAAGTACGATGGCAAAATCAAAAACCAAAACGATCTTGAAAAAGCTGTCACCGCAATGCTAGACGAAGTGTCTGACCAATACACCTATTTCCGCAACAACAATCAAACAGAAACCGTCCATGCCAAAGACGAGCAAAAAGGCGTCGTCTCGTATTCACGCGGGCCGCGTAATACCGGAGTGATTACACTTTCCTCCTTCAGCTCTTGCAACACAGCAGACGAACTTGAGAATGCTTTGCGGAACTTGCAAGATACCGATGGACTGCTCCTCGACCTGCGCGGAAACAAAGGTGGTTATGTTGAGCAAGCCGTCGAAGTATACGAGCTCTTGACCGACGAAGGCAAATTCGTCTCCATGAAAGGGCGGCAGGATGGAAAGCCTTATTTGGAAGAAATCGTACTGGAAAAGAGTGGAACACGCAGAACGGTAAATGGCAAAACCGAATATGAAAGTCGGCGCTCTAACTTGACCGGCAAAAAACCACTGATAGTATTGGTAGACTCGAACACCCGCTCAGCGGCGGAGATGTTAGCTGGTGCTCTCAGAGAAACACGCAGAGCGCGAATAGCTGGATGCAAAACATTTGGCAAAGGCGTGGTCCAAAACACGTGGGATCTAGAGCCGTCTTGCTCGATTCGAATCACGATGGCGCGTTACTTCCTTCCTGACGGCAAATGCATAAATGGATCAGGTATCAAGCCGGACATCGATATCGCATTTGAGCAAAACGCATACGCAAAGGAAGAACCACACGCATTCAAGGCGAGCAGCTCGAAAGGAAAGCTTGCCGGAAATGGAGGCAGCTCTGTCGAGACCATTCTGCCTGATTTGATTCCTAACTTGATGTAGGGCGGCGGGAAACAAGCTACATCTGTTTGCGAATTTCGCTGAGAATTTGTTTGAGTGGGAAACTGACAGTTAGCGGCAAATTGGTGCCAGGCATGTAAGTTGTTGATTCGACCAAGAGCTGTCCTTTATCATCGCGCACAATTTTGGCAGTTCCTTTTAATGGAATTACTTGCTTGCCCGTGAAAAAAGCGAAGGTCAGTACGATTGCGATGCCTTCGTGGATCCGCAAACTCAAATCTTTATTGCCCTCGCCAATCTCAACTTGAATATGGATGAGTTTGGACAGTCTTACAGCTTCAACCTTACCGACACCAGCCAGGTCTCGGTTCAGAGGAACGTCAGCCTCCTTCATTGTATTGAGCCGTATGTCGAGGGTTCTCCAGGACTTGACTTGAACATCGACACCTTTGATATTGGTCAATTCTTGCAAAAACTCGACAAGCATCTTGAAGGCGTCTGAAACCTGCCCCGGGACACTCTTTGCAATCTCCGTGATCGCATGCAGTGCCTGCTCGGCTGAACTCTTTGTTTCCGGACTGACCGGCGGAACGGCTGCCAGAAAGACTTTGAGATAGGAATCCCAAAAATCCGGCTGTTGGGTGCTTTTGTTTGAGCTTTGTTCGTCAGCCATAGAAAATGCCTCGTTCAATACAGACCTCATTATCCACCGACCGCTTGTAAGCGTCGGATTCTTAAGCGCATCTTCAGAACTGTTCGTAATCCGAGCCTGGTAAGTTCGAGGGTGATAAGATCATGCCCACTATGCATTCACTAATATTCAAAAAATCAAATAAACCATACTGCGGGCTCGCGATTCTGCCAGTTCTGCTCTTAATCAACACGCTACTGCTTCAAGGCATTTGTTCAGCGGAGGTCCCTCGTTTGTCTGGAGATCCTTATCTGTGGCTCGAAGACATCCAGGGCAAGAAGGCACTCGACTGGGTCAAAGAACAGAACGCTGTCAGCACCAAAGAGCTAGAGGCTGTCCCCGGTTTTGAGAAGATGCGCGAGCGCTTGCTTAGCATCCTCAACTCAAAAGATCATATCCCGATGATCATGAAGCGGGGCAAGTATTACTACAACTTCTGGCGTGACGATAAGAATGAGCGCGGGCTTTGGCGGCGTACAACGCTGGAAGAGTATAAGAAGGCTGAACCGGTCTGGGAAGTTCTGATTGACCTCGATAAGTTAGCCGCAGACGAAAAGGAAAATTGGGTTTGGCACGGAGCTAGTTTCCTCGAACCAGATTATGATCTTGCGCTCGTCAGCTTATCCCGAGGCGGAACTGACGCCGACGTTGTCAGAGAATACGACGTAAAGTCGAAAGCATTTGTCAAAGATGGGTTCACTGTTCCCGAAGCGAAGTCTACAGTTAACTGGCGCGACCGGAATACACTTTATGTCGCCACTGATTTTGGGCCTGCTTCGATGACAAAATCCGGCTATCCGAGAATTGTCAAAGAATGGAAGCGCGGCACAAAACTTGCCGATGCGAAGCTTGTTTACGAAGGCAAAGTTGACGATATGGCAGTGTCAGCCGAAGTGAGTCATGACCACGGTAAAACATATGAGTTTCTGAGCAGGCAAACCACTTTCTTTTCAGACGAAATGTTTTTGAGAAAGGACGATAAATGGGTGCCGATTGAGAAACAGCCAGACGCTCAATTTGGCACCATGCTTGGTGATTATGCATACATTCGCCCGAGAACCGATTGGAAGATCGGTGACAAAACATACAAAGCTGGCTCCCTCCTTATCGAGAAATTCGATAACTACATGAAGGGAGACCGCAACTTCACAGTGCTTTTCGAACCAACAGAAAGAAAGTCTTTGTACGGAGTTTCCGAAACCAAGAATTATCTGATTCTTAGCGAGTCAGACAACGTTCGAACGCACGCATATGTTTTGCGAAACAAAGATGGAAAGTGGGAACGCACAGCAATAGCCGCTCCCGAGCTTGCCGAAGTGGGAATCTACGGAGTCGACCCTGATGAATCAGATGATTTCTTTATGACAATAGAGGATCTTTTGACGCCATCATCGTTCTATATCGGCAATGCAAATGCACCTTCCGAGAAGGAAAAACTAAAAAGCGAACCTTCGTTTTTCAAATCCGACAACCTGGTAGTTGAACAGTTCGAGGTCAAATCGAAAGATGGTACTCGAGTTCCCTACTTCCAAGTAAGTCCGAAGGGAATGAAACTGGACGGCAATAATCCCACGGTGCTTTATGGGTATGGTGGCTTTGAAATTTCAATGAAGCCAAATTACCGCGCGACAGAGGGCTCAGCATGGTTAGAGCAAGGCGGTGTCTGGGTGCTGGCCAACATTCGAGGCGGCGGCGAATTCGGCCCGCAATGGCACGAATCGGCGCGAAAGGAAAATCGCCAACGCGCCTACGATGACTTCAGTGCAGTCGCCAAAGATCTTATTGCTCGCAAAGTCTGCACCCCGCAACACCTTGGTGCCGAGGGGCGTTCCAATGGCGGGCTTTTGATGGGAGTAATGCTAACCAAGTATCCCGAACTGTTCGGTGCCATACACTGCGGTTCTCCGCTCTTGGACATGCAGCGCTATAACAAGCTGCTTGCCGGTGCCAGCTGGGTAGATGAATATGGGGATCCTGACAAGCCGGACGAATGGCAGTACATCTCCAAATATTCTCCCTATCAAAACATCACCAAAGAGAAAAAGTACCCGCCAATTTTGATCACGACGTCAACTTTGGATGACCGAGTGCATCCGGGACACGCTCGCAAGATGGTGGCTTTATTGAAAGATCACGGTCAAGACGTCCTGTACTATGAAAACACCGAAGGCGGGCATGGTGCAGCCGCCAACAAGAAGCAGTCCGCTTTTATGTCCGCGCTTGCTTTTTCGTTCTTCTGGGAAAAGCTGAAAAAATAGCGACTACTTTGTGATCAGCAAATCGAGATATCTGAACGGGAACATATAGATCACATAGGCAAACAAACCCGCACATGGAATGGTAAGAAACCAGGAGATCAAAATATCTCTTGCAACTAGCCAGCGGACGTCTTTGAAGCGTTCGCCTGTTCCAACACCCATCACCGTCGATGATATCACTTGCGAAGTGGAGACAGGACAACCTGTTATCGAACTGGATACAACGATCAAACCAGCGGCGGCTTCCGTCACAAAGCCGTGCAGGACGCGAAGCTTATAGATACCGGCACCGACGCGCTTCACGATGCCCGGGGCCAATGAAAGAACTCCAAGAGAGATACTGAGCCCCGTTGCCAAACGCACCCAAAACGGAATTTCATCGCCCTGATAAAACCCAGCAGAGTGCAGCGCAATCAAAATTATTCCCATAGTTTTCTGCGGATCGTTTGCGCCATGACCAAATGCCAGCAGACCCACAGTAACTGTTTGGGACAACTTCAACCATTTGTTCACCTCAGTGGTGGCTTTCATTAGCAAGAGCAAAATCAAGTTGAGCATTAGATAGCCAACTACAAATCCGGCAACAGGTGAGGCAAACAAACTGACCAGAATCTTTGCGAATCCCGTCGGGTGAAACAAATTGAAGTTGCCCCAAACTAGATACTTAGTTCCACTTGAAGCCAATAACGCACCAAGGAAGCCGCCCATCAGTGCGTGTGTGGAACTAGATGGCATTCGCAACAGTTTGGTCAGATAGTTCCACCCGATTGCGGCGGCTAACCCCGCAGACAAAACAGAGAGGAAGTTTTCCTTCTCGGGAAAACTGGTGATAGATCGAACAGTCGAAGCAACGGCAGAACCACCAAATATGGCACCAGCCAGCTCGCAGCAAGCAACCAGTAAAACTGCTCTAACCGGCGTCAGAACACGGCATACAATAAGACCGGCAGTTACAGAACTTCCGTCTTGCAACCCATTCGTATATGTGAACCAAAGACTCAAAACAACAACAATTCCGACAAGCAAAAAGTCTGTTGAGAATTCCAAGGCTTTAGCTCATCTTTACGATTGCATGCAAAAGACGCTCGCCCACCTGGTCAATCCTTTCAGAGGACATCAGCATGACCTTGTACACTTCTTTTACGCGAAATATCGTTTTAAAATCATCAGTTTCCAACAACTCTCTCATAGCAGGTCGATAGACCTTGCCGAAGCGCGTATCCGTTTTTCTGGCTTGCAGTGCGTGTTGAGCTGCGTCTTTCAAATCCTTCTTTAATGCATGGACACTGTTTTGAAGAGACCGAGTTCCTTCTAGCAAAATCTCAACCATTTCTAAAAGCTTGAATCCATTCGTGCTTACATTCATAGCTTCCATTTCGCGCACAACTGCCTTAGCTGAATTGATTACTTCATCCATCGATGCTGACAATTCATAAATATCTTCGCGATCGAATGGTGTCACAAAGGAAATGACGAGCTTCTTTTCCAGTTCCATTTGCAAGTCATCAGCCTGGCGTTCCAGATCACGCACAAGTTGGCTACGCTCCTCGCCGCCCTCTTTGATCCACTCGCGTAAAGCTTCCATTCCCTCGAGTGTTTTATCAACCTGCCGATTTAGCAGCACATAAAAATCCGTGGTCGGCTCAAAGATACCGCCAAACCAGTGCAAAGTGTGTTTCTTTTCTGCCGTCATAAAACCTCTGATTCATAACTTTAGAATCTTTGGCGACTCATAACAAGTATTAGGATTTCAATTTAGCGATTTTTGAGGCTGCCAGTGCTCACAAGACAGAGCCCTTGAGCTCTGCGGGCTGCCAGCGCTCACAAGACAGAGCCATCCATCGAGCTCTGCTGCCTGCCAGTGCTCACAAGACAGAGCCTTCGAGCTCTGCTGCCTGCCGGTGCTCACAAGACAGAGCCATCGAGCTCTGCTGGCTGCCAGCGCTCACTAGATAGAACCATCGAACTTTGCAGGCTGCCAGCACTCACAAGACAGAGCCATCAAACTCTGCAGGCTGCCGACGCTCACAAGGGCATCGAGTTCTTAAGGCTGCCACGCGGGCGAGGCTCTGGCAGGTATGCGGCACCCTAGTTGAGGTGAAAGATCTTTCCCATCGACGATACTCTACCACCTTACAAGCGCGCCTGAAAAGGCTTGGTGCACAAACCTTAAGGGCGTCAACTCAAAAATAGCCGCCGGTTGTCAGTGTCCAAAAAGTTTCACCACCTGGGCATAAACCATGGCGATCCAAGGATCGCAGCATCAAACACGTCAAGACAGTTATGATACCGGGTCTCGCGGATGGAAAAGGGCACACCAGCTGCTCAGCCGGACTCATAGACCATAGGATCCAAGAGCTGAGGAGTAAGATACCCCACTTAGGAGGCTTACTCTGCCTGGATTCGAGAGATTCCTGCCGACAATTTCTGGCGGCGTTGCTCATGGGATGGTCGATCCACCATCTTTTTTTTCCGAAAAACGGTTTAGCCCCCCAAGTCATGGGGTAGATAAAATTTGGAAAGTCTCGGAGAGTTTGCTGATGCGCGATCTAGAAGCCTGGCTGCACGAACTAATCAAAGCATTAATTCCGCCAGCTCCCCAACCGGTACCCGTACCAGTAAAGGTCAAGCGCTAATCTTCGAGAATTCAAAGTCGAACTCGGGCTGCTAAGTAAAATACGGAGGAAGGACTGGCAGGGTTGTCCTTCCTCCGTATTCTTTGAACCTATGTGCAATTTGCAGGGAGCAAACAGGTTCGAGGTTCCATACGTATTTATCCTGGTCGATAATTTTTTGGACAGATCGCTGTCAAGAAATTTCTGTTTAATTTCACCCCCCAGGGGGAAGGGAAGATCTGTGCGCTCCTCCACGGGAAACCATCTACATGTCAGCGTCTCAGGGCATGCACACTTGTAAGCGATGCAAAAAAGAGTATGGGGATAACTATCCGACCTGCCCACACTGTACAGTAACGGGGGTCGACCTCGACTCGCTGCTTTCAGCGGACGAGATGAAATTGATGCGTGGGGAACGTCCAGACACCCCAGTTTGCCTGGTGGACATGGTCACCGGAAAGGCACTGCCAGTAGCAGTGCCGATGTGCAAAGTCGGGCGCGACATAGCCAATGATGTCGCAATTCCGGGCGACCGCTCAATGTCACGTTTTCACTTCCAAATCCGCTACACGGGCGACGATTATTACATCGAAGATTGCGGCAGTCGAAATGGCACATTCCTGAACGGCAGCCCGATTGCAATTCCGAGGAAACTTCAGAATAACGACACGATTTCGGCAGGCATCAGCCGATACCAGTTCTCTTTGACAGGATCAAACGGCCAGGCAATTTCCGAAGAAGCCATCCCGGACGGCATTCCACCAAATCCAGCCTCAACCTGTTCACGCATCGTCTACGACAACAGCGCCCGCGACATTTCGTCGGCCCTGGAAAAACTGCGTGGCTCGCTCGATTCCGGTCAAAACGGCGTTCCTACGGAAGAACCCAATTTACGTTCCATACCTCAGGCGCTACCCGATACCGGTGCGCCGCCGCCCTGGTTGGAAGACTATTCTTTCAACGAAATTGAAAAACTCATGGGTGAGAAAGACCGTCTCAACGGGCTGATTGAGGAAATTCGCCAGGACATAAAACAGATCGATCGAAAAATAGCAGTCTCTCAAGCAGTGGCATACCACCTGCTAGCTTCACAGGGTCCAGAGCTTTCACAAGCAGTTAAGCAAGTTCTGGAGCTTCTGGACTGGTACAGCGAAAGCAACATGAATACTCCATACGAGATCACCCTCAAAAAGGGACCCCGAGTCGAGGCGGTCGGTAGAGTGATTTGCTGCGATACAGATCCCACGCCGAAGGATCTGGAAGCTTTGATCAGCCAGCAAGCGGTGATTTGGTGCCAATCAAATTACGAGCCAAAAGGCATCATGATTGTACAAATGAGACCAGAGCTTTCACCAGCTCAACGTCCACAGTTCAACAAAGATTTTCTTGAAAACATGCGACGCAAGAAATTATGCGTCGTCACACCAGGACAGCTCTTACAAATGTATCGCATCCTTGTGCTGCAATCGGGAGATCGCATGCAGGCTAAGGAGATGCTTATGAACACCTGCGGACTCCTGCCAGGCTTTCAATTATCAGGAAATGAAAATCGAGCCGCCACGGCCTAATGCATGAACGCGGCAAGCAGATACAATACAAACGCCGCTCTACGAAAGTGCAGAACCCATGCTCTCAACATCAATCAAACTAAGTATCTCAAAAGACAGTTCGGTACCAGTCAAAGACCAACTGATCGAACAGATTGGTCTGCAGATAGCTTCAGGAACACTAAAGCCCAAGGATAAGCTGCCCAGTATTCGTGCATTAGCGCAACGCCTCGGCATTCATCACAGCACAATAACAGCAGCTTACAGCCACCTGGAGGATGCCGGCTTGTTGGAGATTCGACAGGGAAGCGGCGTTCGCGTTGCTCATCGTCAGCTTGGCGGCGAGTCTCAGCAAAAAGAACTCTCAATGGATCAACTCTTTAAGCAATTATTGGCTCGCGCCGCAGAGCAGGGAATGTCGCGCGATGAATTGCGAAGCTTCACACAAAAAATGCTCGACGTGAAGCCAATCAAGCGTATTGTGGTGGTGGATCGCAATCAGGATTTTCACGCAATTTTGCTCGACGAATTGACACCTCATTTTGATTTACCGATTGAACCAATCACGTTTGAGAATCTCTCCAAGAAAAAAGAGCTCCTGAAAGATTCGCTCATCGTAACCAGCTTCTATCACTTGTATCCGCTTCAAAGCCTGGACATTGATCCCACACGCTTTGTTGTATGCACTGTTGAACCGGGACGCGATGAGATTGATGCACTTGTCGCATTGAAGCCTGGAAGTCTGATGGCCTGCATTTCCGTCAGTCCTACACTTTTGAAAATGGCTAACAACATGGCAGCGGCTCTGCGCGGGGAAGAAGTAGCAGTGCGCTGCCTGGCAAAAGACGATGCACAAGAAATCCAATACATTATGAAGCACGCAAATCTGGTGCTTTGCGATGGACCGAGTGAAAAGATCGTCAAAGCAGCAGCCGGCAAAATCCCAGTCAAGGTATTCCATCTCTATTCACCCGCCACACTGACGGCCATTCGCGAACGCCTCACAAAGTGGAATTAGCGTTTCAAAACGATTCCAGCTGCCTTTTCTAGAGTTCAAAAACTCGCTGAGGGCACAGCTACCCGGCATCAACTCCCGCTAAAAGGGACCTGTAATGAACGGCGTTTGTCAGTGCCTACAGATTATGCATATAATGTAGGCATGAAATCAAAGCGTAACACCTCTAAGCCCGTACAACTCACTGTTCGTGGGGTTCCTTCGAGCGTAAAAAAAGAGCTGGAAAACCGGGCCAGAAAACAAAACAAGAGCCTGAACAACATATTGGTCGAAGCGCTTTGCTCGGCCGCCGGACAAAACGGAGAAAGGCTACATCACGATCTGGACTATCTTGCCGGAAGCTGGATCGACGATCCGGAGTTCGAGTCAGCAATAAAGGATTTCGAACAAATCGATGCGGATATGTGGAAGTGAGAATCGCACTCGATACAAATCGCTACGTCGACTTTATGAAGAACGACCTTGCGACAAGCGCGCTCATTCGACGAGCAAGCGAAATATATATGCCTTTGATTGTGCTTGCTGAGCTAAGGGCAGGATTTGCGTACGGATCAAAGGCAAAAGAGAATGAACAACGGCTAGTCAGATTTCTAAACTCCGCTAGAGTTCAAGTTCTGTGTCCAGATGAAGGCACCACCTTTGTTTACGCTCAACTTTATGCTCAACTGAAGAAGCAAGGAACGCCAATACCAAGTAATGATTTATGGGTTGCTGCCTTAGTTGTTCAACATGATCTCATTCTCTGCGCAAGGGACAAACATTTCGATTTCCTTCCCCAGATACCGAGAGCCTGATCGCCCCGGCAAGATTAAGTGAAGGAAATTTGCCAAGAGGCAAATTTAGGCTAGTATCTGTCGAGGATTCCGGCAGAGCGTAAACCATGCTTGACCAATATGTTCAAGCCCTTCAGGACCGCGTAGAGAATCAAACTCTGCGCTCGCTGCGTTCGTGCGCGCCTGCGGGCAATGGAGAGATTGAAATCAACGGCAAGCGGCTGGTCAATTTCTCCTCGAATGACTATCTTGGTCTCTCTCAACATCCGGCCTTAGCCGAGCGATCAATTGAATTCGTTAAGAAATATGGCACTGGCAGTGGGGCTTCCCGCCTCCTGAGTGGAAACTTAGATGCTTTCGAAAAAATCGAGCAAAAGCTTGCCGATTTGAAGGGAGCTGAAGCAGCACTCATATTACCTTCAGGCTTTCAGGCAAATTGCACTGTGCTGGCGGCAGCGCTGGCAAAAAATAGCATTGTTGCCGCCGACCGCCTCGTTCATCGCAGTATTATCGAAGGGTTGCAACTGAGCTCGTCGAACTGGTTCCGCTATAAACACAATGATTTGGAAGATCTCGAACAGCAATTCGAGCGCAAATCGCAGGGGCTGGATCAAAAGCCGGAAACAGGTAAGCCCGCTTCAAATTCGCGATCGAAGAAAAGACGACGCATTCAAAATGTCAGCTCTGATCTCTCCACAGAAAGCATTCCAAAATGGATCGTCACCGAATCCGTTTTTAGCATGGATGGCGATGCTTGCAAAATAGACGACTTGCTCTTCAGTGCAGCCAAACGCGGATTCGCGTTATTCATTGACGAAGCCCATGCCACCGGCGTCACTGGCGAAAACGGCATGGGAATGACTGCCGGAAAGGAATTCAGCGGAATCTCCATGGGCACCTTCGGGAAAGCTCTCGGTTCCTTCGGAGCTTATGTGTGTTGCTCGAAACTTATGCGCGAGTACCTCGTAAATTTCTGCTCGGGATTGATTTACTCGACAGCATTGCCACCGGCCGTGCTGGGCGCGATAGATGCGGCCCTGGACATCGTCCCTGAAATGGATGAAGAGCGACTGACGCTTGCCGCCAACGCCGAATATTTGCGAAACGCTTTGAAGAAAATGGGCTTTGACACCGGTGGCAGCACCACACAGATCATCCCCATAATTTTGGGTAGCGAGGAATCCGCATTAGCACTATGCGGCTACCTTGAAGAAAATGGTTTTTGCGTGCCAGCGATCAGACCGCCAACCGTGCCCGCCGGAAGCGCACGGTTACGCATATCGCTGAGCGCAGTTCACAGCTTGGAGCAAATCGATCAGTTCTTGAGTCTAGTTAGGAGTTGGCATGAGAAAAAAAATTGACGTCATCCTTCAACACGGATGGGCTTTCGACAGTTCTTGCTGGCGTGGTTGGCTGCCACACCTAAAGGAGAATCCTGGCTGTGAAGTTCGCATCCAAACCGCGGACCGCGGCTACTTTGGAGAAGCGCGCAAACTGGAAGCATTCCACAAGGATGAGAACTCCTGCAAGATAATTGTCGCTCACTCTCTTGGACTGCATTTACTTCCCGAAGAGATACTCAAGACAGCGGATCTCCTTGTCCTAGCCGGCGCATTCAGCTATTTCCATAGTGGTGATGCGATTGACCAAAAACGCAGCCGCCGCACTATCAATATCATGTTGGAAAAACTAAGCATCGACGCACTTGCCGTACTCGATGACTTCTATTCGAACTGCTACAAGCCTTTGTTAACAAGCCAAATGCTTCTGATGCGCAAAACGGACAACATCAACGTCGAGCTCCTCACTGAAGATCTCCAGCTGCTGAATTCAAATACGTTTGATCTCAATACGATAAAACAAATCCCCAGCATTTTGATTTTGCAAGGAAGTGAAGACTGCATCGTAAGCACGGCTCAGGCCCAGGCATTGAATGCAGAACTGAAGGGAAGCGACCTTGTCCTGTTTGAAGGCGCTGGTCACTCACTGCCACTGACGCACGTTGCACCAGCGTGGATCTCAGTAAGAGCTGCCATGCGTCAAATCTCCTCAGTAAGGACATAACCTTGATGCAAATGATAAGTCCGAGCCGTAGTTATAAAGAGCGTGTGCAAGAGAGTTTCTCGAGGCACGCTTCAACTTATGATTCGGCTGCTGCGTTGCAGTTTATGGCAGCACGGTTAACTGCCAAACTAATCGAGAAAAACGTAGACCTGCTACCGGCCGGTCCCATTCTTGAAGTTGGCTGCGGCACCGGGATGCTTAGCTCTCTACTGCCTGCAATTTTTCCGGACCGCCAGATCATCTTTTCGGACATCTCACCAGATATGGTGCTGTTCTGCAAAAACAAGTTGATGGAAAATAAAGAGTTCAGGTCTCCTAAAGAAAGCCGGTTGAGCTGGATGGTGCTTGACGCAGAGGAACTCAAAACACATTCGGAATACGCAGCTATCGTCTCCAACTTTTCGATTCAGTGGTTCTTTCAACCATTCAAGGGCATTTCTCGCTTGATGTCCGCGTTGCGCGCAGATGGAGCACTGTTCTTCTCACTGCCTGGTGCCGATAGTTGTCCGGAATGGAAGAACGCCGCAGAAAAAATAGACGTACCTTTCACCAGGAATCCGCTTCCTTCATACGAAGAAATGATCGATTTCGCAAACAGAATGGGCTTACAGTACGAGCTCCAACAAAGAGTTGCAGAGGAAAGCTACAACGACGCAAAAGCAATGCTGCATTCGTTGCGCGAACTAGGAGCCAGTACACAAAAAGGTGACATGCGATTGAGCTGCGGACAGTTGCGAAAACTCATGAAAGAACTGGATGGCTCAGGCAACGCTACAACACTCAGCTATCAGGTTCTAACTGGTTTCTATCGCAGAATCTAGAGGCTAGACACGAGAGTAAATCATGCACATTCCGAAAAGGTTTTTCATTAGCGGAACCGATACTGATGTTGGCAAAACAATGGTCTCAGCTATTCTGGCACTTGGTTTGCCGGCGGCTTATTGGAAGCCCATTCAATGCGGTAATGAACCTGCATCGGATAGTCAGTGGCTTGCATCAGTCGGTGTTGATCAGAAGTTCATTCTACCTGAACGGTACAATCTGAGGAATCCGCTTTCACCTCACAGAGCTGCGGAACTTGAAGGTGTCTCGATATCTCTGGACGACTTCGAACTTCCGAAGAACAGCGCAGAATATGTGATCGTTGAAGGAGCCGGCGGTCTTATGGTTCCACTCAATGCCAAAGACATGGTTATCGATCTGGTGGCCAAGCTGCAGCTTCCATTGCTCTTAGTGGCACGTTCCGGACTTGGCACCATTAATCATACAGTTTTGAGCATTCAGGCCCTGCATCAGAAAGAGATTCCATTGATCGGAGTCGTTATGAATGGCGAGCCGAATCCAGCGAACCGTGCAGCAATCGAACACTATGGAAAGACCAAAGTCTTAGCAGAGATTCCTCCAATCGCGCAAATCAACAAAGACTCCATATTGCAAGCGTACAACGAGAGTTTTGGTCTCAAATCGAAAAGCTCCAACCCAGCAGCCGCAACAACATGACAATGAACGCAGCAAAACGAGATTGCATCTGGCGTCCATTTACACAAATGTTAAACGCAGAACCACCACTGATGGTGCGCAGCGGCAACGGTGTATTTCTCGAACTGGAAGACGGAAAGAAAATCGTCGACTGTATTTCAAGCTGGTGGGTCAATCTCCACGGACACGCACGCAAAGAGATAGCCGATGCCATCGCGGAGCAAGCCAATAAATTAGAACAAGTAATCTTCGCCGGATTCACCCATGAACCGGCAGAAAAGCTTGCAGAGAGGCTACTTACACATTTACCAAGCAACCTGAAACATGTCTTCTACTCAGACAATGGGTCTACGGCTGTTGAAGTTGCACTCAAATTGGCATTCCAGTACTGGCTCAATAACGGAAAAAAAAAGAACAAGTTCATTGCATTTGAAGGTGGTTATCACGGCGATACGGCAGGATCCATGTCGATTGGACAAGGATCACCTTTTTGGAACACATTTGAACCGCTGCTCTTCTCCATTGAACTAGCTCCGTTCCCCTCCACTTTTGATAACGATTCTTTCGTGCAAGAAAAAGAATCGCGGTCGCTGAATCGGCTCAAAGAAATCCTCGATAAGGATGGAGACAATATAGCGGCGATCTGCATTGAACCTTTAATTCAGGGCGCTGGAGGCATGCGATTTTGCCGTCCGCAGTTTTTGAAAGACTTGCGAGCTTTGTGTAATCAACACGAAGTGCTTTTGATTTTCGATGAAGTAATGACCGGATTCGGACGAACAGGCGATTGGTTCGCGGCATGCAGAGCGGATGTCCAGCCAGACCTTATCTGCATTTCCAAAGGCATCACCGGTGGATTCTTACCTCTCTCAGTCACTGCGTGTAGCAGCACAATATTCGACGCATTTCTTAGCACAGATCACAGCAAAACATTCTTCCATGGACATTCATATACCGCAAATCCGCTTGCATGCGCAGCGGCAATTGCTTCTATGGACCTGCTCGAAAGCGATCCTACTGTTTTTTCCGCCATGGAAGCTCGCCACAAAACATTCATGAATAAGCATATTAAGGATCACCCACGACTAATTCAACAGAGGGTATGCGGAACAATCTTCGCAGCCGAGATCCAAAGCAAAGAGGAAGACAGCTATTTCAACAGCGTCGCTCCTATTCTAAAAAAGCGCTTTATCGAGAAAGGCTTTTTGATCCGCCCACTAGGAAACACGGTTTATCTGATGCCACCTTATTGCATCGACGATGACATTTTAGAAGCAGCCTACAAAGTCATCGCAAAATGCTGCGCATCAATTTAATAGCTGCTCTTCTCTCTCATCACAAAGCGTTGTTAGCCGGCAATGTTTTGTGTAGGGGCGAAGCTCATAGTATGGAGCGCGGACGTCTCGTCCGCCCATAAGTATGGGCAGCGGACGTCCCGTCCGCTGATTTCCCTCTACTAATCCCACTCACCATTTCAGAATTCAGCTATAAACTAGACCAATATCTTATCTGACCTGAACCTCCATTTTCTCAAGCACCTGTCCAAGTGCGCTCTTTCTGACGAATTGCGCCCGCGCGCCAACTGCACCGATCCGCACATCCACATCCAGGGTTTCCTTGGTTCTGCCAAGGGCATCTTGCACAACTACTCGTGATTGTGTAACACCACTGCCAGCCGAGTTGTTGTCGACAATGATTTTTTCCGTAAGTTTGCCAACCCCATCTCGAACCACCGCATCAGTTCTAGCCACACCACCATAAAATGATGTGTTTGTGAAATGAATCGTTCTCTCATTTCTACCCAATGCATCTTTATGCGAAAAATCTCCGACTATATTGCCGGTCTGCAATTGAGTTTGGATTAGCTCTTTGGTGTTCAAAGTGCGTCCATACGCGTCTCGATTTATACCGGACGTAATCACGGAACCGCCGATTTCAGTTACGTTCAACTCGCTGCTCCGCAAAACTCTGCCATTGGGATCGCGCGCGCGACGACTGGAATGTCCAGCAAATGAACTCGTCAAAGCAATCGCCTCCTTCAATTGACCACTCGGGTACTTTAAGATCGTTTCCGCAAACGATGACCCACTGCTCGACGATTTCTGAATCTCTTCGTATTCCGTGACATGCCCATAGCGGTCCTTTGCCACAGCTGTTGCAGATAATCCGCCAGCTTGCTTCCACAAGTCCATGTGAATAGATTCGAACATTACGCTGTTTGCATCAACTCTTTTGATATCAACGCTCGTTCCAGAAAGTTCTTCAGTTACGGCAAAACTGACGCGCCCGTCGTTTCCATATCTAACACTCAACCCAGGCATTCCAAGCTCGGTGCCGGAAGCAAGTTCAAAATTCAAATCTTCGTGTTCAAAATCTACAATGGCAGGCATGAAGCGCTCCTTTTGGTTCGCTTCCCAACATGCGTGCTCACACCCGGCTCTAGTTTAGGTGGATTGGTTAGTGTGCGCATCCGTAAGAACCCCACTCTCTTAAGTTTGAAAACCGAGAATATTATCCGCCCAAACCACCTGCCGAAAGCTTCCTTCCGGCATTTAAGATAAATACTCGTCGCCGTGGAATAAAAACATCTGAGCCTGCTCAATCTAGTTACGCTGCAGTTAATCAAGCCGGCGCGCATCGACGATGGTTCAATGAATATCAGACCCGATCCAAAAACAGATGATCGCGATAAATCTCCGTTGAATGACCCATTCATTGGCTATGAGCTCAATGGCAAATACAAAATAATTGAACTAATAGGTAGTGGCGGTTGGGGAAACGTTTATCGCGGTCGCCACCTCACACTAGAGACCGACGTCGCGATCAAAATTATCCACAAGCATCTGGCCAATGACTCTCACAGCTTGAAGCGCCTAGAGCAAGAAGCACAGCTTCTTAGCAGGTTGGAAAACCCTAATATAGTCAGAGTCATTGATTACGATCTTGAACCGACTCCATACATTGTGATGGAGTACTTTCGCGGTTCTTCCCTAAGCGCCTGGATTAAAGACAAAGGTCCCTTGAGGTACGATCTGGCAATCGAGTTATTCATGCAAATCTGCGACGGACTCACCGCAGCTCAAAAGCTGGGTATGGTTCATCGCGACTTGAAACCAGCGAACATTCTTTTGCGCATAGATGGCACCGTGTTGACGTCTAAGATTCTCGACTTCGGGCTGGCCAAGCTCCTGGATGACAGTGGGCGAGAAAAAATGACCATGACGGGTGATATTCTCGGAAGTCCTCCCTACATGCCTCCAGAACAGTGGTCCGGTCAAACAGACCACCGATCCGATCTTTATGCATTCGGCTGCATTATGTATGAAGTACTTTCCGGCAAGCCGGCCTATGTGGCCCAATTCGGATTTGATTACCTGAACAAACACCTAAATGAGACGCCAGCGCGCATTAGTGAGGTCACTCCGAATGCCAAATTTCCTGGGGCACTCGAGGACATCCTGCGAAAGTGTTTGCAAAAGTCACCTGCAAACAGATATCAATCGAGCGTTGAAGTGCGCGCCGATCTACGAAAGGTAAAGGTAGGAAGAGGACCCCTCATAGTATTGTCAGAGGATAAGAAAACAATCCAACTTAAATACGTGGCCTGCGGGATTGCAGGAGTGATGATTATCGGAGCGATCATCTTTTGTCTGAGAGATTTTATCGTTTCAAACATATGTACCTCAATGGTTTCCCAGGCAGACCAAAAGCTTATGACAGGAAACGAACAAGATGCAATCGCACTTTATCGTAACAGCATCTCACTCAGCCAATTCTTACCAAAACAGGACAAACGAATTTTACATTCAATGCGAAATTTGAGTAACCTGCTAAAGGAGGACAATAAATTAACAGCAGCACGAAATGTAGATAAACAGCTGTCTCAACTGATCGGCGCGCTCGATATAGACGCCGAGCTGAAGAGCCTCTACGCAGAGGCAGGACAACAACTAGAGAAACGAGATTACAAGGAAGCAGAACGGACGACATCCAAGGGAATTGAACTTGCCAAACTGCGCTTTGGACCCCGCTCTGGTGCCCTCTCGGATTTCTTTGATCAGATGGCGGCAATTAAGATTGCCCAAGACGATAATGGGACTGCGGCTGATTATGAAAGGCAGGCAGTTGATCTTGCTGATGACCTTGCTTTTGACGAGGGCTTCATAGTCGCCAGGTTGAAAACACTCTCACATGCTCTCCATGAAGCGGGCCAAATCGCTCAGGCCAAAACAATTGAGGATAGGATTGTGGCGCTGGAAGGAACTACAAAAGGACACCAGACCACTTTGCCGCCGCTTGCACAAAACGAAACTAAAAAGCTGGCTCCCACAAAATTGGTAGCTTCCTCGGCTTCTCAAGTAAAAGTTGTTGAGTCTTCAGCACCGGCGATTCCTGCTGCCCCATCCCGCCCTGCAGCTCTTGTTCAAGGAACAAGCAACGGATCAACAAGCACAGGAGCACCAAAACAACTTCCAGTCCATAAGACAGCGGGTGTAGCAGCTGCTGAACTTGCTTACACGAAACCCATAACGGTCAAACGACCAGCCCCCATCCGCCCATCTCAAAGCAATTCCGACGATGCCACAACACAAGTGAGCCAAGCGCGGAGCACTTTGGAAACTTTGCGCAAGGCCGGCCAATCAGAAACAATCGAGGCGGCAAGAGCGTGGGCTCGTTTGGGAAAACTTTACTTGGATCTAAATCAAGTTAGTTATGCGGAACCTTGTCTAGAGCAAGCTTTGCGACTGCGTGAAAAGCTTGGCAGCAGAGAAAGAATTGTGCCTAACGTAAGGATGCTCGTATTTGCAAAGAAAACACTTGGCAAAAATAGCGAGGCTGCATACCTGGAACGCAAATACTTAAGTGAGTGAACCCTAAATAGGTGGCAACCCTTGTTCAGCCGACGGCATCGTCGGTGGTGGCACTTTGCCGTAGTCAGTGTCATCGATGCGGCGGTTCGTTGGTAGAGCTGTCAATCCGGTGACTGCAGGACCGTTCACGACTTCGCCATTGCCGCAGAATCTGGATCCGTGTGCTGGGCAATCAAATGTTTTCTCTACGCCATTCCAGCGCACGAGCGCTTTCAGGTGCGGGCACACTGCCGAGCATTGATAGGTGTAACCATTATCATCACGATAAACTGCAATAGCTTCACCATTGTGATGCATGACGGCTCCTTCACCTGGCATAATCGCAGCAATAGAGTCCTGATCAGACGGTCTGACATAGTCCGCATACTGCGCGACTACATTGAGATTTTCGTGAACATAGTCCATCGCAGCTTGAAGTGTTTTGCGCGATGGATCGTAAAGCTCAGCCCAGGGATTATCGATACCACGAATGGCATCAGTCAATAGAAGTCCGGCTAATGTACCATGTGTCATCCCCATACCGGAATCTCCAGTTGCGATGAACACATTCTCGCCGTGGGCCGGATCTCGTCCAATGTATGCAAGTCCATCGACCGTTTCCATGACCTGGCCGGACCATCTGTATTGAATATCAGCCAACACCGGAAACATTCTTCGTGCCCAGATTTCAAGCCGCTTGAAGTACTCCTCAGCCTTATCTTCCTCCTGCCCCGTTTTGTGATCTTCGCCGCCGACAATTAGCAAATCATGAAATGGATCGTCTTCCATCGGACTTGTGCGTACATAATGATAGGGCTCTTCTGTGTCCCAATATAAACCGGGAACTGAGCCTTTGGGAACCTTTCCTGCAATAACGTAAGTCCTGTAAGCAGCCTGTTTAGTATGCACTTTTACACGATCACTAATCGGCGTATTCGTGGCAACTACGATATTTGCAGCTCTAATTCGCTTTCCGTTCGCAAATTTCACTGTGGCAATTTTTCCATCCTCAATTTCTAGCGCGTGAGCACCCATAAAGATCTGCCCGCCACCACGGACGATGGCTCGCGCCAGAGCACGCAAATATTTTACGACATGGAATTTAGCCTGCCTCTTGAATCGGATGGTCGGTCTTATATCGGGAAAGAAGCTCAATGGCATCGAGCGCCAAAGCTCGCAATCGGTAAAGCCGATTCGTTTGCAAACCTCCAGCTCCTTTTCTAATGTCTCGCTCTTATCATTTGCGCCTAAGAAAAGATATCCGTCGAGTCTCTCGAAATCGCAGTCGATCATTTCCTCGTCGATTATCGCTTCGATGCAGTCGATAGCAGCGGTGTGACTCTTGTAGACCAGGTGGGTTTTCTCGGTGCCGAACTCATTTTCCAAAACTTGATAGCGATCATCGATCACATTAGATAGGTGCGCAGTGGTTCGGTGCGTTTCCCCACCGCAGATTGGACCATCATCTACAAGTATTACCTTAAAATTAGCCTTGCTAAGCCAGTAAGCCGTTGTAATCCCTGCAATACCTGCACCGATCACGCATACGTCCGCAGCCATGTCAGCGTTCAAGAAGGGGAAACTAGGCACATCGGCGGAAGCCGCCCAAAAAGAAAGTGTTTTACCGGCTTCGGGGTTCATGGCGGATGCCTCCAGGGGGTCAGGTCGTCAATTGCTTCTGAGCTTAGGCTGATTTGCTCGCGAATCTTATGCGGGGCTGCCGTAACGATGTCGAAGAGTGAAGAAAAGTTCCTCCCCTGCCGTTAAACTTGGCGAACAAAAGAGGCATATAGTTTTCATCATGCAAGAACCTCCCAGCCAAACGCATTTGTTAGACTCCGCACCTGGAACCATGATCCAGGCGCGTTACCGGATCGAACGCGGAATCGGTTCTGGCGCTCAAGCCAGCGTTTTCTTAGCTGAAGACGTTCATTTGCTACGCCCGTCGGCTCTTAAGCTTTTCCAGCACAGCGACCAGAAACTAGTCGAACGCTTCAGAAAAGAAGCAAATTTGATGGCGTCGTTAGACCACCCTAACATCGTAAAAGTGTATTCGAGCGGCACTACTGATGATGGTCGCCACTTCATCGCAATGGAATACGTCGAAGGAGGCTCCTTAGCAAGCTATCTTCAAAAGCAAGGCAAACTCACCGCCGCCGAATTCATCTCAATTTTCTCGCAAATTTTAAGCGCATTGAACTACCTGCACAGTAATTCCATCTTGCACAGAGACTTGAAGCCAGCGAACATCCTCCTTTCATTCAACCCAGACAATGGTGAAATCAAAGCCAAGTTAGGCGACTTCGGCATTGCAAAAATCTATGATGAGAGCAGCAACGCGACTTCACTTACTCAGACCAAAGGTATCGGCACGGCAGCATACATGAGCCCGGAGCAGTGCCAGGGGCGACCATTGGATCCGCGCTCAGACATCTACGCCGTCGGCTGCGTAATGTTCGAGTCGCTCGCAGGAAAACCACCGTTCCTCGGCGAGAGCGAGTACGAAGTAATGTACAAGCACACGAGCTCAGCCATCCCAAAACTTCCCATAAGTTCAGAGGTAGCAAATATTCTGAGCAAAGCACTGGCGAAACAAGCTGCCGAACGCTGGCAAAGCGCGCAGGAAATGCTTGAAGCAATGCCATCGGCCACCGGACTCACGGATCTGACGTGGGACGAAAAACGACAGATGAGAAACCCGACGACAACGCTTATCGCAGTATCGTGCATAGTGCTTGTCGGATTAGTCCTTGCTGGATATTTTTACCAATCCAATCATACCGAATCAGTCAAAATGGTTAAGCGTGCCCAGAGTGCTACATCAATTAAGGAGATGGGCGATTACTTGAAGATCAAAGCTGATCTGTCGCGAACAGGAACGCTAGAGCAGAATGACGCAGTAAGGCGTCAGGCTAACAAGATCTTGAAAGATACAGAGGATTCTAAAGTAGAACAAGCCAAAGTTAGACAACTGGCATTGCACGCATTAGCACAGTTGGAACATATCAAAGGCCAGAGACAGAAATCTTTGGACTACTCAAATCAAGCAATTGAGGAGCTTGCCGAAAAAGGAGTCCGCGACCTAGACTCCTCTATGCACATGGTCGCATTTCAGGATCGAGCCATGCGTAAAGAAGCAGCAAATAAGAGTGACGAGGCAATATTAGATTGGGAACAGGCACTGCAATACGCACGCAAGATCCCTCCAGAGGAGAGATTCAATCAGCAGGGCTACATTTACGGATGTATTGCCAACAATTACCTTAACCAAAATAGGTTGGACCTCGCTGAGAAACCAGCGCGTACGTCGATTTCATTTGCTCTAGAGGACGGACCAGAAAACGGCATCGCAATAGACAGCAAGTACCTGCTAATAAAAATTCTGCTCAGGAAGGGCAAATCCGACGAAGCAAACACACTGATAAAAGAGTTACGTGACGTAACCATGAAAAAGCTTCCAGTCGACAATTACAACTTCCACCACTGGCCCGCGCGACTTATCAATATTGGTGCAGGCTTCGGCGCGCAAGGCAAATACGACCTAGCGATCAAATATCTGAAGGAAGCCGAAGAAGTTTACGCCGGTGATCGCTACAAGAAAGAATTCGTAATTTCTAACTACGATGAATCATGCCGGTCGCAAGGACTAGACTCCCTGGCAGTTTACCAAAAGTTGAGTGGAAACAAAAAGGAAGCTGGCGAAACTTGTAAGAAAGCGATCGATCTCCTTGCCCCACAAGAGAGCGCGCACTGCGTCGACACTCTGGTGTCGCTCGGAATTAACTGCAAGAGCCTCGGATTAGAAGACGAAGCGCTTAGAGCCTGGTCACTGGCAGAAGAAAAATTGCAAAAATATGATGATACCATAGCCGGTGCCGTAGGTCGCCCGCCCGGAATTCTTTTAGGTGAGCACTATTTGAATGCCAAACAACCTGAAAAGGCTCTGCGCTACTTTGAGAGTGCCCTCAAATTTCTGCAAACAAAAGAACCGGCAAGAACGATAGAAATCAAAGAAGCAAAGACAGGGATTCGCAGGGCTAAGACAGGGATTCGCAAGGCAAAGAGCGCTCTACAAAAACAAGACTTGTAGCAGCAATTCATGCTTCACGCCTACATGTTTACAAGTACATGTCCAAAGAACGACACCGCTTACGCGTTTCTTCTTCGTCGGCGCCAATCAAAGTTCACCAAACAGATCCGCTTGTCCAGCGATCCATTCCAATCGACCTTGAATCCATTATTTTGGCAAACTTCCGTCGCTCGCCTGGCGACTTTTATGGCGGCCTCGTCGGTATTGTCTGTGGCCCCATATGCAAGATACAAAATGCCTTCATCACAGGCGCGTTCAGTGTCTTGTTGGTGATAAAACACGTATCCACTTACCGGACGCTCTTGCCGTGTTTGCTCCACCTCTTCCCAAATTTCGCAATGTCCGCAGGTTTGGCAGCAGGTGAAGTTTTGCCTGGCGACTATGCCCTCGCCCTCCAACTGGTCAAAGACGACATCCAATTTGTCGCAATCCGTAGAGTTAATCCAGGTCTTTTCGTTATCCAGATGCTTCTTGATGGCTTCTTCAGTCAACCGAGCAGCTACCTCCGGCAGATTGTCACCCGGAAAATCGTGCTCGAAATACTCAAGGGCTCCCTCAACGATGTCTTCCTCCGAATCGAATCCCTCAGCCACACGCCGGCCGATGAATTGTTCGAGTTCTTCTTCTAGAGAGTCGGGCAAAACCGTCATGAAATGCACCTTGACCACAATTTTTCTTTGCCCCTGCTCAAAGCTCCATAAACTCCTTTATCAGGCAGCGCAACAACTTGCAGCTCTCCTGGAAAACTCAAGCCACGCCGGGGCTGATCCCACCTGGCATTCAGCCGACGAAGCATTAAATTGGCAAAATCTAATCATGAATTTTTGTCCAATTTTGCCCACGTCGCGTATAGACTGGGGGAGCTGGGTAGACATGGGCTATGGGTACGCACCTGGGGGGTGCCACGCATGCCGTCTGAGTCATTTTCGGAAAAAGACGATGAGCTGCCAAAAAGGCAGGACGTCGAAGCGCAGGATTCTGACGCTGCAAATGAAAAGTCGGATGATAACAAGCTTTTTCAGGCCGGCTGGGACTCACAAGCTAAAGACTTCAAATTTACGGTCAACTCCGACGGTCAGCGCGCTGCCAACTTCCTCGATCTGGCGGATGACAAATCGGCACAGCAGCAAGCTACCGATAAAGGATCCAACAATATAAAGAACGGGGCGGCCGTAGAACGCGTATCTGCTTCGCTCGAAATCACCGATCCCACAAAGCTTGCAGCTGCCGAAGCCAGAGCCCGAGCAGAGCAATCGGCAGCCTCTGAGCAATTGCGTCCGGTTGAACGGGTCGCAGAGAAAAACGAAGTTAACCCGGAGAAACTTGATCAGTTAGCGCGCATCTATCCTGTGCATGAACTGCAAAAACGAGCACAGGACTGGCACAATTACGCGATTGGCCAGACCACATACAAGCCTTTCAATTTCGCGCCCGCCACTGACGGCAGCAAACCGGGTGGTACAAATCCAGGCGACACAAACAAGCCAAATGACGGCACGAAGCCCGGCACGGGCGAGGTCGATCCCGATAATGTCAATCCTTATACTAATGAAAAACCGAAGCCCCCGGAAAACAACGAACAAAAGCCGCCGGAAAGGCCAAAAGATGACGACAACAGCGCGTTGAAGATTGCCGCTGCCTCCGCAGCAACAGCTGCTGCTGCGCTCCTTCTCACCAAGCGAATCAGAGCTTATCTCGACAGCAAGAAAGACGGGAAAGCAGGAGAGCCGACGGACACCAACAAACCAGGCGAAAACAAAAGCGAGCCAGGTAAAGATCTCTCCCAGCAAGAACAAGCATTAAAGGAACAAGCAGAGAAACTGCGCGCTCAAGAAGAGCAGCTCAAGCGTGAGCAGGAATCCTTGCAAGAGCAGAAACGCTCGTTAGAAGACAAAACGCGCGAACTTACTGAGCGTGAGACGCGCGTGGCTGATGAAGCACGACGTGTCGCGGAGCGCAGCACAACTGTCCAGCAAGAAGTGGAGCGCGTTGCCGAACGCGAGTCGAAAGTAACAAAAGAGCTCGAGACGATCAAGACTCAGAAGGGTGAACTAGAGACTGAAAAACGGACACTCGAAACGCAAAAGCAAGAACAGAATGCTGATAAAACACGCATTGCTGAGCGCGAACAAGAATTACAGACAAGAGAGCAAGAGCTCACTGAGAAGCAGCGAACAGCAGAAGCCGAAGCTCAGAAAGTACGCGAGGAGCGCGCGGCGGTAAGTGCCGACCGCGAAACACTTAATTCAGATCGCAGCAAACTCGTGGAAGAACAGGAACGTTTGAATCAAGATCGTTCCGCGCTCAATGAGCAAGCACGCACACAAACCGAAGAAGCCACAAGGATTCTCACTGACAAGGAAACGCTCAACAAAGATCGTGAGACCTTGCTTGCTGAGCAAGAAAAACTCAACGAAGCACAAAGACAGGTTGCCGGCGACAAAGAGCAGCTAACAAAGGAGAAAGCTGCGCTTGCAGAACAGCAAGGAAGTCTTGCAAGAGATCGGGAAGAGCTTTCTAAGTTGCAGCGCCACAATGGGGAGCTGCAAAACGCTTTGGTGGAAAGCAAACAAAAAATTGAAGCAGAAGAACGTCGCTTAAGCGGTGAAATACAAGCTTTAGAAGGCGAGAAAAAAGCACTTGAGACCGAAAAACAAACGCTCGCAGAGCAGCGCGGCAAACAAGAAGTAGACCAACAAAAACTCGAACGCGATCAGGCCGCTCTGGCAGAGCGCGAGAGGGCAGCCGAAGATAAGGCACGCTCTCTCACTCAGCAAGCAGAGCAAGTCCTGCGTGACAGAGCAACTCTCGATTCATTACAGCGCGGAATCGATGACCAGAAAGCACAACTGTCCGAAAACGAGCGCATGATGGAAACCGCGCGCACCAGACTTGAAGCGCGCGAAAAAGAAATAGCAAGCAGAGAATCACAGCTCGACACTCTGCGCCAGCAGTTGGAAGCCGAGCAAAAAGTTGTAGCCGCTGAAAAAGCGAAAAATGCCAGTGACCGCACCGAAATCGCTACAGCTAGAGAGCAACTAGGAAAAGATCTAGAAGCTATAGAACGGCAAGCGCAAGCCAATGAACAAGAGAAAGCTCGCCTCGGTCAAGAGAAGCAAACTATTCAACAAGAGCGCGAGACAATCACGCGCGAACGTCAACAACTAAGCGAAGCGCAAGAACAATACACGCGTGACAAAGATCAACTCAGCCGTGACCAATCCAAGCTGCAAGGCGATCGCGAACAATTAGCGGCTGACAAAGAGGCCATCCGCAAAGCTCGCACGGCAATGGAAACTGAACTTGCCAGCAAATCTGCAGAAATAGCAGCCGAACGCGTAAGTGTCAGTAGCGACCGCGAAAAATTGGAAACGGATAAGACAACGTTACAGGAAGAGAAAGCAAGAGTAACCGAGCAAAGCCGAACGCTAGATCAAAAATCAACCGAACTTAGCCGCACAGAAGCAGAACTCAATGCAAGAAAGTCAACGCTAGACAAACAAGAAGGCGAAATCACAAAACGCACGACCGAAACTGCGGCGCGTGTCGAAGCTGTAGCGAAAGAAGAAGCGGCACTCAAAACCCAACAAGAACTTCTGAAGCAGCAGCAAGCTGAACTTGAGCAAGCAAAACAATCACAAGACAAATCAGCTGCCGAGTTGGCAACAGAGGCTCAGCGCCTAAAACAAGTTGAGACCGTACTTGCAGAGAAAGAAGCAGAGGTCACAAGAGAGCGCAGTGCCGTTGATCAAGCAAGAACTGCGCTGCTGGCAGAACGAGAAATTTATAACGCTGACAAAGCTAAATTGACCAGCGACCAGACTTCGTTCAATGAGCAGAAGGCTCAGTTGACGGCCGAACGAGAAAACCTGAACAAACAGCGGATTGCAGCAAACGAACGCGAGCAGTCACTCAAAGCCGCAGAAGCGGTGCTCGTGGAGCGCCAAACAAAACTGACCGGCGATCTAGAAACCTTATCTAAAGATCAAGCAAAATTAGCTGAAGCCCAGAAATCTCTCGGTGAAGCACAACAAGCGTTGACCGAGCGCGAGAGAACTATTGAGGCCCGCAGCAAATCGTTGGATCAAATCTCCAGCCAACTAACGGCCGATCAAGAGCGATTGAGACAAGCGCAAGAAGGGGTCTCTACGCAAAAACAAGAATTGGCACAGCAAGAAGAAGCCCTGCAGCGTGACAAAGAAGCACTGACAAAAGCCACAGCTAGCAACGATCAAGAGAAACGTCAAAACGACGAGAAAGCAGCAGAGCTAAGCACACGTGAGCGCGAACTAGGAGAAAAACGCCAGACAGTAGAACGTGCCGCAAGCGCAAATGAAACTGAAGCGAGTCGCCTGAAAGTCCTAGCCGAAGGACTGGAGCAAACCAAGACTCAACTTGCCGAATCGCAAACAACATTGAGCCAAGAAAAAGAGAAGTTGTCTGCAGCCGAACAAACTCTCAAGACTGAGAGAACAAATCTAGAAGCAGAGAAAGCACAATTAGCCCAAAGCAAAGAAACGCTCGGCAAAGAACAAGAAGCCTTGCGCAGCGAACGCACCGCACTGGGCACGGAGCAAGAGACACTCAAGCGCGGACAAGAACAACTTGCTCGCGACAAAGAAGCGTTAGCTCAATCTCAAGAAGCAGTAAAGACCGCCGAGAGAGACCTTGCCCAGGAAAAGGCGGCATTCGAAAAGGAAAAATCCACAAGAACGGCAGAATTCGAATCGCGCGAGAAGGAGGTTGCACAGCGCGAAGGGGCCCTCAACGAACAAAGAGCAAGACTCGAGGCTGACAGCAGCAAACTGCAACAGCAACGCACTCAACTTAGCGAGCAAGAAGCAACATTACAAAAAGAGCGCACTGCACTGACGGAAAGCCAGCAAGCGCTTGCCAGTGAACAAACAAAACTGCAAGAAAGAGAAACCGGACTCAACTCACAAGCCGAAACACTTAAGACCCAAACTGCACAGCTTGAACAAAAACGCACACAGCTTGGCACTGAGCGAACTGCCTTAGAAGCTGAGCGTCAACAACTTCAGGCCGATCGGCAACAGCAAAACGCAGATCTAACCGCACTTGCCGAGCGCGAACAAAAACTCAATGAACGCGACGGAAAACTGAGCGGACGCGAACAAGCTCTCAACGAAGAAACAAAAATGCTCGCTGAGGAAAAGCGCCAGCTAGTCGACGGGCAAGAAAAACTCAAAGGAGAGCAAAGCGCACTTGCTCAAAGAACACGTGAACTTACAGAAGAACGCGCGCGACTGGCTGAACAGGCTCGCAGCGTTGCAACGCAGCAAAGTGATCTAATTACGCGCGAACAAACCTTAAAAGCTGGACAAGAACAGCTTGTTGCCGATCAATTAAAGGTAGTCGCTGAAAAAGAACAACTGCAAGCTCAGTCCGCTCAAAACTCTCAAGATCAAGAAAAACTGGCAGCCGATAAGGAGCAATTAGCCCGAGACAAGCAGGCGCTCGAAAGTGCCAAGTCAACATTGTCGCAAGAAAAAGAAGCGCTCGGAAAACAACTTGAAGCATCCAACAAGCGCAGTGCTGACCTGGAGACGGAACGCAAGAGCCTGGAAGGAATGCGCTCAACGCTGGAAGCAACAGAACGAGAACTGCGCGCACAACAAGAAGCATTGTCCGGACAAAAGCAAGCACTGGCTGAAGAAGCGCAAAGACTCGCAAGCGAAAGCGAGCGCCTTGAACAAGCGCGCGGCACACTAAAACGCGAAAGAGCTCAGTTCATGGAAGCTCGCTTCCAGCAAGAAATCCCGATTGCCGATAAGGAAAAGTTAGCCGGAGGCAGATGGGGTCAGCGAGTCCAGATGACAGACGACGGACCGGGATGGAGAGTTGTCGGTGAGAAAAACGGCTCCTTTGTATTAATCAACGAAGATACTTATTTGCAAGATCGCAGACAACAAGCTCCGATGACGGAAGCTCAGTTCCGCAGACACTTTGACGAAGTCAACGTCAAGTTACCGGGCGAAGAACCAGGCACACGTTATTACAGAGAGAGATTGACCTCTCGCGTCTACTCGGTAGATGCAGTGAAAGGCGGTCAGGTCTTCTATACAAAAGTAGGAGATACCGTGATCGCAGGTCCTGGTGGCGGTGAAGGATCTCGCACCTATGCAAAATTGATGCAACAAGAGCCCCGAGATCTAAGTGAGAAAGCGACAGAAGTCGCTGCTAAACCTGTAGCGGAAAAAGAAAAACCGGGCGCCGAACAGAATGCCGAACAAGAGAAGCAAGCAGCAGAAAGAGAGGCCGCAGCTCTTGCCGAACAGCTGAAAGCAAACGAGAAGTTCAACAAACTTACAGACGAAGCGCGGATGAAAGAAGCGCTCACACAATTAACCGAGCGTTCACTCCAGCGCATGCCTGCGAACAACGCCGAAAGAGCTGATTTCATCATGAAGCAGCTAAAAGCCTCCTTCAGAAAGCAGTTAGGTGTAAGCACCGACTCCCAGCTTCCCGAAGGCATCCGCAACATGAAGATCAGCGTCGTTGAAGGAGAAGGCAAAGCACCGAACCTTGTGCAAAACGCCTCCGACAAAACAGCAACACTTGAAATTCCAGCGAAGATGCTCAGCGAAAATCCGAAAGCAGTTATCGTAGATGCCTACTCACAAGCCTCCGGACTGGGCATGCTCGGTATGTTGAAAGAGTCAGGCAACGCCAACGTGACTATGCGATCGCTTGAACCAATAACGAACAAAATTGCAAGTTCCGCAGAAAAAATTGTGGGCGTTCAATCTGAAATTTTGGCACAAAAGAAAGTAGCAACCGTGAATATGGATGCAGTCGCATCCGATCGACCAATTGTCATCGACCGCGAGAAACCGATTCTCACGAGCTGGGACGGAGAGATGCTCTCTTTTGCAGGAGAGAAATTCCACATTCAAAAAGAACTGGAGGCCGCCGAGAAAGATCGCGAACAACGCATCAAAGCGCTCGAAGAGAATCAGAGACAAGCCAAGGAAATAGCTGACCAGAGCAAAAAGGCAGAGGACATTGCGCGCGTCACTGAACTAGAGAACCAGTTAAACCTCGAACGCCAAAACCAACGCGTCGTTGCCGAATTGCGTCTAGCAATGAACGGCCAACGCGGAGAGGCACAAATGGAACGCGCCAAGGCGTTAGTGAAGACTGCTGCCGATCAGGCAATTGCAGACCGCTTAGCACCGAAAGATGTGAAAGGCGGAAGCTCGGGCGGATTAACCCGTGGAGCCGCATTCGCCATGGTCGTAACCACTTTGGCATTCCTCTATGTCGGTCAGCCGACCCCAGCTCAAGCTAACGTCTACGAAAGTCGCGCCAAATAAATCAGCGAAGACTCGCTGCTTGCAGCCCCAGGCAGGCGAAGCTAGCAGTTGCAATCGCCTGCTTCTTAGAAGCGATTAACGATCGTGGCCCAATCTGATACGTATTTCCCGTGCTGTAGCGCCTGCCCGCCTCATGTACACTTCGGCGTTATTCACCTCGTATTTCACCGCTAGTTAGTCATGGACTAAGGCCAGATATGGGCCAAGAGCTCAACAATTTTCAAAACGTCGATTACACCCCTAAGTTGACTAATGCCGAATTGCTCAGCACAGGCGCAGACAACAAATCAATAGCGTCAAAATTGTGGGACGCAGCTTACGAACATAAGGGCGAGATTGCAACGGCAGCCGGAACACTGGCAGCAACTGCCGCAATCATCAGTGCCGCCGCTCTGACAAAGGGCAGATACTGGGGCAAACCAAACGTTCTTCTCATCGAAGACACGATGGGAATGGGCATGGCTTATAAGCAGGCCCTCACTGATAGCGGTCACAAAGTAACTTGGGTGACGAAAGTCAATTCATTAAAGCCTTTCACAGGCGTTACTGCCGAGGGCAAGGAAATAGCACTTTCCAACGGGCGCAACAGAATTGCTTTTTTGGATGGAGATCTCGGTAAAGGCAATCTTGAAGGTGCACAGATTGCTGGCACTTTGAAAGATCACAAGTTTTTGACGATCACAACAAGCACTCAACCGACCATGAATGCAGAGATGGTTCAAAAAGGTGCCACCGTAGCGGGTCGAAAAGATGTGGTTTACGTTTCGCTCTTAGGAGACAAGTTGGACCTGCGTTCCGCAATTAGATCGCCTTCTTATGCGCAAAAAACATTGGATGAGATGCAACTGGCACTTAAAACCGATGCGCTAAAACCGTTGCGAAAACGAGCAGACGCCACATTGATGGATTACATGACCAGACAATATTAAATCAGCTCATTAAGAATCCACAAATTCCAACGAGCACTGGTATTCAATAGCATATTATTGGAGCCCCCACAGGAATCCATTGAACACGCGCTGGCGTTTGGCAGGGCTTCGCCCCTCTACTCCTTCGCTAATTAATTCCACACGAAGGCGGTTTTCGCACAGCCTTCCAACGCTCTGAGGGCAAAATTATGACAAAGAAAATCCCAGACGGCTACGGAACAGTAACACCATATTTGGTGACTAAAGATGCAGCTAAAGTAATCGAGTTTTTGCAAAAATCATTCGATGCCAAGGAAACCCATGAGCGCATGATGAAAGGCGACATCGTCGGTCATGCTGAAGTTAAAATCGGCAACTCAATCTTGATGATCTCCGATGCTTGTGAGCATGCACCAGCAATGCCCAGCATGTTCTACATCTACACCGAAGATTGCGACGCCCTCTACAAGCGCGCACTAAACAATGGTGCTAAGTCATTGCAAGAGCCGGCAGATCAATTCTATGGCGATCGCAGTGGCGGCGTTGAAGATCTCGCAGGCAACAAATGGTACGTCGCTACGCGCAAGGAAGATCTTAGCGACGCAGAACTGAAAAAGCGCTCGGAAGAATTCCAAAAGCAAATGGCTGCTGGCAAGCGCTAAGCATCACTGATGCTATAAAAAAGAATCGCTCAGCAAATCGAATATTGGAAACGGATCGTGAATACGGTCCGTTTCTGCTTAGGGATTAAGTTCAAAAACTTTTTGAAGATCTTGATCCAGATCAGCTCGCGAAATGGAAAGCTCTTGGACGATCTGATCGGTCTGTTTATCCGAAACATCTATTAGAGCGGAAAGCAAATGTTCCGTGCCGATCGTTTCACTGCCTTTTTCTTGCGCAATCGAAGCAGCATTTTTGATCAGATTCTTTGCTTCATCGTTGAAAGGAATTTCAACCGGCACATGACCTTCACCAAGCCCTATAAGATCTAGAATCTTCCGTCTAATCGCAGACCCGCGTACGCCCCTTGCCTCAAGGATATTGCGCGACTGGCTGCGCTCCACCAGACTCAGCCCCAACAGCAATTGCGCTGGTCCAACCACCGAATGCCCCGACCGCCTGGTTTCCTCTTGCGAGATCAGGATGCATTTAGTGGCATCCTCGTTGAATCTTTTCAGTATTTCAATAAGATCGCTCATGTATTAGGCTCCTGGCGTTGGCATTTATCTTTAAAAACACAGCGCAACAGATGCGATCCGATTGCTGTAACCCAGACCTACAAATTATAAAGATTAGAAGGACCTTTGCCCAGTCAGAGATATCCTCAAACCATTAAGGTACGACGCTTTCCCCCAGTCTTTGATTTACAAATTTGGAACTTTTTGGCCACGATTACTTCTATCGGTTATATAGGTAATAAGCGACCTCACTCGCTAATGACAACCCCGTACTGCAATTAAAAAACCACCATGAACAGCACAGAATACAGACCGACAATTACACCAAAGAAAGATGGGTTTTCGGGCGGATCCGCCTTAATCGGACTCATTTGCGGACTACTGGTAGCCGGTTCCTTCTGGGCAGGGCACGAGTTCTGGCCGGGACAACCACAAGGAGGCGGAGCCCCAGGTCTCGGCAGCCATAACGCCGTGCCGGGAGGGATTCCAACGACTCCAGTAATTAGCCCCGGAACTAACGTCGTAGCCGATATTGCCGCCGCCGCTATGCCGAGCGTCGTCAATATAGACACACGGACCAGCGTCACTGTCCCGGAAGTGATGACACCGTTTCACTTCTTTGACATGTTTGGCTCGCCTGATTCCGGTCCTCGACAACGACGATATGAGAGCCACGGTGCAGGGTCGGGCTTCATCATTCGTCCGGACGGATACATTCTGACGAACAATCACGTTGTGCAGAAGGCCGAAGAAATTAAAGTAACTCTAGCTGACAAACGGGAATTTACCGGCAAGGTAGTCGGCAAAGACAAATACTCCGACCTGGCTTTAGTCAAAATCGAGGCCACTGGTTTGAAGCCGGCCAAACTTGGCGAGAGCAAATCCATCCGACCAGGCGACTGGGCAATTGCAATTGGCAGCCCACTAGGTCTAAGCCAGACTGTTACACTCGGAATTGTCAGCGCCATTGGCCGGTCAATCGATAACCTTAATGCGGTTGAACTCATTCAGACAGATGCCGCAATCAACCCTGGCAACTCGGGTGGTCCGCTGCTAAATATCAAAGGTGAAGTGATTGGCGTCAACAATGCCGTCCGCCGTGACGGACAAAACATTGGTTTTGCCATTCCAATCGACATCGCCAAAACAGCATCCGAACAGCTCATCAAGACTGGCAAGATTCCACATCCATACGTCGGAATAGCGATGAAAGACATGGACGAGAAACTTGCCAAAGCACTGGGTGTGCCGCCTGATACCAAAGGCGTGATAGTAGCTCAAACGACGCGAAACAGTCCCGCTGCAGATAGCGGTTTGCGGGCTGGCGATGTGATTCAGAAAATTGATGGCAAGACGGTGGCGACTTCAAGAGAAGTCCAAAACGTCGTCCGTGCTCATAAACCAGGCGATTCGCTGGTGCTTTTAGTGCTTAGACAGGATCAATTGTTGCCGATTACTCTGAAGATTGGAAATTACGAGGACGTTCAGTCTGACCGCGAATCCGAGCCTCAGGAAAGACAACTGATCCCAATCGAGCCATAGCAAGCCCCAAACCTAAGTTCTGCACAATGATCTAGTCCGGCTATTCTGGGATAATCCCGGCACGTATCTGTGTCAGAAGAGGTTTTCAAGATGAAGGGTTGCGGTGGCCAGGAAACGCAAGCTGTGATGGAGCGAAAAGAACTCGATGGCAGAGCCTTGGCTCTGGTATCAGGGGCGGTGCGCAACGATTGGACAAAAGAAGAAATCGCGCAGATTTATCATTCGCCTCTGTTAGACCTCGTGTTCACTGGGGCTCGTGTCCACAGAATGCACCACGATCCTCGCGCGGTTCAACAATGCACACTGCTTTCAGTCAAGACCGGAGGATGCTCCGAAGACTGCGCTTACTGCCCACAATCAGCAAGATACGAGACCAACGTCAAAGCTGAAAAGTTACTGGATCCAGACACAGTTTACATGGCTGCAAAACTGGCCAAAGACAATGGCAGCACACGCTTCTGCATGGGCGCCGCCTGGAGAGAAGTTAAAGACAACGAGCAATTTCAGCAAGTATTGCAGATGGTCGAGAAAGTGAAATCTCTCGACATGGAAGTCTGCGTGACGCTAGGCATGGTCAATCTAGAACAGGCAAAAAAATTGAAGGATGCAGGCGTCACAGCTTACAACCACAACCTGGACACCGGCGAACAGTACTATGACAAGATCATCACAACCAGAACTTACGCTGATCGCTTAAATACATTGCAAAATGTACGAGAAGCAGGCATTACAGTTTGCTGCGGCGGAATTGTCGGATTGGGCGAAAGCGATGATGATCGAGTAGATCTCCTACATACTCTAGCAACCCTAGAGGTGCACCCCGAGTCAGTTCCAGTCAATGCACTCGTGTCCGTTGCCGGCACACCGATGGAAGACAAGGCAAAAGTTCAAATTGATGCAATGCTGCGAATGATTGCAACAGCTCGGATCATTATGCCACTGTCAATGGTGCGCCTCTCCGCTGGACGTGTGGACATGTCCATGGCAGAACAAGCGCTTTGCTTCCTTGCTGGAGCTAACTCCATCTTTACAGGAGAACGCTTGCTGACTACCGCGAATCCCGAGTTTGACCAAGACAAAGAAATGTTCGCGACATTGGGATTAAAAGCACTGACTTTGGAAGGGGCCGACAGCTGCCATTCAATGCCAGAGAAGTCCGGGCACTGCTCGGAAAGTAAGCCGAAGCCCGCTACCAGTCACTGCCATCCTCCCAGCTCTTGTTGTTAATCGCAAGGCGCGTGGCGGTAGCCCTGATACGCTGGTAAAATAGCTGAATCGACCGTGGTCGGCAGCATAGCTGCTCGTCAGCCTACAGAATACATTCAGGTAATACCCGCATGAACAGAAGATACGCTTGTTTGATTCTTGCATTGTCCCTTACACTCGGACTTGCACCCATAAGCGCGCACGCCGACGACGCGCCCGTCATGCCATGGAATAAGCTTCCTGCAGAGCCCGAGCCAGAACCAGAGGTAAAGCCGGAAGTGAAGCCGACGCAAACAGAAACCCCGGCAGCCAGACCCGCTACTCCGTCAACACCGAGCCCCGAAGACGAGAAAAAAGCGCGCCTGTTTAAAGCACAGATGCACGCCTTTGAAGCCGGAAAGTTGATTCGGAAGAACCAGTTCTCACTGGCACAAAAAGAATTCAGACAAGCTGCCGACTATGACCCGGACAACGTCGATTATCTGTCAGGTTATGCCAACGCCGCACACAAGAACAACGACTGGAATGCAGCTGCCATAGCATATACGCGCTTAATGAGAAAAGATCCATCACGGAAAGAGCTCTATAAATCGCTGGGCGAATGCCTGGCTCAAGTTCAAAAATATGACGACGCAGTGGCTGCATACAAGACAGCGGCTCAGTTCGAAGACGACAAGGGCGAAATGTGGAAACGCATCGGCTCCATTCGCTCCAATCAAGGTCGCTATGACGAAGCCATGGAAGCTTACCGGCAGAGCGTCAAACTCTCACCGAAAGATGGCAAAGGTTTTGAAACCCTGGCTGCGCTCGAGTGGAAGCAAGGCAACAAGACAGCGGCGCTTAAAACGTACAAGACTGGCGTGACGAATAATCCAGACGATGGCGATCTCCAGGCAGCATATGCCTACGCTCTTATGGGCGAACAGCGCTGGCGCGAAGCATCCGAAGCGTACAAAGCAGCGGCGCGTACAAAAGGCAAGAATCCAGCCATCGAGCAAGGCTACAAAAGCGCTATGGACCACATAGCCTATGACGAGCAAATGGCCAAGATAAAAGCAGCCAAGGAAGCTAAGAAGAAGCACTAACTGATCACCAGCGCGGCTCTCTCTAAAGCTCGAAGCCGGCAGGATGCCGGCGCTCCCGGGATCGAACCGAGCGTCAAAAAACAATTTGGGCATCAAAAAAAGCGATCGCGCTTAATTCGGGCATCAAAAAAGCGATCGCGCTTAATTCGGGCATCAAAAAAGCGATCGCGCTTAATTCGGGCATCAAAAAAAGCGATCGCGCTTAATTCGGGCATCAAAAAAAGCGATCGCGCTTAATTCGGGCATCAAAAAAAGCGATCGCGCTCAATTCGGGCATAAAAAAGAGCGATGGCACTCAATTCGGGCATCAAAAATGCGATCGCGCTTAATTCGGCATCAAAAATGCGATCGCGCTTAATTGGCTCTGAGGTGGCGAAGCTGTCACTACCGGCAATCTAATCTAAACAGGAAACAGTGTATTTGTTTTTTGCCTTGGA
>JAIEQI010000109.1 GCA_019747875.1 Candidatus Obscuribacterales bacterium
GCGATCCCGGGAGCGCCGGCATCTTGCCGGCTTCGTTTGCCGCTGACTGCAATCCCGGGAGCGCCGGCATCTTGCCGGCTTCGTTTGCCGCTGGCTGCGAGCCCGGGAGCGCCGGCATCTTGCCGGCTTCGATTGCCGCTGGCTGCGATCCCGGGAGCGCCGGCATCTTGCCGGCTTCGTTTGCCGCTGGCTGCGATCCCGGGAGCGCCGGCATCTTGCCGGCTTCGTTTGCCGCTGACTGCAATCCCGGGAGCGCCGGCATCTTGCCGACTTCGTTTGCCGCTGACTGCAATCTCGTGGAAACAGTCTGTAACTCGGCGATTGCGATCAGTTTGTCGTGCGCTAGTATTTGCGCGGCGCGAGCGAAGTCGTAAAGCATGGTGGCGTCGTCGCCGAACTGCCTGCTAACTTTCAAAAGAATCTCCGGGTCTGCAGCCTGGATTGCATCGCGCACTTGCTTTTCGGAGGGATTGCTGCGCGGTAGCAGATCTACGACTTCGTTATTCGGACTGCCGCGGTGATAGCCTGACCATTCTCCTAGCTTGCTCTTCGTAATGGCGAAATTACTCTCGCCGCCAGCCTTTAATGCATTGCGTTGAATTTCTTTCGTGAGCTGGTCGACGTTTGAAAGCTTGCTCAGATCAACGCTGGACTGCTTGCCGTTAGCTTGGAAGTGTTCCCATCCTTTAACCAGATTCGCTATTTCCGCCATTGTTCTTGTGGCATTGTGGAACAGCAGATCTGAAAGTTGTACTTCCTTTTGTTGTCCGTTTCTGCCAATTGAAATTGGTTTAGTCAGTCCTTCTGTCCATGCAAAAGGCACGATATTGCTGGCGGTTAATGCGCCTCTGCCATTTGCCTGCTGAAGCTCATACCAGTTCGGCAACCTTTCACCGAACAAACTTGAAAGGACGACTGCTCGTTTAGCAGTGTCAGCGAACACTCCGCCTTCGTTTGGATTACGCCCTCTGGATAAATCCGACCAAGACATTCTGTAACTGTCTGGTAGCCCAAGTTTTGCGAGTGCGTGTTCAAAACTCTTTCCATGCATTTTTGCTGACAGCGCTTGCTCCGCTGCATACGTTGCTGTCGTATATCCGCTCATTCCGAGGATAGCAGCGCGCCTTATCGGTCCATCCATTTCCGGGTGCAGTTTTGCAAAGTCGAGCTCACGCATAATTGCGTAGCCCTCCTCGCTAATGCCGACTACGCCTTTGCTTCTTTGTACTGCGATCCCGAGGACTGTTTGTTCCAACTTTGCAAAGTCGAGTTTACGCTGCTCCGGCGTGAGCTCATTCCACATGAAAGCGATGCGATGACGATCGGCAATCGGCTTGTCTGCATGAGCGAAGTACCATTCAGCAAATTCCCTGTTCACTTCTTTGCTGTTTATGTGCAACCTGTCTATTGCATCTTTGATTGGGATCCGGTTTGCGTCCAATGAATCGAGATAAGCGCCGGCGCGATCGCCAAAGATATTCGTTACCGTGACGGCTTGTGCTTCGGCATTCAGTTCGCGGTATTCACGGGTTGCTTCATAAGCACTTAGGGGCTTAGTTCTATCTTTCAATCTGTTGTAGATGGCTGATAGAACTGCCGGATCGGATTCTGCAAATGCTCTTATGAGAACGGTGGGATCCTGTTCTCTGCGCAGTCTGCTGTTTAAGCTGTTTACGAGTTGATCGATTTGGGCCTGTTGGAATTTGTCAGAGAAAAAGTGTTGAGCAGCGCTTTGGAGATATTCAGGGTCGGATGACAGAATCGTTTTTGCATCTTGTGTCTTAAGTTTGTTCCACTCGGCACGAAAAGCCTGATGGTCCTTTTCTGACGCCAAAAGGTTCAATTCTTGAAATGCTCTAAAATCGCCCGTGTTTGTATCGAAGACGTTGTTTCGATCATACGTTTTTTGTGTTGTCGTTCTCCAAGCTTTGTCGGCAGCGACTTGCTGCAATGGCGAACTGTCCTTTACTTCCAGTGCTAGTTCTATCGGTAGTGCACTTGCCGTTTCCCAAACTTTTGTCGCTTCGGCAAGCTGTGTTTGATCCGGGTTGAAGCGGATGATCTTGCTTAAATCATCGCGATTAGCAATTTTTACCAGCAAAGATGGAGAGTGGGACGCCAGCTCTGAGGAGCTAAGCATGTGCACCGCATGCGGTGTTATCGATATCTCTGATTCTTCGGCTTGTCGTCGGAGTGTCGTGTAGAGATTCGAATAATTTGTTGCGTCCTCGGCTGATCTGAATTCTCGTTTGATTATATAGGGCGCCTCATCCCAAATGTGTCCATCGTACACCCCGTCGAGGGCTCTGGCTACATCATGGTAATGATCTTCGGCGGTATTCAAAGTCGATTTCGCTTCATTCTCCAACTCCGCAACATCTTTTTGTTTCGATACCCTGGCGCGACCATTGAGGACGTCTAAAGCCATTACTCGGAACAACTCGTTGTCAGATTCTTGAATCTTTCTCTCGATAAGCTCGAATAATTCGGGATGCTTTTGTACTGATTTTTGGATCAGCTGCGCATCCGCGAGTGACAATGGTGAGCCATCGTGATCTTGTGGTGCCCACTTCATTATGTTCTCGGCAGCATCGAGCTGTTGTTTGTTTACTTCAGCAATGCGTGCTGTTAACTCCTTTGAGTTTCCGATTTCAATCTTGCTCGTGATTGAGAAGTCTTGTGCGGGGCGCGTCTGTCCATCAGAATCCTTGAACGTTTTCCATTGTTGCGACCAGGCCTGGCGCTGTGCAGTAGATATTTGATTTGTCGCTGCTGACAATCCCATGTCACTGGCGATCTGGTTCTCGGTTCTTATTGCCTTTCCTTCTTCGGTTTCGCGTGCCTTGAGGAATTGTTGCTCTGCTTGTAATTTGTTTCCTAATGATTTGCTAGCTGCGTCGTATGGTTGCGAGAATTCTTCCTGCTTGCGAAGTTCCAGATGCTTGAGCTCGTGCCCAAGTTTGGTAGGCGATTCAATATTTAGAGAAATCGTCGCGGTGCGGCTGTTTAACGAATTGGGGGCGCTTGCGTCAAAGCGAACGCGTGCATAGGGATTGGCATAAATGAGTGCGTCTAGTTCGTTGGATTTGGAAAGCCAGCCTTTCTCTTTGGCGACACGTTCAACCGGAACCCCGCGACCGGATTTTATATTGTAGTGGTCGATGCCCATGCTAATCGCTTTGGTTGCTCCAGGGAGCACCGTGTTGATTACTGCGCCTGCAAGGACGGCCTCGCCAAATTCTGAGCCGTTGATCAGTCGTTCTTGCGCTATACCAACGCTGACTTGCTTTTGGACCAGTCCGCCAACTGCTCCAATTACAGGCAGTGATGCGATTCGCAGTCCGGTGTTTAACTCGGCTGTTAATGCATTTCCTTTGATGAATACTGCAAAGCTGGCCGCTCCGGCGACAGCATTACCGAGTCTCGTTTCGCCTTGATTCGGGTGGCGAGCGGTATCGTACATGGCAGCGCCCGCAACCATCGATCCGTTTTCCGTTGCGACGTATTTCGGAAGAGTGTTTCCGAGAAGCCCTCTTTGTGCGCCTGCGCGAAACAACGCTCCACTTGCTTTTCCCGCAATTGCGTAAACCAGTCCTGCACCTGCGGCACCGGCGACGATCTCCACCATCGTCTCGGCAAGATTTGATTCCGTTGCTGTCTGGGCACCTTCAACGGAGAGTGATGGTACAGAGCTTTCTTTCTTGTTCAGGTAACTTGCTGTAGAGGGCTTAGCGTCTTTGAAGGACTTGCCGATGATGATTGCTGCTGGTTCGTAAAAAGCCGAATGAACAAACGGGCTGACAATATGCTTCTTAGCCCAGCTCGGTGCCACGGTTTCGTCGAGCAGATCGTCTCGACGAAGTTCGGATTCTATGTGGCTGTCAACCTTTTTGTCGTTTTCTCTTGCCTGATCCATCTCTGCAATCCGGTTGGCGGACCTGGGTATCGCATGTTAGGACCATTGTCTGTTGGAATTACTGTCAGCAAAATGGTGTTATAGCTAGCTCTATGCTGCATTGACGTGCAGCACACTGCTATGGTTCGCCTATTTTGAATCCTTATAAATTGGATTGCTTCATCTCGATTCTGAGATGCATTTGAGGTTGTCCGCCCTGCGAAAAATTTTGTGCTCTGGATTCAGCAGCTTTTTGTCTACTTGCGTTCTGTTCCAATTTAGACTAGTATTTAGTCTCGTTTAGACTAGTTCGAAAATGGTCGGAGGACGTATGCGGCAATTGAAAGATTTGGTCTCTGTCGGACCTGCTACTCTGGAAGATTTCACCTTATTAGGAATAAGCGCTGTAGAGGAACTGAAGGATCAGGACGCGACAGAGCTTTACCAGCGCCTTTGTCGAATCACGGGGATCAAGATGGATATCTGTTGTGAAGATGTCTTTCGTGCCGCCATTGAACAGGCGCGTGATCCAAATCTTGATCTTGAAAAATGCCAGTGGTGGTATTGGTCGGCGCTGCGGAAGTCTAAAGGCGCTAAGAAACTTAGTCCGTCTGGTAGGTAGAGGGAGCATTGCCGAGGGGCAGAGCCCTCAAAATTGGGTTGAGAATGAGGGGCAAAAAGCTCTTCGTTTGGCAAGTAACTCTCGTTTCTACATGAGGAATCTATGGCATCACTAACAACACCAGATCTTGTAGTTTTGGCTATGCTAGCCGAAGAATCTATGCATGGATATCAATTAAATAATGAGCTGGAGCGCCGCGACGTAAAGGATTGGGCAGGTATTTCGCGCCCGCAGGTCTACTATTCACTTAAGAAATTGCGAGAACTCAAGCTGATCAACCCCGCGAATTCAGAATCTAGCGCCGGTCCCGAGCGGCAAGTTTTTGCTGTTAGCAAAAATGGGATGAAAAAACTTGCAGAAGCTCTCGACGAAGATCGTTGGGCCCTGGAGCGCATCCCTCCGCGTTTCTTAACCTGGATGGCTCTTTCGATTCACGCAGATCGCACATCAGTTGGGAAGTTGATTGAAAAACGAAAGCAATTTCTTTTGGACGAGCTTGCTCGCGAAAAATCAACGATTGAAGAAATTCGCAGCGAAGATAATGCAATGACCAAAGTTGGCGTGCTCATGGTTTCGCTAACAATCAGGCAATTCGAAGTGGAGCTGCAATGGCTCGAGGAAGTGCGCAACACCTTGTGCTAATAATGTAGTGCCGTTTATTGCCAAACGCAGCTCCCGCACAACAAGGTCTGAATTTTTACCTCCGAGAACCTTTAAATACCAAAAACCCCCCTTTCGGGAGGCTCCTGGTTGGCGTTGGCGGGGGAAAAGCTAGTCTTAACTGAAGAGGTTGGCATCACGGGCGGAGGCAACAAGCCAGTTGATACAACCGGGTGTTGCGAGACCACCGGTTACACCGGCAGCTCCCCAGAGTACTCTCTTCATCGCATCCTGAGTACCGGCTGCCATGTGCATGAAGCCCATGATCATGGTCGGTCCGCCCCAGGCTATGCCGAGAATTTCCATACCGTTGGCGATAATGTTGAGCAAAGCTTCCAAGTTAGCCAAGTTATTTACGCGCACTGTACCTGCAGTGTTAACGCCTTGGATAACGGTTGCGTCACCGCCTTGTGGTCCAATCGTACCGTTGGTGGCACCTTGAAGCATTGGAGCGGAAGCGTATCCGCCTTGCTGCGACTGGGCTCCGGTGAAATTACCGGTATTGTTGGTTTGATTGCCTGTTGCTGCGGTGGAATCAAATGCGTCTTGTGCGAAAGCTGGGCCCGAAAGCGCTGCAACCACACCGATTGAAAGAGCGACACGTGTGAAAGAAAAGCGCATAAGGACCTCCTGCGATTCTCAAGACTTTGTATTAGTAAGGATTTTAGAAGCGGCTGCAAAGTGCAACCGTGGGAATAGATTATTCGTAAACAGGGGTGAAGTCAAGTGAGAAAATGTAAAATGGAATACATTTTCGTGATTTTCCACTTGAAATGTTGGGGTGTGGCGCGAAAGCCTGACAGGGCGGGATTAGAACCAATACTCCCAATGGGGGTATGGCTGTTCTTTATATAGGAAGTGGAGTGCACCGATGGCGCGGTAGCGATGATCGTCAGATAGAACTGATTCTGTGATCTGGTGGTAGCAAAAGCTGTCGAAAAGAACGAGGGCGCCTGGCTCGTAAAAGACCTCCTCCTCCGTTTCAGCGGCGAGGGCGGGCTCTTCGTTCCCTAATACTCGTTGCTTCCAGATTCTCAGATTGCCTCCGGAGTCAGCTGCCGCCAAGCAGAGAACGGCGCTATAAGCACGAGTTTCAGAATCAAACAATTTCTCGGGATATGGAGCGAGCCCTTCGTAATCGGCATGTTCAACCCCAGCTGTGCCGCGATTCATGATCACAACTCCGGCTTCAACCCAGTAAGGACCTAGATTCTCGTGTCTTGGTCTTGTGGGTAATCCGGTTTTACCATCTGGTGCTTGCAAATATTTTGCTGATGAAGCCAGCGTTTCCACAAAATTTGGAAGCCCCTTCAGGAGTTCGTTCGTGCGGACGGCATTTGCATAGTAGTAAGACAACATGCCGGCTTCGATATCTAGGTACCAGCAACTTCCGTAGGAGTTGATGTAATCAAAGCGATTCTCCCAGCACTGTGGATTAAGAATGACCTGCTCCAGCCACTGCGAACACTTTTCCTTCGCAACAAAATTCTTGATCTGGATTACTTGTCCAGGTCCCACTTGCAGCTCTGTTGTCGAAGATTCTGACATTCTTGTTGTTTTTTGGGGATTGTTGAAATTGTGGAATTCGCTCTTTTAGATCGTGGATTTCGGTTCGCTCCGTTGAGCGCCAGCATCCTGCTGCCTTTGAATTTCTAATAGCGAATCGCTCGATGTTGAGAAGCGAATAGAGATAGGAGCAATAGTTTAGCTTCTTTGCAATCGCTGTGATCCATTGCGCATGGTGTTTGTTGGATGATGATGTTAAACTCCGAGCTGAATAGGCAAGATCAAATCAGATCGATAACAGCGGCGATGATTGCTCTAGAAAAAAAGGTTAGAATCCGGCTTGCCGGCGCTCCCGGGATCGAACAGAACAGCATGCAAGAGAAGCAAGAGAAAATTCGACTTACATTGCTGTGGCTCAGCATGGTGCTTTACGTTGCAGCTTGCTTAACCACTGCATTGATTTTTAAGCGTGAGGGATCTCCTAATGAAGCGATGCCCGGCTGGAATGTCTTGGCTGTTGGATGGGTTGGGATGTTGATTAATCAATGGGGATGGTTTGCCAACTTGTTCTTGCTACTTGGATTGATCTTCGGATTCCTGCGACTGTTTAGAGCTGGAAAAATTTCAACTTCGATTGCTTTGCTTGTATCAGCTGTTTCGATCCCCATGTTGTTCTCTCAAGATGTTCCGGCAAATGAAGGCGGTGTTGGTCCGCCTTTCAAGCTTGCAGAACTCGGTATAGGATGCTGGTTATGGCTAGGATCGCAATTGCTAGTTCTTGCCGGTAATTTTGGCAAAGCAAAAAAGTGTGATAGCGCTGCTACGAAAGAAAGTGAGACGAACCGGGACTGAGTCAGATGCTAGGAAAGAAAGTGAGAAGAACTTCTGGCCTGGATGCTACGACATGACTGGAACTACGAGAGACTTTCGTTTGATTGAAGAAGTAGGCATTTCGAATGCTGCTATTGTTGCAGTTGCTGGTCGCGCGCAACAATTAGCGCAAGTTAGCATTTTACATTAAACGCAAAAAGACCTCCCCAAAGAGTTTCGCTGTTTAACTGCAATGGAATTATCTTATTCGCTAACGTAATGCGGAACGAAGATGCAATGATTGGCTGTCGTGACGGGGCTTCGATCTGCTCGGATTCCGATACCAGCCGGTTTTCCTCCAATGACCCAACTACCGATCAACACGTGGTAGTTTTCGTATTTCGGCAGGGGGCAAAGATCCTGTAGCAAAAATCCTTCGTGCCCTAAGTGGCCCGGATTTACGAAACTCTTTTCCGGCTGTCCAGGATGAATCAGCGAAACGCTAGTACCTTCCATTCCGAATATCGGTTTTCGCGCGTGCGGGCGCTGCTTTAGCTGAGCTGCTTCTGGTTGATCTTCTGTGCGCGACTCCAAAAGCCACGGACAATTTGGCTCCAGATCCCACATTACCGACATGATTGCTTTGCTAGAAAGAAGCACTTTCCATGGCGGTTCTATGAACTTCGTGCTGCCTGTTTCCATTGCATTGGCTAAAAGAGAATGCGATCTACCATTGGGATCGAGATTTGCAACTCTGGCATCATCGGCAAAAAGAAACTGCCATGGATAGAGCTTGAACATGTGTTTGACGGGCAAGCCATCAGAGTCCATGAGTTGGTCATTATCATCGTAAGTGAGATCCTTAATCTCTATCAATTTAGCTTTTACGCCCGCTTGAATGGCGCATGATTGCATGTATTGACTTGTGTCCCAGTCTTCCGGGTATTGTTTCAAGCAAGCAAGATGAAGCAGGTCCTCGCCGAGGTCTAGCGAGGCAAATGTCTTAATTAAGCGGTCATGCAACGTGTTGTATTGATCTCCGGAAATTTGCCCCGCCGATTTCAAATCCTCAAACCAAACTAGTTGGAAAATTGAAGATTCGTATAAAGCAAGTGCTGTATCGAAGTTCAGCTCTAATAGCTTGACTTGACCATTGTTGAAAGAAAAATCAAACCTTCCGTACACGGTTGGATCTTTGCGAAGCCACGACTGCTTGATGCCATCTCTAAATTGGTTTGGGATTCGCAACCGGTTAAAGAGTTCATCAGATCTAGCACTGCAACAAACTTCCTCAACGGCGCGCAAGCCCAGTTCGATCAATTCGCTTGACGCTTTGGCGATGGTGTCTCGGATTTCAGAAACTGTGAATTCTGCGCAAAAAGGTTGCGGTAAAGCTTCAGCCCAGTAAGGCGGATTGTCAAACATCCAGGCCAAATATCCCATTTCTTGGGCCCGATCTTTCCAGTTGGATCTTGCCTGAACTGGCTGAAACTTCAAATGACTTCTCCTTAGCAAACGTCTAACTGACAGCTATGAGTCTAGCGTATTATTTCCCGGGAAAATTAATCTTGAAAATCGCAATTTATTTTCAAACTGCGGTTTTCACCAGTTCTCCCTGTTGAGTGTTGCGTTAATCTCAATGTGGGTTAAAGGCACCCTAGCTTGGTTCGTCTGCAAAAAGCAATTCCGTTAGCGTTTTGGAGACACCCAATGAGACATGAAGGTCAGATAGACCCCAAAGACTCTCTCCCACAAGTTAGTCCTACTATTGATATAAGTTCAGCTAGTTCTGCTGCCGAACAAGCTGGTGCGCGTTTGCGCACTGAGGCGAATACAGGCATGATCACCAAAGCCGAGATGACCAAAGTCGCCGGGCTTTGGGATTGGCTTTTTGGAAAGAAGCAAGATGACACCCCGAAAGTTGATAAAGATGGTTTCTATGTAGTACCAGAGAAGCCTTCTACAAAGGTGGAACCATCCAATTCCTCCCGCCCCGTTGAGGACTACCGGACTGAACCCCATAAGACTGAGGAGAAGCTTGAAGATCCTCACAAACCATCGGCTGATGCTATTAAAGTATTCGAAGAAAAGAAAGCGGAGATCAAGCAAGCCTGCGAGGCGGCTTATGGCGCCGGCAACGAGAAGTGTGATGATTCAAAGCCCGCGCCGGAGCGGCAGGGGATAGTTTCAGGTGATAGAAGTTCATCTTCGTCGCACAATAACAACAGTGGTTTCTCGAACGCTCTCCTCTGGTGGTGGATTTTAAGCAGTAACAATCGCACTACAACTACTGCGCCAAACTATTATGATCACAAACCATCGAGCGATAGAAATAATTTTGTAGGCAGTGGAGGCACTATGCGTCCGGGTGTTACTTCTCCCAAACCTGCGGACTCGCCGCCAGCTTCTAATGCCGGAAAGAACCCTGTGACCGGAATCCCAAATACCGGAAAACCATCGGGATTTGGCGGAACTGGTGGTGCCAGGCCTGGCGGAAGCGTAGGTGGTGGCTCTCGCGGCGGTAGTGTCGGAGGCGGATAAACAACGCGGCACTAATTAGACTAGCGATTGCAGCATGTATTTTTTTTCGAGATCTATTTCATTGAGACGCACTTGAAGATATGGATCCTCGGGGGCGATGGCATATCCGGCAGAGTACAAGTGCTCGACAATATTAGCTAGCAGATTTCCCTCGATAAATGTACGCTCTTCAAACGGGGTAAGAAGAAGGTAAGCATCTGATATTTTTCCAGAGCGATTTTCCACGAAGATCTTCTCATCGAAGCCCTCGGGTAAAGGTGGAATTTGGTAACTGTATTCGGCTACTTGCAAGCGACCGATTGCAGACATCCATTGCAGCCGGCGCTTTCGTTTTGTCTCCCCAAAATCACTTGTTGCTCCATTCTCCTTGGAGCGATCGGATTCGATCCTGCCAGCGCCAGGGTCCGGTCGGATTCGATCTTCTGCGAGCGATTCGCACTCTCCGAATAAACCGATAGCATTCGGCATGTGATCGCGTAATAGTTTTTGAGATTGATGAAAGAGATAAGTGCCATAACCTTTGCTCTTCCCCTGCCTTGAATTAGTATTTGAACTACAGGTTGCTCCGCCCCGGCGGGCATCGGCAGCTTGTAGGCTTCGCGCACCGCCTGGTGTAACTGCATAACAAATTAATGCAAAAGATGGGTCGCCTCGAAAGCGAGAAACATAGTTGGCAAGCAGGCGCGCTGACAGTAGCTCGCTCGATTCTTTATCCCTCAGTTCGTGCAAGGTCAGATAGCCAGATTTGAGCCCATTGTCTACCAGAAGCCAGTCAGGAGGGCGCTGCTCCATTGGAAAGTCTTCTTCAATTGCCCGAACGAAGTCAGGGGAAAGAGAATCGTTTATAGTTACGATTGTGTTTTCGGCAAGGTCGATCGATTGCAAGGATCCGCTCCACTGACGAAACTATTGTAACCGGTCTAAATTGGACAGTTTTGGATAAAATTCAATACGACGTAATCATAATTGGTGCTGGTTTTGCCGGGCTCGCCGCTCTTAGTGTTTTGAAGAATTCTGGCTGCAACGTCTGCCTATTGGAAGCTCGGGACAGAATTGGTGGTCGAGTGCTAACGATTCGACCCCAAACTTGCAGATTTCCAATCGAACTTGGCGCAGAGTTTGTTCACGGCGAAACGAATCCCTTATGGGATCTCGTAGTCGAATCAGGTGTCCGAGCCTCGATTGCAACCAAGAAAAATTGGACCAGTGAAAATGGCCGCTTGCGCCTTAATCGCAACTACTATCAACAGGTCGAAAAAATCTTTCAAGATCTTTATGTGCTTGCAAATTCGACCGAACACGATATGAGTTTTGAAGAGTTTGCAAAGCAACTACTGCAAAGCCCAACTGCTAGCGTTTCAGCGGTCGTTGGCGAAGAACCTTGTGCGTCAACAGAAAAAGGACTTCAGCAGACACGGGATTTCTTGCACTCCTTGATGGGCAGCGACCCAAACCCCATGAGTATTCGCTTCCTCTCTCGGGGTGTGGATGCGGAAAAAGCAAATGGAACTGACGACTTCCGGATCCTCGATGGGTATGATCAGCTCGCACGCTACCTGGTCGACTCGCTGGGATCGCGTCAACCAATTCACTTATCGACAAAAGCAACAAAAATCGAATGGACAAAAGGAGCGGTAGTTTGCCATGCCGAGCATAGTGGATCGCCTGTACAATTTGCTGGGCGCGCCGCTCTCCTCACTGTTCCGCCGGTGCTTTTGGGAACCACACATTCAGCCTCGATAGCCTTTGAGCCGCGGCTTGACAAAGATCTCAGTCTGATCGGCAGTTCACGCGTGATAAAACTTGTTGTTCAATTCTCAGAGAACTTTTGGGAGCGCGCTAATATCGACGGTAGCGGTGAGGATTATCTTGAATTCGGTTATTTGAATTGCGCTGAAGCGGAGATCTCTACATGGTGGTGCCAACATCCGATCGTTTCGCCGACGCTAACGGCTTGGATAAGCGGCGACGATTGCCGACGTATCCCAGACTCTGAACCGGAACTACGCAATATGATTGCGAGATCCCTTCAATGTGCATTTGATGTGAATGCTCAGGATATCTTGCAGATGATGGTGGCGGTTTATTGGCATGATTGGAACAACGACCCATACTCAATGGGGGCTTACAGTCTCAGATTAGCCAGCGGTGATCAGCAAGCAGCCGTTTTGGCAGAACCAGTAGATGACACTCTATTTTTTGCTGGCGAGGCGAGTAATACCGAGGGCTGCTCCGGAACGGTGCATGGAGCCCTTCAAACAGGCTGGCGGGCTGCTGGCGAGATCCTTGCCGTAATGCGTGACTCAAAATCAATCTAGCGGGCATAGAACAAGTGTCACTCCTTCCCAGGCAAGAGAATGCTAGAGTCGAAAAGGAAAGTCAAAGTACCCGAAGGTGATTGGACTGGATTTATCGGTGTCCACGGGCATAAATCACCATACTTAATCCTTGATGATCTCTTGGACACAAGCTGCTTTGACGCTCTACATGAAGAGATTTGTCTTGGGTTGGTAAACGCCGATCACTCATACATTGGTGGCAACCACAAATCAACCAATATTGTGCCGCCAGAATTTGCCGACGATGAGTACAAAGATTTTGGATATGTAATTGCGAATTTCACGGACGAAGAGTTCGAAGTATTTATGCGTCTTGCCGACGGTCGTGTCAACATCGATATGTCGAATTGGCGCAGCTACACGTTTGGCGAAGACGGGCAGATTGAGTTGTCGTGGAGGCAACTGCAGTATTTGAAGATCAAATATGGTGTTTATTTCCCCTGGAAGGGTTTCGTGGAATTCCTTCCGGGCGACACCAATTGGAATACCAAGCATTTGGTAGATGCTCAGTTTCCTGACCACATTCAATATTCCTTTCCGCGGACCTGTGCATATCTCAGGAGTCTGCCCTTTGAGTCCATCGGGCGTTGCAATGTGATGGGACTGGAGGCCAATGACCACGGCACTATTCACAGAGACAACTTTGAAATGTTGCACAATCCACCGATAAACGACTTCATCACAATTTGCCCCGGCGGAAATAAAGACCTTTTTCTCTATAACTCTGAGCAAAGAAGGAAAGAATTTATTCCGCCCTGCAAGGCTTATACATTTAACGATATGAATTACCACGGCGTCGCAGCAGCACCGTACTACAGGTACTCGATTCGAGTTGACGGCATCTTCACCGACGAGTTTCGCGAACAAATCAGTGCTTGAACCGAATACCGCTCACCGATCTTTGTGAAAGAGCAACAATTGCACAACAGCCTTCATACACGCCGTTAACAATCGTGTCTCATCATTGAATTTGAAGACACTCTAACTGGCGGAAACTATGAGAGCGCAACTTGCGTTTCTATTTTTGCTTTGTCTATTTTTGCTAGTGCTTGCAAGCGAACAGCATGCGCTTGGTTTTGAGGCAGACTATCTGCCCTTGGGGAAAGAGATTCTTAGTCGTCGAATAGCTCAGCGCCTCGTGCAAGACGGAATAACGAATGCCGACGGAGCAGTCAGTTTCGCATCAAAGTCCGTTCGTGTGAACAGCGATAACTCGGTTTCCGTGTTTGGATCTGATCGCGCTGGTAAGCCCTGGACTCTTGTCGCAGACGCTCCCGCAGGCTCTGTCTCTGCTTGGTCCGGTGATTTCGATAAGAATGGAACCGATGACCTGGTGTTGTTTGTACCCAGCGGGGCGGGCCAGTGGCAGCCGAATGCAAAGGTCATTCTTTTGATGTTCGAGAGTTCGGGGCGCCCAATTCCATGGTGCGTTGACGGCTTCTTCACTGTGGACAAGTACGGATTGAAAGAGCTTGTTGACCTTGATGATGATAGAAAAGCGGAGATGGTTCACCAAACTCGTAGCGGACCCTATTGGATCACATCCGTATTCACATCGCAAAACTCTCGGTGGCGCGCTCTTCAGAGTCTAGCTGGCCAGACCTTGCCCTTTCAAACACAATTCACCACAAAGGCAAACCATTCCATACGCAATAGTTCGAACTCAATCAGCAGTCTTTCAAACACCTCTGGGCTTTGTCTGGATGCCGTGGACTGGTGCAAGCAAGATCCATGCTCATCAGTTCTGGTTGCTTCAAAGGAACACCGGATGCGCGTAAACTCCTCACTCAGCCATACAACAGTTGTTGTCCTTGACGAGTGGCGGGGGCGCCGGATAGCGATCGGGTCGACGAGGTTTAGTCGACGCTTGCTTGAAGAAATGAGCTTTCGAAGGCTTCAAGTGGTGCTTAGCTCAGAAGAAAGAAACCGGAAACGTACGACCAGTCTTGTTTTTGCCCGAACCGGTTCAGTCGGGTATCGAGGGTAAGAAAATTGTTCATCAGATTGGTTTTTTCCTCGCAACTTCATCACAAACGATCTGCATAATCTGGGAACTTGAAGAAAGCGATGAAGAACGCGACGAAATGTCGACCGGTGAAAATCAAAATCTAAGGAGTAACAAATCATGTTCAACAACAATGAAATCAACAACATCAGCAGCCTGTCAGAGAAGAAGATCAAGAAAACATTGCCGAAATCAAAGAGCTTGAAGAACACACATGCAAGTCAGAATGTTGCTGGCGGACAAGGCGCAGCTTCGGGAACTTCGGTATCATTCATCTGTTCTGTCTGTGCAACGTGTGCAAACTAGTGAGTGAATGATTGAAGGAACTTTCACAATTCGATTGAATTTGAATCAACCAGAAATTGAGGAAGCAGAGTCCAAATCCACATAAGCTGCACAATTTGGATTTGGAACAGCAAAAGAGAATTCAACTGACCAAAGGGCGCGAAAGCGCCCATTTTTTTTGCCGATCTACGAAAACTTGATGGACATAATGGATGGTGTTCATGCGCTCGACGACGTTCTACTGCATTAGGTCTGCAATTTAACGCCACTCAATGTAAAAAGTGCTAAAACAATAGAAGGAGCGGGATTCGAGCGATGCGAGGTCCCTATGCGAAATACAATAATCCTATTTATAGTCATACTCTTTTCGATGGCACCAGTGCTTGCCTCGGCACTGGATCGAGCACAGCAAGACAAAGACTTCGAGGTCAAGAAACGGATGTATGGAATCCGTTATCCATGGGAAATGATTGAACCTTATCCACACGTCAAGGGTCCAAAGTCCGACGTGATTATGGATGGCATCAACAGATCCCCAACCAAAACACCGGTTATTCCGAAAATTAAGCCGATTTTTCCCTTCAACAGACCTCTAACGCCTGAGGGAGTTGTTCCGTTTGCTTAGGCTGTTGATTATTTTTCAATGTTGGCATGAAGGTCTCCTTCAAGGGAGAACTTCGTGCTATTTGTATGATGCATTGTCGACCGGAGTGATCAGTGAAGTCTCCTAATTCTCTTCTTGTCAAGAAAACTCTTTCAGTCCTTTGCTTATTGAGCTTATTACCATTTCTGACGGTGATGCCCACCGCGCTTTCTGCTGAACAAGCAGTTGCTAGCCTTGCAGGTGGATTCTCTGTCGAAACGAAAGACAGAATTGATCACGTCTTTGCCAAAATGAAGCCGGATGAGCCTGGCTGTTTCGTCGCCGTAGTGAAGAACGGAGAAATCGTTTATGGGAAGAGTTTCGGCGTCTCTAACCTCGAGACGAAAGACCCGTTTAGTGAAAACAGTGTATTCGAGCTGGCATCATGCTCAAAACAATTCACAGCCGTCGCCATCTTGATTCTTGCCGAGCAAGGCAAACTGTCAATTGATGATGATGCACGCAAGTATCTTCCTGAGCTTCCTGTCACGAATCCGCCGATCAAAATCCGTAATTTGCTTGCGATGAGTTCGGGGTTTACTGACTATGAAAATCTGTTGACTGAGTCTGAGTTAGGCAGCTTTACGCCTGGCGATTTGATGGCGTGGACTATCAAACAAAAGATCAAATTCCCCGCTGGAGCTAAATACGACTACAACAATGGAAATTATGTATTCCTGGCGATGATCGTGGAACGCGTTTCGAAAATGCCGTTCAAAGAGTTTTTAGCAAAAAACATTTTCCAACCGGCCGGAATGGAGCAGACGTTTTTGATGGATGGTCCAAACATGGACATTCCCAATCGGGTTGGAGGCTACAAAAAGGTAAATGGAAAGTGGAAGCCTTCTCGCTTGGATACGCGAATTTATGGTGATGGTCAGGTGATGACGACAGCGAAGGACTTAGCAAAATGGGATAAAGCACTTAATGATGGAATCTTGTTGAAGAACGAGACTCTTCAACAGGCGTATGTGAATCAGAAATTGAATAACGGGTCGGACTCAGACTACGGGTTTGGATTGCGAATGTCGGCAAAGATTCCTGGTGTTGTCCAACATTCAGGTGGGTGGAATGGTACTTCGACCTACATCACACGATACCTGGGACGGGGTTCTGTTCAGGTTCTCAGCAATGAGGAAGGTCTTGATGCTAAAAAGTTAGGCGACGAGGTCGGACGAATTGTCTTTAGTGATTCCGGCAATACTAAGGATCGCGGTGCGCTCAAAGATGTAGTCCGCTGGGTTGGAATCATTCTTTTTTGATCTGCTAGAACGAATCGGCGTCGAAAGGTATCGCCGTCTGTTCGGGCATGTAGCACATGCACTACTTTCTTTCGCAAAAAGTCTTAAATTTGCTACCGGCCCCTCAAAAAAGTGCTAGAACAGTAGAAGTACCGGGATTCGAGCTGTGCGAGGTCCCTATGAAAAAAACTATTCTAGTTATAGGCATACTAATTTCTACTGCGCCGGCGCTAGCCTCGACGCTGGATCAAACGCACCAAGAAAAGGACTTTGAGGTTAAGAAACGGATATATGGGATCCGTTATCCCTGGGAGATCATTGACCCTTATCCTCACGTCAATAAACCAACAATGGATGTGATTATGGATGCTGTCAATCGCTCTCCGACACAGGCTCCGGTGGTACCGAACATTAGACCAATGCTTCCGTTCATGGTCCGTTAGGTCTTTCACCGGTCAATTCGCCTGCCGTTTGAATATCGCCCTTGATCGATCAGGGTCGGTTACACTGTGCAATCCTCTTGTTGCCTGTTGTTGCCCGCCAGTCCCCTTTGCCTTATCGCCCTAGTACTAGTGGGTGTCGTAGGAGGCTCAAAGCGAAAAAGCGAGCGATCTTGGTGACACCATAGCTGGTGGCTTCCTTGATCGCTCGCTTTCAGTTTGGATTGTTCGTCGCGTTGTAGCGATTAGATCAATCCGTGCTTGCTGAAGACGCGTTCCACCTTCGCACCGAAGATTTGCTTCTCATCGACACCGCCGATGATTGCATTCTTGGCGCTGGGCAGTTCCGTCATCATCACCTTGGCGCGCTCGAGGCGTTCGCCGGTCAAGAGACCATGCTTCGCCAGAGTCATAACCGTGGTGTTGAACCCCTCGAGAATTGCAAGCCATTTCTCGTCGCTCGACAGCTTGAAGCTCAGGGAGTGGATGTGGGTAATCCGGGGATGAATCCCGACCACACCCTTGCTGTGAGGACCCCAGGAGTTATCCTGAGGCACTCCCCAGAGCTCTTTCCAGAAGTTGTGCACAGCACCCTTCAAGCCCGGGAAGCTGTCTTCACCGACGCAGACGCCCGCGACGGTGGAGGGGTTGTGCCCGAAGAGTTCGGTGCTGATGCCCACTGGGCATACACCATACTTCGAGAAGGCGCCGTCGTAGAGATGGCGCCCGGCGAGAACGGGCGGTTGGACGAGTCCAGGAATGGCGCAAGAAGCGTGGACTGCGAAGCCCGGCTTTCCGGGGTCGCTTGCCAGCTTGATGCAATTGCCGTTCTTGTACTCGAAGATGCCGTCTTTCTTGAAGACGACGATGTCGTCGTTGTCGACGACAGCAACCGTCCAGAACTTCTCCGGCCAGGTCGGAACGAGCGAGTCGATGTATTCCTCGACCTGCTTCATATCCAAAATGCCGGTGCCGTTCCGGTTCTCGGCGCGCTCATAGTGGTGCTTCATGAAAAGCGACCACAAGGTCTCGACGGCGCCCGCCTTGCGGACGACCTTGCCGTCAAAGTTGACCTGAAGCGCGAATTGAACAAGCTGAGTGGGGGTGTAGCCGCTTGCCAGCAAGATGCCGACATTGGCGCCACCACTCACGGCTCCGATGCTTTTCCAATCGATCTCGGCAAGTTGGAAGCCGAGGATGGATCCGCAGGGAGCCAGAATCGCACGCGTACCGCCAGCGCCAAGCACAAGATGTGCCAGGTTTTTGCTTGCGGGCGCGCGGGAGTCAGCGGAGTGCATGACATACTCCTGCGGTATTTCTGGTATCAAATACTCTTGCCATAAGGTAGCCGCGCTGCCCTATGGGAAGAGTACTGACCCAGTGCAAACTGCACCGCTATCGCGATGACTTACTCGCAGAGTTTGCAAGGTTGAACTTAGTGCGACTTATGCGTGATGCCCAAGATTAGTCGCTCGCGGAGCTATGAACACATGTGTTCATGCACCGCAGGTGATACCACCCAAGCGTGTCCCAACTGGCCAGTAGCCAAAGCGCAATTGCTAGTTGTTGGTTTTGCTTGTTGCTTTTGTGGGGCCTGCTGGAGTGGTGGTGGAAGTGATGCCATAAACAAGCAAAAATGCCCTGCGGGGAATACAAGATTTCGAAACGTAAAAGATTCGATGAGCCCCGTGCCACAATTGAATGCGGGCGCGCTTTTAGAATCGTCAAGAGATGGGAGCGTCTGATTATATTGCTCCAAGGCGGCGCTGGGGACTATAGCGAGGCTATGCAAGCCTCCTGAAAGGTAGCGTTTAAGCTGCTTTCGGGATGAGTGCTGGCTCATATTTCCCGTCTGAGAAGCGTAATCTGCTTCGAGTCTTGAAACACATTTTCCAATGGCTGGCCCAGCCCCTGGGTATGAACCACTTATCGCATTTAGTTGGTGGCCGAAGATCAAAGTCAAATGGTGGTGACAGTTTAGTTCGAGGGGGCTTGCTGGGATTGCCTAGCCGGATCTTCCTTAGTTCTAGGTGCGGCCTTCATTTGTTCGACCGCCTCGATTTCGCTTTTCACCATCCCCATGCAGATCGTGTAAGCGAACCAGTATCCGGTTCCGCCCAGGATTGCCAGAAAAACTGCAACTCCGAAAAAAACGCGGATGAATTTGTCCGCTTCGGGCGGATTCTTGAGATCTTTCAATGAGTGCATTTGGGCATCTCTCCTCAAATGATGAGTTCGTTTTGCGCGGTTATTCTCTGTCAGCTCTGGGGCTCACGCAATGCGCCTCTACTGAATTTTCGTTCCCCTCCCTCTGCAGGGAGTACATATTGATAAAGAAAATGAAGGGGAGCTTGCGCTCCCCTTCGATACTTTTGCGTTGTTCGCAATTAGCTGAACAAGTTGGCGTCGCGGGCTGATGCAACGAGCCAGTTGATACAACCTGGTGTTGCGAGACCGCCTGTTACACCGGCAGCTCCCCAGAGAACGCGTTTCATAGCATCTTGGGTACCGGCAGCCATGTGCATGAAGCCCATGATCATTGTAGGACCGCCCCAGGCAATACCGAGGATTTCCATACCGTTCGCGATAATGTTGAGCAAGGCTTCCAAGTTAGCCAAGTTGTTTACACGGACTGTACCTGCGGTGTTGACACCTTGGATAACGGTTGCGTCACCGCCTTGTGGTCCGATTGTACCGTTGGTAGCACCTTGGAGCATCGGGGCAGAAGCATATCCGCCTTGTTGTGACTGAGCTCCAGTGAAGTTACCGGTGTTATTGGTTTGGTTACCGGTGGCGGCTGTTGAGTCAAACGCATCTTGTGCGAGAGCCGGTCCGGCGAGTGTCATTACAACTGCTGAGGCCATGGTAAGTTGTGCCAATTTCTTCATCATGATCGTGTTACTCCTGCATTCAAAGCCAGAAAACTGCGTGTGTGGTGTGAAGCCGCGTGTAGTAAGAAACTGATATAACGTCTGGTTCCCCGGACGCCAAACGCATCATTCATAACTCGGTAGTGTAAGGGAGATATTGAGAGTAGTCAAGATCTGTTTTCTTTGTACCGATTTATGATTCGAACGTTTTCCGTCGGCTCACTCTTTGATAACGAGGAGGGTTCGGGAAATTAGGTCGGACTTTTTCGGGACATGACTTTAGTCATGATCTCATGCCACGAAAATGTCAGAATTGACGTAATGGAGTGCCCTAATGAGCTATGACCTCTCCCTAATACCCAGGCCAGGCAATGAATTCAGCCGGTCTGACTTTCTTGAGTTCTTTGAATCTAGACCCAACTATGTGGTCCAGGAAGACAACGCTACCTATATGAATGATGCTACCGGCATCTACTTCACCTTTGATTTTACGGATGGCGAAACCGAGGACTTGGAAGCCCCAGAGCATTTGACCGGGCCCCACTTAGCTTTCAACTTGAATTATTATCGCCCTCACATTTTTGGGCTGGAAGCTGCTATTGAACTGAGTGCATGTATCGAGCATTTCAATTTCACGATCGACGATCCCCAGAATGAAGGAATGGGTGTTGGTGAGTTTTCCGAAGAAGGATTTTTGCGGGGATGGAACTCAGGAAACTTCTTCGCTATAAAAGCAATTCAGAACAATGCCGAGTACAACGCACCACCGCTGAAAACAATTCCCGATGCCGACCTGGAAAAGTATTGGCGGTGGAGTTATGAACGCGAGGAAATGTACGACGACATCGGGATTGACGTGTTCGTTCCTCGTATTTTCTATTTCCTTTTGGAAGGTCAATTGCGCACAGCAACTGTCTGGACTGATGCTATTCCAGTTGCCTTGCCGCGCACTGAGCTAGTAGTTTTCTACCGAGAACAGCTTCAGAAGAAGATTCTAGGTTTTGGTAAGAGTAATTCGATTTCATTCGTAAAATTTGGGCAGCTTGAGCCGTTTCTCAAGCCCTACCCTTTAGAAAATCGCATATTGGATTTCCATTTGCTCTACTATGAGGAGCCGCCAAAGGACCTGGCAGATTTCTTTCGCGACCAGCCAGAGACTTTGCCAAATATCTATAAAGCCCTTCAGACTGACGAAGTTTTCGGAAGAGAAATGGTTGCAAAAGCATTGCGAAGTTAACCCGGAGTAATCATGACAGAATCAAGCCAGCTAATTGAAAAAAACAAAGCAATTACGGTCAAAAAAATTCGCGACCTGGTTATTGAGCCGGCAGAGAAAGGTCGTCCGTCGTATGTTTATGCAGCTAGTGGTCTCGTGATTCTGGGGCAGACTTTGTACATTGTCGCTGATGACGAAATGCAATTAGCATCATTCGAGCTCGGAAACAATAAAAGTGGAACATGGATCCCGTTGTTGCCCGGTTCACTTCCCTTGAATTACGAGGAGCGCAAGGCGAAGAAGCCGGATTTGGAAGCAATTACGTTTATTCGTCCTTACGAATATTCTGAGAATGGAGCGATGCTGATTGTACCCTCGTTCTCGCGGACATTGCGAATGACAGGAGCGCTAGTGGCAGTGAATTCTCAATCGAAACTGAGTTCAGAAGTCATTCCTGTCGATTTCTCCGTGTTGGGCAAATCATTGGTGCAATCAATTGACGGGTTGAATGTTGAAGGCATTGCGATCTCTGAGAACTACGTGAAGATGTTCCATCGTGGAAGTCGAAAGAAGGGCAAGAGTGCAGTTATTGAACTCGACAGAAAAATGTTCCTGAAAGATTTGCACGACACGCATCAACCTTCGGGGGAGTGTATCAAGAAAATCACAAGATACGAGCTCGGTGAAATTGAGGGCACGCGATTTGAGTTCACTGATGCGCAAGCGCTCTCTGATGAGCGAGTAGCATTTCTTTGTACTGCAGAAGCTGCTGATGATGAGTATGTAGACGGAGCAAGCTTGGGTTCTTGCGTTGGCATTATGAGTGGCGCCGGAGAGCTGCAGATGATCGTTCCAATTTCCGGGCACGAAAAATTTGAAGGTATTTCAGCAAAGTATATAGGTGATAAGCGCAAAGAACTAAGCATCATTCTAGTAGCTGACACTGACGATCAATCTCGTCCTTCGGCAGTTTTCGAGGGCGTACTTGCTATTTAAACTCTTGCGCCGACGCTATTTCTTTTTGCATTGGCTAAGCCGCTTTTGTTTGTGTCATTCTTACGAAGCAGTGAAATTTACTTTGTGATTTGCGGACTAGGCTATCGTGAGTAATCTCTTTGCTCTGGCGGGCGATTGTAGAAGCAGTTCCAATGTGCTGGCAGCGTATGGACCGATCATCAGTTCTCCCATTTGTGTTTCTAGCTGTTTCAATGTGGCTACCATGTCTATTAAGCTGACGATGGGTGCTTGTCTCTGTTTTGCCAGTCCGCGCGCGTGTAGTCGTGCAAGTGTGTAAGCGAGAACAAGATGGTGGAACCCGGTTACAAGGCTGAGATGGCCAAACCCGGCACCGAAGTATTTCTTTCCGAAGATCATCGAGTAGACATAACGAAAAAGCATGTCTTCGATCTGCGGATCGTTTTCCGGAAATGGAAATTCCTTCAATTGGTCGATCGCATAGAACTCGCTTGTAAACTCGAACACCGTGCTTGAGTTAAACCAAACGCCAAGCCAAAATTTGATGTTGTTGAATGGTATTCGATGAGCTCGACGCGGAAAATACATCTTGTGAAATGTTGAAAGCAAATGTTTGTCTAGTTTGTTCAACGTGCTAAGCGAGGTCGCTGTCGCGCTTGTCGCAGCACTGGCTGAGTCAGCAGGCTTGGTCGCGGCCCCGGCTGCTGCTCCTCGAGGCGTTTTTGCCACTTGTTCTTGCAAGTAATCGCAGCAATTTCGCAGGCGATCCGTAACGCTCACGCTCTTGTCACTGAGCCGTTCCATGAGAGCAGCTTCGTGAACTAGATACTGATCCCACGTGATAGGTTGCTCAACAGAAAGCTGAATCTTGGACCAGTCCGGTTGGTACTGCGGATGCAAATATCGAAAGTCAGCCAGTTTTTTCTCTAACGTTTCCCTTTGATCGACGAGCGGAGTGCCTTGATTGTAGAGCACTGCCATACTCACAAAACTGACGGTAGCGTAAATTCCTGAAGGAGTTGGCGTGAAGTTGTACGGAAATTGTTGGCAGATCGTCGGTTTGAAAGGACCGCCTTTTTGTCCGTGAATGAAGCAGAGTTTGTCTTGCAAAAACGGACAAGTGTCTTCACCGGGTGCATTGACTATGCGATGCGTGTAATTGGTGCCAGCTCGCTCAGTCGGCTTCAGCTCGCGAAACATCTTGCGCTTATACTCAGGCTTCAACGCTCCCCAGTCGACTGAAGAGACGCGTTCGTAATCTTCTTTAGTCATGTTTACTGACCATCCACTACAACAAATGCCGCATCCCTGGCAGTCGTAGTTTATTCCGGCCGGTATATGAAGCTCTTCTGTATTCGCTGGCATGATTTCCTGGCTGATAAAGTATGGACCAACTTATTGATGGGCCAGTACAATATGCCATTTTGCAAGCCAGGTGAATCAATTTCATCAAGAAGATTTGTTCTTGAGAAGCTCAATTATAATGTTCGCGAGTAATGAGATTTGAGCATGAAAGTACTAAAAACAATTTCCGTAATCTTGTTCTTTGTAGCCTGCAGTCTTTCGCCGCCAGCATTTGCGGTCGGAAACGACTTTCCGGGAAAGGGATCTATTGAAGACTGGAAGCGTTCTCAAGCTGAGTACGATCTGGCGCACAAGCTCAAGGAGTCAGGAAACATCGTTGGCGCCGTCGATCACTTTAAGAAAGCGATTGGCATTTATCCATATGACGACAAATACTACTCTTCAAGGGCGGATTGCTTTCGTAAGCTGGGCGAGAACTTAAACGCCAGGAATGACTGTTCGAAGGCGATAGTTTTGAAAAACGAACCTGTTTATTGGATCATGATTGCTGACATTGCAGCAGATCAAGGTGACTTTCTTACCTGCAGGAAAGCAGCCAACACAGCAATCGGCGCCGGTGATAAATCAGTTGCTAGCTTGGGCAATGCATTGTCGATCAAGTGGTCCCGGATGGCTAGTGCAAAGGGATTGTCTTTTCCGAACACGACGGCAAAAATGTCGGTTGCCGACTTGGGCGTTGGTGGTGCAGCGCCGGCATCGTCATATGTTCCGCCTCCAATTGAATCGCCTCGCGCTCCAAAAAAAGCGGAGTATTCTCCCTTCGATAAGATGAATTCGAGCATGACTCCGCCGCGTCGAATCATCGGAAGACCTGCTGCGGATTCTCCGGAAGCAAATATGTACATTCCGCCTTTTTTGGACAAGAATAGATCGCGCTAGTTTTCGCTCTTTTCTTGAGTGAATTCTGGGACTGCTGTTGTCATTCGGCGATTCCCTCGCTGGATGCTATTCATTTTGGGTACGATCTAGATCTCCGCTAAACTAATCCTGTGAAAGGCAGTCACTAATGACCAAAACGGAACAGCAGAAGGAAACGATTTCTCTTCTCGATGGGTGGAAGAGCATGCTGTCAGAGCCTCGCAGTTTGAAAGAGCGGATTGAAGAAGGTAAGGATGTACGCTCGCACTGTTCGCGTGAAGAACACGGCGACTGGAAGCCAGCAAAACATCGGCACGATCCCCTCGAACTCTTGAAGTCGCAGCAAGCTTCGCGCCTGGAAGAACTAATTCCTTTGCGTTATGGAAGGATGATGCAATCACCGTTTGCCTTTTACCGCGGTTCTGCGTTGATTATGGCTAGTGATTTAGGAACCAGTAATCACAGCGGGTTGAATGTGCAACTTTGTGGTGACTGCCACTTATCTAACTTCGGAGTTTTTGCTACTCCGGAGCGCAATGTCATTTTTGATGTCAACGATTTCGATGAGACTCTCCCGGGTCCCTTCGAATGGGATTTGAAGCGCCTTGCGGCCAGTTTTGCGATCGCCGCCGAGGACAATGGCTTCTCTGAGAGAATCGGCTGTGAGGCGATCGAAGCCATGTCGAAAATCTATCGTACCAAAATGGAAGAGTACGCAAACATGAATACTCTGGAGGTTTGGTACACGCGCGTCGACTGGCAATTTCTGATTAATAAAATCAAGAAGCCAGGAAGGAAGAAAGAAGCGTTTGAACGCATGGAGCGCCTTAAAGAGAAGCGAAGTCATGCTGGCGCCCTTGCGAAGTTGACTGAGCTTGTGAATGGTAAGCGAAGGATAAAGGATGATCCACCACTGATTTTTCATTCTCCCATGGCTACGGAAGAAGCTATTAAGATGCTTCTTCATACTTACTCAAAGTCGCTATGGGAGTCTCGTCGCCGTCTACTTGAGCGTTATCGTTTTATCGACGTCGCTGCGAAGGTTGTTGGCGTCGGAAGCGTTGGAACCGCTGCAGCAATAGCGCTTCTTCGCGGTGAAGGCGGCGAGGATGACTATATTTTTTTACAAGTAAAGCAGGCTATGCCCTCAGTCTTAGAAAGATATTTGGGGCGCAGTCAGTTCTTGCATCCGGGTGAGCGAATCGTGAATGGGCAACGACTAACGCAAGCTGCTTCCGATATGTTTCTTGGTTGGACGTCGGGACCAAAGCGCGATTTTTATATCAGGCAACTCATGGATCTGAAGGATTCGGTTGCGGTGGACGAACTTGATACGACAACATTTGAACAGTATGCCGAAGTCTGTGGATTGGTACTGGCTCGAGCTCATGCTCGCACAGGCGATCCCGCCATGATTCATGGTTATTTAGGTAGAAGTTCTGCATTCGATGAAGCTCTCGTTGAGTTTTCATTGAGCTACAAAAAGCAGAACCAAAAGGATTTTGAATCTCTCGTGCAAGCCGTTAAGAAGGGCAAGATCAAAGCCTCTCTGCGAATTTAGGCTCTGGTCAATTTTCCAAGGCATACTTTGCGGCGGGCACCAGTGCATGCTGGCACATTATTAGGCAAACCAAAGTAATTTGTGTAAGCCAAAAGCGCGAACAACAACGATTCCTTGAACTTTGTCGATATGCCGAAGTCCTCATGTCTGGCTAGCTCGACTGGATCGGGCCAGCGAGCGATCAGTTCTCTCTTTATGAATTCGTTTTGCTCTCCTCCACCACCGAGTATAAGTTTTGAGATCTTCGTTTTCTCGCGGACGAATGCTGTGTATTGTTGCGCAATTGATGCTGAAGTAAGAGCGCTGACAGTTGCCGTGATATCTTCTTTCGAATAACCTTTTTCGAGTCCGCGGTCGATAAGATGATCTGCGAACATGTTGCCGAACAGTTCGCGTCCAGTGGTCTTCGGTGGCGTGGCTGAGAAATAAGGTAAGCCGAGCATTTCCTTAAGCCACTGTTCTTGAACTTTTCCTTTCAAAGCATTCTCACCGCCGCGATCGAATTGCGTGAAGAACATTCTTTCAGTGCATCGATCGACCAGCATGTTGCCAGGGCCGGTATCAAAAGCCATAACTGCTTCACCCGAATTTGAAAGAACCGTCAAGTTTGATATGCCGCCGATATTCAATATTCCGACGCCTTGTCCAAGTTCTCCAAAGAGAATCTCGTCGGCAAAGGCGACCAACGGTGCGCCCTGACCACCCGCTGCCATGTCTTGAACTCTAAAATCGGATACAACGCTAATTCCGGTGCGCTCGGCGATGATCGCTGATTGTCCTAATTGCAGCGTGTTGGAACAAGCCACGCCGCCGAACTTTTTTGATTGCGGCGCATGCCAAATAGTTTGCCCATGCGAACCAATGAGATCAATGTTCTCTTTTGTTATTCCGGATTTGCGTATGACAGAATTGGAAGCGTCCGCAAAAGCTTCGCCCAGCGCTGCATCTAAGCGACAGACGTCTTCCAATGTTGCATCACCTCTTGCAATCAGTGATTTCATCTCGCGTCGCAGTGATGGGTCGAATTCGAATAACTCCGCTTCCAGCATTTCAATTCTCAATTTTGGAAAAACAGCGTCTTCAACTTGGGCTTGTTTATCATCTTTTGGCGAAATTTTGAAAATGGCGGCGTCAACCCCATCCATCGAGGTGCCGCTGTTTAAGCCTACAACCGTGAGCGTTCGAACTTTCAATTTTGCCTCTTCAGAATTCGTTGATTACTAGCGATGCTCCCTTAATCCCAGGTGGAAATCGGTAGACCAACATGACTTGATTTTTCAGCTGTTCATAATATGAAGTCCGAGGGCATCAGCCATAGTAAGTTTTCAGTATAGCCAAGCCTGTTATCACTGGTCAATTTAGTATGGACTGCGTGATTGGGTTGTATTAAGACCTATTACCAAAGCTTACGCAATTTCCGGCTTCTTTGACGCAGATTGAATCCCTGAGATTTAGGAATGCTAATATATCGACGAGACGCAACGGAGGTTCTAGCGATGCAGACCGTAACCAAAGCCGAGTCCAGCTCAGGTGAAATGATTGGACGAGGAAAAGCTTCAAGACGAGCTTATGGTTTTGATGAAATCGCCCTTGTTCCAGGCACGGTGACGCTGGACTATGAGCTTTGCGATGTTTCAGTGAATATCGGTGGACATAAATTGGCTATACCGGTGTTGGCATCCGCGATGGATGGAGTTGTCGATCTCAAGGTCGTCGAAGTATTCGGAAAGCTCGGCGGACTTGCTGTTTTGAACCTGCAAGGCGTGCAAACGCGTTATGAGAATCCAACCGATGCGCTGAACAAGATCGCCCGCTGCGATAAGAGTGAATTCGTAGAGACAATGCAAAAGCTCTATTCGGAACCAGTCAAGGACGAGCTCGTCGCTAAACGGGTTAAGGAAATGAAGTCAAAAGGTGTGTTGACTGCGGCATCGGTAACACCAAACATGGCTCATAAGTATGGCAAGATCGCTGTTGAAGCCGGTCTTGATATTTTGGTCATTCAATCTACCGTGACTGGTATTGAGCATCGCTCGGCGGTGGGTAATGTTCAGCTCGATCTCAAAACATTTGTAGAAGAAATCGGTGTGCCGGTAATTGTTGGAAACTGCGTCACTTATGATGCGGCCTATCGACTGGCGGAAACTGGTGTCGCCGGAATTCTGGTGGGTGTCGGCCCTGGAGCGGCATGCACATCACGCAGCGTCCTTGGAATCGGGGTGCCGATGGCTACTGCGATTGCCGACTGCGCCGGTGCAATTCGCGATTATCATGAAAAGACCGGCAAGAAGGTTGCTCTCATAGCAGATGGCGGCATGGTTGTCGGCGGAGATATTTGTAAGGCGATAGCCTGTGGTGCCGATGCCGTAATGATTGGCTCTCCACTGGCTCGTGCAAAGGAAGCGCCCGGTCAAGGTTTCCACTGGGGAATGGCGACACCGAGTCCCATATTGCCACGCGGCACTCGCGTTAAGGTTGGGCATTCAGGCACACTTGAGCAAATTCTTTTAGGCCCGGCCCAAGTCGATGATGGTACGCAGAACTTGATTGGTGCTCTGAAAACAAGTATGTCCACACTAGGCGCGTCCAGCATTTCAGAAATGAAGGAAGTTGAAGTTGTTATCGCACCTTCGATTCTCACGGAAGGCAAAGTCTTCCAGCATGCCCAAGAATTAGGTATGGGACGCAAATAGTTTTCGCCTGCAAGCACACGCGACAAGATGACGATCATACTGGTTCCTTCCTGGCATCTTGCCGGCTTTGAATTCGGGCAATGCTGCGCTCTTTCATACAATTTATTTGAATGGTCGCCTTGCACGAAAAGTAGACATTATGCAGAGCATCTACTAACGATAGCATTTCGTAAAGCCCTCATTAAGCCTGAATGCCCTCTTTCGGAACATGAATGACGTGCAGTCGTCCTGCGGCTCGTGTAGAATTTTTCTATGGGTTCACCGGAGGTCCCCTCGCATGAAGTTATCGCGTCGTTTTCTGGCCTTGTCACTAACATCTATGACCTTGGCTAGTCTTAGCTTTGGGGGTGCTTCGATTTTCAAGAGTTCCGCTAATTCGGCTTTTGCAGCCGATCAAAAGGCAATGCTGCCCTTCTTTGGCAACACCATTGCTGACATGGCGGAAAAAGCAGCCCCAGCCGTTGTGAATTTGGACATGAGAAAGTCCCGTACATTAAACACGTCCAGTCTTCCCCCCGATTTATTGAATATGCTTCCGCAGTTTTATTTTCAGGGGCGCAAAATCAGCCCTGAAGATCTGAAGCAAATGGAAAATAACTTGCCGCAGAAGCACGATACCGCATCCGGATTTATCATCAAGTCGGACGGATATATTTTGACCAATGCTCACGCCGTAGACGGCGAAGGCACCATCAAGGTCACACTCAATGACAAACGCAGCTTCGATGCAAAAGTTGTAGGGATGGATTATTTCTCGGACCTCGCAGTTGTAAAAATCGACGCAAAGGATCTCGACACTATTCCTTGGGGAAGCTCGTCCGTCCTCCGTCCTGGTGAATTTGCCGTTGCGATCGGATCACCGCTCGGTTACGACCACACGGTCACTCTCGGTATTATTTCAGCAGTTGGCCGAACCGTTACTGACGTAAACGGCAACATCAATTTTATTCAAACAGATGCTGCGATCAATCCTGGAAACTCGGGAGGTCCGCTTCTAAATTTAAGCGGCGAGGTGATCGGCGTTAACACCGCTATTCGAAGAGATGCACAAAACATCGGATTCTCGATCCCCGTGGACGTTGCCAAAAGTGTTGCCGAAGAATTGATCAAGAACGGCTCGGTCTCAAGGCCTTGGCTCGGTGTGGTTATGAAGGAAATGGATGAAACCACAATCAAGAGTCTGGGTCTGCAGCCATCCGATAGTTCGAAAGGCGTGTTGATTTCCGGCTTTGTGCAGGGCAGTCCCGGTCAGGCCTCTGGTCTTCAAGCCAACGACATCATTTTGAAAATCGACGGTAAAGAGATGAAGCTTCCGAAGGATGTGAAAGATTACGTTCAAGGTCACAAAGTTGGCGATATTCTCAACTTCATGGTCATGCGTAACAGTCAATCACAAGCCATTGCCGTCAATGTCGGCACATATCCGCACGACCTCAATGTCAACCGCGGACCGATGCGTCGCAGGTAGTACAGAATACGTGCATCAAAAAGAACAAGCGCTCAGCGTATTGCTGGGCGCTTGCACTTTCACCACCAAGTAAAGTTTGAAAGCTAGATTGTTTGGAGCAAATCTTGCGATTCGAAGCGCTGGCGATATGCTTCGCCGAGAATTGGCAGGTTGCGGCGGAACTCAGCCATTGCACGCTGTTGCTTAAGCATGAAATCGCGCCATTGAGTGTGTAGTTGTTCGCGTTCTTTTTGGTCTGTCATTGAGGCCTTTAAACGTGCCGAGGATTCTTTCACATGCTCTAGGGCGTCCGCATATTTTTCCATTCCATATGCGTACATATGTGTTTCTGGCGTGTACCACTTCCCGAGGAACTGGAGCATTTCACCCTGCTTTTTTAGCTCGGCACAAGCAGCGACGAAATCCTTCAGTGATTCATAGACTTCTCTGTTTTGCTGTTCAGTTTTTTCGGCAGCTTCTCTAGTGTTGTCCTTAGTTTCTTCTTTCTTTGTGGAATCCTTCTCGGTATTGTCTTTACCGACCTGCTCCTTAGCCCTTTCCGGTTGATTGGTATCGGATTTTTTCGTTTCGGGATTCTTTTCGACCCTTTGATCTGACCTCCGATCTGTTTTATGGTCTGCCTGAGCTAGCTTTGTCGCATGTTCAGCTGACATGCCAATCGATTTCGCGAATTTGCTCAGAACCTGCTCATATGCAGGGTTAAATCTCTCACGCTTCTTCTGTTCCTGTGCACCATCCTGCTTGTTGTCGTAATCGGCAACAATGCGGTCGGTCAATAGTTTCTTTCCGTAGTCACTTAGGATTTGAAATTTTTGACCGGTGTGCAGAACCTTGCTTCCATTAAGCTTCTCGGCATCATGCGCCAATGTGCTAAGGTCGTTTTCTTTCATGCCTGGAAACATACGGGAAAGAACCTGGTAGTATCCTTCGCCTTTCTTTACAGGTAGGCTTTCTGTCATCGATGGAATCATGCGCTCGACTGCGCTCACATACTTCTGGCGCTCGCTCTTTACTGTTTCTGTATTCTGCTCTGGTATGCGGTCAGGTCGAGATTCGTTTTTCTCTTGCGCTGGCTGCTGCTCCACCTTTACGGATGGTATACGTTCCTGTGGAACCATGATTTGATCAGGCTTCTGCAACCGTTCTGCCGGGACGCTTTCAGACGGCTTTCGCTCTGCTGTGCTTCTGCGCTCGCTTTCGGCTGTTGGCTTCTCCGGTAGGTGCTCCGGCTTTGCGTCAACTGAAGGGATTTGCTGTTCAGGCTCAGTTTTCGGGCTGTCCTGTGCTTTGTCCATTTGTTCATCTTTGCTATCGCTGTGCTGGTGGTTATGGTCGTGTTTATCCTTTCCTCCACCCCTGGGCTCGGCGGTCCCGTCGTTATTCCAGTTCGGCGGAGTAACACAACCTTGTTCCACTAGATTAACGGGAGGCAAGCTCTTGACCGATGCATCGTTGGGTTTGTCGTTCAGCCCAAGTTTCTCACCAATCTTAGAAATCAGCGGCGTGTGCTCCACCAACTCATGCAACGGAAGATTGTGAGTTAACTTGGACTCTGCTTCGCTCAATCTGTCCAGGAAAGACATTGATTACCCTCTCGAATGTTAAATGGTGCTGCGTCAGCCTTGGACAAAGATTAACGGGAGAGTTTGAAAGAATTCTGAAACGGTAAATTTTTTTGCCAGCAGACTTATTTATGGAAGAGAGCAGGGCATACAAAGGTAGGCTCTTGAGGAAAAATCATGGCTGCTAGCGCCACATTAAACGTAAAGTACCTGTACGCTTTCCCTTCGGCTCTGGAAACGGTGGATAACAAACCGCAGCTGCGTCTTGCCACCAGTGGTGGTGCGGACCAGTTTCCGCACTTCTTCCGTGGGCGCATGAACTATCCTCGCCGCACGGCTGACATGCTGCTTCTTTGTTCTCTCGTGAGTCGAACTCGATTCTATGATCCAACAGAAATACGCGAGCGCATCTTAGCTGCAGCGGACCCGGTGGTCACAAGCGGGGGTGAGCGGCTTCGCTTTGAAGCGTTCTCTGTCTGTGCCGGTGCGTATTGTCGTCTGGATCTAAATCCGAAAGCGATCGACGGTGATTGGATGGGGCGGGGCACAACTAACGTGGACTTCAATCCACCGATGCGCGCTGCATTAGCTGGTGTTCTCAATTCGGAAACCGTTGGATTGAACGTGGGGGCGGATGGTGTTGAGCTTGAAAGAAGCTCTGGTTCCACCGTGGAAAAGAAAGTGAAGTTGCCGGTGCGCTGGCTGAAAGGGTTCGTTGAAGTGCAGCTCTATCAGTCGCGAATGAAGCCGACAATTGAGGTTCCCGCGGCGGAATTGCGCCGCTTGTTAGCCACAGTACCACAGCACCAGAGCTGGCAGAAGGGTTCGACTGCATATGTGGTTCCGGCGGGTAAGGGGATTCGTCTTAGCCAGCGCGAGACTGCCCAATCTGTTTGCATTGGTGCTCCGGGACGGTTGAAGATTCTCGAGGATGTTCTGAGGCATGCTCAAACTGTGCGCATTTATGCGGGCCCGGATGGTGTCTCTGGCTGGGAGCTTGTATCACCGGAATGTTCCTTCCATTTTATCTTGAGTCCGGAAGCAAATCGTGGATTCTCTGGAGAGGGTCAAGCCCTCACGCATCTTGCCTCTAGTGGCACAGAAGATGTTCTTGCAAAATTGAGAGCCCAGTTGCAATGGCAAGCGAAGATCGATGAAGAAGCATTGGGCAAGAGTATAGGCAGCGATCGCGACTCCGTTCTATCCTCGTTGTCTGTGCTTGGAACTCGCGGCTTGGTTGGCTATGATCTGTCGGAAGGCAAGTATTTTCATCGCGAGTTGCCGTTCGATATGGAGCTCGTTGAGGAGCTGCAGCCTCGCTTGCAGAAGGCTCGCAAGCTGGTAGAGGAGAAAGCAATTAGAATCGCTTCGAAGAAAGGCGAGAATGTGGATGCCTATGTCAAAGGTGAGGGAGCGGAGCACCGTGTACTAGTCACCGAATCTGGTGCTAAGTGCACATGCCCGTGGTATTCGAAACATCCCGGCGAGCGCGGACCCTGCAGTCACATTCTTGCGGTTGACTTAATGACAAACGAGGCGGAAGGAGCATAACGGTTCATCGATCCGTTTTGCAAGACAGCAATTGAAAACTGAGGAGGCTGACAGCATCGGAATCTCAAGAATGTTAGAAGCCGGCAGGATGCCGGCGCTCCCGGGCTCGAACAGACCAAGCTGAAAGCAATCGGCAGCTTTAGCTGATGGGAAGCAGACAAATTGTCCACAGTAAATTTTGAAAGACGCAAGAATGGAATTGACTGCAAAGAAATTGACACCGGAAGAACTAGACTCGGTGCTTCGACAAAAGGATCTTGCTGCGTGTCGAGATTTCTTTCTTGGCGCAACGGAGAAGGAGCGGAAGGTCGTTGCTGCAAGGGCTCTGGAGTGGTACGAGATCGCGACTGCGTTTGAGGCTGTCGGCGGGCCATTCATGCGCGCGATGCTAGGATTCGAATCCGAACTGCCCAAGCGCATGCAGCAGCAACTTGCAACGACGAAAAAAGTCGAGAAGGGCGAGTTGCTAATTCCTGCAGAGGTGAAGGATAAGGAGAGCGTTGTCGTCTCGCGCCTGGCCGTCACAGCTTGCGCGTCGCTGACTGACATTCGCAAGTGCGGAATGGCTCCTCCGGAATTCGCATTTGAGGTTATGCGCGACCGCAAGCCAAAATGGATGGGCAAGTGGTTGAACTTTGCATGCGAGCACGGCTGGAGTAGTTGGCTGATTGTTCGTGCGATCGAAAAGCACGGCATAGCGGTTGCTGAGCAAGCTGATGAATATTGGAATTCTATGGCATACACGCTTGGGCAAAAAGATGTCGTGGATCTCGCTGAGTATATAAAGCAAGACTCGGAACTTCGGGATTCCCTTCTTTGGGGAATGCTGAACAACGATGCTGCTATCAAATTGATATCTGATCCTAGTTCTGTCAATGATCAATTTCGGGTTAACGCTCGCAACTTCAATGGCAATGATTGGAACCAGATGGGGATCCGCTTGGAGGACGCAAAACGAGCCTCTTTTAACTGGAGACTCATCTTGATTGAACTGGCCAACAAAGGTGAAATAGACAGATCTCGGCTATTGGAATATGCCTTCGAATGGTTGGCTAGGTTATCTGGAGACCGCGATTCTAAGCCGACTGCCAGCTTCGCATCCAATACTAGCCCGACCGAATGGTTTCAACAGTTGCACGATGAATTGAACTTGAGCGCTGATGAAAGGAATGCTCAGGTCCTTCGCTATATTGGCTTACTCTCAGTGCGTGACGTAGCGACCCTTAGCTGGAGCATAAAAGCGTTATCCAGCTGCAGCAGAAATGTTTTGCCCTTAGATGATCTGTTCGCCAACTTGCCGCGGGTTTTCTATCATAAGAGAAAGGAGCCGGCGCTCGCTGCCTTGCTGCTTGTAGATCAGCTCTGCAAGGAGAATAGTGAACTGCTCATGCCTTGTACTGATATTGTAGTCGAAGCTTTTGAGCATTCTAGCAGTGAGGTTAAAAAGAAGGCACTCTCATTCTTGAAGAGAACGAAAGCACTCAGTAACCCATCACTTGCCGCTCAGCTTGAGTCAAAGTTGGAACGTCTAAGCGCCTTGATGAGAAAGGAGTTGACTGACCTTTTGCGGGTTCAGACAGCAATATCTGGATCTGTTCCGAGAGACTCAGATTCCGAATCCGATGACTCTGTTAGCGGAGACGATTTTGGAACGGAGAACGTTAGGGTCTTGCCTTTTGCAAAGAAGTCGCTGGCAGAAGACACGCAGCAAGCAGTTTCAACTCGGGAAGAGCTTCTGGCGCTTATCCAGGAAGTTAGTCATCTCAAAGGAGAATTGGCCGTGGCGGCTGGTATTCCTGCCGCGATAGAGGCTGCGAAAGAAAGCCGGGTTCCACCTGCCCTCACTCTGAAAAGCATGGAGATTCCGCGTTTAGATGAAAGCAAGCGCATCCAGCCTGTCGAAACTCTGGATGAGTTGATCTTTCTATTCTTGCATGTGGTCGAACGGTCTGCCAGTACCGATGATGGTGAGCGCTTGATGGATGGGGTTAGTCGACTGCATCATTTGCATCCGCCTGAGTTTGATGCGATGGTGTCATCTTTGAAGAGGAAACTTGAGCAATCACTTAATGCTGTTGAAACGTTGGGGGATAATGCTATGGTCCCTTATTACGTGAAACTCGCGCACGCATGGCTCAAAGCGCGGGCTCCGAAGGCTGGTTTCGCTATCATTCAAGAACTGAAGAATGCGTTCAGTGAAGCTCTCTTTTCGCCGGTATTTGGTACGGGCGTTGTTGCTTCCAATGCATTTTTGCATGAACGCGCCGCTGCCATCACGCGGACAATTAGGAGAGGATGCCCGTTTCCATTGTTGGCGGCACCAACTCATGCAGGCGGCTGGATCGACCCGCTTGCGATCCCTGAAAGATTAGCTGTTTGGGAAAAACGGAACGTGATTCCAGAAAACGCTGATCTAATACAGGCTCTTTTGAGGCTAGCTCCGGAGCATCGGACCGATGCGCTGAATTTGATTCCTCCTCATAAAGCAGAGCATATTCGGGCTATTCGCTGGGCTTTGGGCGCGGAAATGAATGGGGATGCACAAACCCCTGCTCTCTGGGTGGCTGCACTGCGCTGCCGTGAGCCCGAGGGCAACAGCTCCTATCTTGCAAACCGATTTCGTCTTCTTGGACCAGATAGTGCGCATGCCGCGACCTATGTTGATCAAACAGAAGAGTATGCTAAGCGTCAAAACTCTATTTATGGAATCAACTTTACTCAGCCGAGTCAAAGTAACCTACCTATTTCCGTGTTGCCGGAAGTGAAGAATCGGGGAGAGTTGAGGATGTTTCCCACTGAGTTGTTGCACGTAAATAGTGTTTTCTTTGAAGCTGAGCCTATGATGGAACTCTATTATCCGTTGCATAGAGAGTCCTTTTTCGCAAACCAGGCCAATCGAACAGCAATGTTTCTGACGAGCTCTGGAACTTATTGGGCCAGCGAGTGGAATGCTTTGTTCGATAGTGACAACGGGCTTACTGGAATGGGCACCTGGATGCTTGTAATCAGTCTCTCGGCAAAGCAGAGTGAAGCAGCCCGGCTGGCAATTGATGCCACCATCGCCGGTATCGAGGAAACTCGATTGGATGGTGAGAAGTTTGGATTTGTTATGGCGCGATTCTTCAGGACAGGCTTCATCACTTTGACTAGATGGATGACGGCCTTCAAGGATATATCTAGGATTTCCCCGCTACATACTGAATTCTGTTTTCAGGCGCTCGAAAATTGTTTGGCGAACATTGGCGACGAGTACAAAGCAAAGCCACCGGTCCCGATGATCGAGTGTCTATATGACTCGGCTCAGAGCGCGAAAAGTCGAATAAATAATCCGGCTTGCCGAGCTTTTTTAGAAGGTATCCAAAGCAAAGGCAAAGCTGCAAAATTAGCGAAACTGCTACTTGAGTTGGATGACAAACGCAGAAACGAGCACGTCGATGAGGTCAATCTGCAAATCCTCCAGTCGAGGATGGATCGCATTGAGCGGTGGAAGAAGCGACTAAATAAGCCCTAAAACCTATGCTGGGGCGGCTTCTAATTTTGCGATCTTTGCCTGGAGCGATTCGCCTGCTGCGGTCTGTTTCCTGCCTGCTGCCTCGAGAATCATCAGCGCGCCCTTGTATTGTGTAATCGCTGCTTTGTTGATTTTTTGGCGCTCGTAAAGATCGCCTTGCTTTTCCATAACGGCGGCCAGGCTTGCCGTCGGCTTCCCATCCTTTGGTTGCGCCAAGGTCATTGCGCGTTTGTAAGTTGCTTGCGCTCCTTCGAAATCCTTCAAATTGAGTTGCGCGTCACCCAACAAGATCACTGGGCGCAACAGCAAGTTTCCGTCTTGTCCAAGTTCTTCCCTGTGCTGGATGGCTTCTTGCGCGTGTGCTAATCCCGCCTTGAATTCGTATGCGTCAATCTCTGCTTCGGCAAGATCTTCCATGGTTTCGATAGTTTCATCGTGCTGGGCGCCCAACGCATGCTGCCTGTGTTCTAGCGCCTTGGTGAAGAGTGGAACGATTTCCTCCCGCCGATTCTGTGTTTTCAATATTTTTGCAAGTTGAATGCATGTGCGTGCGGCTGTCAAATCGCCTCGAATCCCCGCTCCCCAAATGGTTAATGCGCGCGAGTAGTAAATCTCGGCTTGACCCTGATCCCCAACTTGTTCATACAAACTGCCTAAGCGATAAGCGACCGGTGCTAACTCCTGCTGCGTGTTTAGTGCGCTTGATTCGGCTGCGACCAGAAGATCAAGGTCTGCTGCGATTTGTCTATAGATATCAATCTTTTGTTCGTCCGAAGCAAGCACACCAGCTTCGTGCAATAAGCGCTCAAGAGAAATGTCGCGGCGTGATGCACGAGACAATAAATCAATAGCGAGATCCTCTGTCAGAACGCCTTGTCTTATACAGAACTGCGCTTTCAATGCCGATTGCAACTCGCGGTCGCCAACCATACAATTTTCGCGCAGAACAATTCCCAGTGGTAGCGATTGCTGCTTTGACATCTTGAGAGCTTGCTGCAAATCGCGCTCCGGTAATATTCCAGCCGCTTTCAAAATCTCGCCCACGGGCAAAACCCTGCCATCTTTTGGAGCCGACGATTGGGCTGCTGCTGCGACTTTTCGTAAAATGGATGCATATGCTCCTAACGATCCCGGAAGATTTTTTTCGAGGATATCCAGCGCAGACAAAAACAACTGAATAGCTTCTTGCTCTTCACCTTGTGCTTTGTGCAAGTCCGCCAGACTCTCAAGAGCTTGCGCGACTTGAGGATGATCGTCATGCAATTCTTTCTTTCTGATCGTCAGAGATTTCTCGTAGCATGTGCGCGCTTGATCAAAATTTTGCAAGGCAAGATAGGTATTTCCAAGGCGAAGGAAAACGGGAGTTAAATCCAGGTGCTCCTCGCCGAGACTCTTTTGGAGAGCCTTCAATGCATGTCTATAATAAGATTCTGCTTGTTTGCAATGATCATCCAATAATAGTTTATCGCCGTTTTTCAGCAAACCTTCAGGGGAATCATCGTCTAGCAGCTCAACATTGAATTGCGGAACTTGTTGGTTCGGTTTGAATTCACCTGTGATGGTGATGCTTTGCATAGCTTGATCAAATGTGACCTTATCTTGAACCGCGCGTTTCAGTGCCTTGATCGCTGATGCTGGAGACAATCCCAATTTGATCAGTTTCTGAGCCTGAATGGCACGCTCGATATCATCGTCGTCAAGAACGCGCAAAAGCTTCATCGCGCGACCCAGGAAGATACTTTTGGTTCTTCCGTATTCCAGGCCGTCGCTAAGTTGCTTAGGTGTGATTAACTCGGCTTCGAGTAATATTTGTCCGATTCGCATAACCGTAGTATGCTGTCACCCCGCTTCCGTACTTCTAACTATATCAATCCGGGGCGCCCAGACATTCTTGAATTCTGTAGACATTAGTCAAATTCCTGACACGAGATTATGAAATTCAACCCAGGTCAGCGTTTTCAGCTATTGAGTTCTGTACAAAGGTAAAGTCTTGAATTCTGAACCTCATGCTGTTAGAAATTTGGGATGCAAAAAGAACGGCTAAAGGCACTACTTCAAAAAGTGGCAGAAGGCGAAATTTCGCTTTCTTCGGCCATGGACGATCTCAAGCACATGCCTTTTGAGGACCTTGGCTTTGCCAAGGTGGATCACCATCGCCATCTCCGCCAGGGGATGGCAGAAGTCATTTTTTCGCCCGGGAAAACCGCTGCCCAGATTCTAGACATCGCGTCCAGGCTTCATAAACAAAACGATATAGTCATTGCAACCAGGGCGGAACCGGATCTCGCTGAGCAAGTTTGCCATCTTGACTCGGATGCAAAATATTTGGAGGATGCTCGCGCAATCGTTTGGGGTGAGCTTGCATCTGAGATTGATTCCCGAACAGCACTCGGACATGTAGCGGTAATTACCGCAGGAACCTCTGACTGGTCTGTAGCTAAAGAAGCTGAACTGATTTTGTCCGCGAATAACGTGTCGTCTGAGCTTATTAGTGACGTAGGAGTGGCCGGTCTTCATCGTATTTCCGTTCAAATTGAGAAGTTGAAAGTCGCTGATGTTTGCATCGTTATTGCAGGAATGGATGGTGTTTTACCAAGCGTTGTCGGAGGCATCGTCGAGTGTCCTGTGATTGCTTGTCCGACCTCCACCGGATATGGTGCATCTTTTCAGGGGCTGGCACCGCTACTTACAATGCTAAACAGCTGTGCCGCTGGGGTCACGGTGGTTAACATCGATAATGGTTTCGGAGCTGCTGTTGCTGCGATTAGAATTTTGCGCCGGACTAAGTAGGCTAACAACATTGATCGGCAATGTTTCGGACTCAAAGAAAGAAGCTACGTCGTGTCCTTCTCTGACCCTATGCAGCCGCTCAGTAAAAGGTCGTTTTGACGGCGCTGCTATCCCTAGAAAAAAGGGACGAGCTCCTTGAGGGCCAAGGAGCTCGGGCGTGCAGCTTCGGGGTAACGGGAAGCGCAAACTTTATTTAGTTCTTTTTTTGATCAATAGTTCGTAGTCGGACATTTCATTTATATCTTTTTGGATTGGTTTTTTCTGTCCGAGTTTTGCCTTTTCGTTCTTGTTGTTTTCGAAGTACTCAGCTTTCTCTTTCTTTATTGCGGCCATGTCGTCCTTCTTGCCGCCGAACTTGTCGTCATGCTTATCGCCGTACTTGTCTCCTTTCTTTTCGTCGAACTGTTCTTTGCCGCCGAATTTATCATCGAACTTGTCTTTGCCACCAAACTTGTCGTCGAATTTGTCTTTGCCACCAAATTTGTCATCGAACTTATCGTTTAGAGGCTCCTTCGGACCGCCATCCTTAGGGACTTTCTTGCCATTGTTCTCATTTGAACTTTCAGAGGCATCGCCCTTAACAGGATCCTTTGGACCACCGTCCTTTACGACTTTTTTGCCGGTATTCTCGTTTGAGTTCTCCGCTGCTTCGCCTTTCACAGGATCCTTCGGACCGCCGTCCTTAATAACCTTCTTACCAGTCTCGGCGTTGTCGTTTCCAGAGACTTCAGCTTTTATGGGTCCGCCATCTTCTTTAACTACTTTCTTGCTTGAGCTGGCATCGCTCGAACTTCCCGAGCTGCCCTTCTCCCCTTTCTTGTCGATAACCTCGTCTTTTGTAGGACCATCAGGCTTCGCGGTTTCGGGCTTTGCCGGCTCTTTGATATTGCTTAAGCCTTCAATAGTAACTTTCGGAAGAGTCGAATTTGTGTTCTCATTAGATTGCTGTTGTTGCTGTCGGACTGAATCAATCGATGTAGATTCTGAAGCTATCGAATTCAAATTGAGGGAACTCGACTCACGGCGCTCCTGGCTGTTCTCTGATCTTTCTGTTTGTTCAATGCTCATGCCCTATCTCCTAATTGCTGCCCCAAGCAAGAAAGAGACTAAATATCAGCGGTAAAGAATTTGTGGCAGATCTCTCGGATCTAAAGCAATCGCTATTGTACATTTCCAGGGTGTGAAGTCTTCACCGCATTCACCTCGAGCGAGCCCTCCGGACATAATTTCAACAATGCGTAGGGAGAATCGCGCCGCTCCATCCGATGACTGTGCCTTCGGAAAAAACTACAGTCATTGATGATTCCTAAATCAGTTCCCGGCTTTTTTCAATTGCTCAAGGTATTCAGCAACGTTAGCTCCACCTTGTTTGTAACCCGTCATATCGAGCGTGACAAACTTGTAGCCGTATGATTTCAGTTCTTTTGCAACTTTCGCCATCAGTTCGCGGTCTGCGCTCAACCTTGCGATTTCGCTTTCTTCCAGCTCGATGCGTGCTATCTCGCCATGGTGTCTAACGCGCAATTGTTTGAAACCCAGTGAGTGCAAGTAGGATTCTGCTTTCTCAATTTGGGAAAGTTTTGCCACAGTTACGATCTCATTGATCGGCAAGCGCGATGATAAGCAGGCTGCTTGCGGGCGATCCCAGGATGGCAACCCTGCCTTTTGCGCAAGTTCTCGAATCTCAGATTTTTCCAAGCCGGCTGCTTGGAGTGGGCTCAATACGCGGTGTTCTCGGGCAGCACGTGTGCCTGGGCGCGAGTCTTTCATGTCATCCATAATTGCGCCGTAGGCTATATATTTGATGTCGAGATCGCGTGCGATATCTTCCAACTCTTCAAAAAGTGTTTTCTTGCAGTGATAGCAGCGCGAACCATCGTTCTTTTGGTAAGCGGGATCTTCAATCTCTTTTGTTTCAACCTCAATAAGGTCGAAGTTGAATTTCTCGGCTTGCTCTCTGGCTGCATCGAGATCTTCATGCGCAAGGCTTGCTGACACCGCTATGGCAATCTTTGCCCTGTCTCCGAGTGCTTTGCGTGCATAAAAGGCAAGAACAGAACTGTCAACGCCCCCAGAGTATGCAACCAATATGCTATCGAGATGAGAAAGATGCTTCAGCAGATCTTCTTCTTTCTGGGTGAGAGTTTTTGTGGCGGTTTCATTCATTGAGAATCCCTCGATGTGCCGGTGAAATAAAGAGGCTCCAAGTGATTTCCTGTTTTTGAGCGTTTCGCACTTTTGAGAAATCGCTCTGTTCTGTTCATTTAGATGCCGGCGGTCTAAGTGGCTTCGCCGCGATTATATATACAGCGAAGTCAAGCTCTGCATCTCCACAAGAATCGGTTCGATCCTGGGAGCCCCGGCATCTTGCCGGCTTCTGATTATCCCTTGTCTATTGTTGAGACAGGTCCTTGATCAATGTACCACCCACAAGCTTCTCCAAACTGGCGCGGATGGATGTTTCATCTTCGGTTTCAGCGGACTCGAACAGGCGTTTTAGTTCGCGCTCTAGCAGTTCGCGGTCTGTTTCTTGTGGCTTGCCTACAAAAATTCCTTTGTAGCGTGTAGCCGTTAGTCCCTCTTCGGCTGTCAACAGCTCTTCGTAGAGCTTTTCGCCAGGACGCAATCCGACGAATTTGATCTCGATATCTTGACCTGGTCGCAAACCGGATAGTCGTATTAGATCGTTGGCAAGATCTAGAATCTTTACCGGATTTCCCATATCGAGTACAAAAATATCGCCATGCGCGCCGAGGGCTCCGGCTTGAATAATGAGTTGCACCGCCTCTGGTATCAGCATGAAGTATCGAACCGCATCAGGGTGCGTCACCGTCACAGGACCGCCCAGTTCAATCTGCTTGCGCCATGTGGGTATTACTGAGCCACGGCTGTCGAGTACGTTGCCGAAGCGAACGGCGCCGAAACGTGTTTTAGATCTTCGTGCAATGTCCTGCACTATTAATTCTGCTACGCGCTTACTTGCTCCCATAACGGAGGTCGGATTGACTGCTTTGTCGGTTGAAACCAGCACAAAATTTTCTACTTCGAATTCAGCTGACAAATTAGCCAGCGAGCGAGTCCCTCCAATGTTATTCTTGATCGCCTCAGTAACGTTTCCTTCCATTAGTGGAACATGCTTGTGTGCTGCTGCGTGAAATACCACTTGTGGTTTGTGTTTCGAAAAGATGTTGTACATTCTCTGGAAATCACGAATGTCGGCTATCAAGCTGGTCAGCTTTACCGGCTCTGGGCGACGTTTGAGCTCTTCCAAGATGGTGAAGATTGAGTTTTCACCACGCCCAAGAAGAAGCAGCTCTTTTGGCTGAAAGCTCATGATCTGGCGGCAAAGTTCGCTGCCGATTGATCCGCCGGCTCCCGTGACAAGCACTGTCTTGCCTTCTATGTAGTGGGCGATAGAGGCTGTATCCAGCTGTACTTTTTCTCGTCCTAGCAAATCTTCCAGCGATACAGTTCGCAATTGATTTATGCTTACGCGACCATCTATCAACTCAAACAAGCCGGGCAATATGCGAGTCTCAACTTCCGCCTCTCGGCAGATATCCACTATGCGCCTGATTTCTGAAGGCGGGGCTGACGGGATGGCAATGATCACTTGATCAACAAAGAGTGTTGAAATGTATTTCAACAATTGTGCGCTGGTACCATATACAGTGGCGTTGCCGATTCGCTTTCCAACCTTTCGGGGATCGTCATCGACAAATCCTATGACGTCGGTGCCCAGATCAAGCCTTAATGAAAGCTCCTTCGCTACCATTTGGCCTGCATCGCCGGCTCCGACCACAAGTGCGCGTTTCCGAACTGGTTGGCGCCAGTGCCGCCTTTGTTTGTGTTCCGTTTGCAATCTGCGCGCAACGCGAGCAGATACAATCAACATGAATGTCAGGATTGGCTCTAGTAAGATGATGCCATAGGAGAGCTGGTGATGCCCGATTGAGAGCAATCCAACCGCGCGGGCAATCATCAAAATTGTTGTAATACTGAGCGTCGCAACTCCGATTTCAATGACTTCAGCCAGACCCGTGTAACGCCAGAGCCTCGTATATACGCCGCAGATCCAATTGGAAATCAATCGGAGGCTGATGAACACCGGCAGCATGCAAAGGAACTGATGCCAGTGGATTCTGCTAGGAGAACCGTCAAAGCGAATCAAAAATGCCAGCAATAGTCCGAGGGCAACGAGCGCAGCATCCATCACAACTTGCAAGAGGCGAAGCCAGCGCACGCGGGCGATCCACGAGGTCTTTTCCTCAAGCACCTGGGCGCCTTGTACGGGCTTGTCTTCAGGCAACTTATCTGATGACTGTTGATTTCGGTCGTCGCTACTCAAGTTCTGAAAACCGGGTTATTGCAAGCTTCGAAGGACTTCCTTGAAAACTCTGAGAGCAGTCCGATTGCGCTTGTAGCCGCGGACGGCTTGCCAGGAAGCACGATAATACTAGCATGCAGCCCGTTGACAGGCATTGGTTAGGGCTTATCTTGTAATTTCCCTGAATAATCATGTCGTGCAAACTGCCGGGCGTATCTGTAAACGATGGCAGACTCTTTCTTCAACCCTGAGAGTGCCGATGCCAACGCCAGTCGATCATATTCCCCAATGTTGAAGGCAAGCTTTGCAATACCTTTCTTGTAAAGTTGCAACAATACGCCCTGTGCTTCTTCTGCTTTGTGCTCCTCGAGCAGGCATTCGGCCTGCTGCAATTGCAGTCTATTTATCAAAGGGTCATTCTTGAATTTTGCCAAAGCAACTTTCATGACCTTTTGCGCAAGTTCCATTTGATGATGAAACTTGCACGCTTCAACGAGGAAGAAATAATCGCCTGCTTCGGTCGAATACGAGAGAACCTGATTTACTGCTTGGTTGGGGTCACCGAGCTCAAACCAAAAATGCAGCGAACTAGATAAAACCTTGTCACCTCTTTCTTTGACTAGGTTCCGCTGCAATAACGTTCTTGCCTTGTCAAAAGATCCAGTGTTAATGTATAGCTCGGCAAGGTTATCGCTGGCGAATTCCGTCATTCGCTCATGGTCGGTAGTCGCCGTCATTAGAGTCTCAATGAATCTGATTGATGTTTTTGGAATGCTTGCAGAATGGAACCTGTAATGGATATCTTCTGCAAGAGTTGTTCTGAATTCTGACGAAAGATCTTTGAGATTATTCTTTGCGATAGATGCGGCAATCGCCACTGCCACGTTATCTACTGGTATCATGTCGGGGCGTTTTGCGATTGTATACAATAGCGCAATTTTTTGATTAGTCGTCAGTGTTGCAGAAAGCAGTTCTTCGCACAAATAGATCCCGTCAAAATGTGAGTCCACGGATGCTGAATGCCATTGCTTGAAAGTAGCTCTCGTTAACTGGTGTTTTGTGTGCCTTTTTGTACTCCGGTCCGGATATGTGATTCTCAGAAAGGCCAAAGCCAGTTGCGGCTTCTCTGCCGCCGCCGATGCTAGGGCGAGATATTGATAGACCGGTGAGTCAGCCTGTAACGAAGATGGGTGTCCGTGAACGCGATATATTTTCTCCAGCTTTATCGCCGCTTTGGAAGAACCTTCTGTTTCCAGGCAAAGCAGCGCGTCCTCTGCTTCCACACGTATCTGTTCATCGTTGTTTGGGTCCGGACCTATGATGTCCTTTACTGGATGATTAAAGGTTCTATGCCCGGACATTATGTTGTCGGTTCCCTCGGGCTGTTCCCTTATTTGTTTTACTTTCTGGAGCCGCTCAAAAAGATCATTGACTAGCTTTTGGGCTGTTTCATCAAAACCATACTTACGCGCTGCTTTAGAAAGCGTTATCAGATCCGCCAGGCTGACGTAATAATGGAGCGCTTTGTTAAAATCGAAAGCCCTGCGCCCCGGTTCTCCTTTCTTTATAAAATTTGGGAGATCTAGTTTTCTTTCTGCACTAGCAATTATATCCATATGCAGATCTTCAAGTTTTATTTGGTCGCGCTGATCCGCAAATTTGTGACCTGCTATGACTAAAAGCTTTTCTGCCTGTGTGATTTTGCCGAACAAATAATTGATTCGTGCTGCATACAAATATGCGAGGTACAGCTGATTGTATTCCGCGGCTTTTTCTCGACCATTAGCCGCTTCAGGCGTCTTTACGAAACGCAAGTCTTCAATACTTCTGTTGAACACGGACGCGGCTGTGTTGGGGTAACCACTGAACATCAGTGCAAAGCCCAGTTTTCCTAGTACAACGGATTTCTCCAGATTATTAAGGTCTTGATAGTTATCGCGATAAACTTGATTCAATCGGTAGGCATCACCAACATTGTCTGTGCCTGTTATGGCGTTCACCGCCGTGGCTAATTTTGTTGATGCCGTCTGTTTGCTCCGCTTTGCCACCACCTTGAATGCTTTGGAGTTTTGCAGAAGGCTCCAAGAGAACAACAGCACTAAGCTGATCATTGCCAGTGCTGCGATCAGGTAAACCGATTTGCGCTTGCTTGTTGTTTTTGGATACTTCTTCCCATCGGCAGAATTCGGATTTTTCCTTTGATCGCGCTTGTGCTCCCCCGCTACCTTGGCTTCGTCCGGTAAATCTGATGCGAGATCAGTTAGTTCTATACAGAAGTCGTCAGCGCTAAGAAATCTCTGCAGCGGTTCTTTACTAAGTCCTTTTTGAAGTAACTGATTGACACGCACATTTAGACTTGTCGGCAGTTTCAGTTTCAACTCCGGCGCCATTTCATTACTTTGCTTGTAGAGCATACCGAGAGCGTTATCCGCCTCAAACGGTCCTTTACCTGCCAGCATTTGGTATAGACATAAGGTGAGTGAATAAATGTCACTGTATTTGGTGGCGGGAGCCCCTCTTGCTTGTTCCGGACTCATGAATTCTGGTGTGCCGATAAGCTCACCTGTGCTTGTAAGTTTCTGGCTGCTACTATCGGGAGTCCTGGCAAGTCCAAAGTCGATTATCTTTGCCGAATTTGGCGCAGGGGTATCGGAGATCATGATGTTACCCGGCTTTAGATCTCGGTGAACGATGCCATTTTGATGAATGTACTCCAGTGCCGCGCTTAATTGGGCGCTTATTTTCAGCGAATCGGCAAGGGAGAGCGTGCCTCGGTCATTCAACAATCCTTTGAGGGTCTGACCCCGAATAAACTCCATTACTATGTAAAGCAGCCCTTCGTGAGACTGCCCCAGGTGATAGATTGTCACGATATTCGGGTGTGACAGTCTCCCTAGAGCTTTTGCCTCGCGAAGAAATCTCAATTTGAACTCTGCATCCTCTGAATATTTTTCATGCAAAATTTTCAAGGCAACAATACGCTTGCAGTCCACTTGCAGCGCTTTGTATACCGTTCCGAGACCGCCTGAGCCAATGCACTCCAGAAGTTCGAACTTCTCTTCGAAAATCTGGCCAGCGACAAGCATTTGTTGTGCCTCATGCTGGCAGTTTAGTACTGCTTATCTTTTTTCTCGGTTGGTTGAAGACCTTTAGCAATCCAGTCTTTGCATACATCGAGCGGAACGCCGATCAATTTTGATGTTCCCTCGACGGCTTGTTTGTGATTCATATCCAGCGCGCGCAATTCTTTGTACTGCAGCACAGCTTGCATTTGCATGTCGCTGGATTCTCGTCGCATTTTCGGTTTGAAAACTATATTGATGAGAATGTAGGACGTGAACACTCCCAGAAGTGTGGATTGTACAGCCGCCAATGGACGAAATGCCATGACGCTGTCTCCTAGTATGGTCCCAAGAAACATGCGGCGAATATTGCTCATCAGCCCGATGTGAGTGAAATTGACCAGCTCAGTGCTGCCCATGCTGCAAATGAGGTATAGCAATGCCTCGTAAACCAGAAAAATGGAGACATAGACCCAGGGCGAAACCCAAGGTAGCTTTAGCATTCGCTTCTTTTCAGAATCGTGCTCGTTGTCTTCGTCGTAGACTTTCCAGGGCAGCTTTTTCCATTCAGCCGGTTTGAATGGTTTCTTCGGCTTGAACACCAGATAACCGCCAAGTAGATAGAAGAAAAACATGCTTGGTCCGATAAACTTTTGGGCTGGGGTTGCAAATTCACCATAACAAAGAATCGCCCAGCTTCCCAATATGCCTAAAAAGACGAAGACAGGATAGCGCCAGCTGATCAAAGTTTTCTCGCAAAGGCTTCCCAAAATCCAGAGAAAGCCAGCGTTAATGGCGAAACTTGCTGGACCCAGTTGGCTGAGTGCAGAGGTGAATGAGGCGCCAAGCAGTGCCATGATGTTGGTTTTCTCGAGTGCCGAATAGAACTTTTGAGCCGTCATCGCATGATCGAAAACCCATCGATCATAGGCAAAGCCTTTGCTTGGGTCGCCTACAAAGGCTATCGTTGAGAGCAACAGCAAAGCGGTAATCACCGGCTTAACTTCCGGTGGCTTTAGTAATTCGCGTTTTCGTTGAGCGCTTGTGGTCATAGTAATTGAATAAATCTACCTTCAAGAGATCTTATTGTCAAAGTATACCCTGACAACATTATCAATCCTTCCTTTCCCACAAGTCTGCTGATTAAACGACGATATTGACCAGGCGGTCCTTTACGAAGATGACCTTTTTCGGCGTTTGCCCTTCCACTTTCTTTTTAATCTTCTCGTCTTCGAAGGCGGTGGTCTTGGCTTCCTCTTCGCTTATTCCGCGTTTAACCATCGTCTTGCTGATAATCTTGCCGTTAACTTGCAAGACCAGCTCGATTTCGTCCGCCGTGGTCAACTCCTCGACGAACCCTGGCCATTCGGCCACGTGAATCGATGCGATGGTCGCGCCACCGTTCTGGGAGCCGTTTCCGTCTGAGCCTTCAGCGGCGAATCCGCATTCTTGATAGAGCTCTTCACAGAGGTGAGGAGCCATTGGAGCCAAGAGGAGCAAGAGGCTGCGAATGGAAAAGGCGAGAACTTCTTTGTCTTTTTCGCTGCAATTAGCCAGGTCAGAGCTTGCTGCGCCTGATTGTCCGCCGGTTGCCACGGCGACGCCACCCTTGGATTCGGTTGAACCGCCGCCGCCGGATGTGGCGACGAATCCATAGAGTGCATTGACGAGTTCCATGCAGCGGGCGATTGCTGTATTGAAGGAGAATCGCTCTCTAGACAAATCATCGGTCACAGCTTTTATCGTTTTGTGAGTGACTTGCAGCAAAGCCTTGCTGTTGGAGTTCAGACCTTCGAAGCTACTGATTCCGGTTTTGCCGAAGTATTTCTTTGTTTTCGAGCCCTTGCCCAGTACGTTTGCGTCGAGCAAATCTTGCACCATACGCCAGATTCTGCCAAGGAAGCGGAACTGCCCGACTGCACCTTCTTCAGACCACTCCAGTTCTTGTTCGGGTGGGGCTGCGAAAAGCGTGAACAAGCGCGCGGCATCGGCGCCGTACTTCTTAAAGAAGTCGGTAGTGCCGACGACGTTTCCACGAGACTTGGACATCTTTTCAATGCGCCCGGAAATTGTGGAGTGCTTCACTACCATCCCTTGCGAGAGGAGGTTTGTGAAAGGCTCGTCGCATGAAACCAGACCGCAATCGCGCAACGCTTTCGTGAAAAATCGCGAATACAGCAAGTGGAGGATAGCGTGCTCGATGCCGCCAACGTACTGGTCGACGGGCATCCAGTAATCTACCTTCTTTTTGTCGAAGGCAACTTTGGTGTTCTTTGCGTCTGCGTAGCGAAGGAAATACCAGCTGGAATCGATGAATGTGTCCATCGTGTCTGTTTCGCGCCGCGCTGGTCCCCCACAGCCCGGGCAGCTCACGTCGAGCCAGGCTTGATTTTTTCCGAGTGGTGAACCACCCTCGCCCGTGAATTCAACGTCGAGGGGGAGAACAACCGGCAGGTCTTGTTCTTTGACAGGCACGACGCCGCACTTTTCGCAATGAACCAATGGAATCGGGCAGCCCCAATAACGCTGACGGCTGATCAGCCAGTCTCGAAGCCTGTACTGGACACGTGGTCCGCCGCTTTGATTTTGGGCAGCCCAATCTGTCATCTTCTGTTTGGCTTCTTCGTTGCTTAGTCCATTGAAGTTGCCGGAGTTGATCATGGTTCCGTCTTCGGTGTAGGCTGCTTTCAATTCGCCCGAAGCTTCGCCTGTCGGTGAAATTACTTCGGTGATCGGCAAATTGAATTTCTTCGCGAATGCAAAGTCTCTTTCGTCATGAGCAGGCACGCCCATGACTGCGCCAGTGCCATAGCTCATCAATACGTAGTCGGCGACCCAAATTGGAACGATGTCGCCGTTAAATGGATTGACTACAAATGAACCTGTTGGGACACCGGTTTTGTCCTTGTCGGTGGTCATGCGATCAAGCTCTGACTTGAGCTTGGATTCTTTTACGTAATTCTCGACCGCTTCTTTGTTTTCGGGCGTTGTCAGTTCCTGAACGAGCGGATTCTCTGGTGCGAGCACGACGTAGCTGACACCAAATACGGTGTCGGGTCTTGTCGTGAAAACGGTAATTTTTACGTTCGGTTTGCTCTCGACTGTAAATTGAAGTTCGGCGCCGACTGATTTGCCGATCCAATTCTTTTGCATCAAGCAGACGCGTTCGGGCCAGCCTTTGAGCAAATCGAGGTCCTGCAACAACGGCTCTGTGTATGCAGTGATTTTGAGGAACCACTGCGCCATCATTTTTTGTTCAACGGTAGTTTCCGGATGTCTCCAGCAGGCGCCGTTTTCCACTTGCTCATTTGCAAGGACGGTGGCGCAATCCGGGCACCAATTCACCGGCGCGCTCTTTCGATAGACGAGTCCCTTCTCATAGAATTTGAGAAGTACCCACTGCGTCCAGTGATAGTATTCAACGTCGCAAGTATTGACTTCGCGATCCCAGTCGTAGCTCGTGCCGAGCTTCTTGAGCTGTTCATCGCGCATGTATTTGATGTTGGATTTCGTCCATGATTCCGGATGAAGTTTTCTCTTAATGGCTGCGTTCTCTGCGGGCAAACCGAAAGCGTCCCAGCCCATCGGATTCAATACGTTGAAACCGAGCATGCGCTTATGTCTGCTAATGACGTCGCTGATTGTGTAAACGCGCATGTGACCCATGTGCAAATCGCCTGATGGGTACGGAAACATAACGAGCGAGTAAAATTTCGGGCGACTATCATTGTCAATCGCCTTGTAGATACCCAGGTTTTCCCACTCCGCTTGCCATTTCTCTTCAATTTGCTGCGGATTGTATTGAGTACCCATTCGAACCTCCGATTACTTGGGAGCGCTTCGCTTTGTTCGATCCCGGGAGCGCCGGCATCTTGCCGGCTTCGAAGTTCCAGAGCGATTCGCTAGCTGCCTTTAATCCGTTCAATGCCTTGCTTAAAAGCGGGATTTACTAAGAGTATGGTTGTGTACCTGTCATTGGTCCATCGCTTCACAGCGGCGGCGTGACACGACGATGCATACCACAGGCTAAGAATCTTAGCCTACACCGGCGGACGGGGCAAGAAAAAACACCTGACATGCTAAGATTCTTAGCCTCAGATTACGAGATGTGGCTTGATAACCGTTGGGCGCGCATTGGCGCACCTTCTGACAAAGGGGTAATGAAAGTGGCGGAGACTGCTGTAAATCAGGAAAAAGAATCGATCCCGCAGGATATATTGGACGAAGCTAAGGAACTGATTCGCGGCGCGGAAGTCCTGCCGGACGGGGTTCATGGGCTTGCTCAGAAGATTTACGAAGCGCGCAAGGAAGGGCGCAAGTTGCGTGTCAAGTTCGGTGTTGATCCGACTTCGAGCGACCTTCACCTCGGGCATGCGGTTGTGTTTCGCAAGTTGCGCCGCTTTCAGGAGCTCGGACACCAGGTTGTCTTGATTATCGGTGGTTTCACGGCGCAGATAGGTGATCCATCGGGGCGAGATAAGACTCGTCCCGCACTGACTCGCGAGAAGGTTGAGGAGTTTGCGCAGACTTATGTGAATCAACTTGGATTGATTCTCAATGTTGAGAAGACGGAAGTGACAAACAATGCGGACTGGTTGTCGCCGCTCAATTTCACGGACGTTTTGAAGTTGGCTTCGTTTGCAACTGTGAATCAAATGCTTGCTAAGGAAGCATTTGGCGAACGGATGGAAAAGCAATTGCCGATCGCAATGCACGAATTGTTCTATCCAATGTTGCAAGCATACGATTCAGTTGCGATTAAAGCTGATATCGAACTTGGTGGCAACGACCAGCGTTTCAATATTTTGCAAGGACGTGAACTGCAACCGAAGTACGGCTTGAGCCCTCAGCTTGGCATGTTCCTCCCGATTTTGGAAGGAACAGATGGCGTTCAGAAAATGTCGAAGTCGTACAATAATTACATAGCGTTGAATGACGAACCGACAGAAATGTTCGGTAAGTGCATGCGCATTCCTGATTCGCTCATCCTTCGCTACTTCGAGCTGACGACGACATTGACAGGTGCGGAGATCGATAAGATTGATGCAGATATGAAAGCTGGTGCAAATCCAAAAGTAATGAAGGAAATGCTCGGTCATCAAATCGTCAAGCAATATCACGGCGAAGAGAAAGCCAACCACGCGCTGGAAGAATGGAAGCGCGTGCACAGCGAAAAACAAGTTCCAGACGACATCGAAGAGCATGCCGTATCCGCTCCGACAATGCTATTCCGCATCCTCGTCGACACCAAAATGGTGGCATCAGGTGGCGAAGCTAAGCGCTTAATCGCCGAAGGTGCCGTTCGTGTAGACGGCGAACAAGTCCGCGACGCAAACCTCTCCCTCCCGGCCAATGCGGGTGAATCAGTGGTAATCCAAATCGGCCGCCGCAAATTCATCAAAGTGAAAATGTAAGCCCATCACCCATAGTTTGTGAGGTTCAATTTCGCTTCGATTTGACGTTCTCGAACCATTAGATATAAGATGAATGTATGGGCAAAAGAACACAACGCGGAAATTTTGAAATCGAGGATGAGTCTGACTTTGAACTCACTCCCGAGCAGGAAGCTGATTTCCTTCGCAGAATCGAAGAAGCTGACAGAGAGATAGAAGAGATTCAAGCCAAATCTCGTAAGCAAAGAGAATAGTTGAAAGTGCTTGCGCTTTATGCCTTGTCTCGGTAACTCTTCTTGAATTTATCGTCGAAAAGGCGGTAATGTTCTTCTTTGTTATCGAAGCAGAGAGGTCCGCGCGCGCCGTAGTATTTTGACTCTAGCCATTTCAAGAAAACATTTGCTCGCTCGGTGAACTCTGGTGATTTTGAAAGAACCGTTGCATCTGGTTGTATGAACTCGGTTGAGAACTTGATGAAGTAAAGTCGCCCAACCTTGTCGTGGAAGTGCATTCTTGTCGGGGCGCTAATTCGAATCAGTTCGTTCCGTTTCCAGAATTGTTCTTCTTGTTTGGCTGTTAGACTTTCTATTTTCTGCCAATCAAGTTTTCTTGGCGCGAAGTAAATGAAGCTGTATTTGTCATTCTTGATTGCGTTGTAAATCTCTTCAGGACCTTCGCTGGTTTTTATAGGCTTTCCGTTCTTCCAAAGGTAGCCGCATGGAAGAAAGCTTCCTTGAACAAGGTGCGCGGCGATTTCTGCGATATCCTCTGGAGTAGCATATAGTGAAGCCTCATACAATTTGTATTGAATTTCGGGATTCGCGCAATAGATAAGTGGATGATCTATAAGGCTGTCGGTTTCGGTGTAGTCGATTTTCACTGTCAGCTTTAGTTTGTCTAGTTCACAAGCTCTGCACGTCGTCCACATTTTTATCGCTTTTACATCGCCATCGTCTCGTAGCTCGTAGAGGACGCGGATCGTAAAGATGTACTCCTTGCAGGAACAACGCGACTTTCTAGGGTATCCCTTTGCGATGATGTCGAACCAGTAGTCCTGGCTATCGAAAAGAAGGAAGTGTTCGTTGCAGCTCCAGCATTTTGCACAGCCGACGGATTCTTCTTTCTGAATCCAGAGTTCGAATTCAGAGCCGTCGCATTTCGGGCATTTTGGAGTGCTTATTTTTACTGTCATGATCTATGTAATACGTGCTGGCGAGAGACCGACAGTCCCAGCCTTCTTACACCTAACGCAGAACCAAGTATAGCTCAGTGATTGGAATGGGTTGGGCCAGTACTTGGGAATGATAGCGTTTCTTCGCTGTCTTTTTGTTATGATGAACTCCTTTCGACAAGCAATCTACCAATACTGTTATGCTTGCCTTCCCCTCATTTAACGCGGACGGGACGTCCGCGTGCCATACTTATGGGCGGACAAGATGATGCTGTTGGCGATCTCATGTATGGAGCGCGGACGTCCCGTCCGCCCATAGGCAGATTCTACTATCTACGCTACAGCTTTAGGGAGACTCTACCTCTTGCGAAACTCCGAATGCGTAGCTGCAACGCGCTTCGCGCTTATGGGCGGACAAGATGTCCGCGCTCCATACTTAGCGCCTCACTTAGCGCTCTCTGGCTTCGTAGAGGTGGTTGAGATATTCCTGTTAACTGTGCGTGATTCGGTGCAATAAGGACGATGGATTCGAGAAATAAAATCTTCGCTCTCGTCACATGCTTTTTGCTTCTCGTTCAAAGCGCTCTGATAGGACCGCCTGCGTCAGCTTGGAAAACGCTGCGCAGTTACGAAGTAAGCGGAACGCATTCAATTTACGGTAAGTATCATGGCTTCATAGATTTGCATAGCAACAAGCTTGCAAATCGCGTCATCTATTACAATGACTTTCGCTTTGAAGGGCTTAAGGTTCGAGAAGTTTGGTCCGGAAATTATGAGTCCCCTGCCGGCGGTTCTGATATTGTCGAATTGAAGTTTAGCTTGAAGCAGGCTGATATTTTCAATCGCGTGGATCAGGATGTGCGCACCAAGTCTCAGTTTATGACTCCATGTACGGTGTCTTACTCATTGGATCTGTCCAAGCCGCAAACTCTCAAACTGACAAATCCTGGTGGCATTTACACAGAGAAGCTCGGGAAGGAGTTTCAGAGACCATCTCCTGTTCCTGCTGAGTCTCCACCATTCTGGGTGAATGAGCGCAAGAGGCTTCCAGCAATGGGCGACAAAATGGCATTCATCGGAGAGCTGTCGATGGTGACGCTCTTCTACCCGATAATGTGCGTCCTTCGCGCCGACCCTTTCTATAAGTCTTTCGAGAATCGGGAGGAGTTCAAAACTAGGACGCAGTACTGCATCTTAGATCCAACCGACTTTGATTTTCTGCGCGCGAACCCGGATACTCTTTCAATCAACAATAAGGTGACTGACCGTATCGCCATGCTTGAAAGTTCATTACGAGCTTCGGCATATGGGACGCCACTTGCAAAGAAAGCAAGCATATACGGCAAAGATATGAAAGAGAATCATATCAATCAATTCGGCCTGTTTTCCGGAGCGTTGTTTGACGCAAACGATAAGTTCATTGATTACACCGCCAATGGTGACGGTGCGCTTTGGTCTGGTATGTATGCAGGTTCTGAAGCCATGCGCTATCTCGTCACGAAGGACCCAGAAGCGCTCGCTAACTTCAAGCGAACAACGTCAGGTCTAATGTTGCTAATGGATGTTACTGGCGACGAACGCGAATTCGGACGCACTGCGCATCCGATAATTCCAGGGGAGCAGCTTTCTGGTCCATGGGCACGAGGCGCCGGCCCTTACCAAAACATCAAATATATAAAGATCGGCAACAACGACATGATCAAGGGACTGTTTCATTCTTTTGCCTGGGCATATGAGATTTTGCCACCGGAGGATCCGTTTCTTAAAATCGTGTCCGAACATGCGCGCCGCCTGCCAAAGTTGCGTATCGCCCACGAGAAAGAACATCCAGCAAATGGACTCTCTGCAGCAGGACTTGCAGCAATTGCCAGCGGCAATGTCGATGACTTGTACAAATATCTGACAATCTACGAACTGGTGATGCAGCCTGTAGGATTACTTCGCCTGGACGAAGGCTTTTATGCAGGCGGAATTGGTGACTGGAGCGGCGTAAATTTGATGATGGTTTCAAACGTCAGCCAAATCTTGATTGCAAAAAATGTTGCAAAAAGGTTTCGCGACGTAGCTCCGCATCTGGTGCCTTTCTTAGATGAGGCGGTCGGTCATCAGCGCCAGAAGCTTATCGAGACATGGGCCACCTATGCTCATGTGCGTCGCGACTTTATGACAATTGCTGCTGACGCTTTTGCTGTTGGAAAATCGTCACTCATTCAATTCCCTGCTGGCACAACCCCCACAAAGTGGCATCGCAAGGAAGAATGGAACTCGCTTCGCCCACTGGCTGTTTGGAGCTTGCGAGAATTGCCGGTTCCAACAAGCAAACACGTCCTTACTTATGACTACACTTGGAGTCCTGAATGGTGTCTGTCGTACTGGCCACATCTTCCCTGGAAATCACTTGTCGAAGCAAAGACGCTCGACTTCTATTATTTGGGTGCCTACAACTATCCGCTCTTCGAAGGCACATCACTTGATAGTGATAATGTCTGGACAAGCGCATTTGATTTTCGAGGCTCTGCCAACCCCAACTACAGAAACGGCAGAATCGATTTCCTGCACGTTTATTGGATGGGACGGCTCTCGGGATTGCTAGACGAAAAGTCGTGATACCGAATGGAAATACTTTTCGAATTGTAGGTGTTCACTCGCCGTCGCCAAGTCTAGTTGCTCCGATTGGTTCGATCCCGGGAGCGCCGGCATCTTGCCGGCTTCGATCTTTTTGCGAAGCCGGTCGACTTTCGCGGAAAGGGAGAACGCTCGGATAGCAGATTGCTGGTAACCGCTGGCTTGTTCTAAGCGATGAGCTGGATCTCGGGTGCTGGTAAGGCCTCGATGTGTTTCAGAACGGATGCCGTTGAAAGATGCAACTCGTTGCACAGCAGTTGTGCTTCGCGCACGGTTAGCGATCGGTCTGACATCTTCTTATTTATGGAAAGCGATGCCGCAAATTTGAGATTCGCGACAATCGTTTTGCTAACCATCGGTGCTCTCCAATTAGCTTCTCTTTGGAGCGTCTGTTCGGTGATATCGTAAACCTCGTCGATGCTGAGCACGTCCCAGAGAACAAGCTCATCTCCGATAGCTGTTACAGATGAAGGTTCCAAACCAAGCAGCTCTCTGATATCGCGCCCGGTGCGCTTCACTGCTCGCAAAGCAGCTACCGCATGATCGTAGGTTATCTCGCTGCAGCGAACCAGAACAAGCGCATCAAGGACGGTTCTTCGCAGATCCGCAGTGATTTGCCCGTGCATAACCAGCACGCGCCCGAGTGGAATGTTCTGGCAAACTGCTACTGCAAGTGCGGGCCCTAGGCATTCGATATCAATGATTGATGCATCGAGCAGAATGCGCGCAAACTGGTGAGTCTGTTCACTCGTGGTGAGCCAGCGTGCTCGTGCAAGTGCCACTTCGTAAGGCATTTTGTAGAGTTTTACCGAGCGAAGAGCATCGACTGCTTGTCGGAATGAAATCAATGATTGCCGGAGCATTCGTTGCGCGCTAAGTGCGGCTTTAAGATCGCGATCGGCGACGAGTCCTGAATAGAGAAGTACTTGTCCGATTTTTACATCGCTGTCCCGGGCTCTTTCCAAAGCCAGTTCTAAAAGGGATTTTTCAAGCATGCCCGCTTCAACTAGTAGTTGGCCTACCAGCACGGGGACGAGTTTGGTTTTTGTCATGGTAAGGAAGACTCCAAGCGAGGGTGGTGGCTTGATGCAAGTGCAATCAAGCCCGCAAAAGCAACGTTGATGGTAGGCGGAACACAAGCCAGGCGCGCGGTGGCGCCTGATGAACCATCGAACAAACGAAACGAGTTCAGACGATCTGAACTACCTGACCCTTTTTAGTAATCTGCGTGAAGACGTGACAAAGTCCTCTACAGAGAAATACAGCGTAAGACAAACACTAATGGCTGTCAAGGTGTTGCCGGTAGTTTTTATGTAGGGGATTTTCCGGACTAACCTTGAACAAGCGATCGAAAAGGTAAGCATGTCAAGTGGAAGGCTGATCAAATCTATGATTTTCCTTGTTCTTTTCGATATTTTTCTACGCGCCCCGGGGCATAACTTCTGAGGAGACACTCTCGGCGTAGCAGCATGGCAGAAGTAGGGACAACCGATACAGCCGCAAATTCACCAGCAAAGCAGATGCTGGCAGCTCTTACCCGTGCATCTCAAGAGATGACTCGCACCGTCAACGAATCGTGCGAGTACATTGAAAGTTTGAATTCAGCGCTCGAGTCCAAGGTGAACGAGCATCTCAAGGAAATTAACGGCTACGCAGAGTTAGTAATTCGCGGCCAACTAACCGGAATCTCGCAAGAGAAAGATGGAATTCTCATCGAGTTGTCCGAGCTGCAACGAGAGGAGCTGAATGTTCTTCAGGGAATTGGTCGCAAACTGCGCGAAGAGATGTCAAAGCGACTCGAAGAGATTGTGGCTGATATCGCAAAGCAGTTGGATGGAAAATTATCAGGCTTTCATGAAAGGTTCGCCGAGCAAGAAAAGACTTCCGAAACAAAAGTGACTGCGGCTTTGGAAAAGTTCAGACAAAGTCTTCCGGAGAGAACCAAAGAAGTTGAAGCAAAATCGAAGGAAGAGGGCACCAGGCTTGCGGATTTGCAAAACCAGCATGACGAGTTTTTCAATGGCGAAATAGCCGATACGATTTCGAGATTTCAAGAAAGAATCAATAGCGCGAAGTCACAGATCGAGAAAGAGGGTGCAGCTTACGAGGAAGCCGTTGGCACGAAGTTCGCTCATCTCAGTGAAATTACTGGAGAGAAGCTGGACGAGTGCATGGCAGCAACAACCGAACTTAAAGAGGAATCACTGCGGCGCATTCGTTCTTTATCGGAAGCTGATCTCAGCTACATAAAGACTCTTCCAGAGCCGTTTGCGAAGGTGGTCAAGCAAGCCACAAGTATTCAAACTGAATTACAATCGACTATTACTAATAACCTGGCATTGGAATATCGGACTGAAATTTTCACGCTATCTAAAGAGACCGAAGATCTAATTCAGCGAGCCCGAACTGAGTTGCATGCAGCTTTGAATGCGCAGCGCGATGAATTCAAGGGACAGGCAGATAAGCTTGTCTTGGATTTTGAAAAATCACTGAGAGAGCTTCCGATCAACAAAGAACGGCAAGGAAAGACACAAGGACAAGATGCGTCTGCGCAGATGAAGCAATTGCTTGAAGAATTGCGAGTAAAGGTCAAGGAATCCGCAGACAAGAAGTTTCATGCCGCCCAGGAATTGGTTGACAAATCATATGATGAAGCTCATACGGAATTGAATGAAATTGGCCGCCAGGTGGCTGAGCAAATCGAAACAGCGCTGCAAGTGTTAGAAGAAGAGGCTGAAGCCGTACGAAAAGAGAACGAAAAATCGTTCGAAACACTGATGGAAAAGATGCAATCGATGGAGCTTCTGGTTGATGAGGCCCGCCAGCTGATTAGTGCGCTGGGAGATGCCGGTTTGGAGTTTGATGCATGAGTCGGAATCTCAAAGATATAGTGGATGAAGGATTTGCCCGTCTCAATGTTCTGGCTGAGAAGCGAACGGAAATCGTAAAACGTTGTTCGGTTTTCACAGAGGAAGGAGCGCACTTTCACGATGATGCCGTCAACAAATTGAAGGATGTGGAGAAGAGCTTCACTTCTGAGGTGACGGAACGCACAAAGCAATCCGAGGCATATTTGCAGCAAATGCTTGCTCAAATCGCTGAAGATAACGAGCGATTTCTTTCGAGTTTGCAAAAAAACTTGCAGCTGAGAGTTTCCAAAATCACTCAGTCTATTGCTTATGAACAGGAGCAAGGGGGGCTGAGGTCTGCTGAGCGATTGGATTCACTTGTCAAACCATTTGAGAGAGAACTTGCAGCAGGTAGCTCCGACTTGAAGTTGCAATCGTCTCGTCTTTTGGCTGGTCTGGAGAGGGCTTGCAAACAAAGCCACGCAAAACTTCTCGAATCGCAAACGATGATGACAACAAAGCTGTCTAATTGCAGCAGCGAGCTCTCCTTGGAGTTGCGGCAAAACTACACGGATACCCTGTCAAAATTGAGCGACACCCGTGCCGAGAAAAATGCGGCTATCGAAAAGATGTATTCAAAGTTAACCAAATCGCTTGAGAAGTTTGACAAGGATCTCGACAAGCAGATTGAGCAATCTATAAAGGATGCGTTGAAGGAATTCGATGACTTGCAAAGTTCGGTGGAAAAGTCCTTGCTTGAATCCCAGGAAACCGCGCTAAAGTCGGCGACCGAAGAACTCGACTCAAAGAACGAAGAGTCATTGACAGAACTCAAGGATAGTAGCGAGTTTGGCAATCAAGAAATTGATGACAAGATGGCGGAGCTGAAACAATCCACTGACGAACTTACAAAGGACTTGAAGAATTATCTTTCTGGTGCCGAGGACGATGCACGTGCTCGTGCAAGCAAACGAGCCGATCGTATAAAAATGAGCATACTGTTCGGCGATGATCCTGACGCTGAAGAACTGGTTTCGCGCAATCCGCTGGCAGGGCTGCCGGAGGAAATGCATGAATTGACACGGTCGTTTAAGGAGCGCCTCAACAAGTTGTTGAAATCGCACGCCGAGAAGCTAAGTGAGATACGAGCTGAAAATGAGAAATCCTGGAATGAGTTGGGTGAGTCATTCGACAAGCGCTTCCAGGAAAAACTCGCGGAAGATGACAATGCTTGGCAGGAAAAAGAAGCCAAGCTCAATTCGCAAATTGAAGCATTAGAGCAGCGAGCGCTGGAACTGTGTGCCGATTTGGCGGCAGCAGCCGAAGCTGACTCGCAAGGAGATAGCTAGATATGAGTACCGCATCATCTCAAACTAGATTGCGGATCAAGCACCTGCTGAAGTTCTTGCGCGCGTATTCGCCTGATGGTAAAGAAACTGACGAAGAGTGGTCTTCGCGCGAGTCCATGGGTGCCACCGTTGGTGATGTCATTACGATCTTCAAGCCCACTGCCAAATTAGCAAATCCGACTGACGCATTCGAATTAGAAGTCGAGGGCATATGCCTTGTGTTTGGTGAAGACGCCGACTTGCCGATGAATTATTTCATTACTGACACAGCCTATGAAATGTCATTTCTTGAAGGCACGTTGTCTGCGAAGGCAGCTGAGGCCAAGGAGAAAGGGCTGAGCTTATACTGTTTGCGCTCTACATTGCTCGCTTCTGTGGGTATGCAGACCAAGTCGAAATTGGGCCAGATGCGGAAGCTCGGAGGCTCTGGCGAACGAAAGAGTCCCGCCGGTGGTTTGAGTGATCCGCTCTGTCAGTTCTTTTCTGCTTTGACGATTAAGTTCGATCCTTTGATGGAAACGGATCCTCTTTCTGTCATCAATTTGGCTGTTGCTCTTTGGGGCGACGATAAACAAAAATCGGAAGCTAAGGGGCCGGAACTCGATGCTTCATTTATGCCTGTCGAAGAAGAAAATGGTGGAGTAGATATCGATCTCAGTGCTGTGCCGGTTGAACCAGCGATACCTGCTGAGACATCGTCAGAAGGCTCAAATGGTGCAAACGGTTCTGCCGCCGCTGCAGGCGCAGCCAAAATGGCTGCCGCCGAAAAAGATGCAGGCGAAGTTTGGGACATGCTCAGCAGTAGTAAGCCTAAGCTTTCCGAAATCAAAGAAGAATCGGATTTGAAAAGC
>JAIEQI010000016.1 GCA_019747875.1 Candidatus Obscuribacterales bacterium
ATCGCCTTGCTGACGCTCGGTTTCCGTTCCAGCTTGAACTTGCTGATCGCCTTGCTGACGCTCGGTTTCCGTTCCAGCTTGAACTTGCTGATCGCCTTGCTGACGCTCGGTTTCCGTTCCAGCTTGAACTTGCTGATCGCCTTGCTGACGCTCGGTTTCCGTTCCAGCTTGAACTTGCTGATCGCCTTGCTGACGCTCGGTTTCCGTTCCAGCTTGAACTTGCTGATCGCCTTGCTGACGCTCGGTTTCCGTTCCAGCTTGAACTTGCTGATCGCCTTGCTGACGCTCGGTTTCCGTTCCAGCTTGAACTTGCTGATCGCCTTGCTGACGCTCGGTTTCCGTTCCAGATTGAGCTCGCTTCTCGGTATTATCGGAACGTTGTTGGTCGCTCGATTGAGCTGGATTTGCGTTTGATTGGTCGCTTGTAGATTTGGCAGTAGACTCAGAACTGGATTCTTTTGCGCGATCCTCTATCGTGAGACCGGGCAGATGCTCAGAAGCGCTATCTTGGCGTTGTCCCTGCGAATCCGCAGCCGTTCCAGACCCGCTATTGCTTCTCGTCGAGGTGTTTTCGAATTCTCTTACAGCTTCATTGGAAAGATTGGTTCTGGCATCGGCGCTTTCAGCGGCATCGCGCGTGGCGGCATCACCCGTATCGGCGCGTTCAACATTGTCTCGACCAGAGTTGTCGGGACTCTGTTTAATATTCGAATCGGAGTCAGCGTCACCAGCCATGACACGAACCGTCCCATTTAGTAAAGTCTGCAACCAATCTACAACTGTACTTTACGTAGATCTTGTGAAAAAGCTGGGGAATGGACTGAACAATTCTGCAGAAATGCTCTGTTGTTTTTGCCACCGAGTAATCAGCGCCAAAAAGTGGCGAAAGCCTACTGACACAATCGATTTGCGAAATCATCATCAACTCACAAATAATATTAATTCGGCGGCAGAGTTCAACTCACGAGCAAATTAATGTTCGTGGACCGAGCTGGCACTCCCCGTCATTGATGCGGGGAGTCCAAGTTTCAGCCCGAAATATAAGCGGCTTCATCATAAAACCATGCGGGCTGTGAGACTGACGTGAGGACTGTTGAAAAAAACAGCTGAATTCTGAGGAACAGAACTTTTACCACCAGAAAAGCGCACTTAGTGATCTGCACAAAAACACAGCCTACTGATCCAACAAACCTTCAGTTGATTTCTGTCAAAATCCGCCGCGACTTAAGCCATCGCATCGAACTTCCAACGATAAACGTGCGAATACTACTGCCCCGAAGACGGAGCTGAGGATTCTGATGATGCACCAGGTTCGATATTGGTTTTTTCTGATACTTCGTTAAGTAAACCCGGTCCGAATGCAGGCACTAAACAGAAGAAACCCATCGAAGCAATTGCTGCCAAACAAAGAACGGTCTTTATCGCCTTGTGCCAGTTAAAATGGCTTGCTGCTGCAAGAAGCGAGCACCACAAGCTATTGGAAATGAGAGCACCGACAAGCAGCACACGTGAATTAGGATTATTCAAAAATGGTGCAATGTATGCCGGAGAGATCACCCATGCAAGTGCTATTAGCACAATGGGCGTGACCCAAAAAACAATAGCTGAAATAACAAGGGGTCCCTTCATCTATTTCGTCTTTCTGCTGACAAGAACAACGGGAGTATTTTAGCAGATTTTTGATGACGTGGTCTTCAGTATTAGACACGATGTCATTAGAATCAAAGCATTGCCAGCGGCTGGTCCTTTCGCGGAACAGGGAAGGCTTCATCGATTCTATCGATATCCTCCTTTTCAAGAGAAATGCTTCCAGCCTTCGCGTTCTCAGTTGTGTGATCAACTTGAGCAGCCTTGGGAATGGCAAATAGGATGTCTAACCTAACAAGAAACGCCAGCATTATCTGAGCTGGACTTGCATTGTGCTTCTTAGCGATATCGTGGAGAACGGCACCAGATTTGGTGCCAGGCTGCGGAATTGACCTCCGCCCAAAGGGTGTATAACCCACAACCGCAATATTTTTCTCAATACAATACGGAATCAGGTTGCGGTCAATTCCCCTTTCGTACAGGTTGTATAAGACCTGATTGCAAACGATCGGATACTTATTCAGGTATATAGAAGCTTCCTGCAGATCATCGACATCAAAATTGCTGACACCCAAAGAACGAATTTTTCCATCGTCTACTAATTGTTCAAGGGCTCCCATCGTCTCTGAAAGGTCAAAACTGCCTCGCCAGTGAAGCAAATAGCAATCAAGGAAATCTATGCCCAAACGACGCAAAGACTTCTCACATGCTTTTATCGTTCCGTTATAAGAAGCGTTGGATGGCAGAACTTTGCTCACAATAAAAAGACTGTCCCGGTTCAATCCCTTGATGGCATCGCTGATTATCAGTTCCGAGTCGCCATACATTTCTGCAGTATCGATATGCGTCATTCCGAGATCGATTCCAGCCCGAAGAGCTAATTTCGCATTCTCAATAGCTTGCTTTGAACCGGGAAACTGCCAGCTCCCCTGTCCAATCACAGGAACCTTTACCGCGAGACTTCCAAATGGATGCTTCTTCATTGCTACCTCATATTCAGTATGTATATTCTTCCAGATCCATACTAAGAAAGATGCAGCTAAGTATGAAGATTCTCTATTGGCTGTCAATGTATCGTGTAGTGTCTGCCATGCGTAGCTCGGAGCAGAGCCTCCCTTCGAAGATTCGCAGTATGGCTTGCGGTCGTTGCGTCCGCTTGAGCTACCTGGTCGCGCTGCCGATTAGCATCCGAACAATTGGTTGAAGAACCACGATCAGATCTGCCGGTGGCTGTTTTTTCGAACTAACAGATCCAAAATCTTTCGTCGCCTCATCGTACGCATCTTGCTGAGCAAGCAAGGTATCGACTTTCGCAAGCCACTCTTTAGATGGTTTAGTTCCTTTCGCGATCATGTCTAGTAACTCCAGAGAGTAAGCGCTTAGATCACGAACATCTTGCGATCGAGGCAACGCAGCAGTCATGATCGCATTGCCTTTGGCGATCTTCTCAAATTCTGCATGATTATCGCGCCAGAGAGTAAGTTGAGATTCGATGGTCTGACGCAATACAGCATCCTTCGCACCACCGTTCAAGTAGCTCTTAAGGTCCAGCTCCAATTGCTTAGCAACAAGAGCATCCGGTGGTGCTATGTCAGCTAACTCGTTAAACTGTTGGATGGGTTTAGTGATCTTCCAATTCGACTGCAGTGGTTTGAAGTGCCCCCAATTTGGTGACGGACGCACCGCAGTCAGAAAAGTTGCAAGCACAGCAGTCCGCGAAGGAGCCACCCTGGCAGTCATTCGATCAATATTCGCATGATGCTGTAAGCCCAGTATCCCTAAGAAGTTGTCCATCACGATCAAGCGACGATACATGTCATCAACATCCTTGACATTTGATGGCGACCAGTATCGTTCCGCGACAGCTGCACTGCGCGGCCAGTCACGGGAATCGATCATTTCGTCGGTTGCAATTTCGCCCCACATGCACGCTTCACCGCCCAGGAATTTCGCCTTCTGCTCCTCAGTAAGGACGATCTTTTCCGTTTTGCCACCTTCGACCACCGCTTGTTCCACACCAGTTTTCTCAGTGGGATCAACTAGATAGTGCTTATCTGAAGGAGTGAGCATATCGAGATAATACCCATTAGATACGATCAGCGGATAGCCTCCCTGTGCTGTTTTTGCAGTCATATCAAAACTGCGCCAACTTTGAACCATCACATCACCCTGCAGTTTAGGATTGAGAATTTCATCCCAACCAATCATTATCTTGCCGCGATCATCAAGCATCTTCTTAAATCGATTGGTGAAATACGCTTGCAGTTCAACTTTATCCTTGAAGCCCTTCTCCTTCATGAAGGCTTTGATGTTAGCGTTCGCCATCCAGCTCTCGCCGCCGACCTCATCACCACCCATGTGGTAATAAGCATCAGGAAACAACTTCGTCATCTCATCGAGAAATCCTTCTAGAAATTTGTATGTTGTCTCTCTGGTCGGATCCAAAATCCCATCAGGCTCCTTCTCAGTTGGCGTGCCGAGCTCCGGATAAGCCTTAACTTCGCTTCCTGAGTGGCCAGGCATATCAAATTCGGGAAGTATTCTGACCCCACGATCCGCGGCGTAATTAATCACATCCTTCATTTCCGCCTGCGTATAGAACTCACCATTGGCAGTTTCCTGCAATTTCGGAAAAGCTTTGCTCTCCAACCTGAATCCTTCGTAATCGCTTAAGTGCAAATGAAGAACATTCATTTTCACGGCTTCCATTGCATCAATCTGGCGCTTAATTGTATCGACGCTTACAAAATGTCGTGCCGGATCGAGCAGCAATCCGCGCCAAGGATAGCGCGGCTGATCATCAATACGCGCCCCTGCAAACTGAAATCCTTTCGGTCCATACTCCACTAACTGAAGTAAGGTAGCCAGCCCGCGCAGAACTCCAGTTTGTCCATCCGCTTTAAGCAAGACGCCTTTGCTGTCGACATTCAACGTGTAATGTTCTTTCGCCTTGAGAAATCCTGTGCCTGGATCATTTGCCGCACACTCTATGGTGAGAGTCAAACTTGGCAAACTATCATCAGGCATCAAGCCAGTTCTCTTTCTAAGCGATGAAAGAAACCTACTGCCAGACTTCTGAATCATTTCGTCAATGAAACCGCTATAGGCAATTCTTACTCCACCTAGAATGGGGAGGGATTCACCATTGGCTTCGACCGAGACTGGCTTCGGCATTAGATTATGCACAGCCGATACTGGCAAGTAGGAGCTCTGGGATTCGGCCGCATCCACATCGAGGAAGGCCAATTTGCCTCCATCCTGCGCACACAGCTTGCTGTCCATTTTCCCGGCAATTGCTTGTTGTTCGTTGCTTTCTGCAGCGAAAGCAACGAACACGGATTGCAACGCGAGGGACGCAAGGAGGACAAAGTAGGCTAACTTATTCATGGCACGCTCAATATGGAAAGGAGATGCCATTTTACTTTAGTGGCCCAAATCCTTCTGCCGTTTTGCTTGTAGGAATTAGCAGTTCTCCACTGTTGTTCTTCACTGCAGATCAATGGCGAGCGCCCCTCTCCAGATAAACCTGAAATGCTTCCAATGAAAATTGTCCGAAAATGCCGTCTGCATACGAGTTATCACCATTGTTGAAAAGGCGCTCGAATGTTGAAATAGTTATCCATCGTCTGGGGCGGTTCTCTTGAATCGAGGTGGCTGTAAATCTTTTGAGCTCCTATAGGGGATAGATTGTGAGCACGGAAAAACTAGACGAGAAAGATAACAAGGTGGACTCGAAGTCGACAGACAGGGCCGAGTCAAACGCGAAAGATTCAACTGAAGTAGCAGAGCGATCACTGGCTGAGGTGCGCGCTCAGCAAGAGAAGAGCGGCGCCGGGTCGACACCAAATTCGGATGCGAACCAAGCGCCAAGCGAGGCAGGGAAGAAACTGCAAGAGCAGGGTATTCTAGGCCAGCTCGATATCGTTGACGCTGTAGCCGATGCAAAACGACCGAGACCAGAACCGCGCACCGAAGCGGAAACCATCGAGGATGTGAACGACGATGACCACGTCAACGTCGGCAAGCCAATCACCTGGTCGAAAGCGACGCGTGATTTGTCACGACCAAAAGATGGCGAAGGCTACTATCAGGTCATGCAAGCAATCGGAGCTGAGTTGCTCGGTCGCCCGCTCAAAACCGATGAGACAATGCAATTGGTTGCTGCGGCGAAAGCATTGCAGGCGCATCGCGGAAAAGACCCAGAAACATTGACGGGAAGCGATGAACTGCTACCGAAGAACCAGAATGAGCTTGTTGTTTTCATGAACAACTTCGGGAAAGATCGGCGCGGGCGATTGACGGACACACAGGTGAAAGAACTTCAGAAGGATGTCCATGAAGCTATTCTGACTCATCAAAGCACAGACCCGAAGGAAGTTATTTCATTTGAGCTCAAGCCGGTGAAGGACCAGAAAGTAGTCACAGACGTGGTCCCAAACGCCGTTTATATCGACAACTCACATATTGAAGGTGGACAAGGGCATCGCCGCAAAGAGAACTGCGAGACAGAAACGCAACCTTATTGGCTCAGCAAAAATACGGCCGAGGCATTGATGCGGGCACAAAAATGCCTGGTGGAAAACGGCAAAGATCCGCTTGTTCTGCGCAATATGAACGGTGCCGGTCGGCGTGCTCTTGATCGCGAGCTGATTAAGAAATGCGCTCCCAATCAGCCTCACGCCAAGCGGCGCTCACAGCACGAATTTGGCATCTCAATAGATGTGGACAACTACGATAACCCGGATGTCCGAAAAGCCATTGAGCGGGAAGGATTCGTGCACAATGTGCCTGGCGATAGACCGCACTTCACATACCTGCGCGGTCCCGGTGCCGCTCCCGAGCTGCAAAAGAAGTAACTCACGCCAGAGAGGCGGAAAACCATCTGCAAATGAGCACTTCAAAGCTTCAGCAGTCAAGGGGCGCGGATGACAGGAAATTGCTATCCCGGCATTTTCCTGTTGGCTCAAAGCCGCTGGCAGGGTAAATTAAGTCGTATGAGTACTACTGGCGGATTTGAACCTTCTGATGGCTCCGTGCAAGCATCTGGCGCTGATTCAGCCGTTGCTGAGCAGGATCCACTCGTTGGCAAGGTAATCGGATCCAAGTACCAGATACTCAGTTTTCTAGGGAAAGGAGGCATGAGTGTCGTCTATAAGGCGAAACAGCATCCTATTAATAGGATTGTCGCCCTGAAAATGCTTTTGGCTCACCTGTCCAAGAATGAGGGGAGCGTAAAACGTTTTCTCCAGGAAGCAACCGCCGCCGGCCAACTCACCCACCCTAATGTGGTAAACGTCTTTGACTTTGGTTTGACCGAAGACGGTCAACCGTATCTGGTTATGGATTTCGTGCAAGGGGAAAGCCTTGCCCAAATCATCGCAACCAGTGGTCCGATGCATTATCGAGAGGCGCTTCCGCTCTTCATTCAAATCTGTGACGGGCTAATAGTCGCTCACGAAAAGGGAGTGATACACAGGGATATAAAACCGAGCAACCTGGTAATTGAGGAGCGCCCAGATGGCAAATGTGCGCGCATTGTCGATTTTGGAATTGCAAAAATGCTCGATGCTGAGTCGCAGCAACTAACGAAAACAGGCGAGATCTTTGGAAGCCCCTTTTACATGAGCCCTGAGCAGTGCGAGGGTAGGCAGCTCGATAGCCGTTCAGACTTGTACTCATTGGGAATCGTTTTTTACGAGGTTCTCAGTGGAATGGTTCCACTGGCTGGACAGTCATCGCTTGAAACGATGCGCCTCCATATGGAGCAAATGCCGGAAAGTTTTCAACGAAGCGCCCCGGCAAGCGACATCCCTCTGGCACTAGAGAATATTGTTTTCAAAATGATCGCCAAGTCCCGCGAGAAGCGCTATCCAAACGCGCGCGCGGTCAAAGCCGAACTCGAAACGCTTCTGGGCGGAGACAGTAATGCGCTTTCCGGAAATCTGGAATACGTGGGAAGAGAGATTTCGCGCAAATCGAAAACAATCACAACGGTCGCGACCGCTGGCGGTATATTGGCACTGCTGGCGGTGCTTTCACTTCTTTCATATCCACACGTTTGCGCAGCGATAGCCGATGATCAGTACAATATCGCTCAGACCGCATTGAAGCAGAATGATCTAAAAAAAGCCGAATCATGCTTGAAGACATCAATCGATCTTGGAAGGAACATACATAATGCCAAGATGGAGAGCCGTGGACTCGATTCGATTATTTCGCTTTATCGTCGCGAAGGAAAGAGAGAGGCGCTTAGTTCCGCTCGCAAACGAAAGCAAGAGTTGATCAAAGCAGAACTAAGCACTTTGGGAATAAGTGACGAGTTCATCGACAACTATGTCAGCGCCCAGGTTCAGCCAGTCAAAGATTCCAGCACAATCGCGATGAGCAATTCTGCTGCCAAAGAAGCGGATGAATCTTCCGCCGCCGCCAAGCACCAATCAGCGAAGGAAGAAGAAGCCAGTCTCGACAGCGCCGCCTCAAATGGAGCCGCAAAAAAGACCGTGCCCTCACTGAAGAATCAAAAGATGTCTCCGTCCAGTCGGCTAGTTCCAGCCGCCGCCACTCAAAGTGCTTCAGGCGTTCTGATGGCACCGCTGCCAAAAAATGCGCCATATCTTGATTCCACCGACGCAGTCGCAGCATTACCCTCGCCACCACCACCTCCACCTATTTCAAGAGGTGAAGCTTCAACCGCCAAGAAGGTCGGAGTTAAAGACGTTCGAGAAGAACATATCGTGGTGTCCGGAGAGACGACGAAAGCACGCCGCCCAAACGGCAACAGGCTTAGTATTTTGGATTCGAGAACGCCGATACAGGACTATCGCGCGCGCAAGAATGAACCGCCATCCCTTCAGGGAGGAGGGGGAGTTGATCAGGGCTCTTCAGTATTGAGCGGCGGTGGTTCTTCGGGCGGAAGCGGCTCTGCTGCTAAACCAGGGTTCGCTGGCAGTACAAATGGCACCATTGCGCCCGGTGTCGTCCTACCTTCGAACAAGCAAAAAGGATTTGGAGCACGCATTCAAAATGCCATAGTTTCAATGACCGCAAGTCCAGATGCGCTTGAGCGCTTAGAGGTAATGTTGGATTATTGCATTGAACACAATTCCTATGAGCGAGCAGTAAACTGTGCCAACGCGGCAATCACCATGTACGGGATGCTGAAATACAATCCAGATGAAGAATTAGCTCAGCTATATGCCAGCAGAGCCTTCGCGCAGTTCAAACGCCACCGAATTCCAATGGCAAAAAATGACGCATGGGAAGCATTGCAAATTGTCGGTCCTGATGGTCAATCACAAGCAGGAGCAGAAGCAGAGACAGTTATTGCTATGATATTTGCCAAAAACGGCAAACAGAAAATCGCTATTGAGCGATATCAGCATGCACAGACTCGATTGGCGGATCCAAACAGTAGCCTGATCGTCCGTGAAGGGATTTCCGGACTGAATTGAAAGATGAATCCTTCAATGAACTGTGTTGTTCACTAGCAACACGATAGGAACCGTGCGAAAATTATCGTAGGAATCTTGAGGTAGCAATGTTTAACCGTGTACTAATTCTCTCAGCATCCGCCGGCGCAGGACATGTTCGCGCTGGTGAGGCGCTCGAAAAGGCTTTCCTCGAAAAAGGAGTGGCTAAAGAAGTTCGTCACGTAGATGCGTTGCAATTTACAAGCCCCATGGTACGAACTATATATTCCAAAGGCTATATAAACATGGTCAATCGAGCACCGACTGTGCTCGGGATTTTGTATGATACTGCTGACAAACCCTGGAAGGAAGAGAACCGGCGATTGATGTTCGATCGCTTGAACACCCTGCCTCTTGTTCGCTTGTTGAAAAAGTATGCACCTGATCTGGTCGTCTGCACCCACTTTTTGCCGGCTGAAATAATTTCCTGGTTACTTTGCAAAAAGAAGATCGATACCAGACACTCGATCGTCGTAACTGACTTTGACATGCACGCTATGTGGTTGTGCCGTCACTTTGATGACTATTTCGTCGCCCTAGATGAAACACGCGCCCACATGAAGAAACTGGGAATACCATCTGAGCGAGTATGCGTATCAGGCATTCCAATCGATCCAATTTTTGCTGAGCAAAAGGACAAATTAGAGATGCGCTTGAAATACGGCTTGGATCCAAATCTACCCGTAATTCTCTTGTCCGCTGGCGGGTTCGGTGTCGGCCCAATCGAGGAAATGCTTCGACATCTCGATCACATGGAGCACAGCGCACAAATTGTAGCGCTATGTGGACGCAACGCCAAGTTGAAGAACAGGCTAGAAAGCTTCCCCACGAACAACATTATTATCAAGCCTGTTGCACACACAAATCATATGGATGAGTACATGTCTGCGTCAGACATTCTGCTGGGCAAACCTGGGGGTCTCACCAGCTCTGAAGCCCTGGCAAAAGGATTGGTTTTCGTCGTGGTCAACCCAATTCCTGGACAAGAGGAGCGCAATTCAGATCATCTTCTGGAACAAGGAGTGGCCATTCGCTGCAACAACTTGCCAGCATTGGCTTTTAAGATTGATCGGCTTCTGGATGACCAGGAGAAATTCGAGCGCATGAGGGAAAGCTCCGCACAAATGGGCAATCCGACAGCCGCGATGGATATCGTCGAGCACATCGTAAACACGGAAAGAGTATCAACGCTCAACGATTATGACGGAAGACACAGTTGCGAACCCTTCATTAAGCTACCGATTTCAGGACGCAACATCCGCTGGCCACGCAAGAAAGCGATTCATGGTGCATAGCAAAAATCCTCTCGTGTATCACTCGAGCCTGTATCAGCTCAGCAATACTTCTGCAGTCAGGACTTACTTCGTTACCAGATGTTGCCGGCGATGGCATTGTTATGCTGAAACTCTACCCCGAATGGGTGTTTCCTGATCCGCACTTCGACACCAAAAATATTATTGCGAAACTTCATGGACCGATGTTGATCATGCATGGAGAAAAGGATCGCCTGATTCCCGTTCATCACGGCCATGAACTTTTCGCACTTGCTCAAGAGCCTAAAGAATTGGTACTAATTCCGAACGCAGGTCACAATGATATGTTGAGCGCCGACGAGAAAATCTTTTCGGACGCACTAACGCAATTTCTAAGTGCCGAAGCAAGGTCGCCTAAATAGCGGCGCCTTCGTTACATACTTTCTGAGGAAGCTTCCATAGTTTCTCCTCAATCTCCATTTTGAACACAAGCATAAATCTTATGATGGTGCTAAGCGCAAGAGAGCAACTGAGTGGACAGATCCATCAGGAGGCAACTAATGTTCAGTTTAAGCCGGTGGTGCGCTGCCACCATTATTCTCGTTTCCACAATGGCGCCGGTTTGCGCGCAAGAAACGAAATCGGAGTCCACGATTCTTTCCGAATGGAAACATACAGCACGACAAACTGCGGTTGGCAATCAGCTGATCCAAATTCTCAACTCGGCAAACGGGATACTAGCCCGAACACCTAAACACAAACAATCACTATACATGCGCGGCTATCTTCTCGGCGTCGTCGGATGCACTGGGTCTGCAATAATGGATCTGACGAAGGCTATCGAAGCAGATCCAAGCTACGCCGCAGCATACACTGAACGCGCAATTTGCTACATGGACCTTAAACAGTTTGACAAAGCAAAAGTCGATCTCGACCGCGCAGTTCTACTAAACCCTCGTTCGGGCGATGCACGATTTGCCCGCGGAAAGGTACTGCTAGAAATGAATCGGCCCAATCAAGCAGTTAGCGATTTATCAGCCTGCACAACATTGGCTTTTAGCCCCGCATTGCCTGGCGAGCTACCCGCCAACTTTTATGGAGCGCCGGAATATTACTTAGGCGCATGCTACGAAGCGATGGAGCATCATGACACCGCCTTGAAATATTATAAGTCCAGTATCAAGGCGCCACGGCTCGGTGGTTCAGGATACATTCATCGATATTCGGATCAACCGCTGGATGCGAAGTATCGAGTAGCACTTTATGAAGGCAGTTCACACCAGAACTAAGCCCCATTTTGAACTCTGCTCGCGAGGCATTCGCAGGATCATATGTCATTGTTTGCAAGGACAAGATCCAGGCTAACGTGTATTGCGATCATTTCAGCAGCTCGAGCGATTAGCGTCGAGACCTGATTGCTGTTGTAGCCTTCTTCTTAAGTTTTTGGGGATCAGGCGGGCAGTTTTGCGTCCGGGTCGTTCAAGCGGGTCCGGGAGCGCTACGGGGTATAAGAGAAAGGACAGCGAAAAAACCTCATGAACAGCAAAGGGAAGAACAGTGAGCTCAGACACAGAGAAGACACCGCAGAAGAAAGAAAATGCACTCATAAGCAGTCTTTTCGCCGATGATGACGATGAGAACTATACGTTTAAGGACGAAGGTCCCGCCTCCCTGGATGCATTTTTTTCGGCAGCTCTGCAGGATGCTCAAGAGGAAGAGAGTTCCGATCCGGCTGCAAAAGTTTTTGAGGATGAGTCGGTTCTAGACTCCGAATTGGATAGGGCTTTTAATGAGCTTGTTGAAAAAGCTGAGAAACCCGATAAGGCTTCAACTCAAACCGTTGAAAAGACAGACAAGACAGTAAAGCCCGAAAAGTCCTCAGCTCAGGCTCCTGAAGATACGGACAAGTCCGACAAGATGGACAAGTCCGACAAGGCAGAAAAGCCAGATAAGGCTGATGTACGCGATAATGATTATCCGTCCGATACGGAAATATCCCGGACAATTTCTAAGACGCCTGATGAAAAGGCTGAAAAACGCGATAAGACGCGCGATGAAGGAAGTTCCAATACTGATTTTTCTAAGCCTGCATGGAAGGATTCTGCGATTCCGGACTGGTGCGCTGCAGTATCTTTCCCCGAGCTTGACAGCTTCAATTCTGAACTTGCTACGCTAAAAAAGGAAGTCTCTGAAACTAGAGCCAAAATCGATAAATCTTACGAAACGGTGAGTAGGATTACTGATCTCAAGAATGCTCTTTTATCAATGAGTGGGTCCAGGTTAAATCATAGCTGCTGTGTCGTGTTTGAAGAACTTGGTTGGTCAGTTCAGATGTCTTCGGATCAACCCAATGAGATTTGGCTGAAAGTAGACAACGAAATTCGCGCAATTGTTAGGATTGTTTCTTCATCCGAACAGGCTGATTCGCTTGAACTTGCAAATCTTGCAAAATCAGTCATTAGACATTGGGACAAGTATGACTTCGAACCTAAAGGCATATTGTTAGCTAGCACGTTTATGAACAAAAGTCCGCAGGAGCGCTCTCACGATAGTTTCACCAAGCCGATGACTTATTTTGCTGAACGAAGAAATCTATGCCTCTTAACTTGCACGCAGCTATTATCGATTTACCTGGGAGTCTATTCAGGGTCCGCTCAGAGAAAAACGATCTGCAAGAATTTGCTCAGCAATGCAGGAGCGATGCCTGCTTGGACGCTAGATTCAATGAGAATCGATGACTAATTAAGTGCAGCTGTATGGAGCGCGGACGTCCCGTCCGCTTCGAATTGATGTTCTGATCTCTATAGAACCAAAATTAGGATTCTGGGGAGAGATCCCAGAGTCTAGTCATCTTGGCATGAAATTGTGCGAAAATTTGCCGGGATCCTTTTGCGACCAAAATTTTCGGAGAGGCTAAATGAAGAAATTCTTGACGTGGTTCATGTGCTTGGTGCTCTTGGGCTTTTGCGGACAGCAAGGATGGATGCCAAATGCGGCATCAGCCAAGGATGAAGTAAAGGAAGTGACAATGCAGTCCTGCATCGAAAGATGCAAAAAATGCCAAAAGGTTTGCGAAGACACACTGGCATACTGCAAGAAAAAAGGCGGCAAACTAGCTGAGAAAGAGAATCTGAACGCATTGCAGGATTGCATAGCATCTTGCAAATTGAGCGCCGATTATATGACGCGCGCTTCAGCGAACCATATGAAGTCCTGCGAGTTTTGCAGTGAGATCTGCAAGAAGTGCGCCGAAGCCTGCGAGAAGTTCAAAGGCGACAAGCAGATGGAGAAATGCGCGGAAGAATGCCGCACATGCGAAGAGTCCTGCCGAAAAATGGCATCCGGCCACGCAAACCATAAAATGTAGGGGGATTTCAAGCGCCGAAGTCTGCTAGACTTAGCGACTATGGCAGTCGATACTCTCGAAATTTTGAATATTCTCGCGCGTGATGCGCGAACAACAGCCGAAACCATCGCCCAGATGGTCGGCTGTTCTGTTTCTGAAGTCACAGAAATCATAAAACACTGCGAAGACTCTGGCATCATTAAACGTTATATGACCGTTGTTGATTGGGAGAAAGCCGGCGTAGAGAGAGTCATTGCTTTTATTGATGTGAATGTGCGCCCAGCCAGAGATGTCGGTTTCGATGCCATTGCTTTGCGAATCGCACGATATCCACAGGTGCAATCAGTTTGGCTGGTATCTGGTGGAAGCGACCTGCGCTTGGCTGTCGAAGCACCAAATTTACGCGAACTGGCCAATTTCGTTGCAGAAAAGATTGCCACTATAGATGGTGTAACAGGTACCGTTACGCACTTCCTGCTCCGCAGGTACAAAGAAGAACAAGTTCTATTTGTCGATACAGATACCGACAATCGACTAATCGTTGCTCCTTAGGTGAACTATGGTGCAGCAAAGATCTGGAGAGAAATCCAATAACGAAGCTGCTGGTGAATCCGAGGCTCGGCTGAAGAGTCTTTCACACTCAGCTGCTACGATTCCCTTTTCCGGCATTCGTCGATTCTTCGACATTGCGTCAAAGATGGAAGATGTTGTTTCCCTTGGTGTAGGCGAGCCTGACTTTGCCACACCGTGGAGCGTGAGAGAATCCGCCATTTATTCGTTGGAACGCGGACAAACCACCTACACATCGAACTTAGGACTACCTGAGTTACGGCGGGAGATCAGCAAACATCTTGAGCGACTCTACAAGGTCAGCTACGATCCGGAGAAGGAAGTGCTGGTTACCGTAGGAGTTTCAGAAGGGCTGGATCTGGCAGCTCGTGCTATTCTCGATCCCGGCGATGAAGTGCTAATTCCAGAGCCTTGTTATGTTTCATACAAGCCATGCGTATCATTAGCTGGTGGCATTCCGGTTAGTGTGCCGACTTACGCAGAGAAGAAATTTCTGCTCGACAAAAACGATCTAGCAAGCAGAACTACTTCTAAAACCAAAGCTATTTTGATTGGCTATCCATCCAATCCGACTGGGGCCGTGATGCCAAAAGACAAGTTGGAAGACCTGGTAAGCTTTGCGTGTGAACGCGGACTCTACATCATTAGTGATGAGATCTACGATCGCTTGGTTTATGAAGGTGAACATACTTGCGTTGCTTCGCTGCCTGGTGCTTACGAAAGAACGATCACGCTAAACGGATTCTCCAAGTCTTATGCAATGACTGGTTGGCGAATAGGCTATGCGTGCGCAGCACCCAGCATCATTACTTTGATGATGAAGATTCACTCGTACACAATGTTATGTGCACCAATCACAGGGCAGAAAGCAGCGATTGAAGCTCTCAGACATGGCGATAGCGCAGTAGCCGACATGGTCGAACAATACAATCAGAGGCGCAGATTGATCGTAGATCAACTTAACGCCATCGGACTGAAGTGCCATATGCCAGAAGGTGCATTCTACGCCTTTCCGAACATAACAAGTACAGGACTGAGTTCGGAAGAATTTGCTGAACAGCTCCTGATGAAGGAACGCGTGGCGGTCGCACCCGGCACCGCCTTTGGTGCTGGTGGCGAAGGACATGTCCGCTGCTCTTACGCAACTGGAATCGAACGAATCGAAGAAGCACTCCGCCGCATGGGACGTTTTGTAGAGAGCCTTCGAGAGTAAACACTTAGAAAGTCCTGGCTCGTAAGTTATTTAAAAAGGCCAGATATCAGGCAGCTTTTCATAGATTTCACTTTAATTCAATTGCATCATTACTTACGCGAACGTCCTAGATCACGGCATTTAAGCGGACGAGACGTCCGCTGCCCATACTTATAGGCGGATGGGACATCCGCGCTCCATACTACGAATCTTCGAAACTAGCTGCTATCCACGCCTGCAGAAGCACCTGGAGGCGCGACGCGATGCATCGCCCGAAATGAAGGGATCAGAATCTGGTATTTAAGGGGCGACGCATTGCGTCGCCCCTACACAAAGCAAAAAGAGATCTCCCCAACTAGCTGGCGGTCGCCGGATGCTTAAACCATGACCCGGTTGGGATTTGGGATCTCGAAAGGATTGTTGAATGGGTTATCCCATTGATCCTGAATCGCTTTATCGATTTGTGGTTTCAGTCTGACGGCGATTCGCTCGACTGCATGATTATCAGGAGCATTGTAATCTAATGATTTCGAGTCAGCCAACATTTTCATCGCATCGCGGTAAAGAATCTGCGCGTCCTCGCCATTAGCCAAAGAGCTTTTGTAATCAGCTTGCGCCAGATATCCGAGTGCAACATCCCGATTCTTCTTAGCGATGAAACGTGGGTCAGTAGTCTTCGGATCGTTCAAATCCCACTTCATACGAACAAGTCCCTGTTGCCAGTCCGGTGCATTCTCACGAACTTGCCTGCGAATCTCAGCGTAGACACCCTCGACGTCATGCGCGCCGTAAATCTTTTCGAGTTTTTGTTCAACGCCAGATTGAAGCCTTTCATATTGCTTCAAGTGTGCGGTGTCCATTTTTTGCCCATCAATTACATCACCCATATGGTTGTTGATGTAGTTACGCGCCATAACCAGATAGCCAGCCGCTGCTCTGAAGAATTTGGTAGCCTCACCGCCGAAATCGAAGTCATAGCCTTTGAACATGCGTGCCTTCTCGTGCGGCAAGGATTTCGGATCGATTCTGCTTCCTTCCTCCAAGCGGTACTCAGCAATTGATGTCGCCAACATCGCCGTGCCTCGGAAATGAGCAAGTGGCTGATGCGTTTGTTCATTCCGCATCCAATCATTCAGCATTGCTTCTAACGACACTTCGTTCTTCCGCGCCAAGGCTTTATGCGATTCAACTGCCATCCGAAAACTTTCGTCGGTGCGAGCTGATTGATCGATCTTGAAAGAGGCAAAAGCATCCTTCACAGCATCGCCTGTTTGCCAACCTGATGGAACACGATCCGATGGAACGGTCCGATCCGTCGAGGGAGCAGGCATTCGATCAGGCGATGGAAAATTCCAGTCGGCCGGTGCTCGTCGACTCTCTACAGGAGGGAAATCGGCGCGCCCTGGAGGGAAACCAGGACCAGGTCCCCAAGGGTTAGCTGGAGCCTTAGAAACTCGATCGACCGAATCCGGCGTATCAAAAGGATTTGATGGAAGGGGACCACGCTCCGAAAATCCCATGCGGGGAAGCGAGTCCGCAAACAGCGCACTGCTTGCATCTGCGTTTAGGGACGCATCGACTCCAGGTTTTTCCCACATGTCGCGGGAGTAGCTACTCTCATTCAGCATAATCGAACCCTTTTCCGTAGAGCCAGCCGTGCCAGCCTACCAATAATGCAAGAACAACTTTCGTTGCTACAGCCCTGTTCTTGCGTACAACCCCATCCACCATATGCATATATCCGCAGTGTTACTCTGCTAGACAACAAAAGTATGTGAAATCGTTAAGGTTCGGAGTGCAGGCCGTTCTGAGGCAACTATTCTGCCAAGCGCCGATTCCCTGCGCCGAGCGTTTCATTGAAGCCGACAGTGTGAGAAAATTGCACCATGCCGAAGATTTTCATTTGCGAAGACAACGAAGAACTTGCCGAAGATATGCAGTCCGTCCTCGAAAAAGACGGCAATAGCGTCATCCACGCAGATTGCAAGGCAGCCGCTCTCGAAGTCCTAGCCAATGAAAGCTTCGATCTCCTCATCCTCGACTGGGAGCTGCCCGACGGCAGCGGCGTCGACATTTGCAAAGAGTTTCGTGCCGGAGGCGGAAGCACACCGATTCTGATGCTCACGGGCAAATCCAAGACTACGGATAAGGAAATAGGCTTGGATAGTGGGGCCGATGATTATCTAATCAAGCCATTTTCCTTCCAGGAACTCAAAGCCAGGCTGAGAGCGCTGATGAGACGATCAGCAAGACCTTTATCGCAAAACGTTCTTAGCAGCGGAAACCTGTCCCTGGATCCCGGGAACTTTCACGCCAGCCTCGACGGCAAATATTTGGCACTGGTGCCGAAAGAGTTTGCCCTGCTTGAGTTCCTGATGAGAAATCCCAACCAGGTTTTTAGCGCCGACAGTCTTATCAGCCACGTCTGGACCGCCGATGAAATGGTTTCGCCCGACACCCTCAGAACTTACATTATGAACCTTCGCCGCAAGGTAGACCCTGGCAAACAAGATTCTAGAATTGAAACTGTTCACGGCATTGGATACAGGTTTAGGTCCTAAGGACGGATTCTTTAGGGCACGCAATGCACCCTACTTTATCGCTCCGTACCTTCTACTCTACAAAGACTTCACAAGCACTCAACTTGTAGTTCACCCGATGGGCATAGATTGATTCATATAAAAGGAATGCCCCGAAGAAGTCAGAGGCTAGCATTCCGCGCCCTTCGCCCAGGGGAGGACTGCCGCCACCGTCCAATAGACACCTGCCATCTTTGGCGACTCACACGAATCGTCCTGTTCAAAAGGTTCGGAAGCCCACCCAGTTCTTTATCGAACTGTTGCAGGCTGTTCAGAACACGAATGACAATTCGACCATACGGGAACATTAAACTCAGTCATCAAGGGTCCGCTTTTTGGTCTATTGCTGACTGCGGATCCCAATGATTGAATGGTAATAGTTTGGCAGATTGATAGGGGTTCCGCTCCCCTTTCTTGAAATATTGCTCTGTGGCTGCGGACAGGAAAAAAATGCTGAAATCACGCCAAACAGTACTTTTGGTCCTTTTTCTGATCGCTTCCAATCTACAGTCGGCGCATTCCCAGGCTGTAACTGAAGGCGCGGCTCAGCAATCAGCTCCGGTCTCGCAGGCAATGAGCCTGGATCTTTCGAGCGAGCAACGCACATTCACAGCTCCTACCGCCGGAACGGTTCAGACCGCAACCGGAACAGTCTCATTTAACGCAGGTGAATCGATAACTGCTGCGCAGTTTGCTGCGCTCATGCAGGGGAACTCTGCCGGTCCAAGCAATATTCTTACAGTCGATGCGGCAGGGCGAGCATTGAGCGGAACACTATCACTGGCATCACTTGCTGGAAACGCCCTTCACGACGTTGTGGTACCGCAAAACGTCACCATTCTTGGCGGACAAACTAGCAGCTCGCTTAGCATCACAGGCAATCTCATTAACAGCGGAACTATACTGGCATTGCCGTCTGCTGCGTCAAACACCTTCCAACTGAGCGCTGCGATGATTCAGAACAATGCAGGAGCGATCATCTCCTCCATCATTCCAGCTAATCTGGCAGGCTCATTTTCCCAACCGCTTTCGGCGATCAACTTGAACATTTCCACCTTGGGCAATCTGGTCAACCTCGGCACCATAAGCACAAGCGGCGTTCTTTCCGTCAATGCGGGAGGAGCAATCATCAATGGAGCAGCCGGAGTTTCATCACCACAAGCGGTCATGTCCGGCATCCTCGGAACGAATCTGAACAGCGCAATTGGCAACATCGTCAATACCGGTACGATCACATCGCAGTTGGGGAACGTAGCAATCTCGACAGCGCTGGCAAGAGACTTGACGGTGAATAATGCGCTCGGAAACATCATCGCCAACATGGGGACGGTCGGCTTCTCCAACCTCAATCCACTGGTGAAAGGCGACGTCAATTTATCGGGCGGGCTGGTACAAGGCACAGCCGTAGAGTTCAATTCGAATGACGGAGTAGTCAGAGCATTTTTGGACGAGATACGCGGTCCGGTTGACGTCAACGCCGGAGAAGTTCACGTCTCTGTTGCCGGCGGAGATCTCGGACTGCGCAGAATGAATTTGATCGGTGATCCAAGCTTTCTCAATTCGAACGGCAGTATAACCCTATTTCCCGATGTAGGCTTTCCCAGCCTTAGTTTCGCCGGACAGGACCTGGCGATTATCGCCTCGGGTGACATCACTGCCGATCCAACCCTGACACAAATAGATTTGTCCGGTGCCACTCGCGGTGGAAACCTGTTTATTGCAGCAGGATATACCTTGAGCGTTAATACAGGCGGAGCCACTCAATCGGAACCGCCTGTGATACCAGGTGGCTACAGTATTACAGGGAAAAGCGGGACAGGCGGATCGGTGCGTTTGGGTAACGTAGATATCATCACCAGCTCTTCCGGTGCAGGTACTCGTGCAGGAAACGTCACCATCATTGCGCACGACGACAACAACATCAGCGAAAACACATTCGCAGCAAACGACAAAGGAACCATCGAATTCCGCTCAATCGATGCCAGTGCTCCAACTGGCACCGGTGGCAATGTACTCGTCGTCACCCAATCAAGTGGCTTGACACTGAATCAGCTAATTAGAACGAATGGATCTACAGCTGCAAACAGCGGTTCCTTAGCGTTATTGACAGGTGAAGCAGTTGCTACAGGCATCACATTCATCAACGGATCACAACAAGGTGGCAGTGTAACGGTGAACAACGACGCCCTCCACGATCCCGTAAGCATGACGTTGAACAACACACTGGATGGTGGCAGTGGAAACATTTACAGCTCTGTCATTCTCAATTCAAGCGGCGTACTCACATTAGGCCCGGCTAGCATCGGTCAGTCAAATACGAATTTCACAATTCAATCGCGCAACGACAATGTCTTCATTTCGGACGGCAGCTCGGCCAGCGCCAATGGTGGCATTCTCACAATTTCCGCAGGTAAGGGCGTTAACCTCGGTCAAAATACATTTTATGCCGCATCAAACGGAGTCAACGTCGTTGCAAACAACGGTCCACTAATCGGCGGCGGGCAGAACACGGTTTACTCGTTCTCCGACATGTTCTTCACCGCGCTCAACGGTGACATAACATTCAACGCAGGTCCGGTTGGCAGCTATAACGAACTCGACGCTGCCCGATCGACAACTGGATCGATGACATTTGCAACTACGGGCAAGATCAACCTCTCAGGCGATCACCTGATCAGTGCAGCGAACTCAGTGTTCATGGTGGCAGGCGATAGTATCACCACCGGCACGGGTGGGATTAATGCAGGCACATTAATGCCAGGTGTCGGAGCGGCGCTGGAACTTCTCCCACCGGGGTCGATCAGGACAGCTGGTGGCATCTTCATGTCCGCCGATAACAACGTAACCATCAATTCCGGTCTTCAAAGCGCTGGACTTGATGCCATGATCGTCTCGCGTACAGCCGATATTCAACTCAACAACGTCGCGATTAGAACTGATGGTGCCAACGCAACATTGCTTGCGGCAGGCAACGTAACTGGCACCGGAAACAACAACATTACTGTCAGAGCCGCTGGCAGCGCCGGAGCATTTGGTGGTGGTGTGGTGCAAGTAAGCGCCGGATTTCCGATCGCGGTTACGCCACTAACTCTAACAAACGACAACACGAATAACGCGAATCAAATAACAACAATTCAAGCAGATATTTTGCAAGCCGCTAGCCATTTAGGTCAGTTCAAGAGTTTTCCGGACAACACATATCAAGCCCCTCCGACAGATCAAAATGGCGTAATTACACCGCCTACTATTGGAGCAAATGTTGTTATCTCCAGCGCTGCTCAAACCGGTTTGATCGCAGTGGACAATGCCGGTGGGGTGATTAATCTGTCGAACAGCACAATCAACCTTATCAGAGGTGCTGTTTTCCTGGATGCACTAAATGGCAAGACAATCGATCTGCAAAACTCCAATTTCTTTACGTCGTCATACAACATATTTCCGACACAATCAACCGTTCCGCAACCAAGCCTCTCACGAGGACTCAACGCATTTTTGCTTGCAAATAACATCCAGTTCGACCAAATAAGCAATTTACAAGCGAATTCAAACATAAACCTGGCGGGCGAGCGTCAAATGCGTTTCACCATATTCCTGGGCGATGAAAAGAACAAGCCCGGATCTTCACGTCATGGGGACGCCGATCGAGCAGCCAGTGGCAAGCAAACGGATAACATTTTCGACAGCCGCAGCTTTCAGGGCTTCGATACCGGACGCATCGAGATTTCTCACAAGTCATTGTTGCCAGCCTCTCGATTCCAAATTCAAACTGGCGGAGTTGCTAATGGAAGTCCGGCGCGATCAGGTGGCGGTACTGTCGTGAGCATGGGATCGCTTTCGGCACTTGCCGGTGGCGGACCTCGTGGCGGTAATGTCAGCGGCGGCAGCAACTTTGCTCCGATTGGTATTCTCTCAAACCAGGGACAAGCAATGAGCCCAGTAAGGGTCTCCCAGCAACGAAGCGACCTGGTTCTTTTCACCACAGCCGGCCAAGTGATGCACGGAAATTTGGGCGGAAGTACTAACGCCACCGCAATTGGTGGGGCTGGTACTACGGTGAGCGACGGTAAGGAAGGGTTGATGCTGCATGGCGGAAAACTTTATGCCAATAGCGGCAAGACGCCGATGACTGTTGTCACCGTATATGGAACTATCACCATACAACCAGACACAACAGCAGCAATTGAGGTAGCGCCAGATGGCAGCGGCAGACTTATCGTACTCGGAGGAAAGGATGGCGAGAAATCCGTTTCCCTAACTGTCGGCACCCAGCAGCTTGCGCTGCAAGCCGGGGAGCAAGCGAGGATTGAACCGGGCGCTGCTGAAGCGGGGCAGCAATCGAATCCAGACGAACCATTGCGCGGCACAATTGTTCAAGAGCAAGTGCCAGTAAAACAAATGATGGAAAAGGAAAACGAGGGGTTTTATGCCAATCGATCCATCCGCCTCAGTGGCAACGCAAGCGGCGCCTATCAAAGGATGATCGATCGTATCAACAAATGGTCAGGTCCGGAATCTGCCAATACCGGTTCTCAACTGCACACTCCTCATAGATCATCCGCCGGCATCTCACCGACGCATCACACAGCAGTCGTCAGCGAACCAGCGCATGTTCTTGCATCTGCAGGCACAATTTATCAGCAAGCCGGAGAGGGAGCGATCGATCTCAGTATTGGAAGCTTGTTTATTAAACCCGAATCGGTACAAACAGTGAAGACGGCACTAGGAGACTTGCAGGTTGACCCCGGGGCAGGAGCCGAAGTTCAAGTAAGCAATGGAGGACAAGTTCGCTTCCGGTCCTATAGTGGTCCTGGAAAAGTAAGGCTGTTGGCTTCTGGACGCAGTATGATCCTGGCACCAGGACAAGAGATAGTTTTGCAGAGACAAAAACCAACAAGAGACGAAGCGCTTCCAAACGATGGAATTGCCCGTCGCAGCCTGGCGAATTTCGTTTTGCCAAATGGGGTTAACGGAGTGTCCGGCGATTTTTCTATCCTATCCTCAATGCAGGCTGAACCACATCTAAAACCACTTATAAGGGCTGAGAGAAAGGAAAATGCTCATTTGAAAGCGGATATGCTGAAGACGGCCGCCAGCCTTAATTTTGTGAGAGGATCTCATGGGCGCTATTATATGGCTGCACCGGAAAAATCAGCCCTGCCGAAAGACGCATTCATTGAACAAGAACAGGAATCACAATACAAAACACGCGTTTCATATGCGAGCGAAGACTAGACAGATAGTACTTTGTGCATCGCTTGCATTAGGGTTGATCTATGCGTTCGCACCGGTTCTCGCGAAAAAAGGCGCCCAATCGGAAGGACAATCGACAAGCGGAAAAGGTCAATCGGATGGTAGTCCCTTTGTCAACTTTGATCGTGCAGCGGAAATCGATGCATTGAACATAAAGATGGAAAAAGCATTTCAACTAAAGATGTTCGATCAAGCTTTGACACTTGCGCGCAAATCGTTGGAGTTATCCGCTGCCCACTACGGAAAAGACCATTACGAATACGCAAAGACGCTCAATAATGTAGCCTGGTATGAGCAGAACAGCGGCGACTATTCCTCGGCACGGACACATTTTGAACAGGCTCTTAAGCTAATGGAAAGCAATCTAGGAGCTGATAACCCAAAGATTGTTCCACTGCTAAACAACCTGTCTATATTGTTGGCTGCCCAGGGGGATCCAAGCAGTGCTGCTCCACTGTTAGAAAGAGCGTTGACACTTGAAGAAAAGGTTGTTGGTCCTGATTCCAGCGATCTAGCAAACACCCTCAATAACATTGCGGTGATTTATGATGCGGCAGGCAGACACGACAAAGCAAGTGCAATTTTGGAGCGCGCTTACAAGATTCAGCAAGCAGATCTTCTCAACTGCGATCCTGTTGAAAGGGCGCTTACATTAAGTAACCTGGCATTGCTTTCACAAGCCGATGGGAACTTGGCTCGAGCCGAGCAACTGATGGAAGCGTCCCTCGACTTGCGCCAGAAAAAGCTGAGCCAATCCGATCCCGATTTAGCTGAGTCAATGACAAATCTCGCAATGATAGAGCTCCAATTAAAGAAGATAGGAAAAGCTGACGAACATCTCAAAAAAGCACTTTCGATTATAGAGGCAACACTTTCCGACCAGCATAGCGATCTGATTCCAGTACTGAACAATCTAGCTGCGCTGGAACTTTCGCAGAATAATATTGCTCAAGCGCGAAAATACTGTATGCGCGCGGCATCTATCTTGGACAAACACATAAATGACGTTCTGCCTGGTTTATCCTTCGCAGAGCAACGGGCCTTTCTAAATTCAAGACTACCATCGCAAATAGGAATCTTGATCAGCACCACGAAAACAGAAGATGAAGCAGCTGAATCTTACAGTTTTTTGTTTCGGTGGAAAGGTCTACTTATTGAAGCTCTCCGCCTTCATTCACAAATGATGCACCTTACTAAACATCCTTCACTTGGCTCCGAGGCTCAAAGATTAGTCACTCTGCGGTCACAAATTAGTGATCTCTATCACCATTCCAGCGAACTTACGCTATCTGAGCGGAAGAAAAAAATGGAGGAATTCATCAGGAGCAAAGAGGAGTTAGAGCGGAATATATCTACGCAAGCGAAGGAAACTACCACCGATATACTCGCTGGAATTTCCCTTGCTGATTTCTGCAAATTACTCAGAGATGACGAGCTACTTATCGATTTCTACTATTATCAGAAACCTGGATCGAGAAACGAGGCTTTCTATGCGGGATTCATTTCGGATAGCTCGGGAAAAATTCGTCTCCAAGATTTGGGAGACGCAGCTCGTCTGAATCAGCAAGCTAAGCTTTGGCTTAAGCAAACTGTTGGCAAACAAACTTCCTCCGAATCGGAAGCCACATTAAAAGGAGTATTTTCCAAGCTATGCGGAGAGTATAACGACAAGAGACTTATATTCTGCACAGATTCTGAGTTCAACAGATTACCATTGACGAGTTTTCTTCCGACCAGATCAGTCGCAAATCTCGATACCCCCCGTGAACTGGCCTATCTTAGAAAACATAGTGCTCTAAAGGACTCAAATAGACTTTTAGCCATTGGAGGAATTGATTTCGGATCAAACAGCTTCGAATATCAGCCATTGCCCGGTACACTCATCGAAGCAGAGAAAGTTGCCGAGTTGGCCAGGGCAGACAAAATGACTGTCACGATACTAAGTGGAAAAAATGCTAGTAAGGAAAAGTTTCTCTCAGCGCTAGCGGATGCTGAACGAATTCATATCGCTACCCACGGATTTTTCTCGGAAACTGCGAGCAGTCCCTCCTACTCTTTGGAATCAACATCAGGTCTGACGGATCGAAATCTGATCGGATCCCGTGACCCACTGGCCAAATCCGGACTTGTCCTTTCCGCGACTGATAACAATTCAGCCCGCGTTGAAGTAATAAGTGCCGAAGAATTGATCGGGGTCGATCTGCGTTACTGCAAATCTCTGGTTCTTTCCGCTTGTGACACCGGTTTAGGAGAGAAGGATAACGGTCAAGGCGTCCTCGGTTTACGAGCCGCAGTCATGGCGGCTGGTGCCCGAAGCTTGCTTATCTCCTTGTGGAAAGTATCTGACAAGGCAACAGTTGCTCTTATGGAAGAATTCTATAAAAATATCTTGGAAAAGCACCAGGGAGCGGCGGACGCTTTGAAGAACGCGCAAACAACAATATCGATACGCCCGGAATACAAATCGCCGGTTGACTGGTGTGGATGGGTTCTAATTGGTGAGGCTTGGTAGGTATTGATCGAGTGAACAGTGCGACACCACCTACCATTCGCAAATGTGCCAATTGTGGAAAAACGATTGGTCAGAATACTCGCGGGTCGTTCACCTCCTGGTTGTTTAGAAAGGCAGAATGTAATTGCGAACTTGCAGACAGCATGCCAGATGAAGGTAATAAGAAAGGCGCAGCCGTCCTGGAGCTAGATCCAATCCAAGCACTTTTACTAACACCAGAGGAACGAGAAAGCACCGCCGCATCAGCTGCTGGAACTAAGATTAGCAGGGTCGAGGAAATTGCCAAAGTCGGGGATCTGATTGGCGGACGCTACCAGGTACTCAACCATATTGGAAGTGGTGGCATGGCGTCTGTTTATCGTGTCGCTGATAAAACAAGCGGTCAGGTTTACGCCTTGAAGATGCTCTACAAGCGAGACGCAAAAAAAGAATCTACAGTGAAGCGCTTAGAACACGAAGCGCTAGCGGCAAAGAATCTGACTCATGCAAACATTTGCGGCGTTTATGATTTTGGAGTAAATGCAGACGGCGCACCTTATCTGGTTATGGAATTTGTCGCTGGCGACAACCTGGACAATCTCTTAAAACAAGAGAAACTTCTAGACGAAAAGAGAACTCTGAAGATCTTCATGCAGCTTGCGGGAGCCCTACATTATGCGCACGAACAAGGAGTGATTCATTGCGACTTAAAGCCAAGCAATGTCCTGCTCGCTAAAAAATTCGGAGAGGAGGAGCTAGCCAAAATAGTTGACTTCGGCATCGCAAAGATTTCCGACCAGCACAATATAGATAAAAGCAAGCTGATGCAAACCGGCGAGTTCATCGGTAGTCCGTTGTATATGAGCCCAGAGCAATGCAGGGGAGATCGCCTCGATCGACGTTCAGACATTTACTCACTTGCTTGCATGATTTATGAGCTTCTGATTGGTACACCGCCATTCTCAGGTGAGAATCCAATCAAAGTGATACTCAAGCACCTGGAGGAAGCTCCGCCTCCTATGCCCTCCGACAAAGTCAGTCGGGATCTTCAGGAAGTCTTAGTGCACTGCCTCGAGAAGACACCGCAAGCGCGATATAACAATGCGGAAATGCTTTTGGCGGACCTGCAAAAAATAGCATCCGGTAAGAGAATACAAACTTACAGGAAGAAGTCCGCAGTAAAGCCTATGCAAATTGTGCTCGGGCTCTTCGTCGTAGTGGGGATCGGATTTGCGGCTCTAAACATGTTATCCAGGATCGCACCAATCAATCAAGCATGGCAACTTAACCAGTCCTCCGGTCAACGTTTCTTCAACCAAGGGCTTTATAATGAAGCTACTGCCGCATTTGAAGAAGCTTTGAATACTCCAGGAACAAGTGCCTCACAGAAGCTAAAATCAATACAGGCACTTGCCCTCATTTCCCATCTAACGCACAAAACGGCAGCGGAGTCATCCTACATCACCCAGATGGAAAAGCTCGATAGCTCCGGAACTTTAACACAACCAGTAACCGAAAACGCCAGCCTAGCTCAACTTCAAAATTTGATGTCCACGACTTCGACCGAGAAAGAGAAAAAGGAGCTGGCTGAACAATTCTCATTCGCCGTTCTGCAAGAAGCATATTTGCTAAATCTAGCCACTCAGCCTGACAAAGCAATGGAACTAATAGAGTCAGCAAAGGGACGCCTGGAATCGGCTATGGATCCCAGCTCCGCTTCCTTCAAGAATTTGGAGTTGGAGGAAGCGTACACACTGATTAAACAGGGACAACAAAGCAAAGACAGCATCCACGATCCAGAACTGAAATATGCCGAAGCAAAAAGCATCATTGCCCAAAGTTTCGCAACGAATCATATAAAGCAAGCTCTCGCACTGAGCAAAGAAGCAGTGGAGACAGTAGAAAAATCTCAACTGCAAAAATTAGATTCCAGTGAAAAAGGTCGAGCCCTGGAAATACTCGATCGTCATATCAAACTGATCACTAGAGACCGAACACTCTCCGAACCTAAAACCGGAGTCAAACTGAGCGAATCAGCTGATGTGCAAAAGTATTTAAGACTAGCGGACTCTTACCGGTACGACAAATAGGGTCTATCACTGCAGATGAGCAAAGTAACACCACAAGTAAAAGCAAAATGTGCGCAATGCGGAAAAGACATTCGCAATAGCTTTGCTGCTTGGATGTTCCCAAAACGAACGACCTGCCAATGCAACACAAGAGCCGAGGCGAGGACAACTATAGAAAGCCGTGCACCAGCTGTGCTAAAAACAGCCGATGATCCACAAGCGGCAAGTATGATTGGTAAAACAATCGACAATAGATATCAAATTCTCAGCCACATCGGCACGGGTGGAATGGCATCCGTTTATCGCGTCAGAGATGTTAACACCGGAAAACTTTTCGCTCTAAAAATGATTGTAGCTCATCTGGCAGAGCATTCAGTTTTGATTCGGCGACTGGCAAACGAAGCTGAGGCGATCGCCGTTTTATCACATCCCGGTATTTGCCGACTTCATCACGTCGGTGAAACGGAGGAGAAGGTTCCTTACATGGTTATGGATCTCATCGAAGGTGAAAGTCTCGATGACATTCTCAGAAGGCAAGGTCCACTCTCCTACTCCACGGCACTGGAAATATTTATTCAAGCGGCAGAAGCCCTTAGTCATGCGCATGCAAACAACATTACCCATAGAGATCTAAAACCCAGCAACATCATAATCACTAAAACAAACACTTTCACAGGTACAAACTCACAAGATGAAACTAAACTCAAAGAAACTAACAGTGCAGCAATTCTTTCAAAACCATTTACATTGAGCATCGTCGATTTTGGAATCGCCAAAATATCCGACGAACAGAGAGTAAGCGCCACCAAACTGACTCAGACTGGAGAACTGATAGGCAGTCCCCTTTACATGAGCCCGGAACAATGCCGAGGCGATCAGCTGGACGGGCGTTCTGATATTTACTCACTGGGCTGCGTGATGTATGAGCTCATCTCAGGCAGAACGCCGTTTGAAGGAGACGCACCCGTCAAAATAATCCTAAAACACTTACTTGAGGAAGCGACACCACTTAACTCTGAAAGTCAAAACCTCAACCATGTCGTGTCTCGCTGCCTAGCGAAGGAAGCAAGTGACCGTTATCAGTCCTGCGACGAACTGGTACAGGACCTAAAATCTATCGAAAACGGCGCACAAATTGCGCCGTACAAACCCAAGAAATTAGCATCACAAAAGAAAACATGGATGACAGCAGCATCCATTGCAGCGACCGTTCTTGTGATCTTTGCAGCTGCAGGTTTTTTTCTCACAGCGCGTGATGCCATCAACGAAGCCCCTGTAATAAGCGACATTGATCTCGTGCACTCACCATGGGCAGCACTGGACCTTGACGGACAAGCAAAGTTCAATCGAGGCAATTACAAAGACGCCGAACAACTATTTAGAAAAGCCCTTTCCGTAGAAGGAACAAGCGAAGCACAACAACGATTGTCTCTAGAGAAGTTGAGCCTTCTCTTACACGTTATTGGAGACTCGACCGAAGAAGGAGAAATAGATCGGGAGCTAGCATCTTTCAAAAAGGATCCGTCTATCTCGACCGATTCGGATGCCGATCTGGTCAAACTACTTAAGAACTCTATGCACAACCTCGACCAGCAAATAGCATCAGCTCAGAAGAGGAAAGAGAAAACGGAATACGCGAAACATCTTGCACAAGATGTTAGTTCCAAAATCAGAAGAATGTTGACAAAGGAGCAGCCTGATACCGATGCAGCTCTAGTTTTGATCGACTCGGCTTTACCGCAAATTACAAGCATACTGGGCGAAAAATCAGAAGCAGCTGCACGGCTAAACGAGCAGAAGGCGCGTGCAATAATGTTAGAACGGCACGCGTTAATTACAACACGCATGCTTAGTGGCAACAGTGAGGCTGTTCTCAAACTAAACCGCTCAGCGACTCAAGCAACGACGTTTGCTATTTCGGTACTGGAAAAAAGTGCGGAAAAGCATGATCCGGATCTTGGCGCAGCATATACGCGTATGGCATATCTCTCCAACGAATCCGGTGATCCCAAAAACGCCTTACGATTTGCGAACCTGGCTTTGAACAATTTTTCGCACAGCCTTCACATAAGGCCCGACCAAAACAATGAATATTATCAACAGGCTCTCTTGGAGAGTGCCCGCGCCGAAGAATTGCTAGGAAATGCCACCGAAGCAATCAAAAGTTATGACAAGATTCTAGACATGGCGCGCAAAAAGCAAGACGTCTTCGAAGGCGAAGCACTCGCTGAAGATACCATAAAAAAACTTACCAGCATTCTTTCGAAATCGAAAGATGAATCGGCGCTAGAGGAATACGCCAGAACCCAATTAAAACGCAGCGACAATCCGCCCTTAATTAGAGCAGCACTCGACATGGCGCTTGCAGCTGTCTACTTTGACGAGAAAATCGAACTCGCAAATCAGTTCCCTTCGCTCTCTAATACTACGGAAAACAAAACAGATAAGACCCGCAAGAAATACAAACAAGCAGAGGCTTATCTCAGGGACGCCCTCCGCATACGCCAGCATCTAGAGCAATCACCCTTCACAGAAGAAGTTTTAGAATCATCCAGACAACTTTTGCGATTAGATCATTTACTAATAGTTGCTGATAATAGGAAAGAATTAAAAGCCGAAGCAGAATCATTGGCTAGACAGAACCTGGCGATCTTTGAAAAATCAGCAAACAGCAAAGAATCGCGCAGACTTGCCTATGCCTACTTGGACCTGGCAGTGGCAATGGAGCTCCAGGGGGATACGGAGCAGGCAAACGAATTAGAAAAATCCTTTAACAAGCAATTGGCTCTTACACAGGGTTACGCACTACAAGACGAAGCAGCCAGTGCAGCAGCAAACGGCAATGATAAGAATCTGACCTACGCCAAAGCACTGCTCTCGCGAAGCGCCTTTTGCTGTGCTCGCAAGGATATAGATAACGCTAAAAGGTTTAGCCAACAGTCGGCTGCACTTGTATTGCAATTCAAGCCAAACGAACTCGACGAACGCAATAGAGATGCAGCATCCTCCATACTAAGAACCGCAGCCCTATTTGAGCCAGCAAACTCCCCGGCACAACAGAAATACCGCACCGCTGCAAATGAGTTCCTCCTACATCAGTAAGGTTAGAACGCCTGCAGCTTACTCTTCAGCATTTGCACCACTTTGCTCGGCTGCAAATTCAGAGATGTCGCGATGAGGGATCGAGAACCAGAATTTGCTCCCCTGCCCGACAGCACTTTCAACTCCAATGCGACCACCATGAGCTTCTATAAATCCTTTGCATATTGCGAGTCCGAGACCGGAACCACCCTTGCTCGTAGCATCGGCGGCCTCAACCTGCTTGAAGCGCTCAAATACTAGTTCCTGCATATTACTAGGAATCCCTCGACCTTCATCTTTGACAGAGACAATTGTTTCATCCGGTTGATCTACAAAAGAAATTTCGATCTTCCCACCCTTTGGTGAAAACTTAATTGCATTCGAAATCAGATTAATCAGTACGCGCAGAACTCGATCCTGATCTGCACAAACGATTAACTCGCTGGAAGCTGCAACCAAATTTACCTTCCTTTTGGTCGCCTGTGCTTGCACAACATCGATCGCATTCATGATCATCTCAGACAAGGAGAAGAGTCCGTAAATCAGCTTAATCTCACCTGCTTCGACTTTTTCGATGTCTAGCAAATCGTTGATCAATCGCGTAACATGCTTGCTGTTATTACCGATCTTCTTAATTTCCTCCCTGGTGTCATCCGGCAAATCGCTGGCGTTTTCTTGCAACATATCCACGAGCAAAGAAATAGAACACAACGGCGTGCGCATATCATGGCTCACCATGTCAAAAAACTCTTGCTTCATTTTTTCAATTTTGACGCGCTCCGAAACGTCCTGCATCATAATGAGCAAAAGCTGGCGGCGGCTTTCATTGTCGAGTTGACTAACGCTCACATCTACAGGCAGCGATCCCCCGCTCTTCTTGACGCCTCTTAGTTCGATTGCCTTTTCCGGATTTGAATTGTGCCAAGCAAGCAACTCCGCTTCATCTGCCCACGGCACGGTTTGCAAAAGCATGCGAAAATCAAGCCCTGCTAACTCTCGTTCCGAGTAGCCAAACATTTTGACAATAGCTGGATTTACAGCTTCGATAATTCCATCGGGGTTGACCATTACTACGCCTACCGGGATAGCGCGGATCAGATTGCCGAAGCGCTTTTGGGCAAGCAATAATTTCTGCTCTGGCGTGGTCGACATGGCAACTCCGGAAACCGAGTGATCTTAGCACCACAACTGCACCGGTTCCAGCCAGCCGGAGTCGCTTCCAGCAGGGAAGGATCTTTGATCATGATAGAAAGCAGGTTTTGAAGCACAGCTTCGTCATGCTTGGAAACCGCAAATTCGTACATGACAACGACTACATCCTTGCATGATGTTTCGCTCATAGCGCCGTAGCCTTGGCATTTCACCGTCGGAATACCGTAAAATGCAAGAGGAAAATAGTTGGAGATTTTGGGTGGAATCGGAAATTGAGAAAATGAGACGCAAGGTGTTCTGGGCGAGACTCGCTTGCGCTGTGGTTCTTCTGGTGGGGCTGGTCATTTTTGCGTTCTCGCAATGGCAGGGCAGTGATACAGGCTTGGTATCAAACGCCGAGTTTCGTTTGAAGCGTGATCACACCCAAAGTACAATTTTGGATTGCTTAGATATATCTGAAAGGCTACTCCGAAAAGGTAACAAGAACGATTCACAAAAGATAGAAACTGCGGTAGATACCGCCCTTGATACCCAAAATATGAAACCGGCAGAGGGCGGAAAAAGGTATCTCGAAATAGCCCACGAACTTCAAAAACGAGGCGCACTAATTGGCGCTTCTCACTACGCGGTAAAAGCTCTCAAGAAACTCAACGAGGCTTCGAATAAGTCCTCGGCAACTGAGACTGACTTTTCTGAGCAGATAGAGGAAGCGGCCAACGTCCTGGAAGGCTCTGGTAAAGAAAGTCAATTTACTGCCGACAACCTTAAAGCGATCCAACAACTCTGTGCAGCACAGTCCGCCAACCTTGCCAAAAATAACAACGACCGAATGCTTCGCTTTGTTATTAGCCACTCCGGAAATAACAGCGAACCAGCATCGGAAGACTTGATAAGGTGCCTCTTTGCTCGCAACATAATTTTGGCAAACAAAGGCCTGACAAGCGAGTTAGACAAAGTGCTCCAAAGCACAACAGACGCCCTTAGCAAATCACCCGAATTTTCTTCTGCAAAAATCCCAACGATCCTACCGCACCTGATCGACCTGGCAACTGCACTTGAGGTCAAGGCTCCGGAATTGTCTCGAAGTTTCGCGCTCAAAGCTGAGGACGAGATTGGAAAAGTAGACCAAAGTTCGCTCGACGACGCACAGCAATCCCAACTTGCAGATTGCTATCGACGCCTGTCAGAAGTCTACTTGAGTTTGAATGACATTCCCAACGCAACAAATGACGCCAAGCTAGCATCTGCTTTACGCCCATTAAAGGATGAAGTCGGAGTCGCTTGCGCGAACCAGCTCGTCAAAGTGCTTCTGGTATCAGGTCACGCCTCCGAAGCGGAATCTTTGGGACTTGCTACATATAAGTCTGTCTGCGCTGGCAAAGATTTCTCGAAAGAAACACAACTGGTGATGCGCGCAGCATCAGCGGAACAGCTCTTTCAAATCTATCGCAAGTTAAGAAAGCCGCTCCTTGCAAGCAGGCTCATGAACGAAGAAATTCGATTCCAGCAAAAGAATCTACCGGCTTCCTCCACTCAGCTGGCAGCTTTGATCAGCTCTCTGACAACTTACCACATTTCCCAATCGAACTTTCGTCTTGCACAACAATGCGTTCGACAATTGGCGGACCTCGCGCGCAGCCAAAAAGGTGATGCCAGATTGCAGATGGACATGCAGGTAATAAGCTTCGCGGTCAAAGCAAAGAAACCTGAGTTAGCGAGTGATGCCAGCACGGACGCTATATCAATAGTAAGCAAGGACAAGGATAAGCTGCTAGATCCACAATGGATAGACGACTTTTGCAGCGCTTTGGAAAACTTCAGAAAGGCCGACGATAACGATCACTACGCTCAAGCGATGGAACTGATCAAGTCCGGGTTCAATCAACAACTGGGATCTGCCAACCCCGATCCGATTGTTCTTGCCGCAGTGGTAAATCAGCTTGGCACCTCAGGCGAGGAACGCACAGCCGATAAACTGCGCACCGATGCCCTCGACAAATTGAAAGATCCCGTCGCGTCCATATTCAGATCGCGCAGTATGGACTTTGTTGTGAATGGCGATAAGGATAATCCACAATATACGGATCCAGAACAATCCATCGATGTTTATTTGGACCTTGCCAGCAGCATGCAGAACAAGGATAACGAATCAAGTTTCAGATACGCTTTCGAAGCGATGAAAATTGCATATTTACTCGCGGCGAGAGAACCAGAACTCCTATCGGTGTTCATGGACCGAATCGATGAGTCATCCAGAATCATGTTGTCCACAAAGCAGGCACCAAACAAAGAGCAAGTCGAGCTGATTTATGATTTGGCAGCACTGGAATCAGAAAATATCAAGAAGACATCAAAGGATCGCATCATAGACCTGATGCTTTCGGCGCTCTCAAAATCAGATCTTGAATTCAATGCTGATGGAAATACTAATCGTATTGACCCTGAAGTAATTGTTCGGTGCATGATTTTGAAAAATGAGATGTTAGCGAAACGCGGTCTGATCGGACAGTTGGATAACCAAACCTCAAGAACTAAAGAGATATTCGCGAAACTGGACAAGCCGCAAACAGATCTTGCCGACCACTTTTGTGTTTTGTCAGAATTGCTTAGCGCACATCACGATTCTGTGGCGGCGCGCCGGTATGCAGCCAGTGCCGCACGAATTCTTGAAGAAGCGTCAAGCACACCAGCTTTGTCACTCGAAAAGAAACCTAGTGTTGACGCCTCGACCTTGGCACAAACCTATAGTAGAATTTCGAATGTTTATCGAGATTGTGGAGATTTACCGTCATCGCTCGTCTTCGCGCGAAAAGCCTACGGAGCACGCTCACTGTCAGATGCGAATACAGCTTGGAGAGGCGTCACGCTTGTGGACAGACTCCTCGACTCGAACAATTTCGCCGAAGCCGAAACTCTATCTACCGATCTCTATAAATTCGCGCGATTAAGGACTCCCAGTACTGAGATTTTCAATTTGCGAACAGCAACTGCACGGAGACTCTACCGTGCGCTCACCGAACAGCACAAAGATCAGCAGGCTGTGGCGGTTTTGAAGGATGAACTGGACGATCGCCAAAAGCTTCTAGCTTCGCAAGCAACACCAAATGGAAAAAATGCCTCCCCCAACGGTGCCACTTCATCTGCATTGCAAACGGCTGAGTTGAATTCCGACCTCACTACCTACTATTTAAAGCATCAGAACGCAACAGAGGCAGCCGCTTGCCTTGAACAAATCCGGTTAGCAAAAGCACAAATGCGCCCAGATCAAAAAGCGACATGGGATCGATCCAGCCGCCAAAGGGAGTTGATCATACAAGCAGTTACTTTAGACAATAGCGGATTGGCTAGCGACGCGGTCTCTGATCTCGTTCGTTATCGCGATACGGATAAGGGAAGCGCATTAAAAACCCCACCGGGCTGGTGGTCAACTGCCATCAATTATTTTTCGAAAAATGCAAATGCAACCGCTCAAAAACAGTTGGTTGATTACGTTAGAGCAGGCGTTGCACAGCAGCTCGGACGCGCTGGTGCAGATCCAATCTTCCTTGGCGATATCGTCGCCCAGCTAAATTCATTCGGAGAACAAAGAGTAGCGATCGCCTTACGCAACGAGGCAGAAAAAAGACTATCTCAATCAGACAAAGATTTATTTCTCGCCCAATGCAAGGACCTGCCTGCTTCTCTGAGCGCCGAAGGCGATGACAAAGATTCAAAAGACAACAATACCACCGGCTCTAGCAAATCAACATCCCCACCAACGCCTCCCCCAGACGACAGTGGACGCATCGATACATCGGAATAGTTAGATTAAAGAGCAGTTTTGGTCGTTGTTAGCCGAAGATCGAGGCGTGCACCTACGTCGAAGCGCTTCAAAAGCCGTTCATGAACTCCACCGGGGAGCAAAATAGCGTTTTCTCCGTCTAGTATCTTATTCGGAGGAACTAGAACATGGATAAGAAGTTTTTGTTAGGATCGCTGCTTAGCACCGTTATGTTGGCATCTGCTACAGCGCCCGTATTAGCACAAGATGCGTATACGATGATGTTACTGCAGCAACAACAAGTACCGAACAGGATGTACTATTCGTCTGACCGAGCATACCGACGGGCTCTGCGTGATTATCAACGACGATATGTGAACAGTGGCGGGTATATCATGCCTTTTGCAGCACCGCAACAACCGGAAATTATTCTCCCGGACGGAAGGCGAACATTGTCGATACCTGCTGGCGTTCCGAGCTGGTATAACCCATACACAAAACAAATTGAGGTAGGTACGACTCCGCCTTTCTAAAGGGTAGTCCTGACTAAAACCACGAACTCACAACACCATATACGGTGCCCCGCAGCAAAAGAGCAAACGAGACCGCCTCGTTCTATAAGTACTTAGGGCGGACGATACGATACTGCTAGCGATCTCTTTTTTCAACTGCAAATGCAAACAATGCTGCACCTTTTGATTCGGCTGGGAAAGTATGGAGCGCGGGCATCTTGCCCGCCCATATGCAAATTCCACTGCCTACGCCACCGCTTTAGGGAGAGAATCTACCTCTTGCGAAACTCCGAATCCGTAGCTGCAACGCGCTTCGCGCTTATAGGCGGACGGGACGTCCGCGCTCCATACTTAGCTTCAAGCCATACTCAGCGACAACGCGCTTCGCGCTTATGGGCGGACGGGACGTCGGCGCTCGACACACAGCGAACATGAGATCGCGAAAGGCGGTTCTCGTCCCAGGGTTCGCTTAAAGTAAGAATCGAGTAGACCCTTTAAAATAGTAAAGCAACCTGATTGATTCAGGTCGCTCCACTACGTTATTACTATGGCGGAAGAAAAACTGTGTGATGCAAGATTTGGTAGATTGTTCGCCTCATTCGTAAAGAAGTCACTTGCGAATCACAAGAACATATAAACATGCCGAACGTGAGAATGACGTGAGCCCAAAATATCAGTTCAGGTTTAATCTTCCATGACCATTTTCATGAGATTCCAGTGACTCTGGACTCTGTTCATCTGACTATCTTTTGATATGCTGGCAAAACAAGCCTTTCCATGACTAACCCATTTAATCTGGGCTGCTAACACATACAAGGTATGGTGCTCGTTTAGTGAATCCGTTCTCGTCGGGGGATTTCGATTGCACAGAAGACGAACTATCACTGAAAAGCCTCAGCGCAAACGCCTTGTGCCCTGGCCCAGTCCCCAGGACTACAACGAAGCGATACAGAATCTTTCAACCGCTCTCACCGATCCAGAGCTTAAAGGCGCCGAAGCTGAACAAACAGCGCTAGGCTTACCTCGAGCGATGACCGGGGCATTTGCTTCGGTCTATTGCCTCAAAACGACCGCAGCAAAATGGGCAATCCGGTGCTTCCTTCACAATCGCGCGGACCAACACGAGCGATACCAATTCATCGCCGAACATTTAGAAAGACTTGCCCTTCCGTACACAGTCTCATTTGAGTACCAAACCGCTGGTCTACAGCTCAACAACTATCACTACCCCCTCCTAAAAATGGAATGGGCACAAGGGATCCCTCTCAATGAATATATCTACGAGAATCTTCAAAAGCCAGAAATTCTTTCCGAGCTCCTGGCTGAATGGAAATCTCTAATTTGCTGGTTGACAGATCATGATATTGCTCACGGCGATCTCCAACACGGCAACGTCCTCGTCAACAATGGGAAACTCAAACTCGTTGACTACGACGGAATGTTCGTACCAAAATTAGAAGGGCGGCATAGTATCGAGCTTGGACACCGCAATTATCAACATCCTTCACGCAACAGCGAAGATTTCGATCTGTGGCTAGATCACTTTCCTTCCTGGGTCATATTCACATCGATTTTCTGCTTGAGCCGCGATGGATCGCTTTGGGATCAGCTTGGGCTCAGCACCGACGATGAATGTTTACTTTTCAAGCAGGCTGACTTTGCAAAACCACTCAATTCAAAAGCATTTTATATTCTGGAGAATCACCATAACCTGGAAGTGCGAGCCGCAGCTAAGCGTTTACGGTCATTTTTGCACCTGCCGATTGCGTCGGTTCCCAACTTGCTTTCAATCTCAAGCACTGTTCCAAATATCGAATTGCTGCCTGTTCAGCAGCCAAAGGAGGAACCGAAAAAGGTTCTTCGCTCAATCAGAGCGACCAAAAGAGTGTTTCGCGCAGAGTCTTTTCCAACACAAAACTCTTATCAAAATTCCAATCATAAAAAGCTGAATCAGCTCTTCAGCGCTTTTAATCCGACCAATGTCTTTCCACAATTTCCTTCACACAAAAGTTCTTCAATACAATTTGCTTTTTCAGTTATTTGGTGGGCTCTCAGAATCATAGTTCTAGGCAGCACCATAATTGCCGCTTGTTTTACTGCAATAAGTTTGATTGCTTTCATCCTACTGCATGGACATGAAATTCCTTTTCTCGTTGAGTCACTTCAGCAAGAATGGCAATTCAGAACCATTCCATCGCCTTTGTCCTTTAGCGAGGCAACAAAAACTCCTCCCCAACAGATTATCGCCCTAAAAGCAGAGGCAGACAAAGCCTGGTCAAACGGACTTTATCAGCAAGCCTCAGCAGATTATTTGAGAGCGTATCATCTAGCTGAGAAAAACGGTTTTCCGACAAGAGACAAAGCTGACATTCTCTACTTGCTAGCTGATTGCTTGAAAAATATGGGCGAAAATAGTGCGGGTTCGGTAATGGACTCAGCAGTACGTGAGTACTTGAAAGATGGAACGATAGACGATCAAACGGTAAATGCTTTGGATGTACTTTCGTCAATCTATCGTTCATCTGACCGGTCCAAACTTACCGAGGCAAACAAATACATTGAAGAAGCTCAATCGAGAAAGGTGCAAAATCATGCACGACAAGCTAGACTTCGCTGGCTGAAGAATGAAAATACACGGTACCTCTCAAATCCCGATTTTTCGGGATCAACCACAACCGAACTGAATTACAATCAAACAAAACTGCTTGAACATGCAAGTAAACTTCTTGTCGAGAAGAAATATGCAGAAGCAGAAAAGGCTTTTACCACATTGTTGAGCAAGATCGAAGCTTCCGCAGAGCCAGATGCAACTCGTGCCGACCTCATGGTGAACTTAGCAATGTGCAAACTAGGCAAGAAAGGACTCTCCAAAAAGAACTCTCAAGAAATAAGAGAACTCTTGTTTGGAGCGCTGGCCAACTATGAGAACTCGGGGACTTTCAACGAGAACACAGCTTTCGCCTTTTCGATTCTGTCTAATACACTAGAACAAGGAAAAATAGATTTACCTTCACAGAAAAAAGAGCTTGCTTACCTAATCCAATATATTGAAGAATTTCAAACTATTATCGCTGGTGATGGTAATTCCGCTGAAGAAAAACGTTTATCCGATCTCCTCAAGAAAACAACGGATCTCCTGAAAAAATTAGAGAACGCCTAAGTTCCTGGATTCAACAACAATTGCCCCCCCGCAGCCCCACAACCTCGTTCTATAAACGGTTTAAAGGCTCAAAACACCGAAGGCGCTTGAGCCATGGTACAATGCCGTAATTGGATATCATTAAGCGAAATTGATTTCGTTTAACCTTCTGCTGCAGCGCTCAGGCGCTAAAGGAGTTCTGATGAAGCGCTTGGCTGTAATGCTTGTTATCTCACTGGCAATGGCGGTACCAGCCTCCCATGCCGAGTTTTTCAAGAAGCTTGGTCAGGATCTTCTGAACGGTGCTACCGGACAAAACATGCCCGGTCAATTTGGTGGCGGCACAGCAGGTCAACCAGCAGGAACCACGAATATGGCCCCTGGTCAGTACATGATGACCAACATGCATACCGGTCAAGCCTTCTACATTTTGGTTGATAACAATGGTCAGATGTATGCATCCGTTCCTAACAACGGAATGACACCAGGAATGGTGCAGCCCGGAATGGGACAAATGGGAATGGGTCAAACGCAAGGTGGTATGGGCGGTATACTTCAGCAAGGCGCAGGACTATTGCAGGGCGGTGGCATGCAACAACAGCCCGGTTTCGGTCAAACAGGGCAACAACAACAGACCGGGGTTGGCGGCATGATGCGTGGAGCTCTCGGAAACTTTTTGCAAAACCAGATAAGCCCCCAGGCTCCACAGCAACAGTACTAGTCCCTCAATGATTTGATCGTTTCTGCATTAAATTAGAGGAGCGGCACGCCCGTTTCTTTACAGTGCTTCGATAAAAGCAAGCAGACTAAACTATTCAGAAGCCTTTAGTGACGGCCACTGTTTTTGTGCAAGCAGCGACAGAGCTTTCCCTTCTCTCTGGTCGGCGGAATCGGCTATGCAAACGGTGATCTTCTTACTACCTACTAGCAGGGTCACAGGCTGACTGTTATTTCTCGTCTTCAACTTCTGAATTTGCTCACCGCTGAATCCTAAAGCCTCCAGCTGATCCACATGGGTAACTGAACACATCACGATACCGCGTTCAACAGATGATTTTCTAAACGACTCAATAGTTTCCTTTGCATTTATCGGAGAAGAGATTTGTGATTCACGCAAGCGAGGAAGAGCCCGTTCCAATTTTGATTTAAAAGTGCTGAAATCACTAAAATCATCCGCAACTACGATTATGGAATCAGTCTGTTTGATAGTTGAAATATCCTGAGGCATTTTCTCAAAATAGATTCTCGTTGTTTTCTCAGCGAAATCAGCATCGAGAGCTTTACCCTGTCTCAAGTAATCAGAATAAACAGGATAGACCAAGTGAGCATATCGATTGATTGTTTCGTCGGCATACCAACTTTTGAGTGTCTTTCCAAAAGCCTCTTTGGCAAACCACCCTTGTCCAAGAGCTGTCGCCATGCCTTCGTACAGCTCAGTCATCGGAAGCTGACCTTTTCCTGGGTAAACGAAAAGATTGCGAACTGCCTCTTCGTCCTTTTTTGAAAACCAAAGTGAGTGAACTGCTTCATGAAAAACAACGTCTGCTTGGCTTTTAAATGTATGCTTAGGAAGTAATTCGACCACTTGCACTGCCCCGAGACTCTCGCCATGAGTGCCTTTCTGATCGACTGGCAAAGGAGACAATACAACTGTAAAAGGCAATTTTTCTACCCAAGGTGCATTCAAAAAACCTTGCACCTGCGACAGCTTCTCGTTCAACTTACACTCAATCGACTTATCTTGAAACTCTTTCAACTGTCGTTGTAAAGCCGGCTGACTGGGATCCCATACGAGATCGAAGTACGGCATTTCGAAATAGTTGATGATCTTCGTTAGTTTTTCCAGGTCTTTGGTCTTCATGAACTTTGCGCACCGGTCCAAGAACTGCTCAACGGTTTGGCATGATGCAGCTTCATAAATAAGCTTTTGCCGTAAGTCCAGTTGTCTTCCAGTCGGATCACTAAAGTTATAAGCACTACTCTGTTGATTTAAGAGACTCTGATAGTCCTTCAACACATCATCGTCATCTTTGAGAAGATCATTTTCCGCTTGAGTTTGCTTCTGGCGGGCTTGTTCATACCATCCACGCAGCCACTTTGTGGTGTGTGGTCGTTGGGCAATTGCATCCAGAAAGCAGATCAGTGAGCATGGCTGACTCGTGACGAATCTAATTTCCGGATTTTCCCGTTTTACAAACTCAGTGCTTGATTGAACGGGTGCCAGAGTCGTGAAGTTGATCGTGGCTGAAATCGCAAAGAGCAGCGAGCTAAGAACAATCGGGAAAGATTTCATGGCAGCTGTGCTCCTGAGCTCATTTCTATGGGAACATTACAACGAACGATATGGACAAAACCAGTCAAACGACTTAAGCCTCTGGTTTATTGGCCTGATATTTGTGGTGCCAGCCAATTTGCCAAATACATGCAGCTGCTTCAGCTCGGCTAACGGACTTTTGTGGGTCACAATTCTTTGTTTCTCCAAAAACACGGCTCCAGTTCTTATCTCCGAAAGCCTCGTCGCTCATGTACTTCTTGAAGTTCTCAGAAATCTTCGCATGATCTGTCCACTTCTTCTCATAGCCCTCATATTGACCGCTTCCATGATCAATCGGATTCTTTATCGCAATCATTTCTTCACGCGTCAAAGCTTTTTCTGGTTTGAAAGTCTTGTCCGGATACCCGATGGACCAGCCAGCACTATTCATGCCTTCAATGAACTTGAAGTATGGTTGAGCTGATGTTAGATCAGTGAAACTTGAGCTGGCACCATCCTCAGCTATGCGAATATGCTCAGCAGCAGGGCGCATAGCATTGTTCGCCCTAACCAACCAGCAAACAAATTCAGCCCGCGTAATTGGCTTGGTTGGCGAGAAGTTGCCGGAGACATCATTGAACACGCCCAGCTTTTGCAGGTCTTTTATCTCTTTCTCTCCGAAGGCGCCGGCAATATCTGCGAAACCGGCATCAGCAGTTGCCGAGCTGGAAGCTGAGGCGCTAGTAGAACTTTGACTCTCAAGCCTTTTTGTGAGTTCAGCATTTGTTTGCTCCAAGACCTGAATTCTCTTCTCAAGCTTGCTCACCTCTTCACTGGAAGTGCATGCACTCAGGCTCACTGCAATCAAGGGCAAGATAAGTGCGCTAACAATGTGTTTTTTCATGATTTAGTTCCTCTCCGTAAGCTGTGATACTACTTTAGGGAAGAGAGATCTCAAATTTGCAACAGAGATGTTTCAGATTTGTTTCACTAGACCCAGCCGCCCTTTGCCCCCGGTCACCTCATTGACTCGACGCGCTCATGATGGGACGCCCAGCCATTGTTCATGCAAAATCCCTCCATTATTGAATCGTATTGGCGTTATATCGAGCTTGATTGGCGTTGTATCGTGCCCTGTTTGCAGCTTGCCTGGCTAAGCTGGCGTAACTTTTCGCTTTAGCATCGCCGTTGTACGCCCCAGATTCTGCTCGTTGGGCAGCATATTCGGCGTTGTTGGCGGCATACTCAGCCTGGGACGCAGCGTTTTTTCTGTTCCACTTATCCTTGTCATATCTGGCAGTGTTCGAGTAGTTACGCGATTTTGTCGCCTCATTTTCAGCAGTCTGATAGTTGTAATACACGTTTGTGGTATTCGAGGAGGAGTTCTGCGTTTGTGGGTTGTAGCCTTGGTAGCCCTGGTTTACAGCATTTGACGGCGTTCCGCCTTCCATGAAGATTCTCAGCATTTCCTGGCGAGATACAGTGGGAAACATTCCCGACATTGCATTGGCAGTACCGCCACGGGGCGGGGCCGATACGGTTCTGAGTGGATAAGAACGTTGCGTGTTACCTTGCCTGGCATAGGTGGTTCCGAAAGTCGCAGGATAACGATTTGAAGGAGCGACATTAGCAGGCATAGCCCCGCTTACCGGTGTGCGTGCCCATGAATTCGAATTATCAACAGCGTCGAGAGTTCTTTCCAAATCACTCATAGTCGAATGTGAATTCGATTGCCCAGTTCGGCGTCCCGCACATTGTGGCAGGGACTGCTGCTGTGTATTCAGGCAAGAGAATCCACCGTTGAAAGACGTATTGTATGAATTGCGACCAAATGCGCCTGTATTGTTCTGATATCCATAACTTTGATATTGCGAATTGCAGGGCGATACGGAGGTTACAAACACAGTGGTGCACACAAGCGTAATTAAATTTGTCCGCATACTGATCATTTCTTGATTCTCTCAAGCGTTACGATGGCGGTATCGGGAATGGGCTTTTCGTCCGCTATTTGATCAACGGAATGCCAGGTGAACCCATCACTCCCCTTTGGTGTAAATATGTTTCTCGCACTTGTGTTCGCTCCATTTTGATCAACACCGGCATAATCGACGCTCCATTCTTCGCCATTCTTGGTCCATTTCCCATAGCCAAAGCCGCCATTCGACGCAAAATGCCAGGAAACTATGTTATTAGTTCTTGGATCAAAACCGATTATCTGATAATCAACGGACTTGCTTCCGTCATTTTTTTCTGTGATTGATTTAGATAAAAGTAGATTCCGATTTTCAGACCACTTCACATCCAGTCTTACGGAGTTGGTTGAATCAGCCACTTTCCAATCACCAACCAGCCATGAAACTAGCTTCAATTGGTCAGACGGCTTTTTCTCCTGTATGACAGTTTCGGTAGCTTCATTGATCAACCATGTACCATTTTGTTTTATCAGCACCATAGTAAATCGCGAAGCAGGTAATTCTATTCCTTCCTTTTTTCTGCTAATTTCGCCGACCACAAGCGCAACATTGTCCGCAGGAAAGGTAGTTCTCTCCGCATGCAAAGTCAATGAATCTCTTCCACGCTCTTCAAACAGTTTTGCGAATCTGCTCTCCAAAGCCGAGCGGCTTCTAGTTTCCTCACCTGACTGATCAACAAACAGAGCATCATCTGACCAAAAGGACATAGTGCGATTGACATTTCCAGCGTTAATGGCATTTCCGAACTCAAACAGCAGCATGTCAATTTCACCGCTATTGCGAGCATCAGGTTTTGTGACCGGCGGTGATTTAGTCTTCCCTGCCGATTTCTCGATTTGACCTCGCGCTTGAGAAGGCGAAAATAAAATCGCACAAAAGAGAACGCAAAGCACAGCAGCTTTCCAAGTTGTTGTCATATCTATCTTCACCAGAGGAAGACTATATTATACACGTGTTAGCGAAGCACTTGGAGCAGTTCTTTAGCGGCTCGGATTCCCGATTTTACCGCGCCGGAAACGGTCCCCGAGAAGCCGTCAGTATCTGTAGCTTCACCTGCAAAGAAGAGCGTACTATCTATCGGGAGTGCCAGATCTTTTGCAGCCTTCATGCCATTAGCTTTGACGTGACTGTACGCCCCTTGGGTAAATGGATCGCTTGTCCAATCATGAAAATGAATTTCTACAAGCTCTTCTCTCAGTTCGGCAAGCGGCATTTCCAGCACTTCGGCGAGCGATTGCATAACAAGTTCACCAAGCTCAGACTTTGCCTTTCCGAAAAGCTTGTCAGCCTTCGGACCTGCAGCCCAGGCTACTAAAACTGGTGCTGGATCTGGAGCCTGACTCCACCATGTTGTGAAGGGAAGCGATCTCGAATGTATAAATCCAAAATTTGAAAGCGACTCCATTTCAGACCAAAAGCGTGATCTAAATTCAAGACTAAGCCGGCAAGCCCGACCAAGCTCTATACTTCTGAGGGCTTCTAGTTTCTGATCCAAAGGCGGTTCGAAGCGAACCACTGCACTATTGCTCTCGGCAGCGAGACAGGCGATTTGCAAAATACTAACAGGCAATGTTATGAGAGCGGAGCGCGCTGCGAGAGCAGCTACTTGCCCATCGCCAGACGAAATCTCAAGAACGACTTCGTTCTTCTTCCAGACAATTTTCCTGACTACTCTGTCGAATTCGATTTTTCCTGCCGGGAGTTGCGCGACTAAATAATCGACGAGAGCACCATAACCATCTAATAACCGAAAGAATTTATATCCTTCAGTTTCATCAGAGGCTCGCTGAGTTTTTGCCAACCAATCTATTCCAACTTTTTCTGCATAACAGGCATTCAGGTCCTCCACATAACCGGTAGCCTGTTCTAGCGCGCTTGCAAGCCTTGGTCTTTCCTCAGTAATCAACCTTCCAAATTGCGCAAAAGACATATCACCAGATTCTGCGTATTCTGTCATCGCGGCCAAGATATCGTTAGTGTTTTGAAAGTACTGATTTGCATTCACCAGTTTTCTTTGTTCAAGTGCAAGGTGATCGTCATTTGCCTGCACGACTTTTAGATTAGCGGCTTTGACTAAATTGATTAATTCGGGCACCAACCCATGCACAAGTTCGGCTCCCAACTCGATTTTGTTGCCAGCCTCTGACTTGATAGTAAACATGCGTCCGCCAGCGCGATCTCGCGCTTCGAGAATAACAAAATCTATTCCTGCTTTCCGTAGCTCAAGCGCCGCTGTAAGACCTGCAGCACCAGCACCAACAATTACTACTTCATGCATAAATCAGATATTGCATTTTACATTTGCTACCTAAAAGGCGTTCGCACCAGCTTCTGCAACAGAATGGTCCTGCTCGCCGGAGCCACCACTTACACCGATGGCACCAACAACTTTGCCGTCGCGTTTGAGAGGAATACCTCCGGCAAAAATCATCACGCGTCCATCGTTGCTGGCGTTGATTCCGAAGAATTGATCACCTGATTGACTATGCGATGCTAAGTCCTTTGTTGAGATATCAAAAGCGCGTGAAGTCCATGCTTTTTTGATTGAGATATCAATGCTTCCCATCCACGCATTGTCCATTCGAACGTGCGCGACCAGGTTCCCCCCGGCATCAGCGACAGCGATATTCATTGGTTGCCCAATCTCTGCAGCTTTCTTTTCTGCAGCATCTATTATTCTTCTAGCATCAGCAAGAGTGACCACGTTCATAACCTCAAATCAGTGAGCCGACATTTTCTCACAGATTAGACAAACGAGTCTTAAATGTATGCTGAGACCATTGCTTTCGATTCTCCCCACAACTTAGAGGCTCTCATAGGATCCACTGCATATGCCAAGTAACCTCGCATCGGGTTTGTCTCATCCCACAACTTGGCGACCGAACAATCCTCCAGATAAAGCCCGCCGCAGCCATCCAATTCCTTAGCAACGGCAGCCCAAACGGAAGTGGAAGCTCCTTCTTCTGGAGATTTAAAGTTCAGATTCACACGATTGCTTTCATCGATCCATCCCAGCTCCTTTTGCTCTTCCACTGGAATGAATCTTTGCAAGTTGCTGACTATCCCCCCTGGCATAACTGCGTTGGAAGTAATACCACAATCTCGAAATAACTCAGTCAAGCCAACGGCAAACAAAACATTAGCTGTTTTCGACTGTCCATATGCTTTCCATTTATCGTATTCTCGATTTTTGTAATGGATGTCATCGAAGTCTATGTCTGAACGGCGGTGGCCAATAGATGAAAGTGATACCACTCTGGCAGGTGCAGCCTTCTTCATTGCATTTTGAAGAAGATAAAACAACAGAAAGTGTCCCAGGTGATTTGTAGCAAACTGTGACTCATACCCGTCTGCAGTGTAAGTGAGAGGACAAGCCATTATTCCAGCGTTGTTTATGAGGATTGAAAGCGTGTCAAAGTCTTGCAAATAGGATTCTGCAAATTTCCGAACAGAAGTAAGATCTCCCAGATCAAGTCTTCCGGCATAAATTGATTTATTCCCTGTAGTTTCTCGTAGCTGTGCAGCGGCAATCTTTCCCTTTTCAAGATCGCGTACTGCGATAGTTACCCGTGCACCTGCTTGTGAAAGAGCACGCGCCGTTTCGATACCTATTCCCGAATAGCCACCAGTGACGATAACGTTTTTGCCGGACAAATCATGACCGGCGATAACTTCCAGTGCCGTGGACTTGGCACCGAAAGGTGCCGTTTTTGTTTGTGTCATGCTGCAGCCTCTAAGAAAGTACAGATAGATTGATATCGATTCAGCAGTGACACAACAGTGACATCGCCCCCGTAGATCCACTCATTAAGTCGGTCGGATCGCTCATTGGTGGACGAACTCTTCTAGCCGTTCGAGAACGCCATTCCCCTTATAGAAAGCGAAGTGCCAGGCCAGCGGTTGCTAGCATTACGGCAAACGAGAATGCCATTCTGATTGCGAAATCACGCGAACCAGCCGTATACGCAACGCCAGTTTTGAACACGGCATTCATCAAGATGGAAAGAAGAACTGAGGCAACTGCTGTGTCCGGAACAATCTTCTGCTCACGAAACAGATCAGCAGCCGAAACAGCAATAGCATCCACATCCACTAGACCACCAATCATACTGGTCCACATCAAGCTGCTAGGACCAAGAGTAGCGACAGCGGCCTTATTCACGAAAACAACAAGAGCTAGAATCATTCCACACTCAAGCGCCGGACCAAGAGTTAATGGGTTGCGAATCTTAAAAGAAGCCATTTCAGCTGGCGCTTGCGGCTCAGTAGTTTCCTTCGAAACGATCTCCCTCGCAGCAGTTCCCTCCACAGAAGATTCAGCGGACACAATTGGACCTTCACTATCTCCAACTTCTGGTTCAGGCTCAGATGGAGCTAAAGTGGAAACTTGCTCCGATTTAGCGGAATCCGCAACTTGCGCCGTCTCCTCACCGGAGTTCGACGGAGCAGCCGAACTGTCCTTCTTTGCGGAGGGATCTCCCTCAGGACCTGGTATCATATACGCCATCACGATGCCGACGATTCCACCGAGAAGAAGTGGGACAGCAGCATCAAAGGATATTGTTGGGCTAATCGCAGAGAGGAACGCAAGCAAACGCGGATACTGAATGGCATTTGCCAAAGTAGCGGCTTGCCAGCAAGCCGGAAGCTTTTCGGGAGCCTGCCTGACTTCTTTGGCCAGTGAAACCGTTGCAGCGGTGGTTGAAGCAATGCCTCCAAGGACCGCCGTAATCTTCAGCCCTCTTGATCTTCCCAAGTATTTTTCGAGAAAGTATCCGCCAAATGACACAGAAGACACCAGAATGACGAATGTCCAAATATTCCGAGGGTTGAACCCGCCAAATGGTCCGAATTCCCCGATTGGCAAGATTGGATAAATGATAAATACAAGCGCCAGGAATAGCAGCGTGCCGCTGAATTCCTGTCGAGTCAACGTCTCACTAAAGAACTTCCTAACCTTATCCTTGGACTCCAGTAGAAATGTAATTACAATCGATACGCCGATTGCCGCCGACCTGGCGTTTTCTGAGTCAGTTATAGTACATACATGTGCCAAACAAAAGACGGCCAGCATTGACAAATCAGTTGTAAGACCTGAGTCTTCAGCGGGGCTTCGAAATCTGAAATACAACAAGACCAAAATCAGCGCAGCCAATGCCACCGCGGACAATACTGGCATTTGTTGGAGTCCGCAAGCGGCACCAACAGCAGCACAAAGTACAAATTCACGAATACCCAAATGTGGAGAGAGCTTCGCGTGTTCTCTTTGTGCGCCAACGAGAACGCCAATCATGAGCGCTTCGCCGACAGGTAACCATAGTAATTGCGAATCTATCAACGTCCGATAACAGCCTGTGCATAAGCCCTTACAAGATTCTTGTTCCCACTTGGCCAAATACCATTCAACTAAAACGCTCCAGAATTTCGCTGGGCTATCGCCCCTCTCAACTCCTCCTCTACTCAAAACGCTCCAGAATTTTACTGGGCTATCGGTCTACTCAAGGGCTTCGCTAATAAAGCCACTGAACGCCTGGTTATAACTCGCTCGATTTCCGATAATGCTAAAGTAATATTCTTGAGCTCGATATTGATCGCTACTACTTGCGGATATGCCAGCAGAACTGAGCAAAAACAGTGCCGATAAAATCAAGAAAGCCAAAAGCTTGCTGGAGGCATTGCGCATAATTGCAAATGAACCGCTGTCCTTCGGAACATTGAAAATTCAACAAGATGGAAAAGAAGGTCAGCTCGTCTTCAGATCAGGATTGATAATAGATGCATTTTTTGCGTCCGATAGCTCTAAAGGAGAGGAATCCCTCACAACTTTTGTCTCTTTCAAGAATCCTAAGTTTCTCTACTTGCCCTCAGAACCAGCTGACCCATTAAATGCGTCAACGCTCAGCCTTCCCATTGGCGAATATATTGCGCAGATCACTCCGGTAGCCTTCGAGCAAGTATCCGACAAGCGAATTCCCGTTAAGCTGCTGCTCTACATGACATGGATCGGGACTCTGGCATTCCTCGTTTATATAATCCCAGCAAGCATCCGCAGCGCGGCAATTGATCCCTCCGTTGAACTTAACGCCCGCAATAGGCTCCGAAACTTAATCCAATCGGAGCTTTCCAAAGATTCACCCCAGGAAACTGCGGAAATGACTCCGAGCCGAACTGCAAATGTTAAGGTCATCGCCGAAGGCAAGGCGGCTGTTCCGGAGGATTTGCGATTTGCTCGATATCTTACAGATAAAGGTAAGATAGATTCTGCCATTCCTTACTACGAAAAGGTTCTCGGGCACGATCCAAATAATATATCCGTTAGATTAGAGCTAATAAACGCCTACATAGCAACAAAGAAGCCACATAGTGCACGCGTTCTTTGTATTCGAACCTTTAAGAAGAAGCTCACCCCTGAACAGGTAGGAGCTGTCTGGCAGCTGTTTAAACAAGTGCAAACTGATTAAAACTGGACCAAACGGCTGGAAAATCACGCTAAAGCACGTATTTCTCCCAGGTCCGATAACTCAAAAATCGCCCAAAACATGTTATCGTTTGTAAGGAAACTTGCACGGTCCAGGTCAGGATAAACTCTTGGACTGTAGGGAAATCGGGCGGTAAACTGACATGCGGAATCTGAGAAGGGACAATCGAGGCTTAACCCTTGTAGAATTCGCCGCCGCCTTAGTTTTCGGACTTCCACTCGTAATAGCAATGCTGTATGCGGTTCTGGAAGCAAATCTGCTCTTCACGATTCGCACAAATCTTGATGCAGCAACGCGTCACGCCGCTCAACTGCTTATCAATAAATATGTTCAAACCGGAATCGCGCCGCCAGATACGAGCAACGGAAACCTCCCGTCTGACATTGCTTTCGAGGTGAAAGCCAATGATGGATCGTTTTTCATCTCGAAAACGGCAAATCAGTTCACCTGGACCTGGGACCTAAGCGAAAGTCCTCCGACAGTTACTGTCACAACCAGTTTTCCAACGGGCGGCAATGCCAATGGTTCCAGCGGACTAATGGCATTTCCATCTCCCGATCCGCTAAATTTGTCAAACAAATTCTCCATTCTCACAACAGCAACGTTTTCCTTTCCGCCGGGGTGATTATGGTCAGGCGACGAAACCCGCGGGGCGCGCATATTGTTGAGTTTGCTTCGGTGCTATCAGTTGGATTGCCGTTGGTAATCTGCCTTATGTTTGTAGCCTATGAGTGCGCCGAGTTTTATATCATCAGATCTGCAATGGAAAGAGGCGCAAGGGAAGCCGCGCGTGGGTTGGTTGTTGCATACAACACAAGTGGAACTAAAAAACAAACTGTCGATTGGATAACCACTCCTAACTTTATTGCCAGCAGCAATCAGTTCACTGTTCTTTGGGACAACAGTACACCACCAACCTATGTAACCGTCACCTGCGCATATCCAACAGATGGAAGCGGAGGTCTTCAACCATTTCCCGGAGGACCATTGAAATATTTAGCTGCAGCATTCGACATGAAAAATATCAGTGTCCAGGGGACGTTCACACTACCGATTCAGTAAGTCAAAATGAGGTTTTCCATGAAATCACGCTCGCAAAAAGGATCAACAGCTGCGCTTGCATTCGTAGCTCTTGTTCCACTCATAGCGCTGCTGGGAGGCTTCGCGGTTGATTGCATGCACGTAAACGATGCACACGGAGAACTTCAGAGAGCACTCGATGCTGCCGCACTAGCGGGAGCACATGACCTCGGAAATTATGATGGTACAAAAAATTCATCTGCACAAACAGTTAGCGATGAAAATGAGGAGCCCGTAAATCACGCCTTGCAGGTGGCTTCGCTAAACTCTGTAGACGGACCATCGGGAATTTGGCACAGCGGAGATCGAACAATAACAGCATCCATTGTCTATGATCCAAATTTCGCAGGACCTCCTAACCGACCAAATCGCTGCAACGTAACGGGCTCGATTGGACTAAAGAGTATCTTTGCGCAGATGTTCGGAAACTATGGACAAACGGTAAATTCCTCAGCCTCAGCTGCGCTCACGCCACTGACCACTCTGTACAGTTTCATGCCACTTCTTGTAAGTATTAACGATCTAGATCCATCCAACAGAAAACTAGAAGATCAAGTTGTTGGTAATGAATTCACAGTACAAGTGAAAGGAAACGACTATTCAAATTCCGTTTGGATTTTGAACAGTAACAAAGACTGTATTGCTCAACTAAATCATATTGCAGATCCCGCGACATATCCCGCTGTCGAAATGCCACCAATGTCTGTCGGTGATTGGATCAAATCGGACAATGGAAAGAAATCGGCGGGAAAAATATTCGACAAATTGATCGGCAAGGATGTTGCGTTCGTTATTACTGACGATGCTGTCAATACTGATTATCTAGCGAAAGGACAACCGCTTCACAAGGTTATTGGTTTCATGGTTCTGCACGTTACATCAACGGATACAGATCCGGGAGCCAATGGATACAGTATCACTGGAAATCTCAAACCAGCAGTAATGAATGGCGCTTACAGTACAAGCATTCCGCAACCGCAAGTAACAACCTTCGCACCATTCTTAGCAAGACTGGTTCAGTAAACAAGGCCAGATTGATTTGTATGGGTTGCTGACGTCCCGTCTACCCATAGGAGTAAAGTCCCTTCGCTCTCTCTATTATGGATCGATTCGATCCTCGGATCGCCGGTTTCTATCTTTCTTAACTAGTTGAGCAGTGATTTGTATAGCTTGCGATACTCGGGGGATACCTGCATACCATCGACCGCCATTGCTCTTGCTTCCTCGCGTGCTCCATCTTTCAGCAAGATCTTAATCGCAGCAACGCGAGCAAAGTCATCTTTTGCATTATCAGTGATCAAGTTGGAATAAATACTTATCGCTTCTTCGTGCGCTCCACTCTTCGCTAAAGCTGATGCGAAAGCCAACTTGTCAGTTCTTCGGAGAGACTCCAGAGATTCCTGAGCGGTGAATTGCTCAACGGCGAGCTTTGCGCGTCCACTTTGCAGAAATGCATATGCCAGAAATCTTCGGGCTTTAACATTATTAGGATTACTTCGCACTGCAGCCAACAAGTAACTTGCGGCGTCTGCGGAGCGTCCGCTCATGAGCAATTCATATCCTCGATCAAGGACTTCACGTTCGGATTTATCCCCCACATCAATGGTGGCAATGACCGAGTTCCTCACCGGAGCTTCGAAGTTCCTTCGATTTTTGCCATTGACGTTAGCCTGCAAAATCTCCTTCGCCTGTTGATACTTACGAGCAGTCACAGTATCGCTGGGATCAGCCTCGAGTACATAATCAAAGTCTTCTAGAGCACCCAGCAGATTATTGGATAGCAATCGTTTATTTCCACGGATTTTTCGCGTATCAACCGTTGAGTGAAGTTCGATAAGCTTATCCAAATCTGCTAATGCGGCACTGCGCAAATTCAGCATCTCGTAGCAACGCGCACGCACTTTATAAACGGCCGCAACTGAGGAGTTCAACGCAATCGAAGCTTGGCAGTCTGAGATAGCGTTCTTCCACTGCTTATCATGCATGCGTGCAATAGCACGTCCTAGAAATAGTTTTTCATTTTTTGGATCGCAATTGATTGCTTCCGAATAGTCTTTAATGGCAGAGGAGAAGTTGCGTTGCTGATCGAATGCAAAAGCGCGGTTAGACAAAACATCGGCGCGCGCCTCATCTCTGGCCGGATACAAGTTCAAGAATGAACTTGCATCCTGAATCGCCTTAGCATGAAGGTGCTCATGAAGATATGCATCAGCTCTGATTCTCAGAGCATCTATGTCGGAAGAATTCAACGCCAACACGCTACTGCAATCTTTTACTGCATCATGATAACGATGTTTCTTGATCAACAAAGTTGCTCTGGATAAATGCGCTTTTGAGTTTTTGTGATCCAGATCTATCGATTTGTCGAGATCCTTTATGGCTTCATCAGTCGAATTGTCCGAGATCTCACACATAGCTTTGAAGTAGTATGCATCAGACGATTCCGGTGCCGACAAAATACTTGCGCTAAACATTTTGGTAGCAAGGCTAACGTCGTTATCGTCCAAAGCCTTAATGCCTGATTTCAGGCTATCGCTGTGAGCAAAAGCCATCGAACACTCATTAAAAAGAACCGACAGCATTATGATCGAGAGTGCAAGTACAGACCAATCAAGAATTCCAATCCTTCGAAAGAGTTGCAGAAGGTCAGTTTCACTGGCTCCCTCGGTCTTATGAATTGACGATGGCTTTCCGTCTTTTAGCGTTAGCAACTTTTCCGCGTCTCGACTGTCGAAGACATGAGTTCCACGACGTTGCATCGTGTCCCAGCCCTTAGTTGGAAGTTCCTGTTCTGTCCTGGCACCGGTTCCGCCGATCCCAGTCGCCTGAACTAACGGTTCTTCAAAAACGACTCCCAACGGAGGCACTATAGATGAGTTCGTGCCGTTGTCGACTGATTCAGCAATTGATTCCAGAGTACCGAATTTCTGAGTTTCCAAATTGAGTTTCTCGCAATTGCTTCAAAGTCACGAAAAGCCAACACGGCGGTAAGCATCTTTAATATAGGTTAAGAGTCCATCGCTGTACATGGGGTAAACCGCAACGTGGCAGGAGGACGGACCCCACCGCAGCCCTTGTAACACAGTGCCTCAAAGCAACGACCAATTAAGTACGTTTGTTGGCAATAAAAACAGGATCAAACCTTGGGCCTGCGCTTCAGGTTCTCCAACTCCGCCAGCGTCTTAGGCCAATCAGATTTCAAAACGCGCGACAATCCTCTATCCGCCAAAAGCTTGCCTCCCGTCTGACAGCAAGCACAGTAATTGGTTTCGTTGTCGGCATAGCGAATTCGCTGAATCTCGTGTCCACAAATAGGACATGGCTTTCCGAATTTTCCATGAACGGCCATTTCCGGACGAAAGGCTGTTACACCCTCCGGAAAATTTTTATCTGCCTCAGAACAAAGTCGATCGATCCAAGATCGTAGAGTATCCGTTGTAGCTGCAAACAATCTCTCCCATTCCTCCGGTTTGAGATCTTTTGTGCGAGCGATCGGGGACAGCTTCGCTGCGTGTAATATCTCGTCAGAATAAGCATTTCCGATCCCACTTAGAATTCGTGGATCGGTTAACGATCTTTTGAGTGTGCGATTTTCAAGCGTCAATGCTTTATAAAAAGCATCAATGCTGCACGAAAACACATCAATGCCACCGGGATCAATCTCAGCCAAAGCTTCTTCACCGTGCACCAAATGCAGTGACGCGCGCCTGGTTGTTCCAGCTTCCGTAAGAGTTAGCGAACCATCAGCAAAATCGAAGGCTGCTAGATTCGTTTTTCCGCCCAACTTGGCGCCTTTAGCCTTCCAGTGCAATCGCCCTGCAATCATAAGGTGCAAAACCATCCAATAATCACCTTCAAGTCCAAACGCAATCCGTTTGCCTATGCGCTGCAACTCCCCAACCTTGCGACCCTCCAACTGCTCGATCGTCGGCTCTACAGTGCGCAACAGAAATGGCGTCGCTATACGAATACGTTCAAGAGTCTGCCCCACAACTCTCGGCTCAAGGGCGTGTATGTAAGCTAAAATGTCAGGTAATTCAGGCATATCAAAATGATACTACGGCTCAACTAGCGCGGATCATACTCCGAATGCCGCATCGAATCTCACTGAGAAACAATAGACCAAACTTGCTGAACTATCCTAATAATTGTGTCTTTGGTGGGGAAACAAATTGTTCTGAATTGAGGCTGTATCCGAAAAGGACAGACTCAGTGGTCATCGCTGCTGGCAGTACATAGGTCTTCAGCTTGGCGTTAGGAACCTTTTCCAATAAGCTGAAAAAGAACTCTTTATCCTGGCTGAATACACGGTCGTTAATTGAGTAGCTCCCCTGGAACTCACCATCACAAATGAATCCCAAAGCACAAGGAGCTTTGCCGTCCTGCATCAAGCTTAGACACGAGGTTCCCCCCTCACGAGAAAAATACTCAAGCATCTTCTCGGCATACTCCGAATTGCTGAGTTCATGCACAGTGTTGTCGATGTATCCAAGAAACATCGCCGACATTGGCAGAACGAGCTTATCTCTCAACTCATACATTTCCAATTCGGCATCACTATCTGAGACTGATACGTCCTCCAACATTTTCTGAAGACCAACTTCAAAACGATAAGGATCAGGGCTTGCCTTGGTTGTATACACGGATCCGACAGCCCTTCCACGAAAGAGCACAACAGCGGAACGAGACAACCGTTTTTGACTCGTCACCTTAAGACAGCCGGTGAACTGACTTGCCTCAAGCGAAGGAAAAAACTCATGTGATTTATCCTTCGACTTCAGCAAAACTGGTGCAGATTGAATCGGCGGCATCACCAAGTCAATTGCACGACCCGGTCTGTTGCTATTCGGGTAAGCTTCGGCCCAAATAGCAAAGGCGTTCTCTTTTTCATTTGTACTGTGTTGCACGCGAGACGAAGTACCCATTATGAAGGCATAGTTCAGCAATGCCTTTTCGCCATCCATGCATACCAGGGTCGCTGGCACAATGGTGCCCAATTCGATGGGCTCGCGACTTGGCAAGAATCCTTCGATACCAGAAGGAGTTAAGCTGACTTTGTACCCACCTAAATCAGGCGATTGGACGCGGCAGAAAACACAGTCACCGGGCTTCAATTTGGAATCAGATTGGCTCATTGCAAGGTTCCCGCGATCAAAATCAGCTCAATTGTATCTGAAAACAAGTGAAATTGTTTCTAACCAGCCCTTAGTTAACTTGAAGACCCAAAAACGTCATGTTTATGACCGGAACAAGACCATTGCCATTCCTAGCATATGTGAATCCAATTCAGGGGAAGGGTAAATGGACCAGAGTAAACCGCCTAAGTCAATGGAAGGCAGCGCAGGAAAATCCGGCGAACATCATACGCAGAAAACTGAAACACATGACAGCAGCAAAAGGTTCCAAACAGAAGCTCATTCCGAGAGTGCAAAGAAACCGGCAAACAGCTCACATCATGCGCAGAGTGCAAAAACTGCTGCACAAGACACAGCAACGAAAGAGTCCGGAAAGAAAGCGGGCTCACATTTGCTTCCTTCACTTGCAATTGACCTGAATACAGCACTGGAAAAAACAACCCATAAATTGATCGACAAGGCTAACGATCTTAAATCAGACGCACAAAGGTTCGCTGCCGGCATGAAGCACGCGGCAGAACGCCTTGAGCTGCCAAAACCAAAAGAAGAAATCTATCTGGACGGGACGCTTACTTCCCCTGACAAGCAGAAATCTTTGAAGATAGTGCATAACGAAATTCTTGATAACAACGAGAAAAAGCTCGGCACAATAGATCCGATCAAGGGAAAAGTAACCTTCACCGAAGACGCAAAAGAACAAAACAAAGATATAAACAGCTATCTAAATCAATGGAAATTCGAGGGTAAAGAGAACGGGAAACACGAGCGCGTCCTGGTAACTAACAGTGATATTAGCAATGGACGGGTTATGCTGGCCCAAGATCCAGATGCGCCAAGACGACGATGCGACGTCCGCATGGGAATGCTTATTGATTCAGCAAGCGGAGAACAGTTAGGAACAATCAAACCTCCTCGGGAGGTCAATGGAAAGTACGAGGGTGGATCCATCACATTCAAGAATGGAAAGGAGCTAGCACTTACTGAATTAAACGGAACGAGCCTCGAACTCGAATTAATGGGTCAAACTGGAAAACAGGGACGATCGATACGAATCTACAGTACTGACGCGGCCCAGGACAAACTGGTCGATCTCAACAAACTCACTGACGACGCAAAACGCAATCGGAATGAAAAAAGCTATGCGTTCGCTGATGAAAGCAGCAAGTCTTTTACCGACGTTTCAAAATATTGGAATCAGTTGAGCGGTAGAAAGGAAGAATTACAAAAGGATTCTGAAAAGGCAGAGGAAACTTATCGCAATGCTGAGGATGTGGTGGAGCGGCTTCTCACCGTAAGCGGAGCTGAAAACGGTGCATCGAACCATCGGGATCTATTCAATGAATTCAAAATCAAACACGCTGAACTAAAGGAACAGCAACACACCCAAGTAAAAGACGAAAAGATTATCTCGCTAAGGGAGCTCAAATCAGAAGACGACACTAACAAAGTAAATGCCAATCTTCGAATAGGCAACGACCTTTATCAAATAGAGCGAGGCGATGTTTATCGAATAAATGAAAATGGGCATGAGCGTAAGCGCGATATTGAGTCCTGTGGCAAACTTAAACCAGGCTACAAGATAGCATTCGACGACGGGCGTCAAATCGATCTCCATTCCGAGAACAGAGTGATTCTCTCAATGCAATTCGAGGGCGAATCCGAGCGACATGAAATTCTTGGACTAGGAGCTAATCGTAAAGCTGCTGATGGAAGCTCTCTTCCGGGAGGTCTAGTCGATCGTCGAGCACTTGAGGAGGAAGCTAGAATAGCGGCATCGGAAGCCGAAAAGGGCAACACAAAATACTTCGAAAACAAGCCGATTATTACCAGCGGTGCCGCCGATTATTTTATGGGTGGAAGAGAAGCCCATCTTGAAAGCATCAAGGACTCGGTGAATAATCAACGCGAGGCAATCAAGAAGGAACTCGATCAGCTATTCAGCCCTGATGCATTCAATACCGACGAATTCGACAATAATCGCATAGATCAAAACTTGCGCGCCACCACGAACTTCATGCGGGATCTGAATCTCTCCGCTCAAGATAGTCAGCAACTGGCAGAGCACGGAATACATCTCCAGCACTCATTATCGGAAGGTGCAACAATTGCAGTAACAACTCTAGCTACCCTGGGCGTTGGAACTGTAGTCGGCGGCATGGTAAAAGCTGGTAGGCTCTCAAGCATGGCAGGGTTAGGTGCCGAACTAACCGGATGCACTCTGGCTGGAGGCAGCAGCTCTGTAATAATGAGGCATACCAGAGCCACTGATTCCGCACAAGTAGGACGCAACTTCGTCGGTGGAATGTTTGAAGGCGCCACCATGTTCACCGGTAATGCAGTCGCACGCACTTTCGCCGAAATAAAATCGCTAGTGCCCGCGCAGCGAATTGCTCGTGAACTAGAGATAGTCAATGGCACCGGGGCGACTACTTACGGTGGCAAGATACTTAATTATATGGCCGGAAGCCGCGCTGCCGAAATGCTAGTCTCCTCAGGCGTCAAGCTTGGAAATGCCGCTTTTCAAACTGCCGGGTTTACAATTGCCGGTGCTGCTCGCGAGAAAGAAGGTAATTGGAGCGACTACCTTTCAGCTGGCAAACTAGCTACAGGAACACTCTGGTTTCTCACTGGAGATCTTATAGGTTCATCCCTCAGCCACGGAATATCTAAACTAAACAAAATTGGGGCTAACTCGGAGAATTCAGTTCTCAATACTCTGGCGCATGAACGTGCAAAGGACACGATTCTCAGCCGACAAATCTCTTCCATTCCGGCAACCACAACCACAATGTTCACGTTCTCCAGCCTTGGAGCGGTTGAATCTGCTTACGATGCAGAACGAAAGAGACTGGCGAAAGAACAGAATAAAGAAGAATCCGAGATCAGCTTCGCTGATGTTTGGGCGAACGCTGATAAAGGAGCAATTCTTCGCGACTCGTTGACTCAGGGCGCGATGGCTGCGATATTCTCGCCTGTAGTCGCACTGGGACACGGAGGTATGGAGGCGATTTCTAACAGCAAGATGCCCAGCAATACAGAAATTCAACGGAAGAAATCCTCCCCCGAACCGGAGACGTTTTACAGCCCGAATCCAGATAAAATGGCAATTGCTGCAGATATTGCCGGAAAAATCCAAGTCGGCGACTTAGGCTACGGAGCTGCAATGCGTGAATTCGTCAATGTCAGCAACTCAAGCATTGAAAGGCTAGTTTCTGCCGCTAAGTCAGATGCGGCTTCCAAAGTGAAAAGCGACTCTTCCTCTGAAAAGCAAACGGCAAAACTATTAGAATCCAACGCCGCTGAAGCTGCAAGCGATAAGCTAAGAACTGCCACCAAAGAGCTCGAAAATGATCTCAACGTATTTCTCGAAAAACAAAACTTGCCCAAAATCGAAGTCGAACTCCAAGATCTAGCAAGCAAGGAATGCATTCCCGCCTATTACGAAAACGGCAAACTAGTCATCAATTCCAGGCTAGGAGAATACGCTGAGACGGCCGACCTGCGCCGCACTTTGTACCACGAATTGACTCACCACGACCAAACTGCACTAGTCATTCGCAAAGTCATGGATGAGCAAGGAATTGGAAGCACTGCAACAAAGGAACAGCTTCAACAAGTCATTCAAAAATGTGAAGAAATCACGGCTCGAAAGGATGGCAAGGAAAACGCCCTGGGATTCACAGAAAAAATGGTTGCAGAAGTCCTGACACTTAGAGATGGAAATCGTTTAAGCAAGGATGAAGCGCAAAGAGCAGACAAAATTGCCAGCGATATCAGATACTATGTAGATCTTCCTGATATCTACTCAGACACTAACTCCAAGCACAAAGCTACAGTAAACCAAAGCGAAAAGCTGGATGAAATGAGCTTGACCGAATTCCTGAAAGAATTCGGAGCAAGCGACGGAAAGAAGCACTGGTGGGGAGCTGATACCACCGCGGAATCTCAAATGAAATTGGATCGCATGGTAAAGGAGCTAGCCAAATTACCAGCGGAAAAGAGTCGCGAATTCCTGGCAACACTCTTAAGGGATCGTTCCAAGGAATTAAACGCGGTTTGGGAAGAAGCATTTGACAAATACATGAGAATGCCGGAGCTAGAGGCTTATCGCAACGCTCTCCTGATGGAAGAACAAGCAAAATCAGTAAAAATTGAAAGCACTAGCAGTCAATCAAAACAAGAATCCAATGAACGTGCAAAGGTGCGTGATGGTTCAAATATTGAGACGGGGATGTTCAGCTTCGTCGAACGGCAACTAGACCCAAATGACATAACACTTACAAAGCTAAGTAAGGAAGATTTTTTGGATTCGATGCCTTACCTGATGAAGGCAGAAGACTATGTGGAAGCACTGTCTAGTCAGGGGCTTTCAATTCCCCAAATTCAAAAAATAGAAACAACCTACAAGCAAATTCGCGAAGGACTAGAGAGGGATCATTTAACCCTGCCTTTAGATGTACTAAAAACCGACGAACAAAAATTCGCTTTGGCATGGCATGTCTTATGGGAATCAATCCGTATCAACAGCAGCGGACGCGAAATAGATACGATGCTTCGCTATCGAGGCATAACCAATCCAGAACGAATCTCATATGCCTTATTGGCGCTAACGGCTGGTACCTCGTTACCTGAGTTTCCGACTCTGAGTTCGGTCCTTCAAAAGTTTCATCCTAATGGAATAACATCAACATTCGGAGTTCCTCTGCACACTGTTACGGAGGGAAACCCTGAGAAGAACCGAATAAACTTCCCCATTAGCGAAGAAATCATAGAGCACCATTTCAAGGATCAAATTGACGGAGTGCGCCAGATAGATCCACAACACATCTACAAGTCACATCTAGTGTGGCAGTTCTTCAAAGGAATGCTACCCGAAGGTATGAAACTGACTGACTTCGAGCGAGTAAGTGATGTTGGCGGATCAGGCAGCAACATCCAAAGAGCCCGAAAAGGATACCAATACACGCTTGATTATGAGACATCCGCAAAAGTCGCCGAAGATGGCACTCCGCTTCCACATCGTAATCCAATTACCGTAATTATAGATGAAGTCTCTACGAATGATGGCAAGCACTGGAACTACAAGACCCATTTCGAGAAGTACGATAATTACAAATTGAGTTCGGCACAAAGAACGGTTGCACGGCCTAATCCTCCATCCACGGGTTCAAACCAGCAATATTCTCGCACTCCAAACAACAACAACAACAGCAACAATAGCAACAACAACAACAACAACAACAACAACAACAACAACAACAACAACAACAACAACAACAACAACAACAACAACAA
>JAIEQI010000036.1 GCA_019747875.1 Candidatus Obscuribacterales bacterium
ACCGAACCGCCGTATGCGGACCCGCTTGTACGGTGGTGTGGCAGGGAGGAGTCCGCGAGGACTCCCCCTATGCCAATCGTTAGTGATTGCAAAAGAAGGGCAATTCGAAAGCGGAGCGTTCTCAACCTACTCTGGAAGTTATGGACGAGTGTTTCGCTCTAGTATTGAGCGCGGACCCTCGAGTAGATCGAAGCCGGCAGGATGATGCTGTTGGCGATCTCATCTCAGCTTGGTCTAGTGCAGATTTTTGCAGCTAGTATGGAGCGCGGACATCTTGTCCGCCCATAAGCGCGAAGCGCGTTGCAGCTACGCATTCGGAGTTTCGCAAGAGGTAGAGTCTCCCTAAAGCTGTAGCGTAGATAGTAGCACCTGCCTATGGGCGGACGGGACGTCCGCGCTCCATACATGAGATCGCCAACAGCATCAGGATGCAGGCGCTCCCGGGAGCGAAACGCTCTCAATGCAGCAAGTCGCTTTTAACTTTGCTGCACCATATCTGGTGTCGCTTATTGGACTGTTCTCCGAGATTGTTCTGAAGCTTTTGGCATGCATACGAAACTGTCGATTTAGCATTGTCTGATCGTTCTTCCGGAGGCGAAGAATTCAACCAAAAGCAGCGTCGTACTGGTTACTTTTAAGAAACTAAATAGGAACTTCCCTGCAACATCCCGAGTCTCACCAGCAGCCGACAAAAAGCGCTTTACCAAAACCCCGCAGGCTCCGAGGTATATATAAGATGATTAAGTTGAGTTCCCCGCTTGGTGCGGCGGCGCTGTTTTCGCTCGCCTGTACTTTCTATTGCAACACGCTTGCTCCTGTATGCCTTGCAGGACAGATAACAATGTATCCGCAGCCGGAGCCTTCCCCCAGCACCGTGAGTTCGGAAATGCAAAAACTGATGAATTACGACATCGTGTTTGTCGTAGACAAGTCGGAGTCGATGCAACGTAAAGACTGTTTTTTGATGCCTGATGCCAATGAAGATATTACCGCGCCGCCCGAGAGGCGTCTTAGTAGATGGCAATGGTGCCAAAAGCAGATTGGCAATCTGTTCAAACTTGGTGGTAAGTCATTCCCGCTGAGCAAGCTAATCTTGTTCTCCGATGATTTTAAAGTGTATGAGAACGTTGGTGCTGAGGAGCTTGCGTCGGCATTCGTGACAAACAAACCGCGAGGCACAACTCAGGCCGCTCGTGCAATCAAGCCGCAATTGAAACAGTACTTCGCCAACAAAGCACGCTTCGGTGATGTTACTAGACCGATGTTGATTGTGGTGATCAGCGATGGTGGATTGACTTCCAAATTGCCGCTGCGTCGGGCGATTATCGAAGCTACCGATCAAATGGAACGTCCAGACGAAATTGCAATCACTTTCCTGAAGATCGGTCATGATATTCGTTCGGCAAATCTCGAGCGCGACCTGAATAAGAAGCCTTCGCATGCCGTTGGCAAATATAACATTGTTAGTGTGAAGGATTTCGATGAGATCAATCAAATTGGATTGGCGAGAGCCCTCATCGATGCCACCAAGGTACAACCGTCGCAACCGGATGCCAACCAACAAACTGCCAGTAAGGACAGTGCAGGCACAATGTAATTCGGTTCTTACTCTTTGCTTGAGGTCTGCTCAGTTTGCTTTTCGATAAAGGATTCAAATTCTCGCCATGCAGCAGGGTTTGATGGTTCTCCATTTGTTGATTGGCCGTCCGCATAGTAGAACGTTACGTCGAAAGAATCTGCACCCATCAACGGCTGAAATCCCTTTAGCGTGGTGCTTCGAATCATCTGGGAGTACTTGTCGAATTCCTTGCCGGTCAGGGTTAAGTCGCCTTCCTTCTTGTTCTGGCCAACTTGTTTTGAGAAGTGAATGTCGATCTTGTTGTTATTGATTGCGCCTCGAATAATTTCCACGCGCTGATGCTCGGGAGGCAGCGTTTCGTTGCCATCGTAGAGCTGAAACTCGCTCAATCGATGAGAAGCACAGCCTGTCAATAAGGGCATGAAAAACAAAACCAGCACTGTGTAAAACCTGCGACAAGCACTTTTCATTTTGAGACTCTGTGTAGTTAGCGGAGGAGAGTAAAGGACCGATAGCCCAGCGATACTCCAGACCGTCTTAAATTTATGGGCGATGAGGGATTCGAACCCCCGACCTTCACGATGTGAACATGCTGCGCTACCAACTGCGCTAATCGCCCGCTTGACCTGACTTCTAATATTACTACGGCTGTTCCTTAATTCTGGCGGCGATCACAGTGCGTTCACAATTGCCCCTTAGAGTTGGATAAGAGGAACATCAGAGGGCACGTCAATGGCACTTGAAGCCAGTTACATTAAACCAAGGCGTGTTCGCCTTCTGGACGCAAAAACGTCGATTTCATTGGCGGAGCTTGGCGATTCTGTTGATGCCTACAGTGTCCAACCAAATCAAGGTGGTGAGTATTCGCTACTTGCACTTGATAAGGTTCTATATTCCGGTACCTTGAAGAATGAACAACAAATTCTGATTGCCGATTGCCCGAAGTACGGTCGAGTGCTTGTTTTGGATGGAGAGCTGCAAAGTTCCGAGGTTGACGAGCGGCTTTACCATGAATTGCTCGTTCACCCTGCGATGTTGACCCATCCGAATCCACGACGCATTCTTATGATTGGCGGAGCTGAAGGCGGCTCGTTGCGAGAGATCTTTGTGCATCGAAGCGTTGAAGCCGTTACGCTGCTCGGCTGCCAGTCGGAATTGATTTCACTGTCGAAAGAACACCTCCATTCCTGGCATCAGGGGGCTTTTTCAGATCCACGGGTGCACGTCATTGATGGTTGTCCGCGAGAGTTTCTTTCCGATGACCCTGTTAGATACGATGTTATTATCTGCGATCTGCTCGATTTAGACTTGCACGACGAGAACCACAGCAATTACACAAAGCAGTTTTTCGCGCTCCTGAGAAGTCGTTTGGCCGCTGGCGGGATATTGGCATGCCAGGGTATGCAGCTCTCGGAAGGCAGGGATGAACACTTCGTTCTAAAGCGCACGGTTGCCAGTGTTTTCTCGGAAGTCCATAGCTATCATGCGATGATTCCCTCCTTCTTATCCGATTGGGCATTCATCATCGCGTCAGATTGGTTCAATCCTAAGAAGATGACGGAGAAAGCTGTTAACGATATTACGGCATCGCGCCTGAAAGGGCACCAGCTCAGATACTTAGATGGTGAGTTCTTGCTCTCTTGTTTCTTGTTTCCAAAGCAACTGCGTAGTCGCATGACTGAAGCGGGAATTTGTTTGGAAGATCCCTAGAAACATAGGCGGGAAGCAAGTTTCAACCTTTACAAGGTCGCTAATTTAGAGCACCAATGGCGGATTCTACTGCTTCGACAATCTCACCGCTCATCACTAATGCCTTGGCTTTTTCAAGGTCGATGTACATTTCACGGTCGCGATCTAAGAACGGAATTACAGCACGGATTGTCTTGTAAGCAGCTTGAATGCCGGGTCCTGGCAGTAATTCGGCTTTCTGCTTTTCACTCTGTGTTGCACTTGCCGGATCGTCGAACATTCGATAATCAAGTCCCTGCGCCGCGCAGAGAAGCTCAATTGCAATGACAGTGGCGCTGTTTTCATAAATCGCCCTGGCCTTGCGCCCGGCTGTCGACCCCATTGACACATGATCTTCCTGGTTAGCCGAGGTTGGTATCGAGTCCACACTCGCAGGATGAGCTAACACTTTGTTTTCGGAAACTAGAGCAGCGGCTGTGTATTGTGCGATCATGAATCCGGAATCCGTACCACCATATTGCGTAAGGAAGGCAGGCAGTCCATTGGAAAGCGCTGGATTTACCAGCCTTTCAGTTCGTCGTTCAGAGATGTTTGCTAACTCTGCAATCGCAATGCCTAAATAATCCAGCGCTAGTGCAAGCGGCTGTCCATGGAAATTCCCTCCGGAGAGAATCTCATCTTCAAACACAAGTGGATTGTCGGTTGCCGAATTAACCTCGATCTCAAAAACCTGGCGTGCGTGGCTTACAGCCTGCCTCGTAGCACCATGTACTTGCGGCATACAGCGCAGAGAATAAGCATCCTGAACTAGTGGGCAGTCTTTGTGGCTTTCGATGATTTGGCTGTTTTCGAGAAGTCGTCGTAAATTTTCAGCAGACGCAGATTGTCCTGGATGGGCTCGCAAATCATGAATCTTTTTCGAGAATGGGCGTCCAGAGCCAAGTTGAGCTTCTAGTGACATTGCTCCGACAATGTCTGCCAGTTTGACGAGATACTCTGAGCGCAGCACTAATTGAGCGCCCATCGCAGTCATAGACTGCGTTCCATTTGTTAGTGCCAGACCTTCCTTTGCCTCTAGCTCCATGGCGCTGAGTCCGGCACGCTGCAAAGCCTCGTTGCCGTCCATAATTTCGCCCTTGTATTCGGCTTTGCCGCGGCCAATCAAAACTAAGGCCAGATGCGATAACGGTGCCAGATCACCGCTGGCGCCCAGAGATCCCTGCTCAGGTACAACAGGATGTATGCCGTTGTTTAGGCAGGCGATCAACAGCTCTAGAAGTTCTTTCCTAACACCGGAATAGCCCTTCGCAAGCGCGTTGGCTCTAAGGGCCATCATTGAACGAATAATCTCTTTATCAAAGCAGGGACCCACTCCGGCTGCATGGCTCAAAAGCAGGTTGGTTTGTAACTGTTTACGATCTTCCGGCTGAATGAAAACATCTTTGAACTTTCCAAAGCCGGTCGTTATTCCGTAAATTGCTTCCCCGGAATGCAATGCTTTGTCGACTACGGCCCGGCTTTTAAGGACCTGAGCTGCTGCGTTTTGGGAGAGCTGAGCTTGTGCCTGGCCGCGTGCTAATCGCGCCAAGTCCTCCAGTCGAAGCGAGTTTCCATCCAGTTCGACGACAGGGGATCGTGCCAATTCTTTGCTCGTTATCACAGACATTATTTTCCAGAGAGTTCCAGGGGACGTCGCCTCCCATTTTCTCTAATTGGAAACATAAGTTGCTGCAAAGCGTCTCATTTTTCATGCTTCTCTGAATGCTTAAGGAAGAAAAGGCAGATTTTGCCGGTTCACCCCAGGGAAAAGGAGCTTTTGGGGTACCTGGAGCCATGGTAATATGGCTATGCTGGTTACTTGCATTTAGTAGATGTGGCGCGACAAAACATCTTTCAGGTACCCCCTCGGACGAACCATGATGAGCCGCAATTCAGATCTCAAACAAAAGACAAGAGCGCGACTGCGTTCGACGAAACACTCATCTGTGTTGCTTCTTGCAGCCAGTTTGTCAATAATTTTTTCTTCGATGATTCCTTTGCCTGTATTGGCGGAGGATTCCACTACCGGCAACATTAGTAAGCTTGAGGAAAAGTACTTCCAGCACGACTTTCCGAAAGACGAGACGGCCGATAGACTTAACCGGCTAGAGCAGCTCATGTTCGGTGAGACCCGAACAGGAAGTGTGGAAGAACGCTTAAAGAACCTCATGGCCTTGGTTCCAAACCTTGATTCAAAAGTTCAGGAAGCAAAAGCCCCGCCGGAGCCTGCCTCTGCGCCTGCGACTGAAGCTCCCAGACCCAGCAAGCCAGCATACAAGCCCGCTCCCGAAACAGCATATGATGATGAGCCGCCTTCCAAGGACCAAAACAGTTATCCAGCAGTCTCGGCTATTGAAAAGAAGATTCTCGGTCGAGACTATGTGGGTGAAAGTCTCGGTAAGCGCCTTGACCGTCTTGAGATAAAAGCATTCGGCAAGACAAGTGCATCTGAAGACCTGCAAGACCGTGTCGACCGTTTGCGAAATTCAACCGGTATCGACGTTGCAAGGCAAAAGCCCATGAACAGCGAATGGGCAGACGAAGAAGAAGATCCACATATCGCAGGATCCGAGGGCATACAGCCATTTACAGGAGTAGGCGAGGATCCATCGCTTAACCGCAGTTATCGCAAACAAATGTCGTCCGATTACGCACGTCCAAAACCACCAGCTTATGACCCCTACGCCGGATCTGGGACTTTTGGTGCTGGTGGCGGTGGACGCGGCAGTTCTTATGGCTCCGGTAGTAGCGGCACTTTTGGCTCCGGACTTTCCTCCAGTGGACGCGGTGATATGCCTCCCTCCGCCCCCGACTTCTCTCGTGGTAGCACCGGTGGTGGCTCACCTTCTCCTGCACCAGCACTTGGCGTAAGTCAGCAAATAGGTATGCTTGAGAAAGAAGTTTTCCAGAAAACTTACGGCGGCGAAACTCTACTCAATCGAATAAACCGCTTGGAAGTAACAGTATTCCCGCAAGACAAACCGCAAGCGGACAAGTCACTTCCCGATCGGGTCAGCAGATTGCTGGCTGCTGTTCCCTTGTCGCAAGCAAGCATGCCGCCAGTAGCTCCGCAAAAACGGCAACGTAAAGATCCGGATTTCCCGGATCTCGATTTCAACGGACCAGGGCAGATATCAACTAAACCCGGTGGGCTGTCAAAGATCATCAATGGGCTCGGTAGCGCGCTTTCGGGAGGCTACGTTGGCGGCTATAACGCTGCCCCTGGAACGCTCGTGAACGATCCTTCAACCGGACTCCTGTACGATCAATACACGGGGACATTGATTGATCCAATGACAGGCGCCGTTGTCGGTCGCCGCAGCGTGCAGACAAACGGATTCGGTAACACCGGATATGGTGGCTTCAACAGCGGCTTTTCACCGATGTCACCATTTGGAATGGGTGGTGGCGGATCCGGATTGCAATTCGGCTTCGGCGGTGGCGGCATGCGCTTCGGCGGCTGGCCGTAAACAATAACTAAGCTGTGGCGATCGTGCGGTGGATGTTCTCCGCATTAGCCATGCGTTGCCCTCTGGCATGGCCGGAGCTTCTTTCATAGTATTTGTCGAAAATTGCTGCAGCCTCGCCAGGTGTTTGAGCATGCTGTAAGCGCGCCCAGGAACCGGACTCGCTTGTCTTCAGCTCATGCATCATGAAATCAACTTGGACGCGCCAATCCGTTACTGGTTTTCCTTCATTGGCAGCGAAATTCTCTAATCCCTGGCGGCGGGAGCCAAGCCACTGAATGAGTCCGATCGCGCCCTCTCGAGGATTGTATGCATCGGTGCGCAGGTTCGATTCGGTCATCATGTTTCCTAAAATGCCGGAAGCGATGTGTGGCGGAAGCTGGTGCTTTTGGGTCATGTAATCAAAGATTTCTTTGGCTTTCACTGTTTCGCCTGGTCCCATAGGTTTACCTCGATCGGAGCCGCCTGTCCAAAGCGTGCCATCGCCGGCGCCACCATTGCCTCGATAGTTTCCGCCCCCATCGAAGCCCCCGTTTCCAGCAAAACCGGGCAAGCCGGATGTGCCACGATTGACGAATCCATTCTCTGGTGGTGGTGTAACTGGTCGATTTGGAGCAGGTTCAAACGGTACGAAGGCTGGCAGATTCGGCTTAGCATTAGCCAGGTCATTCATCCATCCGGGGACCGGTTTGCCTGGATTGTTCTTTTGAAAGAGCCGGATCATGTCTTTTGCCGCTTCTTTTTGCATTTCCGACTGGTGCATTATTGCATCGTGCAAGCTTTTGTTGTGCTCCGGCTTGGAGCTTTGAATTTCAATATTGATGCTGCCGTCTGGGCTCGGCTGTGCTTTCTCATTTTTGACGAGCTTACCGTCGACGGTAAGAAAATAGTCGGGCTGCCGATTTGCAGCCTGGTTCTCACCAGCGCTGCTGAAACGAACCGGAGCCGCTGAATCTAATGCTTGCATGATTGGCGCCGGAATCTCAATCGCCCCTGCTGGCGATGATGCCGGTACATCAGATATTGTCGGCTGCGCATCACCTACTGATGCCAGTTTGGGCGCATCCGAGGAATGAAAGAAATCAGCCCGAAGGGAATCTGCAACGGAAGAAGACAAGGACGCTGTCGCTTCGCCTCCCGAGGGAAGCGAGTCACCTATGTTTAGACGCATGACAAAACCTCAACCAACCTAACCGATAAGGCCCTGCGCTCCTTGATAATAAAATATGTGTAAGATGTCTTCTGGTCCATGGTGGGATTCCCCCTTAAGCCCGTTAGGACTTCACTTCTAATCATTGGATTTACGGCAGCTTCAGGCACTCTGCAGCCCAGTTAAACAAACCGGCGCCGATTTGATAATTTCTGCAATCGTGCTGATCAAATGCAAATCAGCGCTGGTCATATACGAGGATCCTCAAGCTCTCCCCTATATATAGAACGCAGTTTTGAAATTTGTTTGAGTCGATGCTTTACCAATGGAGTGTCTTTGCTTAGCAAAAGAGATCGGCAGTTTGAGCCGCCCTGAGCGCCCAATTGATTGCCGGCGGTGTACAGAGTCCTAATATTATTGGGACGAGCGCCCATGCCAGAGAGCGCGCAATTCCGGGCTGATGCATTTTGCGGAAGCATGCAAACAATAGCCCTGCTCCCCAAATTAAACCAATTAGTTCAGCACCATTAGCACAGATATTCATTAAAGCCTCAAGCATCGCCAAGTTATTTACTCTTACTGTACCTGTTTTGTTTTCGCCTCCAGAAATAACCGTAATTTCTGAATCCGAAATTGGTCCTCTGGGCGTGCGCGATTCCAATTGTGATTCTCCTGTACTAGAAGCGGAATCACGATTTGTAGTTTGAAGATCTGAATTTTGTACCACCTTCGTTTCGTGGCTATCATCGCCGAAATACTGAGCATTGGCTGCTTCTGTGACTGCTGTGAGTATGCTGCCAGCAATCATTGCAAGAAGTATGGATTTCACTTTGACTCCAATGTTCATCGCTCGACCTCAGGTTTACCGATTAGCTAAAAAAATTTGCATCACGAGCGGTAGCAACAGCCCAATTGATCGAGCCCGGCGTGCACAAACCCAGAATAATTGGCAGCATCGCAAATGCTAGGGAGCGAGCCATTCCCGGCTCTCCGATCTTTCTGAAACACGCCCACAACAAAGCGGCGCCCCAAAAAAAGCAAATCATCTCTGCGCCATTTGCACAAACGTTGAGCAGGGCCTCCACATTTGCCAGCATGTTGATCCTAACTGTACCGGCAGTGTTAACAGCCGATATTGATGTCGGGTCGTTGCCTTCAGGATGAATCACTTGTTTTGGCGAGGAAGTAGTCTCTCGACCTTGGCTTTGGCTATTTGCGGACGGAGCATCGCTGCAGGCGACTACCTTCGCTTCGTGACTGTCGCTACCCATGTACTGGGCATGGGCGGGTTGGATGACGGTTGTGATTATGCCGCCTGCTGCAACAGCCAAAACTAACGATTTCAGTACTCGATTCATGAGTTCAATCTCCTTCCCGTGTAAACATCATACGATTGATTCTTGGAAAATAGTTCGGAACAGTGACCACTGCTGCATTTCCGGTGACTGCTGTCATGCGATCGTGACTTAGGTCATGCGCCAGCGTTGAGCAGAGCGGTGCGCGGCACTAGTACGTCTTACGTAAACAGGTTCGCATCTCTAAGAGCACTGAGAACCCATCCGATACACCCAGGGCTGTTTAGCCCCATAATTATTGCAAGTACGCCCAGTCCTGCGGAATGGAACTTCTTAGCTCTGTCAATTTTGCGAAAACACGAGAAGAGTAGCGTGGCTCCCCAGATTATACAAATCATTTCTGCAGTATTGCTGCCAATGTTCATCATTGATTCGAAGTTCGAGAGATTCATTACCCTGACCGTTCCTGCAGTGTTTACTCCCTCGATGTCTTTCGCATTGCATTGATTTTGGTTATTCTCATTTGTAATCTTTGTGGCGAATGGATCCGCGTAAACCTTCGCGTTCGCATCTTGCTTTACCACTACGTCGTGGCTATCGCAGCCCATGTATTGGGCGTTTGCGGACTGGGTTATGCATCCCATGAGCGCAGCGACCGCTATTGTGATGCCCAGTATTTTCAAATGTGTTTTCATTTGCCTGCTCCAATGAAGATACCATCATTGTAGTTTTGCAAATCTGAAAATTTCTCGAAACTCTTGCTCTGATTGTGATTCCGTGACTCTGGTCACAGAAACCGATATGACCTTCGTCACCTATGAAACCAACAAATTGCGCAGTTTGGGGTCCTTCATCTTCCAAATAGCGGCATCTGTTAGTACATGATGAAACTGAGCCGTAGTGAATATGACTGCTGTGGCTGTTGTCAGATTGAAACCGAATTGCGCAAGCATTTGCGGAAGCCCCATGAAAAGTGCCAGCCCGGCTATCAGTAAAAATCCAAGATAACGATATGTTTCTTCGGTTTGCAACAAGGATGCGATTTGATTCGGCGGAAGTCCTTCTGGGAGTCCGCGTTCTTTTAGATGATATGCGGTCGTTGCTATCACGTATTGGCTGCCATGGAAAAACGCTGGAACGTAGATCCAGAGAACGCCCGTGATCTTGGGTCCGAGTACGAAAATAATTACTGCAGTCAAGACAAGTAGTAGGGAAGGCAGTGGAAAAAGCTTTTTAGTGCTTACGAAGTTGCGAACTAAGCAGGCGGTAAAAACAACTGCTGAAACTACAATACATAGTGCAGCGACTTGCTCGAGCCAGGTAGGTAGCGGGCCCCAGAAGGGTAATGTTTGACCCAAGAACTTGTCGCCGCTCCACTCTTTGTAGGTGCACTGACGCAAGATCGCAAACATCATTGTCGATCTCATGAGAGATGACAGCACGCCTTTGTCAAAGGCAGACATACGGTATCCGCGTTTGAAGCAGTAAAGCAGCGCAAAGCCATATGCTTGCGCAGTAAAATGCTGAGACACGATAAGCAAATAAATGCGGCAGTAGATTCCCGCGAGCGCAGGATGTATACAGCCAGCAAGTGCAAGCGTCGCACAAGCGATTGCTGCCCAATAGCTGTACAAAGAAAATTTCTCGCGAGTTTCGCGATCGTTGTAGAGGCGAACCAGTGTAGCGACTATATGTGTTTGGCTCAGCATCACGGTTCCCAATGCCGCGGTAACAACCATCCACTGAGCAAATGGCGAGTCGTTCTTGCCGCCAAGCAGAAAGAAATGGATGGGAAACACAATCCACAAGAGTCCGCCGCACACGAACAACAAGTCGAGCGTCGGATGCAGAATCCATTCGTAAGGTTTGGGCTGGTCGACGTGATTGTTTGTCTCGGTAGAACAAGTCTGTGCCTCTTCTGCTGGTTCATGTGGCGCGTCAAGAGCATGCGAAGGCGCACTTACTTCATCCATTTCGGAGTGAGGAGCGAGAATCGTGTTAGTGCTGTTGTCCGTGTCGTCCATGGGAACTTTATACCCACGTATTCCTCATTTGTTGGAAGGATTGCAACATTTCTTGGGCACGGCGCTAATGTCTAGTTTGACTCGCGGAATCAGTTCGTTCTCCGGCCAGCTTTCAGAGGCATTAAGACCGCTTGCACTTGATGCCACCATTTTGAATTTAGCAACAGCACCGTCCTTTTTCAAATCAATCAATCCAGCGCCCTTGCTTCCCCAATCGTCAGTGAACGAAACGGACAGAGTATTTTCGTTCAGGTATTTTGCCGGAGCTGTAAAGCTTGAAGTGTGGTTCGTTACAGGCGAGTAACTTTCGAATATTACACACGGTTTTCCATTGATGTTCGTTATAAGCATGTCCATGTAAAAGGGATCTTTTGCATCTGCATATAGAACATCTTTGTGATAATGTGCAGGTAAGTTTTGTTCTTTTGTGTGTTTTTGTTCTTTTGACGGCGCTGCATCTGCGTTCTCTGAGGCTATCAGGCATGCAAGCAATGCGCATGATATTAGAAATCCGTTTTGCAGCTTAGTGAAGCTCATACATTCTCCAACTGGAAGGCGCACATACAAGTTCTATGCTCCCATTCTATTACGCGCAACTCTCCTGAAATAGGTCGCTCTGTCGTCTGCTTTTGATATTGCTGGAGTTATTAGTGCGGATTTTATGCCGACGGGGTGAACGTAAAATCAAGTCTTAGCAGGTACATTGATGGATTCGGTAAGTAGATTGACAAAACCTGGTTGCTGAGAGGGTATTATCGTAGATGTTGAGCGCTGAAACAGTTGTTGGATGATACTTGTAACCGGAGCTACGGGATCTGTAGGAAGCAAAGTCGTTGATGCGTTGCTTGAGCAGCAGGCTGAAGTTCGTATTTTGACGCGTGGTCAAAGCGACTGGGCTGAGAGTCGATTGCCACAATTCCGGCGCTTGGGTGTCGATGTCATGGTTGGTGATATGCGCAGTCGCAAAACAGCTGAGAAAGCCGTTAATGGGTGCAAAGGGATCATCAACTGTGCCGGTGTAATGCGATCTACGCCGGATGCTGATATTGAATCGGTAATCATTGATGGCGCGATGAATCTGATTGAAGCTGGAAAGGAAGCTGGTGTTCAGCGTTTCATTCAGCTAAGTTGCCTTGGCGCAACCGAGCACGCGACATCGCTTTATTTCGCCTGCCATTGGGATGCAGAGGAGATCATCAAAGAATCCGGATTGCACTGGACAATTTTTCGTCCTTCGCTGATTTTTGAGGAACACAGCTTTTTGATGCGGGTGCTGGATTTTTGGGTGGCGAAGGTTCCTGTGATTGTTATTGTTGGCAGCGGACTTAATCGCTTCAATCCGATATCTTCGATTGATGTTGCAAAATGCATCGTACAGAGCCTTTACGACCGAGATACTTCCGGCAAGATCTACGAACTGGTTGGTCCGGATACATGGGACTTGCAAAGCATGCTGGACAAAATGTGTGAAGCAAGAGGTAGACCATTGCGTTCAATTCGGATACCCAGCTTTATTGGAGTTCCCCTGGCTGGATTGATTGGGCAACTTATTCCTAAGAGCCCAATCGATTCCCATGTTATGCGAGTCATGACATCTGAAATGATTGCAGAATCTGCGCCAATGCTTGAAAAATTTCAGATAAAACCGATTTCAATGAAAAGCTGTTACAAAACCCTGGCTCGGATAGGCAAAGATGAAGACGAAGACGAATAGACCGCGGCAATTTGTGATATTTTGACAAGGAGAAATCGTACAAACGTGCCGTTTTCAAGCGGCGGCTGTCACCAGGAGCTGTCAATCAAATGATCAGGTTCAACAAAGAAGTAAAAATCATGGAGTGGGGAACGGGAACGAACACCACTAATCAAATTTGGACTGAGATTGGCAAAGGACGTTTTGTGTCGCGCGATGTGAAAGATGGCATCACAACGTTAACCATCGAAGTACAAGGTGGATTGCAACGCAAGAATCCTGATACCGACAGCGTGAAGCTGGTGCAGTTGAGCGAAGGAATGACTGCTTGCTCTGAACGCTGGGGCGAAGTCGCTATGGGTCACATCAAATCAGTATCTGGAAATAGTGTTGTTGTGACGATTCCTTATGCCACCAAGATTAGTGGCGCAGCCAATGCACTTCAAAAATTCCTTGGATTGCCTTAAGATCCATAATGGAGAGAATCGAGATCTCTTGCAGTAATCTTGATTCTCATACAAACAACAATCAAGACATTGCTAATCTAGCTTAGTTTATAGACCCTGCGGATGCGCTGGGCGCTAGCCGTGGGGAAAAGTCTCATTAATGGTATCGCAGCCCTGGGTGATGCTTTCGATTCGCCGAGAAATTGGTTGAATCAACTTCTTTTCCAGTTTTATCTTTCATGGAAACCGTATGTTGCGTCCATGAATCGTACGGACTGTTACATGGCAACGCTAAACTTTGCCTATGCTCTTTGTTGAGAGACAGCGACTTGTCACTTCCCTGCTTGCGAAGCTCCTCGTTAATACGCTGTACCATTTCCTCCAGTTGGCCGCTCTCTGCGGCTCGTTGCATAGATTTATTGATTTCGCCCCATGCGGAGTCCAGCTTGTCGCCACGAGCTAGGCGATCTGCGATATCCTTCGTAAGTTCGGACAATTCCTGCGCCGACATTTTCTCCACTGGACTAAGTAGCGATCGGTCTTTCGGGTAAGAGTTTTCGCGCTCTGTGGTATGGGTGTCTGAGATTTGTGTGTTCTTTATTTGCTCGTTGGGATTCTGCTTGATTGGTTCAGGCTTCTGAGGCTTGCAGCCACCTTCTGGTGGAAGGGAACTGAAGATGTCTTTGATTTGCAGGTCCTTTATTTGCTCCGTGGAGTTTTGCTTGATGGGCTCGGGCTTTTGCGGCTTGCAAACAATTATTGAAGGATCTGATTCCGGGGGAAGGTATCTTCGTTCCGAGTTTTGTTGAGGTGTTTGCTCTTTAATGATCGGCTTTCCGTCTTTGATGATTTGTTGATCTATGTTGGCAGTTGTGGAAGCTTGCTCTTTGATAATTGGCTTTCCGTCTTTGATGATTTGCATATCTATCGCAGGATTCTGATATTGAGATTTCATCGGAGCATCAGGTGCATAGCATCCCCCAGGTCCTTTATTGTCGGTGCCTGTGTTTGTACCTTCTAGTTTCATACCCGGGATATGTTGTGATGCGCTTGCTGTGCTGTTTCTATCACTTGATTGCGGGGTTTGTCCTCTAAACTCATCGAGGGGGCCGCTCTTACCTGTACACTCGAAATCAGACTGAGTTTGTTTCTCCGCAGACTGTGGGCGCTCTTTAATTGCATTCTCTGACATAGTAAATCCCTCGACACTTCCCAATAAGTCAAACACTCAATAGTGAAAAAGAGGTACCCAAATGCACTTCTTTTTGCGGGCTTTGAAAGCATTGGTGTTCAAGCCTTTTGGGCTGCTGTGCTATCGCAATTTGTTGCCACGAAAATGTCAGTTGTCTGTCACAAATATGTCAGGTCAAGGCTAATATATTGTCGAACGCTAAACTTTCAAATCACTGACTTGAAGGTGGAGCGGCTTGTGGAGCTGGTTCAGAGCTGGGTTCTGACTTGGATTCTATTTTGAAATCCCACTTTTCCTTATCTATTTTCCAAGAACCATCTTCTTTCACCAGTATGACGGAGCCACTCCCCTTTTCGTTGGGATCGGCTTTCGGAGCCTTGCTGTAGTCTGGCAGCAAATTCAATGTTGCTTTGTCTCCCTCTACTTTTTCAGATTCGATCTTGACCGCAGCTTGCATCACACTTTTCATAAGACCGAACATCATCGGGCGCATCATCCCGGGAGTTTCATTTATTTCCTTGTTAACCCTTTTGCACAAATAAGGTTGAAGCTCTTCGATTTTGTTGGCAGCCAACATCGCTGCATGATACTTCACATATGCTTCTTTAGGGGTTTGCGGTTCCGCCGCATGCGCAGTTGCGGCCATGAATGCGATGATGCTTCCAGAAACTACGGCACAAAACATTTTTCTTGCAAGGCAATTCATGTTCATGATCATCCTCTGTGATGTCTTCCATCTCTATTACTTTGATCATGCATATTTTAGCGCTGTCTGATTTGAATTCAAATGGATTCCTGTTCAACGCGCCTTTGTTCCCGCTGGATTTCCAGATAACCTAAACAATGCATCACAATGTTCATCCCGGTCCTGAAAATCAACAAAACTTGGGTTCAATGAACGGTTTATTGTACCGAGTTAGAATGAAAACGGATAATGAGAGAGGCAAACCTGCAGCGCCTATGCTGGCCTCCTCACCCGGCCAATAGGACGGTTCGCTAGTCGCTGGCGAAGCAATTCAAGTGTGTTTGGGAAATGGTCAGCGATTGCATTTGTCTCCTCAGCGTTTGGTGCGCCGCCGCGCAGGACTGCATATAAGTCGGCAAGAGCTTCCTCGGCATGAAGCCTATATCGATGAAACAGTCTTTGTTGGCGATTCATGCGTTGGATGTCTCGCAAGAGCGCTTCCCTGAATTCGCGAGTCTGGGATAGATTACCAAGCAAATCATCTATAACATGACCGATTTCATGACGCAAAACACCCTGCGGTCGGGCTGTAGGTCCGGATCTGGTGCTCTCTGCGATCACTATCATATTCTGTTCTACAAGATGTGCGCCATCCGCGTCATCCCATGTATTTCCCCGCCCCCACTGCCGCGGGCGCTGATTCGCGAGGGCAGGGTCGACATTGCTTATGCGCTCTGCGATTACGATTCGAACACGTCCCTGTGCTAAGAGCCGCCTGTCTTCCAACGGGATATTTTGCAATTCGCGCAGCATTCGTTGCTGAAATTCTGGGCTGCCGCTGAGAAGTTCAACCACAAGCCCTGAACGGTCGCGCAGTGTGACTATACCGTCTCTGCCGGGAATTTGAGTGTATTCCGGAGGAAATTCGCTATTTGTCCGCTCTTGACGTAGATCAATGAGATCGCCAGTGAAAGGCTTTTCTACAAGCTTCATGGTAGTCTCAGCGCTTTTGTATATAGAATCAATACCAAAGTCCAGCGACAGAGCTGAACCCTCACTCGAACGAGCCCTATCTAAGTTGGTGTCATTGCGTTGTGTCCAAAGCGAAGCTACTTCGCTGTTAAGAGAAGGCTCAGAGTCCTTGGACTGAGTGTTTTCGTCAAACTCTTTCATTTTTCGTTCATCCTCTATCGTGCGGGCGAATCCGGAGAACAGAATTAGTGAAAAGACAATAGCAAACGGAAGCTCCCGGAGTAATCCCAGAAAGCTCCCGAAACTCTCCCAAAGAGAAGAAAACCCTATCTTCGTCGCAGCTAAAGAGACTTCTTGAGCTTGCGATCCGATTTTCGGATCTTGCATCTAAGGACATTCGGAGCGATTAACAGGAAAAGGATCCTGAGTCCTTACTTTGATGCGCGCGATTAGTGATACCACTGTGAGAATATGGTTTTTTCATTCCGCATTTGAACTTTGCGAATCAGCATGGTATCAGTCCCCATCGCTGTTCTTCCAGTAACTTGACCGAGTGGATTAATAACCATTGAGGGACCGGTGTTCGCCGCGTATACGAAGTAACGTCCCGTTTCGACGGCGCGAAACGCGGCGCAAGCTGTTGTTTGATCTCCAATCATTGAGTTGTGAAACCAGGCTAGGTCGCTTATATTCACTAGCACTTCTGCCCCATTCCTGACACTGCTTGTGGCAAGCTCTGGCGCGATTGTTTCAAAACAAATAAGTGGACCAACAGCCATTCCTGATAGGTTGAGCACTGTCGGTTTCTTTCCCGCTGTGAATCCAGTGCCGGCTGGTGTATTGGTCAGCTGTTGAATGAAATCGGGGAAGAATTTTACGAAGCCTGGGGTATATTCGCCGACGGGAACGAGGAAGCGTTTGTGGTAAGCCTCACTATGTAGGTTTCCCCGGCGATCTATTCCGAATGCTGAATTGTAAGCTCGATTAGCGTCATCTTCATCAATAGATCCAACCACCATATCGATCTGTCGGGAACGTGCCGCTGATGCAAGAAACGACACCACATTCGGTGACTGCCGCAGGTAGGTTGGCAAGGCGCTTTCTGTGAACACGCATAAGCCCGACGGGCAATGCTTGAGTTGCGAGGCATACAATTGCAGCAGGTCCTTTATTGTGTAGGACCTGGTTGTTTTCTGCATTTCGATATTGATGTTGCCTTGCAAAACTGTTAGTGGTACGTTTGGATTCAACTTTGTGTTTTGAATTTGCACAAAGCCGAAGATGATTGTGCCGGCAATGATTAGTGAGAGGACGAGCAAGCTGCAAACAGCCGAAAGTTTGCTTGATTCAGCCAGTGCCTTGAAATCTATCTTTCGAATTTGTGTGGATATCAATGTGGCAATAGCAACGTTGACTGCCACCATTATCACGCTCAGTCCTACACCGCCGATGATACTGGCTATCTGTATAAGGGCTGTCTGTTTGTATTGCGAATACTCGATCATCGACCAGGGTACACCGACCAATTCGTGTGCGTTGCCTAGTTTCTCGAATAGTGCGGTCCAAAAGATTGGAATGAAGATTAGTGCCGGTACTTTCCATTTGTCTTCCACTTTGCGCGGAATTGCGCCTCCGCAAAGTGGTATCAGTCTGATCGCCAATGAGAAAATCGCAGTGATTACTCCTTGCCAAACGCTGACGAAGACCCAGCAAAAAACCGCAAGCGGAATGCTTTGCCAGTCTGCCATTCCCATCCAAGAAAGTGGGTGCAGATGAAGATACCAGTTCAAGTAAACAAGATTGTAAGCGGATCCAAAAATGAGTCCACGTAAGGCTGCCTGCCAAACGTTAGCACTGGACACGCTCAAGAGAAATAAGGGGGCAAGGCCGAACCAGGCAATATACCACTGGTCAAATCCAGGTGCGGACAGTCCAAAAATGGCGCCAGCTAATGCTGCCTGTGCAAGAGGTCGCCAGGCGAGCCAGTCAAATTTCGGAGGGCTGGCTTCGACGGCTTTGTCCTTAGTTTTCTTGTCCTTAGAGGGCACTTTCTTGCTTTTGCTTTTGCTTGCTGTCGGCATCTTTTCAATGCTCCGCCGCCTGTTTGCAGGCGATGGCTCCTTTTCTGGTCCCCACCTAGATAGAATCCGGGCTCGTTTCCAGTGCGTATAGTTTACGCGGTCTGTTACGAGCCCGGACCTATTTGTTTCTTTTATTCAGCTTCTTCGACTTTGCTAGCGGCCTTGCCGGTTTGGATAGCGGCGCGGACTCTGGCTTCGATTTCGGCCATCATCTTTGGATTCTGTTCCAAGAAGGTGCGAGCACCGTCCCGACCCTGGCCAATGCGTTCTTCGTTGTAACTGAACCAGGAGCCGGCTTTCTTGACGATTTCCATTTCGGTTGCCATGTCGAGTATGCAACCGGAGGTGCTGATACCTTTTCCATAGATAATGTCGAATTCGGCAATGCGGAAAGGAGGCGCCATTTTGTTTTTGACTACTTTGACCTTGACGCGGTTGCCATACTCGGTGCCGTCTTTCTTGAGCGTTTCAATTTTGCGGATATCCAAACGCACCGATGCATAGAACTTGAGGGCGTTCCCTCCGGTCGTTGTTTCTGGATTGCCAAACATAACGCCAATCTTCTGGCGCAATTGGTTGATGAAGATAACTGCTGTATGTGTCTTGCTTACGATACCGGTCAACTTCCGCAGGGCCTGGCTCATTAAACGGGCTTGCAGGCCTGGTAGGGAATCACCCATGTCACCTTCAATTTCTGCCTTCGGAACAAGGGCCGCAACCGAGTCGACGATGACGAGATCAACCGCCCCAGAACGGACCAATTGTTCCGTGATTTCGAGCGCTTGTTCGCCAGTGTCAGGTTGAGAGATGAGAAGCTCATCCACATTTACTCCCAGGGCTCGTGCATATTCAGGATCCATTGCGTGCTCAGCATCTACGATTGCGGCGATGCCACCGCGCTTTTGAACCTCAGCTGCGATGTGCTGTGCAAGAGTGGTTTTTCCGGATGACTCTGGACCATAGATTTCAATGATTCTTCCTCTCGGAATACCACCGATACCCAATGCTACATCGAGCGCCAGTGCCCCGGTTGGGATGGATTCGATTTGACCATGCCGGGAATCACCCAGTTTCATGATCGATCCTTCGCCGAACTGCTTCTTGATTGCGTCCATTGCAAGACCAAGAGCTTTCACTCTTTCATTTGAAACGTTCTGCTGCTTCGCATCTTTAGCATCGGCAGGCGGTTTCTTTTCGTTGGATTTATCCTTATTGTCCAAGGTTTTCTCCTGGCTCTTGTCGAGCTTTTCCAAGTTTTTTTCTAAGCTCTTATCCGCGTTTTTGTCACTGACTGATTTATCACCGACTGCTCGGTCTTTGCTAACAAATGGCATATCTATTCTCCCTGGTTTTTGACGTGTATGCTGCGACTTTCGTGCCTTGATGTCACCAGCAACAATTGCGGAATCCGTTTTTGGATATATGCGAAAAATAGAAAAGAGTTATCGCACGGATCTTCGCAAATTATAGCTGTAGAGCGCTTCTCGGCGAATTAAAAAGTCTCCCCCGAGCACTTTTAGAGGAATATTTGTTGTCTATCTCGGATGCAAATGCGCAGCACTAATTTGCGATCCTTCATTCATGCTTTAGCCCTTGTTTGGCTATGTCTGGCATATCGAGTCGGGTTTTGATCAAATCTTCAGAGCCAAGTAGGTGATATCTGCAGTGGTATCAAAAGGAGTCGTCCTTCTTATGATTGGATGAGGAATTGATCGAGTTCGAAAACTGCGTGCAAGACGAATGAAGACAGCGCCCTGGCTGAGCGCAAAATCAGTCGGAACGTAGCGGAGTACCCCTGTGTTTCAAAGGTCCCCGTGAGGGTATAAAAACTATGCTACCCGCAAAGCTGTATTCAGCTCGTCTATCTTTAAAGACGACCAAATGCTGCCAAGGGTTCAAAGCCTCGAAGCAATTTTTGGTTGAAAAGAATCCGATTTATTTTAGGCAATGATTGAGGTTCTGATGGGCTCACAGCAGCGCAAAGTCTCGGCATTACAGAGAAGCGAGGTCTTCGAGTCTCTGAGTCCAGGGGAAATGGCTAGATTGCTCGGTGTTGTCGAGCAGCTGGACCTTCCGAAACATCATCAAATTTTCGGACCTGGCAGCCCGAACACGTCTCTTTATTTCATTGAGAGAGGGTCGGTTCGTGTCACACGACCGTCACCGGACGGCAAGTCTTTCGTCATTTTGTCGTTGTTCGGACCGGGTGATTTGCTCGGTAATATTGATTGGGTTGAGGATACCCATGATTGCTCCGCCGAGACTTTGGAGGAGAGTCGGATCTTTCAGATGTCGCGGCGCGATTTTGAGCAGCTGGTGCGCGAAAACCCCACATTTGCCCTCTGTTTGATTCAAATTCTTGGAACTCGTTTGAAGCAAGCGCAGAGCCGTATTGAAGATCTGGTATTCAGGCAAGTCCCCAGTCGCGTTGCGAAGCTATTTCTCAACCTGGCCGATAACCACGGCAAAATGACACCGGCCGGCATCATTTTGGATTTGCCGCTCACCCATCAAGAAATAGCAGATATCGTAGGATCATCGCGCGTTACCGTTACGCAGGTGTTGAACAGATTTCGGGCAATGAGTTGGGTTGCTATCAAGAGCAAACGAGTGACCATTCACGACATTGCAGCTTTAGAAGACTTAATTGCAAGCGATGCCAATCCTCGCAAACGCAGCCGTGATTACGCTCCTGTCGATGCAGAAAACGGAGATCCCTATCTCCATGACTTCGACGATGCTGTTGAAGAAGTCTCAGTGCAATAGCAAAGCCGTATATAATTGTCCAAGCTGTGCCCGTAGCTCAGCTGGATAGAGCGTCGGTCTCCGAAGCCGAAGGTCTCGAGTTCGAATCTCGACGGGCACGATAAGTTCTAAGTGTAATGCTCCCAAGGTTTGCAGGAAGGACTGACGACCTCTCAACTTCCGCTGGTAGGCAGGATTCTCTTAGATCCTCCAATTTGTACGAAGGATTTTGTGAGCTCGCCTCTTTCTCCTCCTCCGGATAAACAAGTGTTTGGCGCTGGCTGACTAATCAGGCTTTCAATAAGTCTCGTAACGGAATCACAAGACAAATCCGATGGAGGAAGCCTTGATTGGCGCACCCTCTGCAAATTCTTCACGATTTTCGCGCTATTTTGACGCCGAATGACGGCCACGCTGGGTGGCTCGACTATTTAAAATAGCAATTCGCACATTTAGAGAAACCAGTAAAAATGGGAGCCGGTGAAAGGGTGAAGGGGCGATAGCCCAGCGACAAATTCAGGTGAGAGGGGCGATAGCCCAGCGACAAGTTCAGGTGAGAGAGCGGAGGAGGTGAGAGGGGCGATAGCCCAGCGACAAGTTCAGGTGAGAGAGCGGAGGAGGTGAGAGGGGCGATAGCCCAGCGAACCTCCGGAGCGTATAAAAAGGAGAGACTTCTGACTGATGGCAGAGCATTATGATATTGCGGTGATTGGCGGGGGCAAGGCTGGCAAAACTCTTGCCATGGACATGGCGCAATCAGGACGAAAAACGATCCTGATTGAACGAAGCATGATTGGTGGCAGCTGCATCAATGTCGCGTGCATCCCAAGCAAGACAATGTTTCGCAGCGCTAAACTTGCTCAGCTCATGCGGGAATCTGAGAGCTTCGGACTGAACGCCGTCTCAGTTAATCCGAGCATGGAAAATATCCGTGCCCACAAGCGTGGCATCGTCGATGCAATGCGTAACGCAAACCTTGCGAAGTTTCAAGAATCTGGATTGACCCTGTTGATGGGCGAAGCTCAATTCGTTGGGCAGAAAGAGCTCAGTGTAAAGACAGAGAAGAGAATCGAGAAGCTCACCGCTGACAAGATTTACATCAATACTGGTACTCGTCCTATGATGCCCAACATTCCAGGATTGAATGAGTGCCAGCCTCTCACATCCGAAAGCATTATGGAATTAGACAGTCTTCCTGAGCATTTGCTTGTTTATGGAAGCGGCTATATCGGTATCGAATTCGCTCAGATGTTCAGACGATTTGGCGTCAAGGTAACCGTAATCTCTAGAAGCAGTCAGATCCTCAATCAAGAAGATGCGGATATCTCCAACGAGATTCTGGAGATCTTGAAAGCTGAAGGCATTGAGTTCCGTTTGAGCACGGAGATAAAAGCAGCAAAACGTGTGAGCCCGACGAAGATTGATTTTGATCTCCGAAGCAATGCTGGTGGGGGAAATCAAAAGATCAGTGGTTCACACATTCTGATTGCTGTCGGTCGCGTTCCAAATACTGAGCGTTTGAATCTCAATATCGCAGGAATCCAGACGAACGAGCGGGGATTCATCAAGGTAAATGAGAAGCTCGAAACCACAATCCGAAACATCTGGGCTCTTGGTGACGTGAACGGCGGTCCACAGTTCACTCATGTTTCTCTAGATGACTATCGCATTGTGGCTGCCAATATGCGTGGCGGCAACCGAACCACGCGTGACCGTTTGATACCATATACGGTGTTTATCGATCCTGAACTCGGACGTGTTGGATTGACCGAGAAGGATGCATTGAAGGCCGGACACGACATTCTAGTCGCCAAGCTGCCATTTGCAGCAATCGCGGGCGCGCGCACCCGTGGCGAAACAAAGGGCATGATGAAAGCGATTATCGACAATCGCAACTCCAAGATTTTGGGTGTTTCGGTGCTTGGAGCTGAGGGCGGAGAGCTTATGGCTGTGGCACAGATGGCTATTAAAGCCGGCCTGCCTTACACTGCGCTTCGTGATGCAATTTTTGCGCATCCGACAATGGCAGAAGGATTCAATCAACTCTTCTCACCAGAAGCAATCGAAGAAATCAGCGAAGAATTGGAAACCGTCGCTGCCCGCTAACGAACAAGTCCATCGTTGGACAAATGCATTAATTCTCTGTAAAGAGCTCTCCGGATGGAGCGCGGATTTTTGTCCGATTGGTCATGTTTGCTTCTCCTGGATTGTTGCCGGCAGGAGGGAAGTAAAGATGATTAAGAAGTAAAGTGGAGTCCTTCCCACAATCCATTAGACTACTTGCTAATGAATATCCATCGGAGGTGACTATGGCTTTTCTTCGAGCCCTCTTAGCTGAGTTTGTTGGAACCGCATTCCTTTTAGCTACGGTCGTCGGCTCGGGCATTATGGCCAAGAATCTCGATGCTTCCAATGTTTGTATCCTCGTGCTATGTGTGGCGCTGGCTACCACGGGAGTCTTAACTGCTTTGATTTTTGCCTTCGGGTCAATTTCCACCCACTTCAATCCCGCCGTTACCCTGGTTACGGCGCTGCGAAAGGAAATTGCTTGGAAGAAGGCTATTCCTTATATAGTTGTTCAATGTTTGGGAGCAATCTTCGGAACGATACTTACGAACATGATGTTTGATTTGCCGGCTGCGCAAATTTCAGACACAGTGCGCTACGGTGCCGGGCAATGGCTAGGCGAAGCGATTGCTACATTTGGATTGATTGGAATCATATTGGGAACTGTTCGCAATAATGCTGCTGCGGTTCCGTTTGCGGTCTCGTTCTACGTTGGAGGCGCAATCTTCTTCACTTCTTCGACCTGTTTTGCCAATCCAGCTGTGACGATCGGGAGAGTGTTCACGGCGACCCCAACAGGGATCGATCCGCTTTCGGTAGCACCATTTGTTCTTACTCAAATAGGAGCCGCTATCGTGGCTTGCTATTTCTTTGGATTTCTTTTTGCGCAACCAAAGGCGAAGGTACAAGCATCCGAAATTGAAGCGCTCGATCGTGCTCTCAAAAATTCACCAGATGCTGAGCCTGTTGTTGGGTAGATACCAGGAGCAGCCATTCAGTGCCTGAGTTCTGCGAGCACTAATTCTCAACCGCGGAAGTATGAATCTGCTTAGAGCAAGAAGCCGGCAAGATGCCGGCGCTCCCGGGATCGAACCGAATGCTCTCACTTTATTGGTGGCAGGTGGATTACTCCATCTGATCAATCTGCTTCGTTGCTTTTCAGTTCGTGTTGTAGTTTCGCCAGAAAATCTTTGTGCATACCTGGAGCAAGTGAGTTTGCCATGCTAATGCACGTTGCAATCCAATGGGTCTGGGCGGCTTTATTGTCTTTTCGCCGTGCCTTTATGGAATCAATTGTTCGTTGGTAATAGTGTTCTGCTTCTGCATAATTTTTCTCAATATCGTTTATGCGTCCTATTTGCAGATAGGCGAATGATTCGGCATCGCTGCTGCTGACAGATTTTCCGGACTTCAATGCTTTTGCTGATTCAGCAAATTTCTGCTTTGCCAGGTCGTAACGATTCTTGGAAAAATCCCAATCGGCTAACGTGCAAAGTGCGGTTCCTCTTTGCATGGGCGTCAACTCTTTTTCGGATGAAAGTATGTTTTCCAGCTCTTTCTTTTCTGCGAAGCTGTCAGGTCGATTCACCCGAGATGCTGCTAACAGCATTTCCTCAATCAATGTTAAATAGAAAACTCTGCTTTCCAAATTCTTTTTCTTATAAACACTCTTCACTTCTGAAAGAAATGCAAGCGATGCTTCTGGACCGTCAGTTCGGCTGATCCACCTGCAAACTCCTCTCATTGCAGGAGCGCCTTGCTCAACCAAAATGGCCGGGGCAACGTTTTCATTTTTGAAACGATCAAGAAAAACTTTGCGAGCCGAGATGGCTTTGTCAACATCAGGCATTATTTCGCGTTCCAAAAATAATGCAAACAAAAAATTGTCATAGTTGAATTCATGGGCTAATATCCACAACTTCCTGTCGAGCAAAATTTGACGAGCAGCCGACCAGAAAGCCAATGCCTCTTTGCGGTCAGATTTGCCTAGTTCTTCTGCCATGACATTTAGTTGAAAACCCACTTCGTTTAGGAATTGTGGATTATACAGTTTTAGACCTTGTAAATACTCTTGCTGCAATTTTTTGATTTCAGCAGGGTCAATCTTTGCGTCTGCGCTTACGCGGATTAAGTGGAAGGTGTTGTCCAAGTAAAACTTTGCTCCGTCTGGAGACGGGTTCTTTAGGGACACATTTCGTGCTTCTCGCGCGGCGGCCACCGCTTCCTTGTATTTCCCTTGCTTCGAAAACAGGTTCGATTGAAAGGCGAGAAACGTCTGTCTGCCGGATGGTAGTACCTTCGCATACTTGGCGCAAAATTGCCCGTATTTCTTGACGTAAGTTTCGGCATCGTTGAGTTTATTCTGTGCGATTTCTAAGTTGATCAGGTTTCCGTATGAATGAAGCATCCACGTAATAGCAGACTTTCTGTCCAGCCGTCGGTTGTTGGATTTTGGATCGACTTCCTCTTCCATTAGCTGGACTACATCGGTGTATATCTTGCGCGCTTTTTCTGGTTGACCAATATTGATATAGCAATTACCGAGTTTACTCATAGCTTCTAACTTGAGGAGTATCTCTTTCGGTCTCTTGCTGGATTGGACTAGATCGATGCAAGCAATGAAATGCTTCATTGCTTCCTCGTTGTTCGCCTCCGCGAAGGCCATATTGCCTGCCGCAGCTTCATTTTGTGCCGCAATAAAATTGTTTTTTTGAGCAAGTGTGTCGATCGGCTTCTGCTGGTCTTTCGGTCTGCTGCTTTTCAATGCATAAACGCCTATGAGGACCATAGAACATGCTACTGCTGCGACTGCGAGCAGGGCAACTGTTTGATTTCTTTTGCGAATCGATTTGCTCAGCTCACTCAAATTGTTTGCTTTGCCAGTTCTCTGAGCGGAGCTGATACTGAGCCCAGCTCTGCCATGTAAGATCTCGTTGAGATCATTTCTGAGATCTAGCATTGACTGATGGCGATCATTTGGTTCTTTTGCAAGAGTTTTAAGCAGCACATCGTCGAGTCCAGATGGCAAGCTTTCCTGCAATCTCGATGACGCAGGCTGCGGCTCCTCATTTGCATGTTTGTGAATTATGCCGATCGGATTGTCCGCTGAAAATGGTGGAGCTCCAGTAAGGCATTCATAAAGAACACAGCCGACAGCGTAGATGTCTGAGCGATGATCGGCTTTCAGCCCTTTTGATTGTTCGGGGCTCAAGTATTGGACGCTACCTACAAGCATTCCTGTTTGGGTGAGCTTCTGTGCTTCCCTCCCGTCAGGATGCAATAGTTTCGCTAGCCCGAAGTCCATTACTTTTACTAATTCTTCACCGCTGTGCTTGAGTAATATAATGTTGCTTGGCTTGAGATCGCGGTGCACAATGCCGTTATTATGAGCAAAACTCATTGCGTCGCATACTTGCATGATTAATTTGAGAGATCTACGCCAGTCTAGCTTTTCCTCTTTAACAATCGTGTCCGCTAAAGATAGTCCGTCTAGATATTCCATTGCGATGTATGGAACGCGCTCCTGCCAGACACCGTAGCTATAGAACGTCGCGATATTTCGGTGCGATAGTTGAGCCAGCGCCACAGCCTCGCGCTCAAAACGAGACCAGGATTCTCCGTCATCAGCAAGACCCGCTTGCAAAATCTTCAATGCGACTGTGCGGCTAAGACCATCTTGTTTCGCCTTGTATACGGTTCCCATGCCGCCTTTGCCGAGGCACGAAATAATCTCGTACTTCTCGTCAATGATATTGCCGGATGTGAATAGTAAGTCTTGCATTTAGTAGCTCGATATCTGCTCGAATTCTTTTAAGAGTCCTTCGTGTTTATTGCCTGCAAGAAATTTCTCCTTTGTTTGCGTTACTCCTACTTGCTTCCATGCTGCCGGATCGGCTCCGGCTGGACGAGCAGATATAAACATTTTTAAAGCATCTACGTAATAAGCATCTGCCTTTTCTTGCAGATTCATTCGTTCATACGTGCGCCCTATGCTTCGAAGCAGAATGGAACGGGTAATCCCAGCATTTCTATTGGCCGATAGAATATCTACACCTTTCTGAAAGTAGCCGAGAGCCTTTTTGGCATCATTTTTTTCAAGAGAGCTGGAGCCTAGCGCATATGTGGCTAAGGCGCGAAGGTTATTGGGGAGGGAGTCATCTTTGACTATCGCTAACAATCTGGAAGTGCCGGACGCTGTCGTCTTTGCCGGATTAATCAGCTCCATTTCTATTCTGATGTGTGCTTGTTGCTCTTGGGTTGTGGAACTGGCATTCCTCAACAGCTTGTCCACTTCCATCAGAAAAGATCGTGCACGCGCTTCTCCGAGAGTTTGAAGATTGCAGCTCATCAGTTCAGCTATTACTGGTACCGATATGCTGCTGTCGCTGAGTGCCTCTGGTGGTGTTGCTTTAAGCGTATCAAGAAATTGTTTTGAGAATTCAGCAACCTGTTCTTTCGAAAATGATTTTCCGCAAAACATGTGAGGTTTAAGCTTTACCATAAGCAAGGCACATTCATCACTGACTGTCCAGCTGCCATTTCTTTGCCGGATCTGCTTGGCTTGGGTGAGGACGTTCAACGCATCGGCTTCGTTCGCTGACGCGCCAATCGTGTCTAGGATATGACTGATGTGTCCGGAAGGCGTTTTTTGTAGGCGTTGCAGAAACTCGCGTTCAGCTTTCAGGAATTCTTCCCTTGAATGCTCTTTCAAGAGTCCGGCCACTCTCATTTTGTTTTGCAATGCTTGCAAGCCGATGACATCGCTCCTGTGCCTTTTAGCAACAGCCGTGCAGAATTTTAGTGCTTCAGTCGCGTCATTTTTTGCGACGAAAAAATCAACCTTGGTCTCCAACAAACGCTTTTGGGCCGTCAGATCTGTTCTGCGATGGCGGCAGGCATCTTCAAGTTCGTTTAGTTGATTTTCAGCGGCGTCGAATTCCCCTAAAGCGATCAAAGCGCAGGTGTAGCTAGCACGAAGGTCAATTGCGTAATCCAGCCATTCCGAGTTTTGCGATTGGTGGCTTAGTTGCTTGACACATAAGTCCAGTCCTTTTCGCCAGTAAAGAGCTGCTTGCTTTTGATTACGGTTTGTTGTGTCAACTATGGCATGATACTGCAATGCACGAAGTGTTTGTTTGGGACTGGTCTTTTTTGCCAACACCTTTTCGATTGCATCCATTGATTTTTTGAGTTCACCGTTGCCGAAATCGGCGAGTGCGGCGTCCAGCAGGTTGCGCGCTTCCTGGTCAGCCATTTGCGGTCGGTCATCACGTGATTGGATTTGTTCCACTCTCTTTTGTTGCAGTCGTTCGACTATCAGCCCTGCAATGCCGAATGCAAGCAGTAAGGCGAAGAGGATAGTTAGGGTAACCTTTTTTGTACCACCTTCTCGTTTCTTCTTCAATTCAGCCGGCAATCTTATTCGCCCACCAGTGCCGGCTGAGACATCGACGATGTCTTTACGCATTTCATCCATTGATTGATAACGGTGTTCCGGGTCTTTTGCCATCCCCTTTAGCAGTAGCTCGTCAAGACCTGCGGGCAGTTTCCTCCCTAGTCTTTCTGAGGCCGGTATGATCTCTTCGTTTGCATGCTTATGAAGCAGTCCGATTGGTGTATCTGCTTCATGGGGCGGCTGTCCGGTAACACATTCATAGAACATGCACGACAAGGAATAGATGTCGGATCTGTTGTCTGCTGCATGTCCTGCGCATTGCTCCGGGCTCATATAATCGACGCTGCCAATCAAGAAACCTGTTTTTGTCAGCTTGTTGGAATCGGTAATCGCGCTGTTCAGTCTAGATAAACCGAAGTCCATCACCTTCACGTAATCGCCGTCAAGAAGAATGATGTTGCTTGGTTTCAAGTCGCGATGGATGATGCCACCATTGTGCGCGTATTGCATCGCATCGCAAATCTGAGAAATTATCTGACACGCGCGCCTCCAATCGATTGCTCCCTCATTTTGGAGCAGCTCTTGAAGGCTTTGACCCTTCAGAAATTCCATTGCAATGTAGGGGATCTGGTCTTTCCAAATCCCGTAACTGTAGAAGGCGCCGATGTTTTTGTGTGTCAATTGAGAGAGCGCCTGAGCCTCTCTTTCAAAACGCTGGCGGAACTCATCGTCCTCTAGCAGTTGTCCTTGCAGGACTTTTACCGCTACTTCGCGCTCTAGTCCAATTTGTTTGGCCCGAAAAACGCTTCCCATGCCGCCAGAGCCGACCTGCTCGATGATTTCGAAGCGCTGATCGACTATGCTTCCGCCATCTAAAATAAGCTCCATTAGTCTGGCTTGCCCTCAACCCCATCTTGCTTTTTACCCGCGCATACTAAAATCGAACGCCATTTTGGCGTGATTGAAACTCTTCTTCGTAAGACGGCGTGTGACCGCGAATGGCTTAGTCTGCAACAGCTTCCGCCCCTTTCTCTTGGGAAAAACCTGCAACTCTAAGCAGGAGCTGTTCTTCGTAATCTAGCTTCCCAGCTGCTTAGCGGACTTTCAGAACGGGTTTTCCAATGGCTTTGTTGAATGAAACTTTTTATGATCTATATGAGCTTATTACTTTCCAGACCTTGTTGCCGTAACTGGAAAGCATCCCCCCTGAAGTCCTCGTCTTTAGAAAAACAATTGCGAGTATTTTTATATGACTGCCTCCAATGAAAATGACTTTCCCCTTCACTGGCTTACTCAGGTCTTACACGATACAACGAAATTAGACCAAATTGTTCGGCCCCAAGGTCAGTGGTCCACTCTCGAATGCGATGCCGAAGGGCTATTGTCCAGGTTCTCGGCTATTCTTTCGTCGCATCAGAATTCACCGCCAGCGGTGCTGACCTGGCTTGCTAAGTTTGACTGCCCGCATATTCAAGAGCGTGTTGCTGAGCATCCAAACACACCGGCTAAAACGCTGGCTGAGCTTGCCTGCTCCAGCTACTCTGATGTGCGCGCTGCCATTGCTGACAATCCAAATGCGTCTGATGACTTGCTCCGAAAACTCGTTGATGACGAATGTGTTGATGTTCGCTTTCGCATTGCTGAGAACTGTAATGTGCCGGCCGACCTCTTGCATCGATTGGCTGATGATGAAAATCCCTTTGTCGCTGTAAGAGCAAAACGGTCGCTTGAACAAACAAATGGTCAAATGCAGGGCTCCAAGTCCGATCACAAATTGTCGCTGCTTCTGGTAGATGATGATGACGTGACACGTTTGATTCTCTCTCTGGCTTTGAAAAATGATCCATTAGTGCGCGTCATCGGGCAAGCTACCAGCGGCGCCACCGCGATCCAGATGGCGCGCAATCTCAAACCCGATATCGTTTTGATGGATATTGGCATGCCTCACATGAATGGAATTGTAAGCACTTCGTTCATCAAGAAGGAGCTGCCTGATACCAAAGTGATTATGGTCACCGCTCACGATCATTTGGAAGAGATTGTGGGTGCTTTCGGTCACGGAGCCGAAGGATATCATCTGAAAACCTCTTCTCGGCAAGACTTGAGCAAAGCGATTCGGGTTGTCGCTTCTGGTGCATTCTGGCTTGACCCAGGCATCGTGAGCACGGTACTGCGCGAGCTAACCAAAACTTCGATGCCGATAGTTCAGCAAAAATTTTATGCTACTCACGAGTCTGAAGCGCGGCGTTTAAGTGATCCCGTTCAGTCGCTTATGCAAATAGTTGAGGAGTATGTAAGCAATAAGAACTTCGATCAAGCCAGGCAGATTTGCCGAAATGCCGTCAATCTCTCCCAGGAGATGTATGGCGATTCGCCAAGCACAACTGCTGCTTTGAACAGGCTTGCTGATCTTTACTTCATTGATCAGGAATACAGCACCAGCGAAGCGACCTATTTGGATTTGGTCAAGTTGCAATCGCGTCTTTGCAATCTTGATGATCCGTCTCTGGATAATTATCTCGGTTTCCTTTCAGACCTTTATCAATTCCGGGGAAGCACCGAACAGGCGGAACTCTTTGCCTCGTGGCATGTTCGGGTTCGTGAGAACCTGGGCGAGCCAGCCAAGTTGGCCGAAGCACGCGAGCGGCTCAACCATATCTTGGAATCCAAGAAACAGGATTATCACAGCGCGGACAAGGTACACTAAATAGCGCTCCTTGTTCTGACACATCAAAGTCGACATGTTTAACTCCTGGCTGGATTTTTCAGCATTCATGCCTCACGGCTTCTGCCTGAGGTGGGATCCTGCCTTGCTGGCGACAATGATCGTTGCCAACCTGATGATCGCTGTCGCCTACTTTTCCATACCTAGCGCGCTCTTTTTCTTCGTGCGCAAGCGAAAAGATCTGGTCTTCCCCTGGATGTTTCAGCTTTTCGGGCTCTTCATCATTTCTTGTGGGACGACGCATCTCGTCAAAATTTTGACCATCTATAAAGCCGCCTACTGGTGGGAAGCAGGTGTCGATCTATTTACCGGCGTTGTTTCGATGGTGACTGCCGTTTTGCTTTGGCCACTGATTCCAAAGGCGCTCAATTTGCCGAGCCCGACTCAACTCGAGCGCGCAAATAAGCAGCTTCTAGACAGCATGAATGAAACCAAAAAGCTCAATGAAGAGCTTCAATCGATTAACGACCAGTTTAGAGTTGCTCGCGATCAAGCAATTGAGTCATCGAATTTGAAATCAGGATTTGTTGCGACAATCAGTCATGAGTTGAGAACGCCGCTGACGGGCATCCTTGGACTCAACGAGCTTTTGATGAGCACGAAGCTGGACGATGAACAGCAGGCATTGTCGAAGAGCATTAATGAAGCTGCTGATTCGCTGCTTGCAATTGTCAATGACATTCTCGATTTATCTAAGTTGGAAGCAGGACGACTTCAGGTAGACCTGGCGCCATTGAATTTGCGTCAACTTATAAATGAGTGTCTCGACATCGTTTCAACTCCGGCATCAAGAAAGGGTTTGGCATTGAAGTCATCTATGGACCCCGAGTTGATGAATGACTCGTTGTTCGGTGATTCGGTTCGGATAAAGCAGATTCTTACTAACTTGCTGGGCAATGCCGTGAAGTTTACCGAGAAAGGCGAAGTCGAGCTGCGTGCAGAGTTTGTTGGCGCTGTTGAGGAGAGTATCATCGCCCGTTTTGTAGTACGTGATACCGGCATTGGTATCGACACCAAAAGCATAGACCGAATATTCATGCCATTTACGCAGGCGGATCAATCGACATCGAGAAAGTACGGTGGCACAGGTCTTGGATTGAGTATATGCAGATACCTGAGCGAACTGGTAGGCGGGCAAATCACAGTAAAGAGTGAAGAAGGTAAGGGCTCGTCTTTTTCCCTGGAGCTGCCTTTGATGAAATCAGCAAATGTTCGGCAGATTCTGACGGCAAGTGGATCGTTGAAACCGGCGCTTGTATCCAATGTTTTGGTAGTTGAAGATGATCCATTCTTGCAACAACTGGCAGGAAAGCAAATGCAGCGGCTCGGTGTAAGCGCACGTGTTGCAAGGGGTGCAAATGAGGCGCTTGAATTTTTGAAGTCAGAAGCCTTCGACGTCATTTTCATGGACTGCCACATGCCAGGTACAGATGGTTATGCTCTGACGGGGATGATCAGAGCGTCGCAAAGATTGGCGGCATATTCCAATTGTGGCGATGACTGCAGGAGCTATGGTTGGTGATTACGAGCGCTGCATTTCTTCTGGTATGGATGACTATCTGAGCAAGCCTTACACCTTAAAACAGCTGGAAGGAATGTTGAGAAAGTGGACGGGGCAAGTTTCAGTTAGTGAGAAAAATTCGACCCAATCTACGGAAGCCGCAGCTGCGAGCTCAGGGACCACCGAAATTCCCGATCCTGATCCAGCTTCCATAGTGGCAGCAGCTGCACCTACTATTGCAAATTCTGATTCTGGTTCTGCTTCAATAGAGATAGCCGCTGTCGCTGAAACCACTGATTCTGCAGATAAGCCGCCAAATTCCGATGGCACTACAATTGGAGATCGCCTGCCGGCTGATCTGGAGAAGCTGCGCACCACATATGGTGATTCTGCGTGCGAAGAAATCCTTGATCTGTTCTTTCAATCCAGCCAGACCTTACTAGTGGAGCTTCGAGATGCGACTGCGGCAAAATCCGCAAGTGCCGTTAAAGAGCTTTCACATCGATTGAAAGGCTCATGCTTAATGGCATTTATGGATCCTTTAAGCCAGATGAGTGCACGCATAGAAAAGGAAGCAAGGGAAGCGCAACCCGATTGGAATATCATTGATCAGGATCTCCGCGCCCTAATAGTTATGCTTGATGACGTTGCCGATCACTGCTCCCGCCCCCGCATCACCGGACCATCTAATGGCGTAGAATCATAAGCAGCGCTAGTTTGCGGGCGACGCATGGCGGCGCCCCTGCAATGACCGAATGCGGCGAAGATCGTCTTTTCAATTCCTGCGCGGTATACTGTTCGGGGATTTGCGAAAGGGACATCGTTGGCGGTTTTCAGGAGAAACGATCAGCTCACTTTGTGCCTGACAATAGTTTTTCTTTCGGCGCAGCTGCAACCTGTGCACGCTGCCGTCAATGGTTTGGAAGAAATCGGACATAGCTGGCAAGCAGATATGCGTGGAGGCACGGAGGTCGCAGTTGGCGACACTGCTCTATCGCAAGTTCGCCAACCGGCAAGTGTTGTGCTCCACTCAAAAGTGCGATTCGATAGCAAGCTCACGAACATTTTTCCCGTGAACAAATTCAATGGACCGCTTGAAGGCGATGTTTACAGAGTTCCGGATAAACCAAATTTTGCGTTGGCTGTTGTCGGACCCATAAACAAGAGCAGTGGTTGGGGCTTTTCCGTGTTTAGCAAGACCAGCTGGGATAGCGCCTTTCGTGGAAAATTTTTGCTTCGCAATAAGATCGAAAGCGCAAGGGGCTCGGTACTGAATTATGCCGCGCAGCTGAATGCTGGTCATCGCTTAACAGAGAAACTTTCTGTCGGTGGTGGCGGTCGCGTTGAATTGATGAAGACAGGCTCCTCTGCAGTCTTCGGGCCAGCGAAGATGGACCTCGGTGGCGAGTGGTCAGTTGGTGGAGGATTCAACCTTGGCGCGTTGTATCAGGTCAGGAAAAATACCATTCTAGGATTCGGCTATCGCTCGCCAACATGGTTGGGACCGTCCGGACGAGGCGTTATTGATCTCACAGATGGCAGGCGCTTCCAAGCTCGCGTGCCGTTAACAAGAAACGTACTTCCTCAACGTGTAATGCTTGGTGTCTCGTGTCGACCAACTGACAAGATTATGCTCGCATGTGAAGGAACCTGGGTGAACTACCAATATAGTTTGTTTGGAAAAACCAAGGTGCGCTCAGCTTTACCATTGGAGTTTCCGGCTCAAATGAAAGACATTTTGATTGCGGGGGTAGGGTGCGATTACGAGCTAACAAAGAACTGGGGTATTTCCGGCGGCTATACCTTCAACACAAATCCCGTTGCGCGTTCCGACGTCATGCCCACGTTTGGCTCCAATACCCAAAACACACTTAGCTGTGGATTGCGCTACAAACGCGATCGTTGGTGGGCAGGAGTTGCATACGATCTTGGATTGCCGAACTGGACACGCAACAATGATCCCCGCCACATTCCCAGGCTCGGAGTCGACTACGGACACGCTACCCTCAAGAACATGATGCAGAGTGTTACCTATGGCGTCGGTTGCTTCTTGTAGGAGGCATTTTCTTGCATTGAATCATTAAGTTCCTGCCGCGCGGAGACCTCATTTTGCGTTTAATCTTTTTTGCTAACTTGCGTGTGACTTTCGGAATTATTTGGCAGCACTATTTCTTCGATATTTGTCACGCTAGAAAATGCCAATGACGAGACTCTTCCGTCCAGTCCAGCGATTTACCATCCTGCATCGCCTGTCACTGATGCGTTTCCAGCTGTTACGGTCCACACAACGCTGTTATATGCTCGGCAACTGATAATTCCTGCAGCTGTCAAGGTTAACGCCGGTTTTGTCAACCAACTCTCTCGCGCACACGAGAATCTGCCGGACGCCCGTATCGCTCAATTGATAAATGTTGTACTTCCCTTGGGCAGTTGATACGACCAAGCCGCATTCCCGTAGGCAAGATAGGTGATTGGAGACATTGGGCTGAGAAAGCCCAGTTGCCTCAACGATTTCATTGACGGTTTTGGATTCAGTTTCCATGGAGAGCAAGATGGAAAGCCGTGACCGGTCGCTAAATCCTCGAAACAGCTTTGCTAGGCGTGATTCGATATCTAATCTCTTCGATGTAATAATTTGTTTAGCCATGCGTCGTACTCATATCATTCAACGATGATATTATAGTACTGCTATCCATTTTGGGACACATATGCGAACGATCTGCTTAGCAATTTTAGCTGCAATACTGTTGAATCTTCCATTTCTTGGAGAAACACGGACCCAGGCGGTCGCAGGTATTCCAGTAATCCAGCAGACTAGCCAGTCGTATTCCGATGCGTGCCCGGATTGCGGCGAGAATATTTCTGGCTGTATCGTTAAATCTCAGAAGGCAGCATCGACGCACATTGAGTCAGTCGTGATGTGCGCTTTAGTAGCCACCTTCGGAGCCATTGCATTTTGTCCGGAGAAACTCAACGTCCTCGGACAGAGACTATGCAGCCCTAGTTACGATAAGCGAACTACAAGAACGCATGTAGTGCTGAGGCTTTGACAATGCAGAGTTCGTTGTAGTGTCAAAGTTTTTCCAGCAATTCAAATGAATTCTCCAATCAATCCTTGTGTTGGGTTGTTTATAGCCTTTTGATTCAAAGCCTGTAGCTGTTCAACAAGAAAAACCTTGACCTGCGGGACGTCATGAAGACGGGCGCCGCAACGGAAACCGCACAGTGATGCAGATAAAAACGCAGCTGCCAATCATGCAGCTTGCCGAGAACATGCATCGCAACTTCCCAATCTAGCGTTATGAATGAAGGCCAGCGTTATGCGTAAAGGCAAGGCTCAAGAAGTGAAACCCATGGTGGTGTTTTTAGCAGTGACCGTCCTGCAGTCCTGCAGTGTGTTCTTTGGTCGGCCGCTCCTGGCAGCAAGTGGACCAATTTTTGAGCAGCCGCAGCAAGCAACGAGTGGTCCGCCGGAGCTCAGACCGACTGTTCCCGGTTCCTCTCTGCTCCAAGGACCCAACATGCCGACTGAAAGTTCGCCCACAACCTACATACTCCAGGCAGAACGAACAGTTCGGTTAACTCTGAAGGACGCATTTGAACAGGCCGAAGAACATAATCCGGAAATTCTCAAGGCGAAGCAAGATGTATCTTTAGCCGCTGCTACCGTCGTGAGTGCTGGAGCCAGACCCAATCCTCAACTGGCGGTTCAGATGGGATTTGGTCCGGCTTGGACCAAAACAATTGCGGGCAACACACAGCAAGTAGGCATTAACCAGATCGTCGAAACAGGTGGCAAAAGAGCAGCTCGGATCAAACTTTCCAAAGCGCAACAGACAGCATCAAGTCTTCAGTTGGAGGCGATTCGTTTTGATGTCCGCACCCGCGTTCGCCGGGCCTACGCAGAACTGGCAGCTGCACAAGCCTACACTCAATTGATTGAAAATATGCGCGGCTTGGCGGAAAAGCTGGTCAATATTGCCACTGAACGATTTAAGGCAGGCGCTGCCGCCGAGGCCGAAATCATTCAAGCTCAGCTTACTGCAAATCAGTATGATGCACAGCGCAACTCCGCTCAGGGACGAATCAGGCAAGCACAGATTCAGTTAAGCACGCTTTTGGGCCAACCGGTGGCACCAAATCTGGTGACCGAGGACCAAGGGTTATTCCGTTTGCAGACTGCTCAGAGCGAGTTGGTTCCTGCTCCGGATCAATCTATGCCGGATGAGGCAAATCTACTTCATTCGGCTTTATCCAAGCGACCAGACCTTCTAGTCTCCCAGCAACAAGTGGCTGTCTCTTCCAAGCAGCTTGGGCTTGCGCGCGCACAACGAATCCCAGATTTGATCCTGGGATCTGGCTTTGTTTTTACTACGTTTCAAGCGCCCGAGCCACAACAGTACGGCGCCTATCTCAATGTCAATGTAGACCTGCCCATCTTCTATCGAAAACAGGGCGAAATCATGTTTGCAAAGGTCTCAATCGAACAAGCAAAAACCCAGACGGTCATTGCACAGAATCGACTTATTTCTGAGGTTAAGGCAGCCTACGAAAATGTCAGACTGGCAAGAGCCAATATTGCCAAGTACCGAACACAATTGCTGGCCGGTGCAACCGAAACAGTTCACCTGAACGAGCTTGGTTACAAGTACGGGCGCAATCGGCTATCCGATGTCATATTAGCTCAGCAATCAATGCAGCAAATCAACATCGGCTACTTCGATGCCGTTATAGCTTATCAAAATGCTTGGGCTGATCTGGAAAAAGCCGTTGGGCAGCCATTGACTTTCTGAAAAGGATCAATATGAAGACAACTCTCCATCCAACCTGCATGTTAATACTCGGACTGCTGTACTTCTATTTTGTAACAGCCGTACCAACATCGGCTGAACAGCCAGAAAATGCTGACAAAGATCCTTTTGTCGCAATTGAGATTGCACCTGATGTTCAAAAGGCAATCGGTATCAAAGCAGAACCGGTGACGTCCCTAGTTCCGGTAAATCGAAAGACGGCCAACGGACAAATCGAAGCCATTCCAGCCGACACAGCTGCAGTAAATGCGCCTCTGGCCGGAAGGGTATTGACATTGCTTGCTCAGAAGGGACAGCGAGTCAACAAGAATCAGGCACTAGCGATAATTGACAGTCCCGAAATCCGACAACTAGCGATCGAGTCTCAACGTCTGGTTGCTCAAAATAAGGCGGCTGAAGCCCAAGCGCAGGCGAAAGTCGATCTGGCTATGCGCAACTACGAGCGTGAAAAGACACTAGTTACATTGAAGATCTCCTCTCAGAAAGATTATCAAACGGCAGAAGCCGATTTAAAGCAGACCGAAGCAGAGCTGCAAACAGCGAAAGCTCAAACAAAATTGAGCGGTGCACTTCTGGCGAGTCGATTGGCGCAGCTTGGACAATCCATTAAAGGGACTGCCGAAGGCCGTGTCACCTTGTACGCTCCAATCTCAGGCATTGTTCTTGATCAATTTGTCACTCCCGGAGAAGCACTCGAACCGGGTAAACCGCTGTTCAAGTTAATTGATATAAGCAATGTTTGGGCGACAGCCCAAATTTACGAGAAGGACTTGCAGCACGCGCGTGTCGGGCAACAAATTGAAATACGAACACCAGCCTATGAAGGAAGAACTTTTAAAGGCACGATTCTCAACATTGATCCAGTAGTCGATCCCGCCACAAGAACACTGGCAATACGGGCAGCCATTACGAATCCTGGGTTGCTTCTCAAACCACAAATGTTTGTCACTATTGATCTTGTAGAGTCTGGCTGCGGACGATCCTACTTTGTCCCGACAGAATCGGTTGTTTCTATCCAAGGCAGACAATCAGTCTTCATCAAGGAAGGCGACAAATTCATCCCGACGCCAGTTGAAACAGGTGACACTCAAGATAGCTTGATTGAGATAAAGAGTGGCTTACAGCCAGGTCAGCGTGTTGTCACCCAGCGCGCTTATCAGCTCATGGCACAAGGTGCAAAAGGCGCCATCCCCTCCGAAGAAGAAGAAGAAAAGGACGGCAAGGCCAAAAGCGCGAACGCAGTGCAACCTTACAGTATCTTGTTGCTGACTCTCGGCGGGTTTGTTCTTTTGATTATTGGATTTTTCGCGGGCAAAGGCTTAAAGCGTGCGAGTGTGAAAGACCCAACCTCTAAAGAATCTCGGGTTCTTTCTAAGCAAAATCCGGGTGCCGAGGCGGAGAATCACTGATGCTCAATCGCTTGATACTTTGGTCAATTACCAACCGAATCACTGTAATTGTTGTTTCAGTCATTCTGTTGCTTGTCGGGCTACGAGTTGTCCTTAGCTTGCCGCTGGATGTCTTTCCAAATTTTGCGCCACCGCAGGTAGTTATACAAACCGAAGCTCCTGGACTGGCTCCCGAGGAAGTTGAATCTCTGGTGACGCTGCCGATGGAAAGCTCTTTAAACGGAACACCGGGCGTAGTGGACATCCGGTCAAGCTCAGCTATAGGGCTTTCAGTAATTACTGTCATATTCGAAGGACAGACAGACATCTACAGGGCGCGGCAATTAGTCGCTGAAAAAGTGCAGCAAGTTGCTGCGCGCCTGCCACTGGGTGTCAGTCCACCGCTGCTATCTCCTATCAGCAATCCAGTTGGAGACGTGATCAAGTTTGCTTTCACTATTGACCAAAGAGTGCCAATGACACATCGGACGACTCTTCTCGATGTTGCCACCATTGCTAACTGGCAGATACGCAACCGGCTTCTGTCCATTCCTGGAGTCACCAGAGTCTTGGTGCTTGGCGGGGGCGAGCGACAGTATCAAATACTGGTTCAGCCGGAAAAGCTGAGACAATTCAACGTCACTTTAACCCAGGTTACTGAAGCGGCGAAAGGCGCCAACTTGAATGCCCCAGGTGGGTTTCTGCTAACTGCGGATCGAGAACGACTGGTTCGCGGCATTGGGCGCACACACAGTCTACTCGACTTGGCGAACTCCGTTGTCGTGGCCAGGTTAAACGGCATCCCGGTGCACCTTTCTGACGTTGCCGAAGTCAAGATCGGATCGGGTATTAAGCGTGGTGATGCATCCTTTGCAGGACAAGATGCAGTCATTGTTACTGTGACTCGCTCTCCATTTGCCGATACACCTACTGTAACCAGTGCAGTTGAATCGGCTATGAAAGAAATCCAGACGACTCTGCCCGCAGACGTGCGTGTTACCACCACCTTCCGGCAGGAGGACTTCATTCAAAAGTCTGTCGATAACGTCCTTGAGGCTCTTAGAGACGGAGCAATCATTGTCACAGTTGTGCTCGTTCTCTTCTTAGGCAATTGGCGGACGGTGGCAATTACCCTAACAGCCTTGCCTCTTTCCATAGTCGTTGGTTTGATAGTGCTCAACTGGTTCGGTATCGGACTAAATACTATGACATTAGGGGGGCTGGCGATTGCCTTGGGTGGTGTCATTGACGATGCCATCATAGATGCAGAAAACGTCTATCGGCGATTACGCCAAAACAATGCCTTGGGAAAAGATGCCCAACCGCCTTTGAAAGTAGTCTTTGACGCCTCTGTGCAAATCCGGGGCTCAGTTGTCTTTGCCACAATCATAGTTTGCATTGTGATTGCACCAATTTTCAGTTTGTCAGGCGTTGAAGGACGCATCTTTACGCCTTTGGGAATGGCATATATTGTCTCGACGCTGGCGTCATTGATTGTAGCTCTGACCGTGACCCCAGCCCTCTGCTATCTGCTGCTTGCTAATCGTCCGCTGCCGCCTGATGAGACCTGGCTTGTCAGATGGCTGAAGGCGATTTACAAACCCGTATTGTCCTTTGCCATGCGCAGCCCGCAAATAGTCTTGTTTGCCTCTGCTGGCGCGCTAATCGGTTCCCTTGCACTAATTCCTTCGCTTGGCACCACCTTTCTTCCAGAATTCCAAGAGCGCAGTCTGGTTATCTCGCTCAATCAATTGCCCGGCGCATCCCTGTCCTCGACAAATGACATTGGCAAGGCAATTGAAGTTGCATTGCTTAAGCACCCTGAAATTGAAACAGCACAATTTCGCGCCGGTAGAGCACTTGGCGATGATGACGCTGGTGTGGTGACTTTTGGCGAGCTGGACTTGCAAATCTCAAACAAAGCTTCTAGTCGTGAGAAAGTACTCGACATGATAAGAGACGAGATAGCGCGCTATCCAGGAGTTGTCGCAGTCGTTGGTGGGTTTATCTCTAATCGTATCGATGAAACTCTTTCCGGCACACGTGCTGCGCTAGCCATCAAGATCTTTGGACCGGACCTGAATGTTCTGCGCACCGAGGCCCAGGAGATTAACGCCGCTATTCGCGAAATTCCCGGTCTGGTTGATCTGCAAATAGAGCCTCAGCTGCCAGTTCCACAAGTTGCAGTCGCGTTTAACCGAGAGAAAGCCTCTCGCTATGGGCTTACGGTGGGAGGACTTGCTGAAACTGTAGAAACTGCTCTAAATGGACGGGTAGCATCTCAAATTCTGGAAAACCAGCGACTGTTCAATCTAGTTGTTTGGCTAACACCTGATGCTCGAAACAGCGTACAGACCATTGGAGACCTCCTTGTTGATACACCAAGCGGCACAAAAATACCATTGTCTTCGGTGGCTACGCTGAATGAAAATGAAGGCCCCAATACTATAAATCGCCAGCACGTATCTCGTCGCATTGTCGTTTCTGCCAACACCTCCGGCCGTGACATTGGATCGGTGGTGGCTGACGTTAAGCGAGCTATTTCGCAAAAGGTCGTGTTGCCCACAGGCTATTTCATCGAGATGGGCGGGCAATTTGAGGCGCAACAACGAGCAACTCAAGAACTACTGCTGTATAGCACATTGGCGCTGTTTGCAGTAGCTTTAATGCTTCAACAGGCTGTTCAATCAGTCCGATCAACCATACTTATATTAGCCAATCTTCCTTTGGCTCTAATTGGCGGTTTAATTGCAGTTTTCCTTGGTGGGGGAGTCCTGTCTGTAGCATCGCTTATCGGTTTCATTACGCTTTTCGGTGTTGCGAATCGCAACGGGATAATACTTGTCACCACGTATAACCAGCTTATGGCCACTGGAGTTGAATTTGAGTCGGCTATACGCGATGGTTCCATTGAAAGGCTTTCCCCAGTACTGATGACTGCACTTGTAGCTGCCATGGCTATGTTGCCACTGATGATTGGGACGGGAGCAGGCAAGGAGATACTGCAGCCGCTTGCCGTGGTTGTGTTCGGTGGATTGTTTACCTCAACAGCCTTGACGCTTGTTGTAATACCGGCCTTATTCGTTCTCTTTGGCAAACGCCAACAGGTTCAAACGGAAGAAACTGCCTTGCTTCAGCAGATGGCTACGGAGTAGATGTATGCAGCAACTCAAAATTACATCGAGATCTGAGGAAGTTAAATCAGGTGGGACAAATTCTGACAGTGGAGGGCTCAAACAAGATGCCTTGTTGCAATAAGGATGACGAAACATTTGAAGGTCGCTGGTTCCAGCATCCTTTGATGCGTAACGCTCTCATCGGTGCGCTAATCGCCGGCAGCGCATTTGGCCTGGGCCACTTCAAGATCGCACCGCATATGGTGACGGTGGCATTTTATGTAATCGCGATCGTTATCTCAAGCTATGCTTGGGCTAAAGAAGGCATCGAGGAGCTGGTCAAGAAGCACCAAATAGGCATTGAGTTTCTTATGCTCTCGGCAATGACCGGGGCCGGTATTTTGGGACTGTGGGATGAGGCAGCCATCTTGGCTGTATTGTACGGGGCTGCCGAAGGACTCGAAGAATACACTTTCGCCAAAACAAGAGCATCCATTCGCAAGCTTCTTGATCTTGCCCCCAAAGAAGCAAGAATGCGCAAAGACGGACAGGAAATCATGGTTCCTGCCGAGAACCTACAAGTTGGTGACATATTCCTTGTTAAACCAGGGGAATCGCTTCCCACCGACGGTGTAATTATGGTTGGTCAATCGAGCATCAATGAAGCTGCAGTGACAGGTGAATCAGTGCCCGTCGAGAAGGGACCAGAAGCCAAAGTGTTTGCTGCGACAATCGTTCAAGGCGGGTTGTTGGAAATTCGTACCACGGCAAGCTTTCAGAACAATACCCTTTCCAAAATGGTTCACATGATAGAAGAGGCCAAAGAGCAAAAGGGCAATGCCCAGCATTTCATCGAGGAGTTTGGTGAGAAATATTCGCCGGCAGTTTTCATAGTGGCAATGCTCGTTATGATAGTGCCACCGGTGTTTTTCGGTGCCGCATTTGGTGAATGGGCCACTCGGGCAATAGTCATGCTTGTCGCCGGTGCGCCTTGTGCTCTAGTCATGTCCACACCAGTTGCCATCGCCGCTGGCATCGGCACCGCCGGAAAAAACGGTGTTCTAATTAAAGGCGGTATGCACCTTGAGAATCTGGGCAAGCTAAAAGGCGTCGCTTTCGACAAGACTGGCACGCTTACTGTCGGTAAGCCGGAAGTGACAGATCTTGTCTCCATGGATGGAACTGACAACGAACTCATGCAGATAGCTCTCAGTCTGGAGCAATCGTCCATACACCCATTAGCTGGAGCAATCGTTTCCAAAGCTTCAGATATGGGAGTCGAAGCGGCACTGGTGAGAGATTTTCGCTCGCTTACAGGCGCAGGCGTCCAGGGCAGAATCGGAGATGAGCTTTATTACTTGGGCAAACCAAAACTGTTTGAGGAGTTCGGCATTGAACCAAACTCGCAAATGAAAACATTGTCTGAAGAAGGCAAAACGGTTGTGGCGGTCGGAACTGACAAGAAAATTCTGGGACTCATCGCGATTAAAGATGCTATTCGCCCTGAGGCGAAGCAAGTGGTGGCAGATTTGCATAGGCTAGGAATGAAGGTGGTAATGCTCACGGGCGACAATTCTCGTGTTGCTCATGCGATCGCTCAAGAACTTCAAATCGAAGATGTACGGGCCGAATTAAAGCCCGAAGACAAAATCGCTGCAATCGAAGAACTACAGAAGCAGTACGGAGCAATGGCCATGGTGGGTGATGGTATTAATGATGCCCCGGCGTTAGCGCGAGCTACCGTTGGCATTGCAATGGGAACTGCCGGTACCGACGCAGCGATTGAGGCAGCTGACACAGCGCTTATGGGTGATGACTTAACCAAGGTTATATATGCCATTCGACTGGGACAGAAAGCGCAATCAATCAGCAAGCAAAATATTGTCTTCTCTTTAGCTCTGCTGGCTGGTTTGATTCCGGCAGCATTGTTTGGGCTAATTACTGTGGCAATTGCAGTGATATTTCATGAAGTATCAGAACTGCTGGCAGTGGCTAATGGACTGCGGGTGACGAGAGCCATTCGATGAGCGATAGCAATATGTTGTCTCTATTATGGGACGCCTGGAGCACCAGAAAGCTGGGGAGGGCGGCGATGGCAAAGCGACAACAGACGCGCCTTGCCGAGATGATTTCTTTTGCTGGACAGAATTCAAATGGCAAATCAACTTATCTGGGGCTGCCTTTGCTTTTTCTCTGTATGGCCCTTGTATTGCCGCATGCCATGGCTGAAGACATAGCTAGCTTTAAGAGCGTCGATCACCTAAGTGATCAAATCATCAGTAAAGAGCTGGAGATTTTCCACCATGGACTTGAGTTAAAGCTCAACGGTGAAAATAAGAAGTTATGGCGCAGGCGTCGATGGTTTTGTTACTCGCTCGCTAACAGCAGCCTGACTAGCATTGGTGCATTCGTCACTGGTACGGGTAGGTTACGCTATGCAAACCAACCAGGTAAAGCGCCACAACATCTTTTCGAGAATGCCACCATCGTAAGAGTTACAGCGAACGCAGTCAGTGTCGGCGGTACACTTGCAGAATTGGGTATTGATGCATTGGACCGTTACAAGGCGCGCAAGAAGAGCTTGGATACGCGGTCCAAGGCAAAAGAAGTGGTACGACTTCAGCGCGAAATAGCTAGACTGTTGGTCGAGCGCCGCCAGCTGGCAATGGGCTTGGAAGACGCTACTGAACGAAAGTTATACGAAATCGAAGAGCACGTTCTGAGCGACTTACTGGTTGCCGGATTGGAAGATTTTGCATTTTACTATGATGAAACCAAAGGAACCCAAGCAAAAAGATTTACGCAGTTGCTTTTAGTGGGTAGTAGCAACCTTGTATCTGGTGGCGGCTCGCTCTATTCAGGCGTAATAGTGCCCCATCAATACAAGAACGCCCCATTAAAACGTGTACGGCGTGGTGGCGTCGGCGGTATCACCGATATTGCCGCTGGCTCTACAAATATTCTCACGCCTGTGGTAGCAACTGTAGTCGACATGGTCCAGCGACAGGATAGAGACAGTGCCTTATTTAAAGAACTTGGCGCAGCGCATGCAGATGAGTTGTATGACTTGAAGAAACATGACCAAGAGCTACGCCAGCTGTTAGCCCAACAGGTTGCGAACGATCAATTTTTGCGGCGGCAAAAAGCAATTGATGTCATCTTCGACATTATCGCCAAACATGAAAAAGCTAATCAGGCGGAAAGGCGTGTTGCTATGCGCAATTTCATGCTCAGTATTCTCAATTCAGGTGTTGACGCGAGCGGTTCCTTTTCTAAAGTGGTAAACGGGGTAGGCACCACTGTTGGAGCTTATCGCTATACACGTGATGCACGGAAGCGATTTCTGGTGACCGGGCGAGCCGGGATTGCTTATGGCATCGGAAATGCCTGCGGTGTTGCAGAAGTAATTCGCGATCAGGTTACTGCCGAATTGAAGCACAGTTCAAGGAAAAAGCGTCATGCGCTGTTGTCGCAACAACTAACTGACGAGTTACAGGAAATCAGTGCCGCTCAATCTACGCTTGCGCGATGAGGAGGGGTGGTGATGGCTGCAATTCTTAGAATTCTATCTTTGCCCGGCGCGGTCCTTGCTCACCAAATTTGCGTGCTTATTGTCATAGCCAGTGGTTTGAGAATCTTGCGAAATCGAGAGGCAAAAATATCATGAACAGCAAAATAGCAGTCTTGATATTTCACCCGCGAACGGGACGTGCCGCGCGATTGAGCCAGGTAATTCGAGAACTGGCAGACCATCTCTGCCAGAATAACTGGCATCTCAATTTACGCATCTTACCACTGGACCCGAAGCAGCTTCTCGATGATGAATTCCTATCGGCTAATCTGATTATTGCTGCCGGCGGTGACGGAACAGTACGCACGGTTCTTGAGGCAGTGGCGAGGGCAGGCTTACAAACTGCAGTTGCAATTGTACCCATCGGTACTGGAAATCTGCTGGCTCGTAGCTTGGGTTTAGTAAGCGCTAGCGAACGCCATCGAGTCACTCATGCGGTCGATACTATATTAAACGGCAAAGCTATCTGCATAGATTTGGGCAAAGCAAATGGCCACTATTTTACCGTCGATGCAGGGATAGGTCCCTTAGCTGAAGCAATTGCTGCACCCAGTCCGGCTGAGAAAAGGCGCTGGAAATTGTTTTCTTACATCAAACCTTTGTGGAAGGCGGTCAGGAGCGCTCCGATTCGCCTTAGAATAACCAGCGACCAGGGCATTTTTGAACGGCGCGTCCGTGGTTTATTGATCACCAACGCAATTGACATGGGGATCGGACAGGGCGTCGATGTCCACCAGATCTGTGATGGAACACTTGATTTGTGCGTCCTCAATCCAATCACTTATGGCGAAATGATTGATATAACTTTGCATTTCGCTAAATGGTTCTTTCTTGGTCGTGCTTCAACACGCTTACCATATGAAATTTTGCATGTACGAAAAGCTAAAATCGAAGTGTTGGAGCCTCCTGTTTCGACTAGCCAACGAATACAATCTTCGTGTCCCGCCAATGAAGCACCATTAATGCTCGATGGCGACATTAATGGACACGCACCAGCAATTGTCGAGGTGATACCACATGCGGTGAACATAATGATTCCCAAAGGCGTTTTTGAACGAACAATTTGTCATTGCTCCCAGCCTTAACAGCTTTCGGAATTATTTGGCGGCATTTCTTCTGGAATAAGTGGCAAATGAAGAAGTCGTCAAGAATCCCGAATGCTAGTCATGAAAATCTGATCGTAATCGGATGTCACGCGGCTAAACTGGGTCACCCTATTCGTGACTCAGATCAAGGAGAATTGTCATGTCTTCCAAATTCACGCAGTTTGTTCTCCACTTATGCAAAGACAAAGCGAAATTGGATTCCTTTGTAAAAGATCCAGATTCCGTACTGAAAAATAGCGAACTCACCTATGCAGAACAAACACTCCTTAAGACAATGGATGAAAACCTAATCCGCTCCGCAATGGGCGATGAACCGCATGCATTGATGGGCACTGTTCTCGTATTCACAGCAGCTTCGGCAGTGACGAAGCGCTAACACTGAAGACATTGATGAAATGGGGGATTTAGCATAATGCATTCTGGAAGTCTAACCGTCGTCGGCACCGGCATCCGATTTACGCAAATGACGATGGAATCACAAGCCGCTATAGAGGCTGCTAACAAGGTCCTTTATTTGGTGGCTGATCCACTAACAGCCGCATGGATACGAGAACTCAATCCTACTGCTGAATCCCTCCATTTCTTGTATGAAGATGGAAAAGATCGTGGTATCACCTACAGCGAGATGGTTGAACGCATTTTGGAAGAGGTGCGCAAAGGGCAAGATGTGTGCGCTGCCTTTTATGGATGAATATTCCACGAAAAATGGGCAGTCGTTCCACGCGAAAGTGGGCAGTTGTTCCACGCAAGGTGGGCAGCTTGTCAGTTGGCAGTGATGTGTAGACGCTGGCATTTAAATTTCCTAGCTGGCTAACTGCAGATCCTTTGCTTTTGTCTTGCGGCGAGATTCACCTTTTAGATGAAGCTTATGAGAGTTATGTACCACGCGGTCCAGGATTGCATCTGCGATTGTTGGGTCGCCGATGATTTCATGCCAATGTTCGATGGGCAGCTGGCTGGTGATGATTGTTGATCCTCTATCGTAGCGATCTTCTAATACTTCAAGCAGGTCGCGCCTTTGTTCGGCGGTGAGTGGTGCCAAACCGAAGTCGTCGAGGACGAGGACATCTTTGTCTTTGATTGCCGCTAGTCTTTTGTTGTAGCTGCCATCGACACGTGCCAGCGAGAGTCCTTCGAGTAGACGTGATACACGTTCGTAGACAACCGTGAAGCCATCGCGGCATGATTTGTGAGCGAGGGCGCAAGCCAGGTAGCTTTTGCCCACGCCTGTGGCACCGCTGATGATGACGTTCTGGTGCAGCCGTACCCAGTCCGAGGTCGCCAGGGCGGCAAGGGTACTTTTGTCGATACCGCGTGCGCCCTTTACCTCGATGTCTTCGATGGCGGCAGACTGGGCTAGTTTTGCTGTTTTGAGCCGAGAGTTCATTTTTTTGTTTTCGCGAATAATCATCTCTGTGTCGACGATCATGCCAAACCTATCTTCGAATGAAAGGTCCCTGTGATCAGGCACCTGCATCTGAGATTCCAGGGCTTGGATCATACCGAAGAGCTTGAGCATTTTCAGGTTCTCGATCGTTGGTTGAATGAGCATGTTGGTTCTCCTCGTTTACGTAATAGCTGGCGCCACGAATGTTTTCGTGAAGAATATGCAGATGGGTGGGTAGTTGATCCGCTGGCAATGGGCGGCGATCAATTCCGGTTTTTAGCATTGACTTGATGTTGCTGTAGGACATCGCGCCGGTTGCCAGAGCCCGCTGCGAAGCGGACTCTAATCGATCACTGCCGTAGGCTTTTGCAAGCTTCAGGATGCCGATGCATCTTCGGTATGAGATCTCTATATGGTTTGCCGAAGCAAGGTGCTTCTCAATCAGCTGGGTGGTGGCAACACCAATATTGGCAGCCCAGGACAGAAAACGGCTGGGACTCCACTCAGCATACCAGCGATGATGAGGAGGCATGTGCTCTTGGAGGGTTGCTGGTTCCGGTATCAGGCAGCGAGCATGGCTTGCTACACGATGTCCTTTGAACAGGACCTCGACTGTTCTAGCAGTCAACCTCAGCTCGACTTCCTTTCGAGCCAGTTGATGTGGCACGCTGTATGAACGTCCGTCGACGTCAACATGGTAGCTGACGTCGACTCGTGCACGACGCAGTTCTGCAAATTCCCAACGATCGAGCGGCAGTGGTTTGAGGGCCGGTTTGTCTAGGCGCTCGAACAGATCTCGCCGCGAGCCAGGTTGTTTTTTGAATGGCTTGTTGTTTGCCATGTCGACCATTTCGAGAATGGCGTCATTCAATTCTCGCAAGGAAAAAAATGTTCGATGCCGCAGTCGCGCAATTACCCAAGTCGTGTAGAGGCGAACAGTTGATTCTGCTTTCGGCTTGTCCTTTGGCTTCCTGACACGTGCCGGCATCACCGCGCAACCGTAGTGTGCGGCCATCTGCTGGAATGAGCTGTTTAACTCCGGTTCGTATGGGGACGCTTTGATCACAGCCGCTTTTGGATTGTCTGGGACAATGAGCTGAGGAGCGCCTTCAAAGTATCCGAACGCATCGATGTGTCCGGCGCACCAAGATTCGGTGCCTTCGGACCAGAAAGCTTTACCGAAGCCGAAGCCGCTAGCGCCAAGAGCAGTCACAAAAAGATGCGCATACTGGACTTCGCCCGTCGTGGGGTCAACGACGGGAATTTTGGTGCCGGCAAAGTCGGAGAACATCTTGTCGCCAGCACGATGAACTTGGCGCATGCTCAGTGTGTGCTGTGCCAGCCATGTTCTGTAATGCCCACAAAAGGCCGAGTACTGATAGCCATCTGGATGTCGTTCTCTGTACTCGTGCCAGAGCAGTGACAGATTCACCCCTGGCTGTTTGAGTTGCTCATGCATCCAGACAAAGTCCGGTTCCGGTCGCATGATGCTGCTGGGCGCTGCCGGTGGAAACAGGAGTGCTTCGAGTCCAGCGTCGTCCAGATCTGCCGACAGCGGCCAAGTCAATCCGGCTGCGCATGCACGTCTGACATACTCATCGACCGTAGAACGTCCTATTCCCAAACTCTCACCGGTCTTGCGATTGCTTAGTTTGCAATCCAAGACAAGTCTCAACACTTCGCGTATTCTTCTCATGGCTGTCCTCTTGTTCGCCATCGCTAGTCCTTTCTGTTGTTGGTAGCAACCAAAGGACTAGTGTGGACGAGGGGTCAGCCAGCGTCGACTATTTACCCGCCTCTTTGCAGGGTGCCCACTTTGCCATGGAACGGCCGCCCATCTTCGCGTGGAAAGGGTGCCCGGTTTGCCGTGGAATCGCTGCCCGGATTAACGTGGAATATTCATATGGACATCCGGGCATCTTTGTTAATCCTTCGCATGAAGCCATTAAGCGGGCAAGAGCTGAAGGATATAGCGCGAACATGTTGGCGGCAGTGTCAGCCGAAGATTGCTTGTTTGCAGATCTAGGTATTGATCCGTCCGTTGAAGGATGCCAGACATTTGAAGCAACCGACTTTCTGGTCTACAAACGGCAATTCGACACTACTAGCTCTTTGATCATCTGGCAGATTGGTTGTGTTGGCGATCTAACATTCAATCCACACCCGTCAGATCCCAGTGGCATCAACGTTTTAGTTGACTATTTGCTTCAACATTACAGCCCGTCCCAGCCTGCGATTCTCTACCAGGCCAACGTGTTACCGATCTGTAAACCGATCATTCGCAATTTAACGCTTGCGGAAGTAAGGGAAGCGGACATCAATCAAATAACAACCCTGTACATCCATCCGGTGCCAAGGCGTGCGGTCGACAAAGAGCATTTGTCTAAACTCGGGCTCTTGGAAGAGGCGTTGGCTTAAAAACTAATAGTAGGAATCGCTGGTGGTGCTTTCTAAAGACCAGTAACTCTGTTGACAAAGACTATTACGTCAGCCTGCTCTAAAACCAGGCCGTTAGCTGGTTCTCCATTGCATGCAAATGTTTGAAACTGCGTCAAATACTCTCGAATGTCCGCCGGCATCGTAGCAAGCGGCAAGACAAAACTATTGCCTACTTGTGCCAGCAAAGCCTCGATTGAGTGTTCATTGCTGTGCACATAGCGTTCGCCGGAACTGACGTAAGGACCGGAATGAGTACCCTCGTTGTACAACATCCAAATCGAAAGTACCTTGTGTGGGAGCTTCTCAGCTACCGCGGTTCCCACCGAAGGCCACATGGGAACATCGGCACCACAAAGATTGAACGACTTAAGCAAATGCGATTTTTTGCTCAGATGCATATTGTGGCCCAACAGAACAAGTTTGTCATTGTCAGCCATTTCGGAAAGGACATTGTTTAGCAATGAACACATCAACTGTTCGCGGACTTCAAATGCGCCACAGAGTTGTTCAATTGTCGGTTCCGGGAACGCTTGCGCTGTAAATCGGAAGCTGGCTGCTAAGCACATCAAATCGCGATCGAGTTCTGCAAAAGCGGCGCTTCCTAACGCTTGGTGAAATTCGGAGGAGTGATCCACCAGGTACTGTCTTGCCTGATTTAGTCGAGTAGCCTCATCTCCACAACTTTCGTTAGGCACACGCTCAATCAAATAACGAAACTTATCAATATAAGGATGGTGATGTAGCTGTTCAATCGTTGTCGCGATGTCTTCGTAAGCACCACCAGGACAAACGTCTATGTCGTAACCGAAAAAGCGCATGCCATTTGCGGCTGCCACGGCGAGCTTTCTCAATTGCCCAAGAAAAGCAAGTTCATGTGCACGAAATGGCTCTATGTCCATGACATGACGAGGGGCTAAGAGCCCTTGTGGAAAGTCGATTCGATCGCTCCTCTGTGCTTGCTGGTATCCATAGAGGGCGATGGAATTCCATTGATGTTCGTCGCCTGTACGGATGTAATTGTTTATTCTCTGACCGTCCGACCGCCCGATCTCTTTGCCGATTACATTCCAGCCGCGGGTAGCCAGATACTGAATGAACAATAATTGAAAGTTGTATTTGTCCCGAATGAAATGATCAGGTTCTCCAAGGTAGACAACAAGCTTGTCGCTCAATATGTCATCCAGGCAACTGAGTGTTTTCATTTCGGAACTAAAGTTGTCCGTCGTCAAGTCTATTGGCACTGCGTGCGTTCGCGCCCATTTGACTAATGCGTTAGCACCTCCAGAAAGAGCGTACTTGATTGACGTTTGGCTAGTCATTTGCATCACCGCCCACTGGCAAAACTTGCGGTAGATACTGCCGAGTAAGGGTCGCAGTCTGGTGCATTTTAGCAGCAGAGAGGGAATCTAAATATTGATTCCAAGTTTTCGGCGGGTTCTTCAAGCTTTGCTTGTGGCGCTTGATTGCTGCCATTACGATTGCCGGATCGAGATCGAAAATATCAGCTACAAAATCATCTGGTGCGATTGCTTCAATCCCGTATTTAGCTACATCGCCGGCGGGAAAGTCGCGCAAGTTCTCAGTCACTATGAGGCTTGCGCCAGAGCGAATTGCGCAAGCAAGCACGTGGCGATCATCAGGATCAGGCAATTGCAATCCAGAAATTAGTTGCTCGTAGTCTTCGACAAGGCAATCACGAACATGGCTGTCCATCAGCTGCCTAGTACGTTCAAGTTGATCCCTGCGCAAGTCTTTGCGCTCTCTTAAAAGAGCAGCAATCCATTCCTCGTGAATATCCACACTCCATTTAGCGCGAAATAAATCAGTCATCGCCAAATGCATCAAGAGATCTCGAAGCTGTGCCGGGTAAAGAACGCAGGCGTCATAGACTACAGTAAAGCTTGACTGCACTGGGTTTAGTACCCCATCTTCAATTCTTGAGCCTGTGCAGAAAGCTCATCTAGAGCCGCGTAGCGCTGTTCGTCAATGCGCTGCTTGTACTGCATCAGATCTTTATACAGAATACGCCTGTGCCTACCGACTGCGCGGTAAGGAATTTGCCGACTCGACAAAAGTCCAATTAGGTAAGGACGCGAGACGTTGAGCAAATCGGCGGCCTGCTGAGTTGTAAGCTCGGCGTGAATAGGCACAACCATTACAGCGTTACCCTTTGCCGTCTCTTCGACGACCTGAACAAGAGCATTGAAAACGCTTTCGCTCAGGGGCACCTCCATGCCGCGATTGCTGGACAAAACAAACTTATCCTCATGCGAATCGCAGACCGACAGTTTTGCTTGGGTCTGTTTGGCAATTTCCACATCTGCTTCAGATGGGATCACGGGGATCTTTTCAAGGGCGGTGCTCATGATGTTGGTCCTCTTAACAATCTATTCGCATTATAACAAACAATCGAAGTATTCGCAACGATATAAATATTCGCAACTTATCACTTATTCAAAGTTAGCGTAACAACCGAAGCCAATATATTAATCGAATCAGATAAAATAATCGATACTGACGAAATAGGCGAAGCCAATGAAGTAAGCGAAGCGCAAAATTTACTGTACAGAACAGCCCTTCTGTATAGTAAACTAGTTCTCATGAACCCCGAAACGCCCAAAGTTCGTTAGGAAAAAATGGAGAATCCCGGCAAGTTTACTTTACGAAAGGTGCAACCGCTCTTTAGTTCACAAGAGAACCCGCCTCATGACAGCCTAAATTATTGGATCGAGCAATTTCTTTCTCTTGCTATCCAGGATGTCAGGTCATCAGGTGTTGCCAAGAAAATCGAACTCCATCTCCACCGTTTCCAAGAGTTCACTTTGGATCGTTACGGACACGAACGCATGTCAACATGCCTGCGCCGCGATGTCTTGTCCTGGCAGAATCATTTAATAGACCGCAAGCTCGCGCCGGCGACGATAAACAACCATCTAGCATCCTTATCCGCCTTCACCACTTGGATCATGTCCCATGACCGCAGGCTTTTCCCCTCAGGTGACCCGGCAAAAGGAATTTCTGAGCTGGGTCTGCCACCACTTGAGCCCCGGACACTGAGCGAAGCACAAGTGCGCTCAGTAAAAAATGTCTGCGATCGCCTTGAGCGTTTCCACACTCTCAAAGGCCGCCAATGGAGCAAGTCGGAGCTTGAAACTCGCATAAAAGCAAAGGGCCGTCCTCTTCGAGACCGCGCCATTGTTTATGTTCTTCTTTCCACAGGACTCAGACGAGAAGAACTTGTCCGTTTGAACATTGAGCAAGTCCAGCCATGTGAGCCACAAGCCTTACGCCAAGCCAAAAAAGCACGCATCCTCAACGTCAAAGGTAAAGGGAAAACAGAACGGACTGTTTTTCTCTCAAATGATGCGCGTCTTGCGCTCGCCGACTACATAGAACTTGAACGTGTCAAAGATGCCGGCGACGATATTGCCGCACTCTTTCTTAGCGCCACTTGCGTGTCCGCCAGACGTTCAGAAGGCAGGCTCTCCCCTCAAACCATCAACAATATCCTTATACAGATCGGCCGCTGGCATGATAGTGAACTGACGCAAGCTGAGCGCCAAATCTCGCCTTTGAGACCACACGATTTGCGACACACTTTTGCCTTCCAATTGGCCAAGGCAACCGGAGCTGACGCCTACGAACTTGAACGCAGACTGGGACACAGATCACAGAGATACATTCAGCGATACACAAATCCACCTGAAGAAGTTGCTGCCACCTATGTGGAGCACTTCTAGTGGAAGCCGATTCAAGCCAGTACAAGCTACTGAGTCCAAAAGAGCAAGAGCTTGCCCAAAAACGCTATCGCCTATTGCAACCATTTTTAGAGCAGGGTGTTTCGCTTTCGCGCCTGGCAGAAGAACAAAAAGTGTCTATCAGGACGCTTCGGCGCTGGATCGATTGTTACCGTCAAGGCGGTCTGTTTGGTCTAATACGCCAGAGCCGCAGCGATAAAGGCGTGCGTCGTGCCGTAAACCCACAAGTCCAGTCCTGCATCGAAGGGCTCTGTCTCAGAAAGCCACCACCTTCGGTGGCTTTTGTCTATAGAACAGTTGTTGATATCTGCAAACACGAAGACTTACCCGTCCCCAGCTACAGTGCCGTTTACGACATCGTGAGAAAAATAGATCCGGCTCTCATCACTTTGGCTCATGAAGGCACAAAGGCTTACAAAGAAGCATTCGATTTGATTTATAGGCGTGAAGCAAAGGCTGCCAATCAAATCTGGCAAGCTGATCATACACAATTGGATTGCTGGCTTTTGGACAGCAACAAAAAAGCCAGAAAGCCCTGGCTTACTGTCATTCTTGATGACTACAGCAGAGCAGTTGCCGGTTACTTCTTATCCTTTGAAGCACCTTCAGCACTTAGAACGGCACTGGCTTTGCGCCAAGCGATTTGGCGCAAAGAAGATCCACGATGGCATGTCTATGGTATCCCGGATCAGTTTTACACAGACCACGGCAGCGACTTCACATCATTGCACATGGAACAAGTGTCAATCGATTTGAAGTTTGAACTGATATTTTCTACCGTTGGGCAGCCGCGTGGCCGCGGCAAAATGGAACGCTTTTTCGGCACAGTCAATCAACTATTTCTTCCGGGCATCCCCGGTCATGCACCAAATGGAACTAAGGACGTACAAGCAAAGTTGACACTAGACGATCTTGACCAGGCGTTCCGCACCTGGCTTTTGAATGATTATCTGAGCCGGCCACATGGCGAGACAAAAGCAGCACCACAAGAACGTTGGGAAGCTAACGGCTTCATTCCCCGTGTTCCTGAGACGTTTGAGCAGCTAGATCTTCTGCTTTTGACAGTGGCAAAAACTCGCCGGGTCCACCAAGACGGCATCCATTTTCAAGGCTTCAGGTATATGAACATAAACCTTGCTGGTTTTGTCGGCGAGTACGTTATGTTGCGCTATGACCCGCGTGACTTAGGAGAAATCATTGTTTACACTAACAACAACTTTCTCTGCCGCGCGGTATGCGCGGAACTGGCGGACCAGACGGTAAGCCTTAAATCATTGGTGAAAGCAAGAAACGAGCAACGCAAGGAATTGCGCTCAGCTATTACTAACCGGTCCGCCATTGTAGACAGGTTTCTGGGTGTTCACCAGCCAAAAGAGGCACCAGATGTGGTGCTGGCGAAAACCGTCGCTACGAAAGGAGCCAAAAAGCTAAAACGTTATGAAAACGATTGAAAAGATTGGTGAGTCGGACTTCCTGATCACGAAAGAGTACAAAAGATTTGTTGAATTCTGCGAAGCTTGCCGGCGCAATCGCTACATCGGCATGTGCTATGGATTGCCTGGCGTGGGCAAAACAATCTCCGCTCGCCATTACGCTCACAGCGATGTCCTTGAGTATTTGGCCGCCAACCCGAGAGAAGATAATCCACCGGAGGATATGAAACAGTGCCGCACTATTGTTTATACACCAACCGTAAGCAACACGCCCAAACAAATTGATGCTGAAGTGAGCAAGCTCCGGCACCATCTTAAATTCGTCGTCAGGGACGCCAATCGCGATGAAAACTCAGAACTCAGTCATTCATTCCACACACCGGAGGATTGCACGGAGCTGATTATTGTTGACGAGGCAGATCGACTGAGGTTACAAGGACTAGAACAAATGCGCGACATTTCCGACCGCGGGCGCATCGGACTAGTGCTAGTGGGCATGCCTGGACTTGAGAAGCGCTTGTCTCGCCATGCTCAACTCTACTCAAGAGTTGGATTTGCCCATGAATATAAGCCCCTGAGCCGTGAGGAAATGCTGTTCATTTTGGAGCACAAGTGGCGCGAACTTGGACTTACTTTGCAGCCTGACGATTTTACCGACATGGAAGCAGTATCGGCAGTCATTCGAATCACACATGGCAACTTCAGATTGATTCAGCGTCTGTTTACGCAGATTGACCGAATACTCAAAATCAATGAGCTACGGACGATCACCACAGAAGTCGTTGACACTGCGCGAGAAAATCTCGTCATTGGGATGTCTTGATGCGACATATATCGAAGAAAAAACAGTGCCAAATAATTCCGAAAGTCACACTTGCGCTAATTGTTGCGTTCGAACCATGCATTTCGCGCCCGCCTGTGGCCACAGGCGTAGGCCATTTTCCGCCCTATCTTTTGTGGCCACTTTGCAGGTGGCCCACAGGCGGTAGGCCATTTTCCGCCCACTTTGGCCTATCTTTTGTGGCCACTTTGCAGGTGGCCACAGGCGGTAGGCCATTTTCCGCCCACTTTGGCCTATCTTTTGTGGCCACTTTGCAGGTGGCCACAGGAGGTAGGCCACGTGAATATTGGTCGGAGCTGGTGAGGCAGGTTCGTTGAATCTTGGTTCGATCCCGGGAGCGCCGGCATCTTGCCGGCTTCGATCTTTTTACTGTGCTTCCAGTAGACCTTCTATCTCGGCTATGACGATCTTTCGCGCTTCCATGTCTACGGTTGGAACTATAGATTTGACGAAAGGAATCAGGATCGTCTTGCCGGGCGGATCTTGTGGTCGGCGAACTTCCAAGAGATCGTTGCCACCATATACGATGTCGACCACTTCGCCGATTTCTTCGTTCCTTTCATTGAGGACTTTCATTCCGACGAGATCTTTGATCCAGAACTCTTCTTCTTCCAGTTCTAGAATTTGATCTTCCCAGGTCAGCAACTCCGCTCCCATCAGGTGCTCGACGGATGTTCTGTCATCGTAGCCTTCGAATGTGAGGTAAAACAATTTCTTGTCGAACTCTATACTGGTTATCTCAAGATCGATTGGATGATAGTGCTTCGTTTCCTTTGTCTGCACTTTCTCAACTTCGAAAAGCAGATCTGGGCTATTAGTTGAAGGGCGAACCTTTACTTCGCCTTTCAAACCGTGAAAACCGACAATCGTTCCAAATGGAAATGTCGGCTTTTCATTTTCCTCTGACTCTTTCGCGGCGCTCATCCGGCAGTATCTAATGCCTTTATTGGGCGAGCATCTTCTTTCCAGCGTTTGAAGAGCTTGTGATCAAATCCGAATTGATCCAGAACTCGTCCAACCACAAAATCAACCATGTCTGAAACGCTTTGCGGCTTGTGATAAAAGCCTGGCGAAGCAGCGCACACGATTGCTCCAGCTTCCGAAAGTGTAAGCATGTTCTTGAGCTGAATTTGCCCAAACGGCATTTCACGAAGGAGAATCAGAAATGGTCGGCGCTCTTTCAGTGTGACGACTGCCGCCCTGTGGATAAGGCTTTCCGTGAGTCCAGCTGCGACAGCGCCAAGCGTGCCCAAGCTGCATGGAACGATACCCATTCCTCTGGTGCGATAAGAACCGCTCGCAACGGAGGCACCGTAATTATCTAGGCGATGCAGATTAACAGGCGAATCTGCTGGGAGACTCAAATAATTCAACATGGAAGCCTTGAGATCTTCTCCCAATGTCAGCCCCATCTCCTCCAGCATCACCTGCCGTGCACCTTTGGACACAAGCAAATCCACCGGCTGATTCACTTCCATCAAGTACTGCAACAAGCGAAGTCCATAAATGGAACCGCTAGCGCCAGTCATGGCTAAAACAAATGGCAGATCGTCTGACTCGGAATGGCTCATAGTCAAGATTCTCCCATCTCTTGGGAGCGCTCTTTGCTATTGTGTCTTAATTTTAATTGCGAGCTTTACCAGTTTCGCTTCGCTAAGACTAGCAAGATGCGGTAAAGAATTTGTAGAAGTGGTTGATTTAGGATCTCGAAAGCATGGTTTTGCAATCTCTAGAAATCTGAAGATGGAGATTTCCCTGCACCGCTGGCGGCTGGTGTTTGGGCTGGTGCTTGCACTGGGGCTTGCATGGTGTTGCTCGGCGGGCTTGCTGAGCTTGGAGCTGGAAAGTTTTCACCGCCGATTGGCGGGATGTCGGAGCCGGCATTCTTCAAGCTGCGACCTGGTAGTGATTCATCCGGTTCATCGTCAACATTGCCTAGTGGAACTCCAGCTCCGGGAGCGGCAATTCCAAGCTTGAGTGGGGCGCCGGTGCGCACCGTCAGTGGTGACCCTTCGTCGATCCAGTAATCGTATTTGCGGACGACTAGTGAGCGGATTCGGTTGCCATCATCGCCTTGATTTCGGTCCCCACCCGTTCCGTAAATTTCGTGCGACATGAACTCACGCTTGCGAACGTACTCTGGACCTCGTCCTTGTTGTCCGCCACGTCCGCCGCCATATCGATTTGCTCCAGGAGCTACAGCTTCGAATGCAGCAGCGCTACCAACATAAGCGACGTTGGAGCCGAGCTGTGGGCCGGTCCTCCCTCGACCGCCCTTTGTATCTTCGACTTCACCTGCCAGGCTGGCGACAAGTGGATAGCTTGTTCCGTCTGGTGTACGCAGTTGGTTAAGTTGAATCCGCAGTTTCCCGCGAGTTGGAGGCATTTTCTTCTTGCGCGGAAATGCTCTTGATGGAATCGCCTCCACTACTTCTCCGATCACCTCTGATCCAGCCGGAATAACGACATCGGTTCCATTTGCCAGTAGGGGCGATGAAAGAATAATAGCGAAAGCCTGTCCGGCATGACTCTGGGCGGAGCTGATGCTGGTGCTCATTCTTCCTTCGAAAGTGGTTCCAATCGGAAGGATGATTGTTTTGCCGCTCATCGAATGTGCGGCGCGATAGTATGTGTTTGGATCTGAGCGCTTTGTTCGTTGTTGTGCTGCTACATCGGTTGGCATCAAGCCCGCGATGACAAAAAGACTCAAGGCAATAAGGAATGCGGGCCGACAGCCCGGCGAACTGCTGGAGCGTATTTCCATTTGGCTATTCATTCTCCCTGAACCTCTTTTTGTGGAGTCGCCCTTTCTACAAGCGAAACGTTTACATCTTTTCCCAATGTGACAGGTCTCTTATTCCTTTTTATCAAAAACTGTGCCGCTAGCGCCAATGCACTGGAGACCACCACCGCAATTATGATGATAGTTGCCAGCCTGGCGAGGCTGAACGCATAACCCATAACCCCCGGCAACATTATGCATATTGCTGTTATGACAATAGTGGCGCCGGCGATCATTTTTATGGTTTGCAGATTTGGCATTGCAGGATCTGGTGATAGCCAGTGATTTGACGGTAAAAGGGCGATAGCCCGGCGAACTACGAACATCTAGTAATTGTCGTTATCTCGATCTTTGCGGAGCATACCTTCCATGCGATCGATCACAACAGGTCCAACTATACGCCGTCCGGCCCACCAGGCGACTAGCAGCGCAACAGGTAAGCCGAGTACGCGCATCAAGCGTGGTGTCACCGGATAGAAGATCAAAATAACAAGACAGGTAACTCCGAGGGTGACGATCATTGCGAACTTGATGATGAGGTCTTCTTGCTCTTGCCGCGTCATGCGGTTGAAGCTGTCTTTCAGAATGTTCTTGTAATTGACCCAAAAACGTTTTGCTCCGCGGCTTGAGGATTTCCAGGCTTCGGTTTCTGTGATGTTACGAGCCTTTCCCGATGATTCCGGCGGAGGATTCATGCGATCTGTATCTGATCTGTTTTTCCTCTCAACCATTTCCTTCTCCTTACTGCCTTTAGTGAGCTCTCTTTACCAGCTTGCAAGCTCCCGATAAACCCTTTTCGCGGCGGTTCGCCAGCTCTATATTTACTTCTTCTTTTTCGGTTTGTCTATCTTCTTTAATTTGGCCATCGTCGTTTCGACATCCGTTCTCTGTGCGTTGCCGTCGTCGACTAGCTCTAGGAAAGCGTTTCCGTAGTTGACAGCTTGATCCACATCCGGCTTCTTCGTTTTTCCGTAGAGGCAGAAGAGCCCGTAGTAGGCGTTGCTGTGTTGTGGGTCGGCAATCAGTGCTTGTTTGTAATGATCAAGCGCGACTTCCGGGATTGTACGAGTTGCATCGCCAAGTTTTGTTTGCCTGGCAGCTTCGTTTCTCTGGGCGATAATTTTACTGATGCCCTGCTCCGCTCGCGGCGCGGCATCGGACATTTGCTTGGCATAGTTGAACGCTTCTTCGGCGGAGGACAAATCACCATCGTAGAATGCTTGTTCTCCTAGCGTCAGCAGATCATACGCATTGTCTTTCTTGTTGTTGATGACGGTTTGGAAGTGCTGGCGCGCTTCTTTGAAGCGATTTTGTGCCAACGCTTTCTCGCCTTCTGAAAGTTCAATGCTGTCTTGCAAGTTGCTGGCGCCGCCCCGCATCAGCTTACCTTTGACTCCATGCTCGGCAATTACGTTTTGCAGTTGATCCATCAGCTGCTGCCAGCCTGGCGGATACTGTCCTTCTTTACGGGCCTTGCGGAAATAAACGCGCGATAGGCCAAGCAGCGATCCCGGATCATCTGGTTGGGATGCTAATATCGTTCGATACTCAGATTCAGCGACATCCAGTTTGTCCTGACGCAAAGCTAGCTCAGCCAGCTGCTGGCGAAGCGTCAAATCGTTCGGAAGAATTTCCAGTGCATCGTGCAAAGATGCTATACCAAGTTCACCGTCGCCGCGCATGGCATAGAACTCGGCCATGTGCTTGTAGGCTTCGGGACTGTGTGGGTCTAAACGAATGGATTCCCGCCATGAGGCCAGCGCCGCTGGTCCATCGCCTTGCTTCCTGTAGATATCACCTTCAACTAGATACCAATCAAAGGAACGGTACTGATTCGGAATGTTGTGCAATTCCAAAAATGCATCTTCGGGCTTGCCGGCCTGCGCTAAGATCACCGACTTCTGTAGGTGCGCTGGATGATAGTTCTTATCCATCTTCAAAGCTTTGTCAACGTAAGTTTCAGCGTCTTTATCTTTGGGATCAATTCGCAGCAATGCTTGGGCCAGTAAAGTCAGGTTGACCGGATTCTCGGCCAGACCAACTGCTTTCTTCAAAGGCTCGACCGCCTCTTCCAGATCGTCTTGTGCAATTTTGACAAGACCAAGTGTTTGCTGTGCGATCAGAATGTCGGGATTGCTCTGAATTGATTTCTTGCAGAGGGTCTCTGACGCTTCCAGGTACTGGTCTCTCTTGGCGGGCGAGGCGACTGACTTAGAGTGCACGAATGAAACGTAGCCGGCCGCGGCAGTAACGTTTGGATTGTCAGCGAAATTGCCTTTTGCCTTTCGAAGTATTTTTTCTGCTTCAAGAATCTTCGATGGCGCTCCTTGCTTTGCAAGAGATACAGCCAAGCCGGCATAGGCGTCACCGCTGCTATCATCAGGCAGCAGCGAACGATAAGCCTCCTCTGCTTGTTTGTACTTGTTCTGCGTAAGGAATGTATCTGCATCCTCAATGACGTAGGTTTTCGCTTCGGGCACTGCCTGTGGTGTCGCCGGCGTGGCTGCTGGTGCTGGTGGCGCAGCTGCCTGCATGGGGGCCGGTGCTAGTGATGGAAGCAAGAAAAGGCTGCATGCCAGCAGCAAGATTCTTTTCTTTGATGAATTTGGTGATTGTGGCTTCCAGTACATAACGAACACTCTATTTCTTTTTTGGTTTTGCCGTGGTCATTTCAAGAGCAGCGGCACTCATGCCTTCTTCGGCTGGTTTGCTTTCAGCCGTCTTTTTGCCTATCTTTTTTCCATCATTATCGCTTTCGGAACCCGAATCACCGACCTTCGGCTTGTCCCCGCGATCGAGGCGATCAGCCTCAGCGTTTTCGTCTTGAGCGCCCTTCTTGTCGCCGATTTTGAGGAGACATTCAGCCAACAGTCTGTGAACGTCTGCCCTCTCGGGGCTGATTGCAAGCGCATCGCGGAAGGAGCTGGCTGCTTCCAAATATTTTCCATCTTGCTTCAGCTTGTTGCCTTCATCAATTTTGGGTTGCACTCTGTTTGCGTCGATCTGATTGACGAATCGCGAAGCATTAGTATAGCCCAGTGCAGACGCCGTCCGATAAAATCCTTTCGCCATATCGGCATCGCCTTTCTTTTCGTATCCATGACCAATTAAGAAAGCAGTGCGTCCGTCTTTTGGATCTTTCGAGAACATCTCTTGAGCTTTTTCGATTGCTTTGTCATGTTCACCACCGTCGATCAGTCCTTCGATGTCAGCATATTCTTTTTCTTTCATCGCTTTTGCCAGAGCTTCCTTTGACTGCTCCGGTGTCTTAGTCGGCGTCGTCGTGCTTGCAACTGCTGGTGAGGCGCCCAATCTAACTAACGCAGCTTTCAAGTCTGGATCTATTAAAGGATTGATCGAGACAGCCTTGTCATAACATTTCTTGGCTTTCTCATAGTCGACCTGGTGCTCGCGCAGGCGTCCAAGTATGTACCAGAGGCGTGCATCTTCTGCGTTGTCGTCAATGAGCTTTTTGATAGTAGCGACGCTCTCGGCTACCTGCGTATCGGACGCGATTGGCGAACGTGCTACCGCCTGGTGGTAGGCTATGCGCGCTGCTCCGAGCTCAGATCTCGTTGGTCCGAGCTTGAAGCATTCCTTATATTCGGCTTGAGCTTGTGGAAACTTTCCGCCAAGCAAATATGCTCCACCCAAAAGTAAATGATTATCGAAGCTCGGCCTGATGGATACTGCATGTTGGGCTACTTCAATTAGACCCTGGATAGCCGAGCCGTCAGACGGATTGAGCATGACGGCTCGCCTGTATTCAATGGCTGCATTGGCGAGGCGCTGCATTCCTTTTGTGCCCTTGCCCTGGTCTTTCGCTTTCATAGCGAATTCTTTCAAGATATCGCCCAGTTGCCGGTGGCAAGCTGCTAGCTCGTTGCGCTCGTCGTTCGCCCAGTTGGAATCGCCGACGGCGGATCGCAGCTCCTTAAAGCCATCCACCGGTTTGCCGGCCTTTAGCAAGCAGCGTCCAAGGGCCGCACGATTTTTTGGCGAGCCGCTCATCTTCAAGCATTTTCTATACTCAACAATTGCGGTGTCGTACTGCGCGTTGACGTCGGCGTCGTCGGCAAGCCGTTGTCTGAAGTTCAAATTCATGGGGTCTTGCCCCTGGCTTCTTAGTAATTGGTCTAGCTCCGCATCAGCAGCGGCGTTTGCGGGATCCACGAACATCGCTTTGCGAAACTCGCTGGCCGCCAGGTGCTTGTTCTTCGTTCGCAAGTGTTTTCCGTATTCCAGGTGCGCAGCCGATAAGTTTGTTCGCCATGTCGTGTTGTATGCGTCCATCTCAACTGCGATTTCGTGTTCGCGAATTGCATCTGCCCATATTCCTTTGCTTCCCAGCTCGACTCCGCGGTTGTTGTGCTCGACCGGCGTTGTTGGGTTTGGTGTCTGCAAAAACACTCCGCCTGATGGTCTGGCTCCGCCACCGCCCCGACGCTTAGGCGCAGCTTCAGAATCAGTCGCTGCGAAAACGCTGATCGCCACTGACAGCGAAAGTGCAAGAAGAACTAGCGAAGGAGTTTTACTTATATTTCTGGAAAACATTTACCGACACCTGGGGTGATTAGTCAGAATCTCATTTTATATACAACTGCCTTATCGGCGCTTGCCGTAAGGAATGCGAGGCGGGATGTGGCATGTCGGCGATGGGCTGACGGTAGCCGTACCTCTAGGACCTATGTGCCACGTTGCGCGCGCTGCTATGCGAAGTTTGTATCGATGTCTAGGTTTAACCGGTCAGCTCAGGCCATCCTCTTCGCATTTGAACTAGTGCATGTGGATACGCTGTAAAGTGGCCACACGCAGTAGGCCATTCTCGTCGCATTTTGGCCTACTACGTGTGGCCACCCTGTAAAGTGGCCGACTGTAATGGGCCATTGATCTCGTATGGAGCGCGGACGTCCCGTCCGCCCATAGCGCGAAGCG